>CAIYIS010000001.1 GCA_903926385.1 uncultured Bacteroidota bacterium
ATTATTGTGAATATAATTTAGTTTTTGCAAAAACGTAGCTGTGTTATCAAGTTCAAACCACAGCGGATTTCGTTCCCATACTTGATACCGCCTGTCCTTCGCATTTACCCGTATATCATCCAATAAAGGAGAATCAGTATTAACCATATTCCATTTAATTTGCTGTGAAGTATATTTTAAGAAATCTCTTTGAACATCACTATTTTTATTTGGTTCGAGTATTTGCCAAATCAGGTGTATATGGTTTGGCATTATCACAAAGCCTAACACTCTTACTCTTTTGTTTTCACTCAAAAAATTCAAACTATTTATTATAATTGTTTTGTGCTTATCCTCCTCAAGCACTTTAATCCAATTAAGGTTTGTGGCTGTGAAAAAATAAACATTGGATGTTTTTCTATAAGAAACCATATAACAAAAGTATGAAGATTTCAGTAAAATTGTTTGCAGGTGAAAAAACACCTGCAAAGGCATCATATTTCGGTCTAATCGTTTGCAGGTGCAAAAACACCTGCAAAGGCCTGGAAAGTCATCAGCGAAACACGTAAGCACCCGAGTGGAGTAACTCACATAATCAAGAATTCAACGCACATAACCATGGTTCCATTACGTATAACCAACGTTCCATTGCGCATAACCATGGTTCCATTGCGGATAACCAACGTTCCATTGCAGATAACCATGGTTCCATTGCGGATAACTAACGTTCCATTGCAGATAACCATGGTTCCATTGCGGATAACCAACGTTCCATTGCGGATAACCATGGTTCCATTGCGGATAACCAACGTTCCATTGCAGATAACTATGGTTCCATTGCGGATAACCAACGTTCCATTGCAGATAACCAACGTTCCATTGCACATTTATATGTTTTTGCGTCAGGAGACCTTAATTACCTCATTTATATCCAATCTGTTGAGCATAGCATCCTGCTAAGTCCTACTAAACTGACATCTTGCAGCAAACTAAAAATTGGCAAAGAAATAAGTCCTGAGGACTTGATAAATGAAACGTTGCGAGACGCTAAACTTAACAAGGGTGTGGTGTAAACAAGCTTAGGTGCGTTGGAAACAAGCTTGTGTGCGTTACAATCATGTTTCGGTGCGTCATAAACATGTTTCGGTGCGTTACAATCATGTTTAAGTGCGTTATAATCATGTTTAGGTGCGTTACAATCTCATTTAAGTGCGTTACTAACTTATTTATGCTTGATATAATCCACTTCTCCATAGCCCCCTATTTAGCATAGCCTCTCGCTTCGTCCTATTTAACCAACATCTTCCTGCAAAATAAATATGGGTAAAGAAATAAGTCCTGAGGACTTGTTAAATAAAACATAGCGGGCAACTCAGCCATAATTTTTAGGTAAGCAATGACGAAATAATGTAAATTTGTGTGATGGAAAAAACTCGATACATAAACAGTCGTTCGTTTGCAGGTGCAAAAACACCTGCAAAGGCATCGTTTCTGCAAATTTTGAAGAGTAAGTTAGGAACACCAACAGGGGCGAAAGGCATCAATTCTAAAAGCAATTGAAGAAAATCCACAGGAAAGCCGCAAAGAACGGATGCTTCATCAGTTCGAATATTATGGCAGCATTAGTCCTCAAAAACAGAAATATCAATTTTGGAAACATGATAATCACCCTTTCTATCTTTATACTCCCACTATGATAAAGCAAAAAGTAGATTACATACATGATAATCCGGTGGAAGCAGGTTTTGTAAATCAGCCAAACGAATGGAGACTAAGCAGTGCAAACGAACAAAGTCCAATAAAATTAACAGAAAGAATATGAAGATGATTATAGGTAAGTACAACTTACCAAATAATTATGTCACGAAGCTCCAGCGCACTTTTCAACACTTCAGCTTCGCGCCTACGGGGGAAATATAATATGGCAGGCAAGGGTAATGTATTACCAGATGATAGGGTATAGAGTGGATTTTGAAGAACACTGTGCAGAGATGGGTAAAAGCGCTTTACATACGGCAAGCGAAACAACTTATTTTAAATTGTATCCGAACCCTAATAATGGTAACTTTACTTTTGAATATCGTATTGGAGACAACGAATCGGGTTTGCTTTCTATCTATGATATTACCGGAAAATTAGTACGTAATATCAATTTTAATAGTGCTACAAGCACAGCTACTATTAATGCATCGGAATTGGAAGCCGGTATTTATATGTATAGTGTTTCTGTAAACAATACAAGAGTAAAAACAGATAAATTAGTAATAATTAAGTAAGCAATTAAAAACCCTTTTGTACTTTTGTGCAAAAGGGTTTTTTTAACTTTCATTTACATGAAAAAAATAATATTTCTTACAAAGATGCTGAATATGTTTCAGCATCTTTCCTTAACCTCACAAAACTTAGTTCCAAATCCTTCTTTCGAAAATATTACGCAATGTCCAACTGGATTTTCTCAAATTTATTTAGCAGTGCCCTGGTTTCAACCGAGCATTCATTATGGGAACATTACCAATAGTTCCTCTTCAGATTTATTAAATACTTGTGAATTATCAAATACAGAAGGCGTTCCTAATAATGCTTTAGGTTACCAATTTGCAAGAACTGGTAATGGGTATGCCAATATTGCAGAATATAACGATTTATATAATTATCGTGAATATTTAGAAATACAATTGGATTCTACTCTTATAGCAAATCATCACTATTGTGTAGAATTTTATGTTTCGTTAGCTAACTTATCAGGTAATGCCATTAGTAATATGGGTGTTTATTTTTCAAATGATAGCTTGTTAGATACTACATTTTACCATGCCATAGATTATGTAATTCCTCAAATTGAGAATCCATCAGGGAATATGTTAAGTGATACGGCCAACTGGATGCTTATTTCAGGAACGTATGTTGCAACAGGGGGAGAAAAATTTATGACAATAGGTAATTTTCATAACCCTCAAAATTCTAATGCGGATACATTGTATGGACTATATACAAATGGGATTGCTTATTATTATTTGGATGACGTAAGTGTGATAGATTGTACTGGTGTGGGTGTGGAGGAAAATAATAAGGAGGATATGGTAGAGGTTTATCCAAACCCAGCAACAAATAGCATCACCCTAACCCTCACTAAAGGAGAGGGAATAGTAGCACTATATAATGTGCTTGGAGAATGTGTGCTAACAACAAGTATAGCAAACCATAAAAAAGAAATAGATATTTCGTTTTTACCAAAAGGGGTATATTTTGTAAATGTAAAAAGTGATACACAAAGCATGAATAGGAAGTTTGTGAAGGAGTGAGGAGGCTTTACGAAATACGAATAGTACCAATTTACGAATTAAGGGGAAGAAATTATAAATTATGAATGGGGCTTCGGGCAGAAATGTTCGGGGCCTTTTTGATTGGTGATTGGCGAATGGTGATTGGTGATTGTGTATTGCCCAATTGAAAAATTGCCTATTGCTATTCGCTATTGCCCAATTACCTATTTAATCCCCTTCCGTTCTCTCCAAATCTGGTTAAACGATTTGTTGGCTACAGTGGGTAGTTCTCTGCGGTCGCCCCATTGTTTTTTGAAAAATTGCTTGAGCATAAAGTTTTTTACTTTAGCGCCTCCTTTGTCCATTTTGCTACGTTTTAGCATAGCGCCTTTCCAGAAAAACCAGGCCCAGTTTTCGGCTTTGTTGGTAAACCCTTTGTCCACCGATTCTTTTCTGTTTAGCAGCAATAATTTGTGAATGTCGATTTTAATAGGGCATACTTCGGTGCATTTGCCACACAAGGTAGAAGCAAAGCTGAGGTGTTTGAACTCGTCCATTCCTTTAAAATGAGGAGTAATAACCGAGCCTATAGGGCCGCTGTAAGTGGTTCCATACGCATGGCCTCCTATGGTTTGATACACCGGGCAGGCATTGAGGCAAGCACCGCAACGAATGCAGGAAAGCGCTCTTCGTTGTTCGGTTTGTTCGAGCAGTGCAGAACGCCCGTTATCGAGCAGGATAACATACATCTCGTCCGGGCCATCTGTTTCGCCCGGCTGACGAGGGCCTGTGTAAATGGTGTTATACACTGTCAGATGTTGTCCGGTTCCGTAAGTGGCCAGCAAAGGCAGAAACAGGTCTAAATCGAGAATAGAAGGAATAATTTTTTCGATGCCTACAATGGCAATTTGAATTTTTGGAAATGCCATCGACATGAGTCCGTTTCCTTCGTTTTCGGTAACCGCCACAGCCCCTGTATCGGCAATCAGAAAATTGGCTCCGCTAACGCCCACATCGGCTTTGCTGTATCGGGCACGCAACTCCTGGCGCACAAATTCGGTAATTTGCTGAGGTGTGTAATCTATAGGTGTTCCTTTTTTCTCGTTAAGTGTTTTGGCCACTTCTTCTTTAGAAAGATGCATGGCAGGGGTAACAATATGATAAGGGGCTTCGTTGCGCAACTGAACAATGTATTCGCCCAAATCGGTTTCGATGCTTTCAATGCCGTGTTTTTTCAATACCGGATTAAAATCTATTTCTTCCGTCACCATCGATTTGCCTTTTACCACAGTTTTGGCATTGGCTTTCTGCATAATTTGCAAGGCTTCTCTAATGGCTTCTTCACCGTCTTCGGCCCATATTACTTTTCCACCTCTTTTAATAAAATTGGCTTCAAATTCTATTAAATATTTTTCGAGGTTATCAATCGATTTTTGTTTGATAGCCGAAGCCCGTGTTTTTACCAGCTCCAGGTTGCTGTATTGCTCTTTGCCCGAAATAACTTTTTTGTCGTACTGGTTAATGTTAAACCGTACTGTTTTTAAATGAGCCGCATCGAATGCTTTGCTTTCGGATGCTTCTAAAAATAAATCTGCTGCTTTCGACATTTGTTTTTATTTATCACCTCTCCCCCGGCCCCTCTCCACAAGAGAGGGGTGACGAAGCCTGAAGGTTGTGTTTATTCTCTTGTAATATATCTCCTCTCCCCTGCCCTACCCTTATTTTATATTGTTTTTTTTCACGTTTCTCGCCTATCTACCCCTCTCTTGCGGAGAGGGGATTAAAGGGAGAGGTTGTTAATTCTTATCCGAATCTACTGCAATGCGGTCGTTTCGGTTGGCCACTTCCCAAGCTGTGTAAAAAACAAGTCGGGCTATTTTTTCCATTTTATTAAAATTAATTTTTTCTACTTTATCGGTATCTTTGTGATAATCGGCATGCACACCGTTAAAATAAAAGATAACCGGAATTCCGTTTTTGGCAAAGTTATAATGGTCGGAGCGATAATAAAACCGGTTTTTATCGTTCACATCATTATAGGTATAATCAAGGTCAAGATTCTCGTATAGTTTATTCGATTTTTCGCTGATGGCATGCAACTGGGAGCTGAGCTTGTCGGAACCGATAAGGTAAATGTAATCGGGATTATCTTTATGCTTTTCGTCCTGACGGCCTATCATATCCATGTTTAAATCGCAAACCGTATTTTTTAGCGCATACACAGGATGCTGCACATAATAAGACGAACCCAGCAACCCTTTTTCTTCGCCTGCCACTGTCATTAACAATATGCTTCTGCGAGGCCCGTGTCCCTGTTGTTTGGCCTGAGCAAAGGCTTTGGCAAGTTCTATCACCGCCACCGTTCCCGATCCGTCATCGTCAGCACCACTGAATATTTTTGTTCCGTTTTTTCCCAGATGGTCGTAATGAGCAGTAATTACCACCACTTCGTCTTTCCGGTCGCTGCCTTCTATAAATGCCAGTACATTTTCCGAATTTATTTTCTCTACTCTATTTTTTATATCAATCACCAGTTTGGCTTTCTCTAACTTATTAATAGGTTTATGCGATGAAGCAATTTTTTGTTCTATACTTTCTGCCTTTTGATTTTTCAAAATAACGTTTGCCATTTCGCGAGAAATATAAAGAATGGGCATTTCGGTATTATCCACCTCCAGTTTCATCGACTCTGTTTCTAAGCGGTGTTTGTTTGTTTGCACATCTTTGGCCACATCATCCACCACCACAAGCAATGCTCTTGCCCCTTTTTCTTTTGCCCTTTCCAGTTTCAGACGATAATTGGTAGTCCATGCCGAAGGCATTTTGGTGCCGGTTACCAGCGAAACCGAATCTTTGGTACATGGTTCGTCCGATAATATCATCACCACTTTATCTTTAACCGTAACACCAGTGTAATCGTTGTAGTTTTTATCATCAATACCATAACCCAGAAACTGCACCTTGGATACATCTATTCGTTGCTCCGACTGCCCGGGATAACTGTAATAGTCCTTATTACCCTCGTACGACTTATCATTCAGCTTCACTTCGGCAGGCATTGGCTTTATTACATTGATAGGAAATTCCTGATAATACGTATCGGTAACATAAGGCGGTATTCCGGCCTCTTTAAATTTTTCGGAAATAAATGCTGCTGCCATCCGTTGTCCTTTCTTTCCTGTTTCTCTGCCCTCGTATTCGTCCGAAGTAAGAATGTGCAGGTTTTTGCTCATTCCTTCGGCAGTTATATAACCTGCAAAACGTATGGCTTCATTATTCTTATCCTGTGCAAACAGTATGCACGGAAACAAGGCAACGAAAATTAATTTTTTAAACACTCTTTATTACTTTATTTTATTTCCGGTTTATGCAACACTAACATTCACTTATTTTTTTCACTCTGTCTGCATGTCGTCCTCCCTCGAATGTGGTGGAGAAAAACACATCGGCACATTTCAATGCCTCTTCTTCTGTTATAAAACGAGCCGGAAGGGTTAATACATTAGCATCGTTATGCAAACGGGCTAGTAACGCTATTTCTGTATTCCAGCACAATGCCGAACGAATGCCTTTGTGTTTATTGGCTGTCATATTTATTCCATTTCCACTGCCACACATAAGCAAACCAAAATCCACTTCGTTATTCTCAACAGCCTTTGCCACCGGGTGAGCATAATCCGGATAATCGGCTCTTTCGTCAGAATAGCATCCGAAATCTTTCAGCTCAAAACCTTTTTTTTCTAAATATATTTTCATCCTCTCCTTTAGCTCAAACCCTGCGTGGTCTGCTCCTATTGCTATTTTCATCTGTTTTAGTTTATTAGTATCGTGGTTTATTAATAAGAAAAATGCGTTCTTAACACGTTTGTAAAATTGAAAAATAATGACTTGATATCTAACCCATTATTTTTAATTTTATCAACACTCCATTTGTTCATAAAATTTTAAATTGTTATTAAGATTTAAAACATTTCTCTTGCTTTTATCATTGCTGTGTTTGCATGTAATAATTCCTGATTATACAAACAAAAAGTTTTAATTTTATAAGAGAAACAACTAACAACTTAGTAACATTTTTTCGAGCTGTTTTTAAAAAAACTTGTTATCAACATACCTTATCAACATTGTGTTTATAAAACTGAGAATTTCTATCCCTTAATCTTTTAAAGAATGATAACTTGTTAATAGCTGTTTATTATTTGTGGAAACTAACATTAACAAGTGTTTTTTCTTTTTTTTTTACAACATACTAACCGACCAACAACAACAACAAATTTTTTTTTTAATTAAAATAAAATATATTATTGATATTGTATCGGAAGAATTCTAAAAAAATAAAAGGCAGAAATAAATACTACTTTTGTTGCTCACTAAAAATACAGATAAATAAAAAGTAATGAAAACATTCGTAAATAAAGCAGTTGAGAGGTGTTAGAGGTATAAAAATAATTGTTAAAAAAGCGTTGATAAAAATCTGTTTTGAACTTCGTAGTAGTACTAATTTACTTTAATTTAGCACGAACTAAAAACTGAAAACGTGAGTAATTTATCAGAAGAAAAAACAGAAACAAAACGTAATTTATCAGAAGTAAATAATGCTGATTTATCAGGTAATAATTTACAGGAAAACCGTGCAGCAGTTCTTGAAAATCATCTGAGGAAAAATAAGGATGAAAACTATTTTTCCACTCCTTCGGCTCGTGTAGATAAAGATGCCGAAATATCGAAAATAAAGGAGGAAATAAATAAGATAAAAAACGCTGCTGCAGTTGAAGCACCTGCCGAAACTAAAACAGATGATTACAAAGCAAGTGTAGATAAACTTCTGTTTAATTTCCGAAACGAAATTAATTCTCCAATAAATTCAATTGAATATTCTACCGAAAATTTACAAGCCGAATACGAACGAATTATTAATTATTTCGGTATGCTTTCCGGGCCCGATTATCCTGCCGAAGCACTCGACCGTGTGGTGGATTATGTAAATGTATTAATGGAAAACACAGTTGAAAAATTAGAACCAACTGAAATTCGGGAACGTAAAAAAACATTTTTAGCGCTGCTTAAAGAATATGAATTTAAAAACTCCAAACGTGGTGCTGATTATTTTGTAGAGTCGGGTGTTTATTTTATAGATGATGAATTACTCTGGATATTTTCTCAGCCAAAAGCAGAAATTTTATTCGATTTAATGATTGCTATTTTATCTGTAAAACAATCATTCGAAGTGTTAACAGCAGCTAAATCGCGCACTCGATATTTAATTTCTAACTTATTTGTTTCTGCCGGAAAAGAAGCTCCTGTTGAATTTAAAGTTACTGAACAACAAATAGCGGAGACAAAAAAACAAAAACGTCAACTTCGTTTTAATGAAATAAAACCTGTACTTAAAATGGCAATTATACTGTTAAATCTTTTTGCTATTTTTAATATGTTGTTTCATATTTTCTTCAAATAAATTTATTCCTTTTATCGGTTTTATTGCGTTTCACTTATCAGTGGAGTAAAAAAATATTGTTAAAAACAAGGTTGATAACATTATTCAATTGCTTTTTTTAACCACTGTTATTAGCTCTAATTTTGGACACATATATAAATCTTATATCATGGGCGAGATTAGTGAAAATGAAAAGTTAATAACTGCAAAACCTGTAAACACAGGTAATTTAGACAACAGCAGTTTGCAAAACAAGCGTGCGGGAATACTCGAGAAACACCTCAGAGGTAATAATCCCGATGTTTCATCCGACTCCGATTTTTTGGTTGGAAGTTCCGGAAGTAATCTGATTCAAAACGAAGAAGACCTCGAAAAAGAACTGGAATTATTACGGCTTAAATCTGAATTGATAAGTTTAAAATCTGCTCAGGTGCATAAAGCGAGCGATGAAGTATTGGATAAAGAATTCAATAAAGTACTTGATAAATTATTACCCGATTTTCTTCACGAAATTTCTTCACCTATTTCTTCTGTCGAATATTCATCAGATAATTTATTTACAGAATACCAGAAAATAATTTCATCTTTTATTTCTATTGCCGAATTCGATTACCCTGTAGAAGCATTTCAGAAAGTGGTGAATTATGTATCAGCTCTGGAGAATAGTAATGTTGCCGTTTATGATACAAAAGAATTGCGCGAGCTGAAAAAGAAATTTATTTCAGATTTAACAAGGTATCAAATAAAACACCCTCAGCGTGCTGCCGAATTCCTGATATCTTCAGGGATTTATGGTATAAACGAGAAGTTACACTGGATTATCAGTCAACCTCAGGGTATCATTCTTTTCGATATGCTTATTTCTCTTTTGTCCGTAAAGCAGTCTTTTGCGGTGTTAGAAGCAGCCAAAAAGCGCAGCAGGTACTTGGTGTCCACTTTAAAAAATTATACCAATAAACTGCCTGATTCCGTTTCTGAACTTTTCGATTTAAAAACATCTATCGAAACGGCCATTGTGCTCGTAAAACAACGTTTAAAATCATGTACTTTCAGTTTTCAATACAATGCCGATTGTTTTATTCAGGGTAATATTCAGCACATTGTTCATGTGTGGATTAATTTACTATCAAACGCTGTAGAAGCTACTAATGGTTCGGGTATAATAGTTGTTAATGTTATTAAAGAAAACGATGATGTGGTGGTAACTATTCAGGATAATGGCCCTGGCATTCCTGCAGATATTATTTCTAAAATATTTACCCCTTATTTCACTACAAAGAAAAATCAGGGCGGTACCGGTATTGGTTTAGATATTTGCAAAAATGTAATATTTGCTATTGGCGGAATCATTACTGTTTCCTCTCAACCGGGTAATACTGTGTTTACAGTTCGAATTAAAAATTATGCAACAGGTACTAAGTAATTTTTCAAAACAAGCACCTTATTTTGCCGAATCAAAACCGGCCGAACATTGTATTTTGATTATTGATGACGACCAAAATTTGGTTCTTACCATCAAGGAAAAATTATATAATGTTGAAGAATTTTCGTTTACAGTCGAAACAGCTACAGATCCTCTAATGGCTATCGATTTAATGAATACACTGCGCGAAGAAGGAGTAGATATATCTCTAATCATTTCCGATTTATCCATGCCAGGTATGCAGGGTAACGAATTGTTAGAAGAATCGATGAAGTATTATCCCGATGCTAAAAAAATTCTCATGTCGGGCAATCCTACACTCGATGCTATTATACATTCTTTAAATACCGCGCATTTATATCGAATGCTTACCAAGCCCATTGATGACCTCGATTTTCAAACCACCATCAAACAGGCTATAGAAGCGCTCGAAACGGAAAAGAAATTAAAAGAAACCAATTCCAAACTAAAAGACCTTAATTCAAATCTTGCTAAAATAGTTGAAGAAAAAGTTTTTGAAATAAAAAGTAAAAACAAACAACTAACAGATAGTATTCATTATGCCGGACTCATTCAAAAGTCTGTCCTATCCTGCGAGGACCAGTTTGCCCTCGACATACAAAATGCATTTACCCTTATTATACCGAAAGATATAGTAAGCGGAGATTTTTTCTGGTATCATAACGATGAAAACCAACTCTCCTATTGTATTGCCGATTCCACCGGACACGGGGTTCCGGGAGCTTTTGTTTCTTTGCTTGCTTTCGGTTCTTTGCGTGAATCGTTCGAACATACAAAATTTAAAAACGATGTAAATACTATTGTTAGTAATGCCAACAATCAGTTTAAAAAAACGTTGAATAGCAATACCAATCATGATTCTGTGGAGTTAGGTTATTTTGTGCTTGATAAAAAAACAAGACAAATTAAATTCTGCGGATTCAAAATTTCACTCTTCATTGTCCGAAAAGCCCAGCTAATTGAGCTAAAAGGAAGCAAACTTATTTTTGGTTCAGATTCCATAGACAGCATAGACGAAGCATACATTCAAACATTCGACCTTCTTAAGGGCGACACCATTTTCATGACTTCTGATGGTTTTGTTGATCAGTTTGGAGGTAAGGACAACAAAAAATTCTCCAGTAAGCGTTTCAAAATGCTTATCTCTATAATCGGTTCACATCATCCTGAAAAGCATCGCGAAAGCCTTATGAAAGAATTCCTAAGCTGGAAAGGCAATAACGAACAAACGGATGATGTTAGTGTTTTTGGATTGTCCATTACTTAATAGTTTTATTTCTTTACGTGTCATTGCAATTGTAGCCATTTATATTTAAAGAATCGAAAGGTGCTTCTTGTTTTTACTTCAACTATAAAATGTTTAAGTAAGATATTTTTAAAGTTTTACAATAGAGTAAAAAGAATAATTATTTTGAAAATACTTTTTGAAATTCTAATTATTTCTGCTGAAATATAAATTAATAGTATATTATTGAAATTTGATATCTGATTTACTCCACGGGTTCAATTTGAAATCTTAAATCTGGAATTTTAATCCTAATATTATTCTTACTTTTGTCCCCTAATGTTCAAAAAATACGATGTTATAGTGGTCGGTGCCGGTCATGCCGGATGCGAAGCAGCAGCTGCCGCTGCCAATCTTGGTAGTTCAACCTTATTAATTACGATGAACATGCAAACCATTGCTCAAATGTCGTGCAACCCAGCAATGGGTGGTATTGCTAAAGGACAAATTGTTCGTGAAATTGATGCCCTTGGAGGTTATTCTGGTATCATCACCGACAGAACTGCTGTTCAGTTTAGAATGTTAAATCGTTCAAAGGGGCCTGCTATGTGGAGTCCTCGCGCTCAAAGCGACAGATGGAAATTTGCTGAAGAGTGGCGTTTAATGCTGGAGGCTACACCTAACCTCGATTTCTGGCAAGATACCGTTAAACAATTATTAGTTGAAAATAGTGTAGTTGTTGGTGTAATAACTAACCTCGATATTGAAATTAGAGCAAAATCTGTTGTTCTAACGAATGGTACTTTCTTAAATGGACTTATTCATTTGGGCGAAAAACAATATGGTGGCGGACGTGCTGGAGAAAAATCAAGCACAGGTATTACCGAACAGCTTGTTCAACTTGGCTTCCGGTCAGGGCGTATGAAAACAGGTACCCCTCCTCGTGTCGATGGTCGTTCTCTCGATTATTCTAAAATGGAGGTTCAACATGGAGATGAAAATCCTAACCGTTTTTCGTACTTGCCATCTTCTCAGTTCGATTTCAAAGTTAAAAGAAAAGACGCATTTGCCAATGGGCCAGAAGGACAAATCCCATGTTTTGTTACTTATACCAACGATGCGGTTCATGAAGTTTTAAGAACTGGTTTCGAAAAATCTCCCATGTTCTCAGGAAGAATTCAAGGACTCGGACCTCGTTATTGTCCGAGTATAGAGGATAAAATTACACGATTTGCTGAGCGAAATCGTCATCAAATTTTTGTTGAACCCGAAGGATGGAATACTGTTGAAATTTATGTTAATGGTTTTTCTACTTCCCTTCCTGAGGATGTGCAATACAAAGCACTTAAATTAATTCCCGGTTTCGAAAACGTTAAAATGTTCCGTCCTGGGTATGCAATTGAATATGATTATTTCCCGCCTCAGCAATTATTCCTTACACTCGAAACGAAATTAATCAGCAATCTTTATTTCGCTGGACAAATAAATGGCACCACTGGATATGAGGAAGCGGCTTGTCAGGGATTGATGGCTGGTATCAATGCGCACCTGAAAATTAATAAACTTGAGCCATTTATTCTGTCTCGATCCGAAGCTTATATAGGTGTATTGATTGATGATTTAGTAACCAAGGGCACAGAGGAGCCGTATCGTATGTTTACCTCACGTGCGGAATATCGAATTTTGCTTAGACAAGACAATGCCGATATTCGCCTCACCCCAAAATCATATGAATTAGGTTTAGCAAAAAAAGAAAGATTAGAAAGGGTAGATATTAAGCAAAATAACACAGATGAAATAATTAATTACTTTAAGAAAGAAAGCATAGATCCTTCGGATATTAATCCTGTGCTAGTAGAGTTGGGTTCTGCCCCAATAATTCAAAAAGTAAAAATGTTTGGGGTTCTCACACGTCCAAATGTTTCTCTTCTGGACTTTGCCAAGCATTCTGAAAAGGTTAAGGAGTATATTTCGGACTTTGATATGGAATGTATTGAACAGGCAGAAATTTTAATGAAGTATGAAGGTTATATTTCGAAAGAGCATGAACTAGCTGAAAAGCAAACCAAATTAGAAAATTTGATTCTTCACGAGGATTTTGATTATGCTCGATTAACTTCTTTGTCGAAAGAGGCACGAGAGAAGTTAGGAAAAGTTAGACCTCGAACAATTGGTCAAGCTTCCCGTATTTCCGGAATTACACCTTCTGATGTATCTGTTTTAATGGTATATTTAGGAAGATAGTTTCACGTGGAACATAATAATGAAATTTATTTGATTTGATCCATTATCGGATTATATTGTTGGACAAATTAATATTATAATTGCTGTCTTGGTTCTTAGTGCAATAGTTTAGTCTCATAAAGATATGCGGTACCGGTTTGTGTAGCTAAATTTATATTGTTTTGACACTATTGCAATCACAGGAAATATTTCAAATTATCGATCTGAAGATATTTCATTTATTACTCAATCCATTATTTGATATTAGAGTAAGTTTTATTGTTTATTTGAAGTTAATTGTATTATAGTTCCACGTGGAACAAATTTTATTTATATGGAAAAATTAATTAATTGTCCAGTTTGTGAAGCGGACAAAACTAATCCTTTTTTAGTCTGCATCGACCATACTGTTTCACGTGAAACATTTGAAATTGTCCAATGTGCTTCCTGCGGATTTAAATTTACTAACCCGCGACCGGAAGAAGACAAGTTGGGGCCTTACTATATTTCGGAGGAATACGTATCTCATTCTAATACTAAGAAAGGTTTTATTAACTCTACTTACCAAACTGTAAGAAAATACACCTTGCTAAAAAAACTACAGCTCATTTCCAAATATTATAAAACCGGAGATATACTTGATATAGGATGTGGAACAGGAGAGTTTTTGAGTGTATGTAAAAATGCTAAGTGGAATACAATGGGAATTGAGCCCAGCCTTGATGCTAGAAAAATGGCTCGAGAAAATCACAGGTTAGATGTAAGAGAGGAGGCGGATTTAAAATCTTTGCCTGAATCTAGTTTTGATATTATCACCATGTGGCATGTATTGGAACATGTACCTAGGCTTAACGAACGTATTGAAGAATTAAAAAGATTAATCAAGCCGAATGGTATTATTATAATTGCCGTTCCAAATTGCGATTCTTTGGATGCAAAAATTTACAAAGAATTCTGGGCAGCTTACGATGTGCCTAGACATTTGTACCATTTTACTCCTCCGGATATTGAGTCTGTTTTTAAGAAACACGGTTTAAAAATGTTCAAAATTTTGCCAATGCTATTCGATTCATATTATGTTTCCTTGTTGAGCGAAAAAATTAAGTATGGAAAAACAAATTTTGTTAAAGCAATTTGGAATGGTTTTCGTTCAAATTTTTTCGCACTTAAATCTGGCAAAACATATTCTAGCCAGATTTATCTGTTTCGAAAGTAAATGTAACCCGATTTTTACCTTTTAAAACTCATTTTAGGCTTAAAGGTTGCAATTTATGCGTCTGTAGTGTGGTTGCTTTCGAAATAAAAAATTATTCGACAGAAAGCGTTATAATGCTCTTCCTCTAGACAGCTTGCTATTGTTGAGATAGGGAATGCTAATTCCCATTTTTCATTAAAAAAGTCGTTAAATTTCACTTTTTGATTTGCTAGGCTTACTTTTGCGTTCAAAAAAGTTATGCGCGGACTTTATACAATCCTCCTTTTAATTCTTTCCAACACCTTTATGACATTTGCCTGGTATGGCCATTTAAAATTTAGAGAAATGAAATGGTTCGAAAATTTGGGCATAATTGCAATCGTGCTCATCAGTTGGGGAATTGCTTTGTTCGAATATGTCTTTCAGGTTCCGGCTAACCGTCTTGGATATAAGGAAAACGGTGGCCCATTTTCCCTTGTCGAACTTAAGGTTGTGCAGGAAGCCATTACACTCACCGTGTTTGTGGTGTTCACTATACTATTTTTCAAGAACGAAACGCTTCGCTGGAACCACTTTGTAGGCTTTGTTTTTCTGATCTTGGCAGTGTATTTTATTTTTAAAAAATAAGTTAGTTTACTTTCCTTAAATCTCCAATAAACAGGTGTAAAAACTAATTTTTACAAGGTTCTTTCCATTTCCTGTATCTTTGCAAAAAAATAAGTAATGAGAAAAATTAAAGTTGCCATTAATGGCTTTGGAAGGATTGGCAGGGTGTCGTTTCGCGTGATGATGGAGCGTGATGATATTGAAATTGTTGCCATAAATGATTTAACGGACAGCGAAACGCTGGCGCATCTCCTCAAATACGATTCTGTGCATGGTATAATTAACGCAGAGGTGAAGTCTGACGATTCAGCAATCATTATCAATGGTAAGCGGATAGTTATTTACGCGGAAAAAGACCCTTTAAATCTCCCTTGGCGCGATTTGGGTGTTGATATGGTTATAGAGTCCACCGGGCATTTTTTAGACCGGGAATCGGCCGGAAAGCACATAAAAGCAGGGGCGAAAAAGGTTATCATATCTGCCCCTCCAAAAGGAAATGATATTAAAACAGTGGTTATCGGAATTAATGATGATTCTCTTTCTCCTGAGGACACCATTGTTTCCAATGCTTCCTGTACTACTAATTGTGCTGCTCCGATGATAAAAGTCTTGGATGAAAACTGGGGTTTGGAAGACGGTTATATTACCACCGTACACTCCTATACAGGTGATCAGCGTTTACACGATGCTCCTCATAAAGATTTGAGAAGAGCTCGTGCTGCTGCGCTTTCCATTATTCCTACATCTACCGGGGCCGCCAAGGCTATCACAAAAATATTTCCTCACTTAGAAGGAAAAATGGGGGGATGTGGTATGCGAGTTCCCGTGCCTGACGGCTCACTTACAGATATTACCTGTGTACTTGCCAAACCGGTAACTGTAGAGGAAATAAACGCTGCCTTTAAATTGGCAAGTGAAACGAGTATGAAAAATATTCTCGAATACACCGAAGAACCCATTGTTGGAATTGATATTATCGGAAATAAATATTCCTGCATTTTTGATGCAGGCTTTACTGCCGTAGTGGGAAATATGGTAAAAGTGATTGGCTGGTATGATAATGAATCCGGCTACTCTAACCGTTTGGTTGATTTAATAATCAAAATGAATTCATAAAATGAAATAAGGCAATACATACATTCAGCTTGTATTGCCTTATTTCATTAGATTTATTTAGTTACCTCCCAGTTTTCCTCCGTTTCGCTTAAGTTATTTTTGAGATTCGTAAATTAAAATAAATATTTTTATTTATAATATTTTAATTCCAATACATTTCCGTCAAACACCGCATAACTATTGTAAGTTATCCATTCCCCAAGGTTAATATATTTGCTTTTTTCATTGAGTTGGATGTCGAGAGGTAAATGTCGATGACCGAAAATAAAGTAATCGAAGTGCTCTTTCTGCAGTACTTCGTTAGCATAAATAGCAAGCCATTCGTGATTGGCACCCAAAAACTTTTCTTCGTTCTCTCCACCATTCGAAGCTCTGCTTTTGTGAGACCAGTAATGCGCCATTCCCATTCCAAAGTTAGGATGCAGGCGGGCAAACAGCCATTGACAAACTTTATTGGCAAATACTTTTTTGATAAACTTATATCCATGATCGCCCGGCCCAAGACCATCTCCGTGCCCGATAAAAAATTTCTTTCCATTTATTGTTTTATGAACAGGCTCCCGATAGATGGTAACGCCTAATTCGCGGGGAAGGTATTCATACATCCACATATCGTGATTACCGGTAAATAAAAAAATGGGGATGCCGCTATCGCTTAATTCGGCAAGCTTTCCCAGAAAGCGCGTAAATCCTTTAGGTGCGGTATGTTTGTATTCGTACCAGAAATCGAACATATCGCCTAATAAATAAATTTCTGCTGCATCTGTTTTTATTTCGTCAAGCCATTTAACAATGCGCTTTTCACGTGCCAGACTTTCTTCATGATTAGGAGCTCCAAGGTGAAAGTCGGATGCAAAGTATATTTTTTTGTTTGGTTTCAAGGGCGCAAAATTACAACTTAAAATTGTTTATTAATCCAAATGGATTTATCAAATTTAAGTTGAGTGTGAATCGTATTGTTTCCTGATATTTTAAATCATTTATTGTTTTATAATTAGTAAAATCCTGACAAATTAAGAGAGGAAAATAAATTTCAAACACTTTTTTGTAGATGGATAAACAAACGCCTCCATCATACAATACTTCATCTTTTACTCGGCCATCAGCTTCGGTTGCTCCTACATCCAAATATAAGCAGAGCGGGATTTTTGCAATACCTAAAGATGATTTAAGGTTGAGGGCAATTATCCATTTTGATGTTTGCCCAAGGGCTGAATAGAATTTAAATCCACCATCTGTTTCGGTAAACTGACTGGCAAGAACACCGCTTGTTTCGCTCCTTCCAAGATAAATATTATCGTATAAATAATCCTGATATCCCCTTTGACCACTCAAACGAAAGCGAACATCTTTCAGCGATTTGTTTTCTCCGATAAATGTGCCTGCAAATAGACGGATATCAAAGCTTTTGTTCTTGTTGCTGTAATTATGAGAGTAATTAAATGTGAGCGAAATTTTTTCAAAGCCTTTGCCGGATTGAATATTTTCAATAAAACTTACGGGATTAATGACATCATTTTTTTCTTGTTTAAGGATGCATTCAGTATAGTCAAAGTGCATGGTATCTCTTGTATAAATAGGGGGAGTAAAGTCGTAGTTGCCACGATAAGAATCTTCAAAAATGCTGATGTATCGCACGCGCATCGTTTCTTGTACCGCACTTCTTGCATTTTGTTTTTTGAATTCAAAAACCACCTCCGGTGCGATTTTATTAAAGTTCATGGCAAACGGCTCGTTTGAGTAATCGTAACGTGTAGCAGTGGCACCTAACGATACTTTTTGGAAAAGATTTCCAAAAAAACCATTGGGAAATATATTATACATCACTTTACCATATCCGGCCAAATCCTTTTGTGCAAAGCTCCACATCGGCATGAGCTGAAATTCCAGTTTTTTCTGAGGGAATAAATTATTGTAAAAAACAATACCAGCCATACCTTTGTTGTATTCGTTCCAGCCAACAACAGGAAAATAGTACAACTGCGATTTGTCAGGATTATCAATGCTTCCGAGAAACTGAATACGGACAGGTTCGATTTTTTTGAACAAACCTCTTGTGCGTAAAGTATTGTTGTTTCTATTTATTTCGGGCATTTTCTCGTTGTAATCAATTTTGAATTTATCCGCTTCAGCGGCCGAAATGCTCAATGTTTTTTTGCCATCAAAACCTTCAAACGCTTGTTCGCTGATTACTTTTCCATCCTTTATGCCTTGAAGAAAAAGAGGGCCTTTTATTTGTCCTGTATTTTTAACAGTTACCTTCCATGTGCCGCCATTAGCAGCGTTCAGTTGGTGAGCCGATTTAATTTTGTAATCCAGTTTGTGTGTCGAATTAATCAAATCATCAAAGAACCAACTTAAATCTTTTCCGGTTGTTTCTTCCATTACCTTGCGGAAATCTGCAGGCATTGGGTGTTTGAAGTGCCATTGTTCGAAGTAAGCTTGCATGGCTTTATCCATCAAACTATCGCCTAAGTAGGCGCGAAGATAATCGAACACAATGGCCGATTTATAATACACATCGCAACCGTAATTGGTTTCTGTGTAATCGTAAGCAGGCAATTCTATTGGCTGATCTTCGTTTTTAACGGCTGTCATATTGTAGCCCAATTCGTATTCTGCTTTATGTTTGAATTGTTTGAGGTGAAGCAATTTTTCCAGTCGGCCTGCGCCAATGCTTTCGGCAAGGCCCATTTCAGGGTATTTGGTTTCTACGTATCGGTTTTCGTTGTAGGAGTTAATACCCTCGTCCATCCAGGCATGCATGCGTTCGTTGGAGCCCAACATTCCGTAAAACCAGTTATGACCCACCTCGTGTGTTATCACTACATCGAGTTCAAACGCATCGTGAGAAGTGCCTATTACCGTTATGTTCGGGTATTCCATTCCTCCGCCTGCGCTAATGGTACCATCCACAGCTGTGCAATTATTGTAAGGATAGTCGCCATTCCAAAGCGAATAGTAATGAATAGCATCGTTGATGTATGCCGGAGCTTGAGTCCACAAATCGGCTTCGGCATTGGTGAAAAAGGCCCATGTGGTTACTTTGTTTCCTTTATGAGGAGTGATTACTTCGCTTTTTAATACATGATATCGCTTGTCGCAAAACCAAGCAAAATCGTGTACATTGCTTTGTTTAAAACGAAGTGTTTTAGTTGTAGAATCAGAAGGAGGGAAGTTCATATCATTTCTGTCGAATGTTATGATGGCTTGTGTTTCGGCCACTTTCGCATTGAGCCAATCCAATTCTTTTTCTCCGTCAGTTATATCGCCTGTGGCTGCCAGCACATAATTGGAGGGCACAGTAATACTCACATCGTAATTTCCGAATTCGGAATAAAACTCGCCCTGATTGAGGTAGGGCATATAATTCCATCCGTTTCGGTCGTACACTGCCGGTTTGGGATACCACTGTGTTATCATATACGATTGCCCGATATGCCCCAGACGAGAAATTGTTGCAGATGGTATTTTAACATGAAACGGGGTGGTGATGGTAATACTGGCCCCGGGCAGCAAAGGTTCGTTGAGTTTTAGTTTGCAAATGTCCAGGCTATCTTTTACATACTCGCACAATACACGTGTGCCGTTTACTTTAAATTCAAGACTGTCGATATATCCAAACTCATCCTCTTTGGCAAAATACATCTTGGTGCTGCCATCTTCGAGCAATTGTTTGGCCAGGCAAGTGGTATTGTCTTTATACCCGTTTGGCCAAAGATGCATGTAAATAAACGAAAGTGGAGTAGGGGAGTTGTTTTTGTAAATCAGGGTTTCGAAAGCCGATAATTCATTTTTTTTATCATCCAGTTTTACGCTGATGGTATAATTTACTTCCTGCTGAAAATAAGCCTGAGCCGACATGATGCAGCTATAGAACAGCAACAGGAAGAGTAAACCAGATTTTTTTGAAATCATAAACAACAGTTAATAAGAAGGCAAAGGTAAATTAATTTTGAGTTGTACAGCAATACAAGCAGGTATTTGAGTGTTGAATCTTTAAATGCTTGTTTTGTTAAGAATACTATTTTCTCTTCTTTAATCAAATTTAATTTTTGTTCTTCAAACACCTAATAAAATCAATACATACAAAGGAAAATTTGCTCCTTGTATGAAAGTATTTAAAGCGATTGAATTTTTTTGTAACGAACGCAATTTGCCCAACTTTTCTTATTCCAATTTTGAAAAGTGAACACCCAACAAAATCAATGCATACAAAGGAAATATTGCTCCTTGTATGAAAGTATTTAAAGCGATTGAATTTTTTTGTAACGAACGCAATTTGCCCAATTTTTCTTATTCCAATTTTGAAAAGTAAACACCCAACAAAATCAATACATACAAAGGAAATTTTGCTCCTTGTATGAAAGTATTTAAAGCGATTGAATTTTTTTGTAACGCACCGCGAGTGATTAAAATAATAAAAAGCTCCGTAAGAGCGGAGCTTTTTATTGTGTAATCAACAGATTCGGGCGCTTGGCTGAATCGTTACACCGGAATCATGCGTATGGTAACTGCATACACAATTTGGCCGGGTACAAAGGTAACCACTGTGGTATCGTCAGTATAACCGGTTTTGCTGGTTTTTAAAGTAGCCAAATCGGCAACAGATGTTTTAATCTGAGTTACACCGGCAGCGTTCGAAAGGAGTGTAGTATTGCCTTCTTCAAAAAACGTGGAAGCTTCGTCAATAGGGGCATTGGTTACATTATTAATAATTTCGAGATTGATGGTAATGGTTTCGCTGTTTTCGTAAACCACTCCCCAAGGGCGGCATTTGTCGCGTTTGGTGGGCGCAGGAAGTTCGTTATAGAAGGTTTCGGTTTCGTCCCACACTTTTAAAATTACCTTATCGGCTTCGGGGCGAAGGTTGGTACGCACCAGTACATCGGCTTTCCAGGCAGCTGTTTTAACGTTCTGATCGTTGTTTGCGCTCGTGAAAGCGGTTAGCACAGTGCTTACTTCGGCAGCTGTCGGATTGCTCATGGCAGCGCCTCCGGCCGTTACTCGTGCTGCATCTCCATCCACAATTCTATTGCCCCAAAGTATAATTTCTTCCTCTGTACCCAAGGCTGGCAGGGCATCGCTTCCGGCATCGAGGTAATAAAAATTGCGGTCGCCAGCCGGATACACACCTCTTTCTACTCCAAAATTAAACACCATAATGAAATGTCGGATAAACATCGAACAGTTGTTACGAGTGGTTTCTACAAGTATAGTAGCGTTTGTTTTGGCGGCTTCGCTGAGCTGGATATCATCATTGGCATCTTTCCAGTCGGTAAAAATGGACAGTAATCTTACTTTGGTGCTCGGTGTTATCGTAATTTCGGCAGGTAACACTATAGCTAGTTCGTTTTTTGCTTTGTTAATAGCAATGGTGCGCTCTTCATCTGTGCGCGGCAGTCGTCTGGTAGTACTCATTTGTTTTAAATTTTAATTGTTTTTTATTGAATTATTATTGTTGTTCTAAAAATGTAATCTGATAAAAAGATGTTGTCCTGTGTTCTTCTTCGTTTTCTTCAAAAAATAGCCAAAAGGTTGAATGTTAGGTCTGCGTAACTGCATTCTGTTGGCCAAATGCAAAACCGCAGACCCGGCAAGTGTCATTTTGTTTGCAAAACGTCATCTGCCATATCTGTCAACAGTCATTTTGTTTGCAAAACGTCATCTGTTATATCCGGCAACCGTCATTTTGTTTGCAAAACGTCATCTGTTATATCCGGCAACTGCCATTTTGTTTACAAAACGTCATCTGCCATTTCTGTCAACTGCCATTTTGTTTACACAATGCCATCTGTTAGTTCTGGCAAACGGGGTTTGTGTGATTATATCAAATCGTTTTTTTCTGAATAATAGTTTTTGAAAATTCAAAGAGCGACAGAAATACGATGCATAAAAAGTATTTCTGACACAAAGATGAGTGAAAGATAAATGCGATTTGAACTCGTTATTTCAAATAGCCTGATTTGGATTTGAAACTACCGAATTTGTATGTGAAGTAAAAATGAAAGGACGAAAGGTTGAGCCTTTTTCCTTTAAATGAGTAACCGAATTTTAATCAAATTTACTCCATAGCACCGAACAGATTCCTCACTTCGTTCGGAATGACAGTCCATACAAGGGAGAAACAGAGGAGAGAGGAAAACCGCTTTGCAGTTTTCCTCTCTCCTCCTATAAAGCAATATCAGCTTGTCATTCCGAACGAAGTGAGGAATCTAAATTTAAACAATGTTTAAAAAAATCTACTCGAATGCATGATGTAGATTGAATAAATTACATAAGAAACATTAAATAGATTAAGGTTTTTTAAACATGATTTTGAATTTTAATTTGCCTTAAACAGGTCGCCCTTACAGGGCTTATGGTGGTAAAGCTTTATTTACTACAAACAAGACGCTCCTAACGGAGCTTAATTTTTGCCCCATTGGGGCAACCTGTTTGTAGAAATTTTTAAGAGCAATTAAATTAAGCCCTGTAAGGGCGGCCTGTTCTTTTAGCAATTAGAATCAAAATTTTTAATAACGATGTGTACTAAAAATAAAAACTGAATAACCTTAATCTATTTAATGTCTAATGAAAAAAAGGATTTTTGTTCTCGGGGTTAGCGTTAGTATAAAGCTATATGCATTGATGTGTTTCTTATGAAGAGTAACATCCTGTTTTTTCATAACTCCAATCGTACATCATTTTTAATCTTAACCAATCATCATTATCAGCGTACTCTATTTTAAAACACAACAAAAATACGGAAGAAGTAAAAAAAGAAAACTTAACAAGTGAGCAAAACAATTCCGCCAGCTGCCGGGAGCAGTTGCCGTGATACGCCTGTAAAGCCCAAAAGCAGGGACTTTGCGCTACAATTAAATTTCAGAACAATTCATGGCCTGATGAAAGGCTGCATAGTTTTGCTCGGCAATACACAGAAGCATTTTGTTGTTCATCATTACCTGACCATTGGCTTCGTCTAGCCCTGTAACATGTACAAGGTTTACAAAACTGCTGCGATGCGAACGAAACAACTCGGGCGGATTGCCCATGCTTGCTAAAAACTCGGTCATGCCGATGTGTACTTTCAATGTTCGATTGTCGGTTAAATGCAGTACAATATAATTGCCTTCTGCTTTTCCACAAACGATACCTTCTGAGTTAAAGTAGTAACAAATGTTACTCACTTTAATAAAGTGGGAATTTTTTTTCATTTGATATTTTGTTAAAAAGTTATTTGATGCTAAAATTAAATAATTTTTTATTTTCGTGAACTGATTTACCCAAAAAAATATTTCAACAATGGCAAAAAAAATAAGTACAACCCAAAAAACAAAGAAGGAAATTTCGTTCACAAAAGGCGAATGCAAGTTTTTAAAGGAATTCGCTGATATCTTGCTCGTGAGATATCCAAAGATTAAGAAGAAGTTGAAAAATGTAAAAGCTCATGAAAAAAAAATGTTGGAAGAACATTCAAAAAAATTAGAGGTAGTTATTGAACTAATGCATAAAGATCCGCAATCTTTTTTCGTTGATCTAAAAAAAGAAAATCTTGCTGTTTACCTTGATTTCTTTCTCGCAATGTTCTTTGAGACTGAACTCAAAAATACGAGAATGAGAAAACCTATTTTGCAAAAATTTAGTGACAGAGCCCTGCCGTTTCTACCTCCTCAGCAAGTTTTGCCCACCAAAACTCCCCGCAAAAAAAAGAGCAAGTAACCAAAAGGCGCATTAAATAAGGCTTTTTTGTCAACAAGCAACTTTTGGCGTGTTCAACTGATGTTGAACTGATGTTGTATTGTTCAATCATAACTAACGTTTGCGCCTGTTTTAAAAAAAGCGAAATAAAAAATAATAAAAATACAAACCTCCACAGCTACCTTACAGCCTTCCGCAGCTTATTATTCAACATACACTAAAACCATATAGCCACCTGCCCTGTCGTGGTTCATACTACATATTATTCATCATCAAAACGACAATCAGCCTAAATTAGTCGCTCTACCTTTGTGCCCGTAAAACCAGCAGAAGGGATTTAGCCATACCGAAATTTGATATATCGTTTCCTATCCAACCGATGATATAAATAAGATTTCACGTTTAGCGTATCTAAATCCTGTTATTGAATACAAACCCATTTATTGTATTGAGTACATTAACTAAAAAATAGAAACCATGCTTAAAAAAATCATTACCACAGCAGTCTTTCTGCTCGCGACCATAATGTATGTCGCCTCGCAGAACATTACTAACTACACGTTCGCGGCTACCAGCGGAACGTTTACAGTACTTACAGGAGGCACATCTCCTTCTCTTTCATCGGGCACAGCAGACGAAGGTTACTTCAATGCTATTCCTCTTGGATTCAATTTTTATTACATGGGCACCAGCTACAATTCGGTGTCGGCAAGTACCAACGGATGGCTCACCTTAGGTGCAAACATCACAACGGCTACTCCCGTTAATGCATTGTCGAGCGGAGGCGCTCCAAGGCCCATCATTGCTCCTCTGTGGGACGACCTGAATTTGCAAACTGCTGCCAACATGTCCTACTCAACCACAGGAACAGCGGGAAACAGAGTGTTTACAATTCAGTTTTTGAGTAATAAATGGTTACACACAGCTGCCGGATACACCATTTCGTTTCAGGTGAAACTGTACGAAGCAAACGGAAAAATAGAGTTTGTTTACCGCCCCGAATCTGGTTCGGTAGTATCTGCTTCTGCCTCTATAGGCATAGCAGCCACCTCCACAGGTTCTGGAAATTTTTTATCCCTCAATAATTCCGGCACCAATCCTTCTGCCAGTTCTTCTAACGAAACTACCAGCATCAACAATAAACCAAGCAGTGGTCAAACATATAGTTTTACTCCTGTTGCGCCCATAGCGCCTTCTTCATTAACTTATACAGGTGTATTTGATAATCAGATGACATTAAATTGGGCAGATAATTCGGGCAACGAAATAGGTTTTGTGATTTACAATTCTACCGATGGAGTAAATTACACATTGGTAACTCAAACTGCTACTAACGCTACCAGTGCTACCATTACGGGCTTAAGCGGAAGCACCACTTATTTCTGGAAAATTTATACGTACACTGAAGGTGGCTCCAGTGCAGCGCTTACCGGTAGTCAGGCCACACTCTGCACGCCCGGAGCAGCTCCGGTGGTTACCAGTCCCGTTAATTATTGTCAGAATGCAACAGCAACTCAGCTAACTGCCACCGGTACCGGATTGGTGTGGGGCGGAGTTTCCGGCTCGGTAGGTGGCACAGCCTTTTTCTCAACCAATGTTTCTGTAGATAATTCCGAAAACAGCAAAAAGACTTACTTTACCACCACACAAGCCAACGAACAAATCACTACCATAGACTATACCATTCCTGCCGCACAAAGCGTTAATGGGTTGGTTTTGTCTATTTTCGATGCCAACAATACCATTGTAGCTACCTCTTCCACTATCACCACCACCACCGCAGTTGGGTCGGCTCTTAAAATTACTAATTTATTTTATTCCACCCTTGCCTCTGCAGGCACTTACAGTATTGGTGTTTCATCAGGATCGGGACATATAGGCTATGACAATCCTTCTTTTCCTATTATCGAATCTACCGGTGCCATATACATAGGCAGTGTTTCTTCATTGGGCTATCGTTGTTTTAATAACATACAGTTTAAAACAGCCACCAGTTCTGTAGCTCCTGTTCCTTCTACTGCTGTTGCAGGTTCTTCCACTTATCTGGTAAGTCAAACCGTTGCCGGCTGTGTAAGCACTCAGGCCACCATCACCGTTAATATTACCACACCAGCCGTTTCTCAAATACCTACTAATAGTTTGGTAGCCAATTTCACTTTTAATGGCAATGCCAATGATGTATCGGGAAATAACAATAACGGTTTGCTGCAATTAGCGCCTGCCCTTGTTGCCGACCGTTTCGGAAACGCCAACAGTGCCTACACTTTGAATGGTAGCACTCAGTATATGACCACTACCATGCAATATACCAATCCTGCCGATTTCACCCTTTCCATTTGGTTTAAAACCAATACCACTTCAGGTGGAAAATTAATTGGTTTTGGTAGTTCTCAAATTGCTCAAAGCAATACTTACAATCGTCATATATATATGAACAATGGCGGTCAAATTTACTTCGGTGTTTTTCCGGCTGCCTGGAAAACGATTAATTCCACAGCATCTTATAACGATAATAACTGGCACCACGCCACAGCCACTCTCTCTTCTGTAAGTGGAATGGCGCTTTATATGGACGGAAGTCTTGTGGCTACCGACCCTACTGTAACCACCTGCGAGGCCACTACCGGTTTTTGGCGAGTTGGTTTCGATAATTTAAACAGCTGGCCTTCTCGCCCAAACAGTACTTACTTTAGAGGGGCGGTAGATGATATTTTGATTTATCAACGGGCACTTACTTCTCCCGAAGTGGCTACTGTATTTACTTCTCCCGATGGAGCAGGCAATAACAGCCCTGTGTGTGCAGGTGCTTCAATCAATCTGTCGGCTACCACATTGGCTGGTGCTACTTATGCATGGGTTGGTCCTAATAGTTTTACATCTTCTGCTCAAAATCCTTCATTTGCTTACTCAGCAGGCGCTGCCGGATTATACACACTGCAAGTTACTCAGGCCGGATGCACTGCTACAAGCTTCACCAATGTAGTTGCTGCAACTACCTCAGGTTTATGGACAGGTTCGCAAAGCACCAACTGGTCGGTGGCTGGCAACTGGTGTAGCGGTGTGGTTCCTACTGCCACCACCAATGTGGTTATTCCTTCAACAGCCACCAATATGCCTGTTATCAGTAGTAGTGTATCGTGCAATAATATTACTGTTAATTCGGGTGCTACACTTACCACTACTTTGGCCGGAACGCTTAATATTGCCGGAGCGTTAACTAATAACGGAACCATGAATAATAATGGTACCACTGTGTTTAACGGCACATCAGGTCAACAAAATTTTTCAGGCGTTTCTACTTTTTATAATCTTACTTTAAATAATACCAATGGCTTGTTATTACCTGCTGCCATTGTGGTTGCTAATAATCTTACCCTTACTGCCGGCATTCTCAATGCCAATAATTTTCAAATTTCGGTAGGAGGTAATTTTACGAACAATGCATCTTCTACAGCTTTATCAGCCGGAACAGCTACGGTAGTATTTAATGGTACAGCAGCTCAGTCTATAGGAGGTACATCAATCACCAATTTTAATAATCTTACCATCGCCTCTGCAAGTGTAGTATCATTAGCTCGTACTCAAAATGTGGCTTCTAATCTTACCATCTCATCCGGTACATTCGATCTCACTACTTATTTTGCCAATAGGTTAACTGCCGGAGGAGTGCTTGCCATTGCCGATAATGCAACCTTACGAATAGGGGGTACCAATTCTTTCCCTGCTAACTATTCTACCATTACGCTTACTAGTGCCAGCACTGTTGAATATTCAGGAGTAAATCAAACAGTGTCCAATCAGGCTTATGGTAATTTAAAGTTAAGCAGTTCGGCAGGCGCAGTGGTTAAAACCTTGCCCGCATCGGCTCTTACACTTACCGGAAACCTGATTAGCGAGCTGGGTGCAGGAACTTCGGTTACCTATACAGCAGCAGCAGCTATTACTGTTAATGGCAATGTAAGCATTGGTGCTTCTACCATTTTTAACGGAAGTAGCTTTACTCACAATGTGGGTGGCAATTGGAGCAACAGCGGAACTTTTAATGGCAACACAGGTACCATTGTTTTATCAGGAACTGCTGCTACGGTAAGCGGAACCGGAAACAATTTTAAAAACCTTACCCTTGCCGCTCCGGGTATTGTTTTCGACAATAATGCCATTACTGTGAGTGGAAACTTTGCTACTACCGGAACAGGTTCGCTTGTTCAAAATACCGGAGGAAGCGTAAATATGACAGGAACAGGTGCTACTATAAGCGGTGCCGGAATTTCTATCGAAAACCTGAACATCAGTGGTACAGTTACCACTTCTGCATCGTTTATAGTATCGGGTAATTTAACCGTTAATGGTAGTCTTTCGGCAAGTGCCGGAACCATTACCATGAGTGGTGGTGCTGAAACAATATCAGGAACAGGTACCATCAGTTTGTCCACACTTGCTGTGTCGGGTTCGGTTACTACTGCTAAAAACATTACTCTTTCATCAGGAATGAATGTAAGCGGAAGTTTAACCGCATCTGCAGGCACTGTAACATTTACCGGAACTTCAGCTTTTGCCGGAAGTGCAAATTTATTTAATGTTACGCTAAACGGAACTTCACTCCAAATGGCCGCTAATTCCATACTCAGTGTTGCCAATACGTTTGCGGTTACTGCAGGCAGTGTAGATGTAACCACCAATGTTCCGAATACTATTAATTTTAACGGTGTATCATCTCAAAGCATCAATGGTATTTCTACATTCAACAATTTATCAATAAACAATGCTGCAGGAGTAACCGCATTAAATGATATTACAGTGAACGGAGTGTTAAATCTGGCAGCAGCCAATGCTTCTGCATCTCAAGGTTGCTTAAATTTGGTTTCAGCCTGGAATGGTTATCCTTTATTGACTAATTATGTTTCCCGCACATTATTTATGGGAGCTAGTGCCACCACCTTGGGTAATGGAGATGTTACCGGTGCCGTAAGAAGAAATACCATTGTTGCAAATACCTTATACAGTTTCGGAAGTCAATATACCAACGTGTCGCTTACAGCGGGCAATATGCCTACTTCATTCACCATAATTATTAAAATCGGAAGCGCTCCGTTTGGCAAAACAGATGCAGTATCCCGTCATTATGAATTATTACCTGTGGCTGCAACCAATTGTTTCTTAACAGGCAATTTTCATTATCTCGATAATGAGTTGAACGGAAATATAGAAAGCAAATTAGTTACCTGGGATTATGATATTGCCGGTGGAAATGGTACTCCAGATGAACACGGCAGAGCAGCTTACGATTTCGCCAATAATTATGTAGGCATGTCTAATATTCCAATTAGTTATTTCATTCAAACTTGGCGCACCGTATTTTCGTTAGGAAATTATCAGCAAGGTTATAAAACCTGGAATGGTTCGATAAGCACCAATTGGAATAATGCACCTAACTGGACACCTATTGGTGTGCCTTCTATGGGTTCGGAAGTTATTATTCCTGATGCCGCTACCACTAATTACGATCCTGAATTACCAACAGGTGCCACTACCATTAATACCATGAGAATAGAAAATGGAGGAGTGCTTGTTATGGCAAATAATACACTAGTGATAAATAATACATTGAGCGGAGGTTGGGAAGACCAAAATACGGCAGGTAACAATCCTGGAACAAGCACTGTGGTATTCTCTGACATAGGAGCTACCATTTCGGGCACTTCCAGTTTTTATAATGTCGAAATTTCCGACACGGCTAGTGTTGCGCTTGCTTCGGGTAGTACAATGAAAATTGCTAATGCCATATCCAGAACCGGAAGCGGCTCAGGTTTGTGGAATGCCGGTACATATAACGGAACGGTAGAATTTAATGGAGCTTCTCAAACCATTGTTTTGCCTAACGGTGTGCCAGCTTTCCATCACCTTACATTAAGCGGAACAGGAACAAAAACTGTTTCGGCCTCTAATCTAACTCTGGCAGGTAATTTTACTAATAATGCAACCTTTGATGCAGGAGCGAATACTGTTACTTTCGATGGTACATTACCTCAAACTATTCAGGGAACAAGTGTTTCAACATTCAATAATATCGTTATTGATAACACAGCCGGTGTTGCATTAGCACAGGATGCTGTAATTAATAATACACTTACATTAACTACAGGTGCAATGAATGTAAATACACACATTCTTTCGTTTGCAACCACTGCCACAGCTGTGGCAGGTAGTTTAAGTGCCACTAATATGATTATAGCCGATGGCGGAGGCGAAGTACGCAAGTATGGTAACTCCGCTTCCGAGGCTTCATTTAACTTCCCTGTAGGTGATGGTAGTTTGAGCAATAACGGTGCAGAATATTCTCCTTTAGCTCTTACATTCACCGGAGGAACATACACCGGAGGTTATACTGCCGTAAAGATAAACGATAACCAACATCCGGCTGATGCAAGTACTACTAATTATATTAGCCGTTACTGGACAGCTACTCCTTCTGCTTATTCAGGCTACACCTGCACGCTTTCTGGACATTATCTTTCCGATGATATTACAGGAAACGAAAATCTTATTGCTTCGGCACAAAGAGTCGGAAATATCTGGACTAAATACGGAACTGTAGATTATTCAACGCATACTATCAATGCATCTTGTACTTCCTTAGGCGATTTTACCGGAATATCCAATGTAATTCCTACGGTAGTCATTGCCGGAGGTAACACTACCGTTTGTAAAAACGATGAAGCTACTTTAACAGCAAACGCTACTTACGATAGCCCTGTTGCTTATCATTGGATAAATGGCGGAGAAACATCGTCTACCATTCAACCATCAACTGCCACTGCCGGTTCAACTACCTATACTGTATCGGTAACTGATGGAAACGGATTTTCAAATACCTCTAATACAACATTAGTGGTGAATCAAAATCCTACCCCGGCATTTGCTGGAAACAATAAATCGGCATGTTTAATGGGAATAACTTTGGAAGCAAATACGCCTACCGAGGGTACCGGAGTGTGGAGTGTTATTAGCGGACCAAGCATCAATGCCAGTCAGTTTAGTAATATTAACAGTCCTTCAGCTACCTTTGTGCCTGACGGAGGATTTGGTGAATATCTATTGCAATGGAAAACAATAAATGCTCCTTGTACCGAAAGCAGTTCGCTGGTAACCATAACTATTACCAATACAGGAACATGGTTCGGTAATAATTCAAATTGGTTCGACCCTAACAATTGGTGTAGCGGAGTGCCTGATTCAACCATTGATGTAGTTATTCCTGCTTCAGTTTCAAATATGCCTTACATTAATGCTACTGGTGCAAGATGTCATAACATTACCATCGAAAGCGGAAGTGAATTAAAAATGGATGCTGCTGGTGATTTAATCGTTTTCGGTAACTGGAGTAATTCTGGTTTTTTCAACTCTGGTGGTGGCAGTATTACTTTTGCCGGAACTTCTGTTCAACATATTTCAGGTGCTACTTCGTTCGATAATATAGCAGTAAATAATACTTTCGGAGTTGTGCTTAGTAATACTATTGTCATCAATAATACTCTGGTATTGCAGAATGGTAATATTGTAACCGGTGCTAATGCCGTTCAAATAGAATCGTCCGGTTATTCAATAGCTGTAAATGGCTATGTATTTGGTAATTTAAAACAGTTTGTAGTTAGTGGTGAGGGTATTTCTTTGTATTATCCGATAGGAAGTGCAACAGATTTCGCTCCTGTTGATTTATTCTTTGATAATGTTTCCGCAGGTAATTACGTAACAGTGTCTACTGCAAATGGCGACCATGCACAAATTGCTTCTTCCGGTTTAAATGTAAACGAATCTGTTAATCGTACATGGTCTTTAACAGATGCAGGGGTGAACTTTGATCAGTACACTGTTATTGTTCCAATCTTGTCTGGCGATATTGATCCAGGTTATATGCCTCAATATGCCGGAATGATGATGTATTCTGCTAACTTGTGGTCTGTAATACCGAACACAGGTAGTTCTACTGATTTTATGTTGGCTTCCGGTCTTACCAATTTTGGTGATTTGCAAATTGGAACTGTTTACCCAACGCCAAGCTTATACTGGTTGAATCCCGGTTCAGGGTTCCGTAACCAAACTGCAAATGTTGAATTGCATGGTGCAGGGTTCTTACCTGGTGTATCTTCAGTTTTTGTGGGTACAGGTATAACCTTAAACAGCATGACCGTTAACTCCGATACGATTATTACTGCTAACATTCATGTGTCGTCAACCGCCTTATATGGCAATGTCCCTTTTGTAGTAACAAATACATACCCCGGAGGCGGAAGTAGCGACACAGTGAACATGGATATCACTCCTTTGCCGATTCCTAACTTTGTTGCCACCTCAACAAACATTTACTGTAATCAAGACGGAACAACCACCTTCTATAATTATTCCGCTAATTCAAATTCGTTTTACTGGAATTTCGGAGAAGGAGCTGTTCCGGCAACAGCTACCGGTTCTGGTCCATTTACGGTTAATTATCTTACTCCGGGATCAAAAACCGTAAGTTTGGTAGTTACTAATAACGAAGGAATAGATTCACTTGTCAGAACAAGTTATATCAATGTTTCAGATAACGTTCCTGAAACTCCTGCTTTTATCAACGGACACCTTGGATTGTGTTCTTATGTTGGCACTAACATAGTTTATACGTGTCCTACTGCAATCGGAGCAAACTTTTATAACTGGACTATACCTTCAGGTTTAACACAAGTGTCTGGTCAGGGAACTACTTCATTAACTGTTAACCCTACTGCAAACTTTTTTACAGGAACCTTAACTGTGGAAGCTATTAACGGATGCGGAACAAGTGCAGGTGCAGCAAGCATAAGTTTATCTGGTGTACAACCGCTACTATCCGGAGGAATTTCCGGACCTGCTCAGGTTTGCGGTTTGGTTGCTACTGATTATTCTGTCCCTGCCATTGCTGTCGCAAGTGTTTATACATGGTCAGTTCCTTTTGGAATGACTATTACTACAGGTCAGGGAACTCCTAATATCCATGTAACAATCGTTTCCAGTATGGTGAATGGAGATGTGAGTGTAGTTGTCTCCAATTCTTGTGGCGCTAGCCAGCCGATTACTTTAGCGGTTATTAGAAAACCGAATGCTCCGGGAACGATTACCGGAAATGTATCGCTATGCGGTGTTACTCAAACTACATTCAGTGTATCTCCTGTGACTGGTGCTAATTCTTATACTTGGACCTTGCCAACTGGTTTAACAATGGCAAGTGGAAGCGGTACAACCAATATAGTGGTTAATGTAGCATCTACATTTATTACCGGTATCGTTAAGGTATCAGCTGTTAATGCTTGCGGACTAGTTACAGGAACAGCTCCATTAACGGTTTATGGCAAAGTTCCTACTATTCCTATTGTTATCACCGGCCCGACAAATTTATGTGGAGTTACCTCTGCTAATTACTCGATTTCTGCCATACTAGGTGCTACTGGTTATAATTGGACTTTACCTGCTGGTTTAACTATTTCTTCAGGATTAAACACCAATAGTATCACCGTAACAAACAACGGATATTCTTCAGGAGGTATTTCTGTAGCGGGTTACAATATTTGTGGTACTGGCCCAGGTCGTGTATTGGCTTTAACTGCTGCTGCACCAACTCCAGGAGCCATTACCGGCCCTGCAATTGTATGTGGTTTAACCGAAGCTTCTTACTCAATAGCTCCGTTAACCGGTGTACCAGCAAATGGCTATCAGTGGAATGTTCCCGCAGGAGTTACTATCACTGGAACTTCTAATACAACAAGTATCAATGTTACCATTGCCTCAGGGTTCAACAGCGGAATTATTAGTGTGATAGCCAACAATGGTTGTCAGCTAAGTGCATTGAAACAAGTAACCATTTCAAGACTTACTTCACTGCCTGGCGTAATAACAGGACCAGCTAATGTTTGTGGTACTACATCGGCTACCTACTCAATAGTAGCTGTAACAGGTGCTACCGGATATGTATGGGTGGTTCCTGCCGGGTGGACTATTACTTCAGGTCAGAACACAACCAGTATTTCGGTTTCATTTACTGGAAGTGGAATGGCAGCCGGAGCTGTTAAAGTAGCTGCAAAAAATAACTGTGGAACTACTACTTATAGGTCGTTCTTAACTGCATCTTGTGCCGATGTCAATCAGCCGGAACCATCTGAAAGTAACAACAACTCATTCTTGGTGCTTTATCCTAACCCAGCTACAATGAGCTTCACGCTTGATATTACAAGTTCTGTGCAAAAGGAGATAACTCTTGAGGTTTATGATGTGCTTGGCAATAAAGTAAAAGACGAATTGTATAGCTTAAATGATGGCGCTACATCTTTAATAACAAATATAGAAAGCCTTGTAAAAGGAGTGTATTTTGTAAGAGTGACAGACAATGATAATACAATTCTATTCAAGCAGTCGTTTATCAAACAATAACCAAAACCAACCTGTACGTATGAGCCCCCGTTGTATTTACAACGGGGGCTTTATGTTTTAGTTATTTTGCTCTGAATTTTTGCAGTAAGCTCTGAAAGTCACTCTGTATTGCTTAAAGAGAGGGTGATGAAAATCATAGTAAAACAGTTGTAAGTTTTCTAATATTGCGTGCAAATGAACACAACGTCCTCTCATAAAAATGAAACTTCTGCTAATCTGGTAGGAGATATTTTCGGGGGAACAGCAGCTATGCTTGTTGCCCTTCCTTCAGCTATTGCATTTGGTTTGGTTATTTACGCTCCATTGGGTGCATCCTTTTCGGGCAGAGCGGCCATTGGTGGTATAGTAGGAACCATTGCCATGGGCCTATTGGCTTCTGTTTTTGGCGGCACCCAACGCTTAATATCTGCACCCTGCGCACCTGCAGCTGCTGTGCTTGCTGTTTTTGTGGCCGAGGTGGTAAGCAAGGGTGTTATTCCGAATGCTATGGTGCCGGTTTACCTTATGTTGGTTGGGTTGATAGTAGGCGTAGTGCAAATTCTACTTGGAAAGATTAAAGGTGGTACATTCATCAAATACATTCCTTATCCGGTAGTAGCGGGTTACTTAAGCGGAGTAGGGGTTCTTATTTTTACAAGTCAGTTACCTAGGTTGTTTGGTCTTGGCAAAGATGTGAAACTATGGGAAAGTCTGCATAAATTCGGAGAATGGAAATGGGAGAGCATTACCGTTGGGTTAGTAACCATAGTAGTTATGTTTCTTGCGCCCAAAATAATTAAAGCTATTCCCGCTGCTATTATTGCACTTGTTTCGGGTATTGCCTGTTATTTTCTTCTTTCCTTTATTAATCCTTCTTTACTTAATTTAGAAAACAATAACCTTATCATAGGCCCCATTTCTGCTTCTGTATCCGATCTGGCAACAGTCTTTTCCGTTCAGTGGTCTATGGCTTCTTCTATCGATTTTTCGACTATAGGTTTTATATTTATTCCAGCGCTTACCTTATCGGTTTTACTTTCCATTGATACATTAAAAACCTGTGTGGTGCTCGATGCTATTACTTACACACGTCACAAATCGAATAAAGAGTTGGTAGGGCAGGGGATGGGTAATATCGGTTCGGCATTGTTATGTGGCATTCCAGGAGCAGGAACCATGGGAGCAACCTTGGTTAATCTGAGCAGCGGTGGTAAAACCAAACGTTCGGGAATAGTATTTGGTATATCTGCATTACTTGTTCTAGTATTGTTTGGTAAACTGGTTGCATGGATTCCAATTTCTACTCTTGCGGGTATTCTTATTGTGGTGGCTATTCGTATGGTCGATTTCAAAACATTCGCATTGCTCAAACACAAATCCACAGTATTCGATTTTTTTGTGATGCTTGGTGTTATTATTTCGGCAGTAACTTTAAGTTTGATAGCCGCAGCAGGTATAGGTATTTTGCTTGCTATAGTCCTTTTCCTGAGAGAACAAATGCGAACCTCTGTTATCCGCAGAAAAGCATTCGGCAATCAGTTGTTTTCTAAAAAGAGCAGAATGATTACCGAGCGCGAAATACTGGAAGAAAAAGGTAAACATACTTTAATTGTTCAGTTACAGGGTCAGCTCTTTTTTGGCACAGCTGACCAGTTGCTCAGTCAGATTGAACCTTTGCTGGGCGAATGTAAATATGTAATGCTGGATATGCGCAGGGTGTTGTCGATAGACTATACAGCTGCCAATCGATTGAAACAAATACTCGGACGGATTAAAGAACAAAAGGGATATCTTATATTCACTTCTGTTCCGCTCAATGTGCTTTCGGGTCAGAATATAAAAGTATATCTGCAACAGCTGGGCTTAACCGAAACCGAAAACCTTAAGTTTTTTGATGACCTTGATTTTGCTCTGGAATGGGTAGAAGACGAGATATTGCTGGAAGCAAATGTAAAAGATGATAACCGTATTCTGGAACTTAAAGAGATTGAACTTTTTTCTTCTTTCCCTGATAAAGCTTTACAAATGATGGCTTCCTGCTTAGTTGTGAAGCAATATAAAAAGAACGAAATGATTTTTACCACCAGCGATTCGGGGGATGAAATATATTTTGTGAAACGAGGAAATGTGAAAATCGTATTACCTCTTGAAGGAGGAGGAGTACATCATTTGGTTACTATTTCCAAAGGCAGTTTCTTTGGAGATATGGCTTTTCTTGACAAACGAAAACGCTCGGCTAATGCTATGGCTGGTGATGAGGTTATGTTGTATGAGTTATCGCGTAAAAAATTTGATGAAGTGATAGTACATCATTCAGAAATAGCAGGACAGTTTTTTGAAAATCTATCTTTTGTTATGGCAAATCGTTTACGCTTGAGCGATATCGAACTGAAAGCATTACAGGAAAATTAGATTTTCCTGATTTTATAGTTTAATTTTACCATCAATTAATCTGCATAAACACCATGTTAAAGATTAAACCAAAAGACAATTCGAAATCAAAAATCGAACATTTGCGTGCAAAGGTTCAGATAAAAGAATTGCAGCTAAGTGCCCTTCTGGATATTTCTAATTCCATCAACAGTCATTTTTCTACCAAAGCTTTACTCGAAAAGTTTAAGCATTTTGTTAAAGAAGAGTTGGAAATTGAAAGGTTTGCCCTTTACAGTTTTCATACTTCCTGGAAATGTATTTTGAATTATGGTTTTCAGAAAAGAGACCTGAATAAAATTTCGGTGGAAAGAGATTTGATTCACATGAAAGAAATTACTTCGGTGAATACTCAGCAGCAAAATGTACTCGCCCATTTTGATATGGTAATTCCCGTTTACCACGAAAATAAGCCTTTGGCCTATCTACTGCTGGCCGATAAAAACAATGACGAGATAAATGTGAGCCGACTGATTAAGCATCTTAATTTTTTGCAACTGCTGGCCAACATCACTGTAACATCTATAGAAAAACAACGACTGGCAGACGAAGTGTTGAGGCAGGAAAAAGAGAGGCGGGAGTTGATGGAGAAACAAAACGAGGTGTTGGAAGGCATTGTGAAGGAGAGAACCAAAGAGCTGAGGGACGAAAAAGAAGAGTCGGAGCGATTGCTGTACAATATACTTCCGAAAGAACTGGCGGATGAATTGAAAGACAAGGGTTCGATTACTCCTATGCGCCATGAAGAAGCAACAGTATTGTTTACCGATTTCAAAGGGTTTACATTGGCTTCTTCGCATGTATCGCCACGAAAACTAGTTGCTGAACTCAACGAGATATTTCAGGCATTCGATTTTATTACCGAAAAACACAGCATCGAAAAAATTAAAACCATTGGCGACTCCTATATGGCGGTTTGTGGTTTGCCTAAGCAGTCGGAGTTGCATGCAGTGCAATGTGTGAGAGCTGCGCTCGACATGATTCGGTTTATTGAAAAACGAAAATCAAAATCAGATTTTGATTGGGAGATGAGAGTGGGCATTCATTCAGGCCCGCTGGTGGCGGGAGTGGTGGGAACCAAAAAATTTATTTACGATGTATGGGGTGACACCGTTAACATTGCTTCGCGAATGGAGAGTAGCGGTGTTCCCGGAAAGATTAATGTTTCGGAAGAAACGTATCACAAAATAAAAAAATACTATAAGTGCGATTCGCGTGGAAAACTCGAAGCTAAAGGCAAAGGTAAGATGAAAATGTACTTTGTGGCTCACGAAAAAGAATCGGAACGTTATACCAAGGTAAAACATTTTATATTAAAAAAACTGAAGAAAGAACTTCCCAACAATTTGTATTATCATGGTTTGCACCATTCCAAAGATGTGTGTGATGTGGCAGAGCTTATTGCTATGAAAGAAAATCTAGACGATAACAGTATTGAGTTAGTTAAAGTGGCTGCTCTGTTTCACGACTCGGGGTTTGTAAAAAAGTATGACGAGAATGAAATAGTAGGATGTAGAATTGCGAAACAATTTTTGCCTGAGTTTGATTATTCGAAAGAAGAGATTACTGCCATTTGCAATATGATTATGGCTACACATTATCCTCAAAAGCCGACTAACAAAATGGAAGAAGTGCTGGCGGATGCCGATTTGGATTATCTCGGCAGGGCCGATTTTGCTATTATTGCCGACACATTGTTCAGGGAGTTGAATGCAAACGGAAAATTGCTCGACCAGAAAAAATGGGACAACCTACAGATTGGGTTTTTGAAAAAGCATGTGTATTTTACCAAGACAGCAATAGAGCTGCGAGGGTCGGGAAAACAAAAACAATTGGATAAATTAATTGTGAATTCAGCTGTGCGAAAAAACAAAAACGCTAATCCCGTTGTTATATAAACAGACCAAACAAAAACAGATTATCAATATAAATTTAATCATCATGAAAAATACAGAAAAAAAGCAAAAAGTAAAACCCGGCAAATCATCGGGAAGGTCGGCAGAAGGCGATATTACAGTATCGTATGGCGACAAGCTTAGTAAATCAGATTATGAGAAAAAGCTCAATGAACTGGGCATAGAACTGGTAAAGCTACAAGAATGGGTTAAGCAGAAAAAACTGAAAGTGGTGGTACTCTTCGAAGGGAGAGATGCTGCCGGAAAAGGCGGAGTAATAAAAGCCATTGAGCAATTTATGAATCCCAGGATATGTAAAGTGGTGGCTTTGGGAGTGCCTACAGAGAAAGAAAAAGAACAATGGTATTTTCAGCGCTATGTGTCGGAGTTGCCTTCTGGTGGCGAAATGATGCTGTTCGACAGAAGCTGGTACAACCGCTCGGGAGTGGAACATGTGATGGGTTTTTGTACCAAAGAGGAGTACGAAGAGTATTTACGTTCTTGCCCTGAGTTCGAAAAGATGCTTATCCGTTCGGGAATTATTCTTGTTAAATACTGGTTTTCGGTAAGCAATGACGAGCAGGAAAAACGTTTTCAGGAACGTATCGAAAACCCTATAAAGAGATGGAAAATTAGTCCGATGGACATAGAGTCGAGAAATAAATGGGTGGAGTTTTCGGTAGCCAAAGACACTATGTTTGCTTATACGGACACTAAACAATCGCCTTGGCATGTGGTGGAAGCTGACGACAAACGCAGGGCAAGACTGAATTGCATAAGCCATCTGCTTTCGCTAATTCCTTACAAAGATTTAACTCCTAAACCATATAAACTAACTCCGCGCAAAGCAGACAAACATTATGTAAGGCCGCCTAAACAAGAACAGAATTTTGTTCCTCAGAAATATTAAAGGGGTTTCAAGTTGAGGGGCTGAGAGGTTAGCCATAGATTCACGGATGGAATTTTAGAATATACAGGGAAGAGGTGTGGCGTTACAAACGCCATCCTCGAACAGCCTCGTTACAAACGAGGGCGATGGGGGGCAATCATCGGGCAAATATCCATAGTCAATAAGGTCGTTTAAATTCAATACCTCATGAGAAATGCCTTCTTTCAGAATCATTTTCTTACTGGCTACTTCCATAACATCTAAATAGTAATGGTCGGTAATAATAAATCCTTTGTCTTTTTTGTAGGTAGTAATAATTTCTTTAATTGCCTCTTTGTATAGCGGTTCTATCATTGAAAAGGGTTCGTCAAGTAACACAAACGGATGGTTTAAGTTTACAATTAACAAGAACTCTAAATACCTTTGTTCTCCAAGCGAAAGTGTTCCTGCTCTTTGGTTTTCTATTTTATGAACGAGTGGTGAATAGAATATTTTGTTTTGTGTATCGCCATCGGGAAAATACATGGGGATAATATTTTTAACTTTTAAATCTTTTGGAAGAAAAACATCTTGCGGAAGATAGGCTATGTGTTTATTCTTTGTACTTATTTTTTCAATCTTTGTGTTGTTCAGATACAGTTCTATATTGTGTGGAGTTAATGTGCCAAATAAACTTTTCAATAAAGTTGATTTTCCGGAACCATTTCTTCCAAAAATTGCAATCACATCTCCTGTTGCACAAGTAAAACTTACTTTCGAAAGGATTTGTTTTTTTCCATAAGCATGGTCAATATGGTCTAATCTGATTATGTTGGTCATCTTATTAGCAGGAATAGGAGAGTTGCCACAAGAAAGTTAATAATAAAAACTTTGAACATTAGTTCATTCTTTGTGTAACCTTGGTTGAGATAAAAATAATATTGGTGGTTCTGAAAATAGCGGTATGTGATAAACGATATGAAAACACCATACGTTCCGAAACAAATAAACACGTTTGTAAAAAGCCCGATTACAATACAGGCAAGAATATTAAATCTTGTGGTATCAATATAATATTTCAAAAAGAGTCTGTTCATTTCTGATGCGTTTAGCCTTGTTGTATTAGCCTTTGTTGGTGTATTCACCAACTAACAGTTGATGTAATAAATGTATCGCCCCCTACTTTAGTTTGCAGGTGAAATAACACCTGCAAAGGCATCAACAGTATCCAAAGTCCAATCATAAATACTATCATACAAAGGTATTAGGGATTTTTCCATACTTTTTTGGTGTAGTTTTATTTGATCTGTTACCTGTTGGTTAGGATATTCCAAAACATTTAAATTGTTTTTCGAAAAAGGAAAAAGATTGCCTGCGGCTGTTTTGTTTTGTGCATATGCACTCCAACACATAAAGACAAGCACTATAAATGTATGTAGTAGTTTTTTCATATTTTTCATAATCGGCTTACATTTCCACCTCACAAATATACTTATATTATATATGTGTATAAAAAAATCCCACCCCTTTCGGAGCAGGATTTTTGGGGAGTAAGCGGAGAGGAGCTACACAATAGTAATAATATAAGGTAACGAATCGTTGCCGGCTTCGTTACGGCTGTTTACATAAAAAGCTATCACATAAGCCACTTTGCCTACCTGTCCGGCAGTAAAGAGCGTTTCGAAAATAGTTTCGGTTTCGTCATCCAGCCTAACATAAGCTTCGGGCGGAGGAGGAGGCGAACCTACACCTACTATGGCCATTTTAACACCTATGGCATGAACATAGGGTGGTTTAGCTTTTTTAAATGGCAGTTCGGGATTGATGGCCAAAAACCGCATCATCATAGAAGTGGTAAAGATACAAGCCAATGTTGGAGCGTTTTTAGGCAATGGCGCGCGGCTCCATACGGTGTCGCTTGCTCTGAGCATACTAATGGCTTTTTCTTCGCTCGAAAGTGTGAGCGATACATTGCCTTTTATCTTATTACGGATGCTTTGTGTTAACGGAAATCCGCTTAGATAAGCCGTGTTTACACCATCTACAGAGATAGGCCCATACATAAGCGGGTCTACATAACTGGCAAATTTGCTGTTCCACGAAGTTAAGAAGGCCGTAAGTTGACTCACCTCTCCAACCGTTAATCCATATCGGGTTACATTGGCCGGCAAGGTTACATAAGGTATAAATGCATTTACAAAAAAGTTATACTTTAAAAGTTTTAATGATAAATCGTACATATTGATTTTAAATTAAGGTTTATTATTTATTGTTTAATAAATGAAGTACAGTTTTACTTCATTTGGTACTGTTAAATGCTGCTTATTTATCCCGATTCCGAATTTAGAAACCGGTTGTTCGGATGCCCTTTTTTGAGCTTAACAAGGTCAAAACTTAGGTTTTTTACTGGTTTGGTAATTTTCATAATTATTCGTTTTATGTTTATTTTCAATACGTTTTGCTTCGTTTCGGTGAAGTTAGTTTCCAAAAACAGGCTCCTTACCTCCGTAAACACGTTGCTTAGCTTAGTAAGTACTTTCTTTATCATCGAGAGGACTTACTCTTTCAAACAACGATAGAGTTTGATTAAGTAAGTACTTTCTTTACCTTCGCGAGTACTTTGTTTGGTAAACAAAGTACTTTACTTACCATCGAGAGCACGTTACTTACCATCCAACCTACTTTGTTTACCTTCGAGAGCACTTTACAAGGTACCGAAAGTCCTCTCGATGGTAAGGAACACGAAAATGGAGGTTTCGACCCTTTTTACCCTCCCTAGGAGAGAAAAAATGGAGATAAAAAACCTATTCAACGAACGAAACAACACCACAAAGTTAGAGAGCCATGTAATCGAAAAAGAGATAAAGGTGTGAAATGGGGTTTTGGAGTCGTGAATGGGGGTGTTTTGGAAGTGAATGAGGTTTTTGAGGAAGTAAAAAAGGGTTTTTGGGGAGCGAGTGGGGGGGGGTTGGAAGTGAATGGGTGAGGTATATAATATGTATGAGTAAAGTATGAAAGTATATTTTAGTGTATATTTGTGGGAGGGTGGATTAGAAACCTAAAGGAAATAAGCTAGACTACACCAAAGATATTTATTTCTTTTTTGGTTTTTAAATTATTCTATATTTGTTGGATGAAAATTAAGATTTTTTTAAAAAGTAAGTAGCTATTCAAATATAAGTTAAAGCGGAACAAAAAGAAAAATGTTTTGGTAGAATAGACTTTAAAATTTAAAGCCATTTAGTAAAACGTCCTATACCTGGCTCTTTAGACTGAGATATTGCCTGATACGAATATGAATTACAAAAACAAAAACAGATGAAAAAACACAACATAAAAAAACTGACAGTTATTATTTTGTTATTGTTTTGTAATTTAAAGATAAATGCACAAGATATTATTGTAAAAACAGATGGTGCCGAAATACAAGCTAAAGTAACAGAAATTAATTCTTCAGAAGTGAAGTTTAAACGCCTCGATAATATTGACGGACCGCTTTACACATTAAGTCAATCGGAAATAACAAGCATCAAATATCCAAATGGGAAAATAGAAACATTTACTAAAATAGTAAAACCTAAAAACCCAGGAACCGACAGTATTGTAAAAGGATATTATAATACAGGCGAGTTAAAAAGCGAAATACCCTATGTAAATGGCAAAATGAATGGAATTCAAAAGATGTATTGGCAAAATGGTCGTGTAATGGCTTTAACACCATGGGTAAATGGTACAATAAATGGGTTGCAAAAATCGTATTATGAGGATGGCAAGTTATGTGCTGAGATGAATTACAGTGAAGGTAAGAAAAATGGAATAACCAAAATTTACCGCAAGAGTGGAAGAGTAATAACAGAAACCAATTATAATGATGATAAAAAGGATGGATTGGAAGTAACATACAATGAAAACGGTACTGAACTCTTGAGAAAAGAGAATAAAAGAGAAAATGAAATTATAGAAGGTGATAAACAAGATGGAGTTACTAAAACCTTTTATGAAAACAGTCAATTGAAGAGTGAAACGCCACGTAAAGATGGCAAAATAGATGGACTTTGCAGAACATATTGGGAAAATGGAAAAACAAAAAGAGAAATACCTTATACGGATGGCAAAAAAAATGGAATAGAGAAATACTATCTAAATAGTGGACAAATGATTTATGAATTACCTTATGTAAACGATAAACAAGAAGGAGTAGACAAAGTGTATAACGAAGAAGGTAAATTACTTTCTGAAATAAATGTAGATGAAAACAAAGGGATTACACGAACGCGAAGCTATAATGAAGAAGGAAATATAATCATTGCAGTGCGCATGGTAAACCTAGTTCCTGATGGCGAGAGCTTCTCATACTATAAAAGCGGGCAAATCTTTAATGAGTGTGTATTTGTTAATGGAAAAATAAAAGGAACACCTAAAATTTACAAAGAAAAAAGTAAATATATGTCGGAAACAGATCGTAAAGAATATAAAGAGAAAAAACAAATTCAAAGAAGCGAAGATTTAAAAAGCCTTGCGGGGGTGATGGTGGAAGGGACACAACAATTTGAAGCTGGCCAGAATTTCCAACATAACCCGAACAGCGAAACGCTAAACAATTACGTAAATGTTATAGACAATAATAATACAAAAGCCCCTGAAGAAGCAATAAAGGCAAATGATCAAATACTGGAAGGTTCGGCACATACTTCGGCTAATCACATTAAATCATCACAAGTAAATTCAGAAAGTTTGGCAGTAACAAATGGTGGCAATAACTCTAATCAAAATGCGGAGGCCGCAAAAAAATGTGCAGATGACACAAAAAGCAGATGGGAATCGCAACAAGAATACAATAATTTTAAAAACAATCCGGGCTGTAGTAAAATGGCGCTCATTGCACAAAAAAGATTAGCTGAAATGCTTCTTCAAAGTTGCCGAGAATATTTGCCCTCATCAGAAGTTGATGGATTTAATAAAACAATAGCTTCGCTTACCTCGCAAATTAATAGTACTCCTGATTGTAAAACATATTAATTAAGAAATTCGAAATATCGACATATAAACGAATTCGAATTTTGTTGGTAGTTTATGGTTATGCTAGTGAAGAGGTGGAGGGACACCGAACGATCAAAACAAAAAACAAAAAGTGGAGACCAGAAACCACAATTAAAAACGGGGCGATACCGAAAAGCTAAATGAGTAGGGAACTAAATTAGTAATATGAAAAATAAAATGTCAGAAGGTAAGTACAAAAAAAGCTTGCTCATTATTTTAATTGTAGCAACAGCATTGAATCTCTTTTTTGCATGGCAAGATAACTCTAAACCAAATTTGATTGTTGGAGTTTCTTGTTTAATATTGCTCGCTATAACCATAATTCGTAACAAAAATGCTAAAAAGGAGTAATGCTTTTTTTATAACACCTATTATTAATCCATCAATCACATGTTGAAACGCATAGCATTTCTATTCGTCTTTAGTGGTATTTTGCTGCATCCAACCTTTGCTCAAAAACAAGGGCAAGCAAAGGTTGATTCTTTACTTTCAGTATTAAAGAAAGCTAAAGAGGATACCAATAAAGTAGTTATCCTGAATAACCTTTCAGACGAATATGAAACAATGGGTGAATATGTGAAAGAGAATAACTTTGGTAAAGAAGGTTTAGCGCTGGCGCAAAAACTCCAATTCAAAAAAGGAGAAGCCAAATGCTATATAAACATAGGTAATCTGTATTGGTATCAAAGCAATTATAATAAAGCGTTAGAAAATTATTTAAGTTCTTTGAAAATTAATGAAGAAATTGGCAATAAAAAGGGAATTGCTTATGGATATTTATGTATTGGTGATATCTATTTAACTCAAGGCAACTTCAACAAGGCCTTGGAGAATAATTTACTTGCAATAAATACTAACAAAGAAATAGGAGATAAAAAAGGGATTGCCGAATCGTACAACGATCGTGCTACGATTTATTTATCTCAAGGAAATTATGACCGAGCTCTGGAATGTGAATTGATAGCACAGAATATTGCAAAAGAAATGGGTATTAAACTCATTGTGGCTAATTCGTATAATATAATCGGGGATATTTATTCAGCTAAAGGTGATTATTCAAAAGCTATTATTAATTATCAATCGGCTTTACAATCGGCAAAAGAATTAGGGAATAAAAACATCATGGCAGCAACCTATTTTTTTATAGGCAATTTATTGGTTAAACAAAATAAGAATAAAGAATCGCGCGAGTATTTTGAAAAAGCCTTAACTCATTCGAGAGAAATAGGCTCAAAAGAGCTGTTGAAAAATATTTATGGAATTTATTCCGAACTAGACGCTGTTCAAAACAATTACAAATCGGCCTATAATAATTACAAGTTATATGTAATATACAGGGATAGTATATCAAATAGCGAATCGGCTAGAAAAACAATGCAAACTCAGATGCAATTTGATTTTGATAAAAAACAAGTGGCCGATAGCATAAAATCTGGGGAAGAGAAAAAAGTAATTTCAGCAAAATTGCAACAGGAAAAAACAATTTCTTATACCTTATATGGAGGTGTTGTTCTTCTGTTAGTTTTCGGAGGATTTATGTTTAATCGATTTAAAGTAACTCAAAAACAAAAAAACATTATTGAATTAAAAGAGAAGGAAACAGTAAAGCAAAAAAACATTATCGAAGAAAAACAACGGGAAATACTTGACAGCATAGAATATGCTTTGCGAATACAAACCGCCATACTTCCACCACATAAAATAATAAAGCAGTATTTAGAAAACTCCTTTATTCTTTACAAACCAAAAGATATAGTAGCTGGAGATTTTTATTGGATCGAAACCGTTAATGATTTAGTTTTGTTTGCTGCTTGCGATTGTACTGGACATGGAGTGCCAGGGGCAATGGTTTCGGTAGTTTGTCATAATGCACTCAATAGAGCAGTAAGAGAATTTGGTTTAACTCAACCAGCCGCGATACTTGATAAAACAGCAGCAATAGTAATAGAAAACTTCTCGAAAAGTGAAGAAGATATAAAAGATGGAATGGATATTTCGCTATGTAGTCTCAATATTAAAACTATGGAACTGCAATGGGCAGGAGCAAATAATCCGTTCTGGATTATGCGCAGTACTCAACTACTAGAGGAAACCAAAGCCGACAAACAACCTATAGGAATGAATGAAGACAGTACACCATTTACAAATCATACCTTCACTTTAAATAGTGGTGATACCCTCTATCTTTTTACTGATGGGTTTGCCGACCAATTTGGAGGAGACACTGGAGAAAAGAAACTAACAAGAAAAAGATTTAAAGAAGTATTGCAATACATTCAAAACAAATCAATGGATGAGCAGGGTGTCGCTTTAGATAAATTTATTAACGAATACCGTAAGGAAGTGGAGCAGATAGATGATATACTCGTGATGGGAGTGAGGGTGTAAATAACGAAAAACCATAATATAATAGACTACATATAAATTTTACTAATTTATGGACAACAAGAAAGAGAATAAAATGGATTCAACATTGATTGGAAGTGTTTTGAATAATAAAATGAAGGAAAAACTATTAAGTAGTTGGAAAACATATGACAAGTTTGAGAAAACTTCTGCGTTTGTAATGCTTCTCCTACTTGCAATTTTAATAACCTTGAATGTGTTGAGTTTAGATGAACAAGCAAAAGAATTTAAATCGATTTTTATTATAATTACATTGACTTTATTTGCTAAGATGCTTGAAAGATCCCAAAAATCTAAACAAGAATTATTAGAGAAAAATAAAATAATTATAGAACAAAAACATGAAGTTGAGAAACAAAAAGAAGTAGTAGAAGAAAAGAATAAAGAAATAACAGATTCAATCGAATACGCTTTGCGTATACAAACTGCCATACTTCCTCCACCAAAACTAGTAAAACAATACCTCGAAAACTCATTCATACTTTACAAGCCCAAAGACATCGTAGCAGGCGATTTTTATTGGATGGAAACAGTTGAACCAACAACTAACAACCAACAACAAACAACCATCTTGTTTGCCGCCTGCGATTGTACTGGACATGGAGTGCCCGGAGCAATGGTTTCGGTAGTATGTCATAATGCACTCAATAGAGCAGTAAGAGAATTTGGTTTAACTCAACCAGCCGCCATACTTGATAAAACAGCCGAAATAGTAATTGAAAACTTTAGTAAAAGCGAAGAAAGCATAAAAGATGGAATGGATATTTCGTTGGCAAGCCTCAACCTCGAAACCATGGAATTGCAATGGGCAGGCGCAAACAATCCGCTATGGTTGTTACAAAATGGAGAACTGATGGAAACAAAAGCCAACAAACAACCCATCGGCATGAATGAAGATAGCAAACCATTTACCAACCATCGATTCACGGTAAACAGAGGCGATACCATCTACCTATTCACTGACGGTTTTGCCGACCAGTTTGGAGGTGATAACGGAGAAAAGAAACTCACCAAAAGGCGGTTTAAGGAAGTAGTGCTATCACTTCAAAACAAAACTCTGCCCGACCAAGGTATAGCCTTAGATAAATTTATCAACGAATACCGTAAGGAAGTGGAGCAGATAGATGATATTCTCGTGATGGGGGTGAGGGTTTAATTCCCCGCATCCTCGAGCCAATTTCATTCATGTCAACTATTAGGATTCATCCCACCATCATTCATATTACTTAAATTATAAAGGGGAAAACCCCTGCTGTTGGTTGATAAAAGCACCAACAAAGTCACACCTAATCTTCCTCCAATAGCCTTATAACTGTTTCTAAATATGTTTTCGAAACAGGCACATTAATATCGCCTCCTAAGTTTAACAGAGGGTCATTTCCCCCCTCCAAGGCGCTTGCATAGTTTATATTAAAACCATAACTGCGGTGGCAGCGGTATATGCCTTTACTTTCGAGCTCTTCTTCCCACTCTCCGAAGCTTCGTGACGAAACAATAACATGTCCTGTACCTTCGGCTACTATTCGGCTCCACTGCACCTGATGGTCTAAATAAAATAACATCGCATTGTTGCACGACTCGCAATACACCACATCTTTTACCTTTATCATTCTTTTCTTTTTACCTTCTTCTATTATCAACGTAGGTTCTTTTGTTGATTTGCCTGAGCCTGCATCCGTATGCTTAACCGACCTGTGGCGGATAAACGATTCAGTTGCCACCCTTATTACTTTGTGCAGTTGATGGTCGAGGTAAGGCTTTTTAACCACCAAAGCTTGTATATTACTTGCTTTGTAAATAAACTTTTCGTTCCATTCCACAGTAATAATTACTTGCTGCTTGTGTAGGTCGCGTATCTCCATAAGTTTCAAAAAAGGTTTTGTACAGCAGTCGCAGTCTATAAAAATAAAATCAGGTTTCACTGTGTCCAGCTCCATCAAAGCCGTTTTGGCATTGGTGTAATGCGCCACCACATCCACTTCCAGCTCAAACTCCCGAATGAGTGCACTCAGCCTTTCTTGTTCAGCCGAGTTGTTAATTATCAATATAGCGCGAGGAGTTGTCATGCGAGAAAGCAGTAGGAAAGTATACTTAAATTAATTTACATAAAAAGAGATTAAGAGTAACACACATTGCCCAACGGGGCACACACACTTCAAGAATCGATTAACAAGGAGGGAAACCAAAGGAAGAAAACTTCGGTCAGAATCCATCCGAAAACAAAAATAATAAACTTCTCAATAAGTTGTACTTCAGTGGTGATTTTTGGGGTATTAGATAGTAGATTTGAGTATTGAGATGTAAGATATGAGAATGACTATTGATTATTGTTTATTGCCTATTGCCGAATTGCACAGTTGAACTATAGAGATTGCTGCGCTGCGCTTAACGAGGTTTTACTATTTCTCTGTGAAACTCTTTTTACTTTGTGGCCTCTGTGTTGAAAAAGAAAAGAACCACACCCTCTCAAATTGGAATCCCTTTTCATTCTAAAATTCTAAAATTAAATCCGTGCATCTGTGGCTAACCTTTCCCTTGCTTTTCATTCTAAAACTCTACAAATCTAAAATTCTAAAATTAAATCCGTGCATCTGTGGCTAACTTCTCCCGCCACTCAATCTGAAATCTGAAATTTGAAATCTAAAACCCCCTCCTCTTCTTAATTTTCCACCTAACAAAGTAATTATGTACTTTTATCGCCCCCATTGGGCTTAACAGGATGCAACACTTAACAAAGAAGAAAATCAACATTAAGTAAAATAACGAAGATTGAAAAACGCAGACAATATAAATACAAGTTGGACGATGTGTGAAGAATGCAAGGGTCAAGGCAAAAAAAGCCGAAGACTCCGCAAGCAAGTGCGTCTGCGCTATCAGCAAGCCTGCGATGCATTCGAAAAATCAGAAGGCAATGGTTTGGCTCCCCTTCGTCCTAAGGGGCATCTATACTCTTGCCTACACTGTGGCGGAACAGGCTTGGTTCATGCGCTCAGTCCACCATTGACGGATAAAGAAAACTATCCACATGTGGCTATTATAGGCGGTGGAATAGGAGGGGTGGCATTGGCTGTGGCGTGTTTGCACCGAGGTATTCCCTTTACCCTTTACGAGCGCGATAGCAGTTTCGATGTCCGTTCTCAGGGCTATGGTCTCACCTTGCAACAAGCCAGCAGAGCCATCGAGGCATTGGGCATTACCTTCTTAACAGAAAAGGTAATTTCTACCAGACATGTGGTGCATACCACCGAAGGAAAAATGATTGGTGAATGGGGCATGCGAAAGTGGATGCCGAAAGAAGGGCAAACCACTCCCAAGCGCACCAATATGCATATCCCCCGGCAATCGTTGCGCTTAGCATTGCTGGAGCAATTGGGAGTACACGATGCAGTGCAATGGGGGCATCAGTTAATAGATATAAAGCAATGTGAGGGCGAAAATGTAGAGCTTACCTTTCAGGTAAACGGGGAGTTAAAGAAAGCCAAAGCCGATTTGGTGGTGGGTGCCGATGGTATTCGCAGTGCGGTGCGCAGGTTGATGATGGGGGAGGAGCATACTCCTTTGCGTTACTTGGGTTGCACAGCTATATTAGGCATTTGTCCGTTGGAGGCGCTGCAAGGTATTTATAGTACTTTACTCGACTCGGCCACTGTATTTCAAACCGCCAATGGTAACGAGCGAATTTACGTGATGCCTTATGCAACAGACTCGGTAATGTGGCAACTTAGTTTCCCTATGCCGGAAGAAGAAGCAAAGGCATTGAGTGCACTGGGAGCTCAAGCGCTCAAAGACGAAGCCTGCCGCAGAACACAGTGGCACTCTCCCATTCCTCAGATAGTATCAGCCACTCCCGAGGCTTATGTTTCGGGTTATCCTGTTTACGATAGAGAATTATTAAAAACAGAATGGATGGAGCATTTCGGAAAAGTAACATTGATAGGAGATGCGGCCCACCCCATGAGTCCATTTAAAGGGCAAGGGGCCAATCAAGCTCTGCTGGATGCATTGTCTTTGGCTCGAGCTATTTCTAAAGGATGCAGACCATTATCCCGATGGAGAGAAACCGGAATAAGAAAAAGTGTATTAACGGAATTTGAATCAGAAATGGTTTTGCGAAGTGCTTCCAAAGTAAAAGGTTCGGCAGAGGCTGCTCAGTTCCTTCATTCCGACATTGTGCTCCACGAAGGTGACGAACCAAGAGGACGATGCCTGAAGAGAAAAGAAGCAGAACAAAAGTTTTTTTTGAATTCTACATTCCCATTGCCTACTGCATAATTGCCCAATTTCTTCGTGTCATTTTGGTAACTTTTAATTTTCGAACTTTAAATTTTCCTCCATTGTCGTAAAAAAATAATTCTACTTTTGTCTTCTGATAACCTGAAATGAAGAAACTTCTTAACCCAACCTTTCTCCTGATCATGTGTCTGCTTACGCCCTGTTTGCAGGCTCAATCGTTGTTTACCAATTTTAAGAAATACACCACTGAGGATGGTTTGGTATCTAACCAAGCACTTTGTTTGCTTCAAGACACCAAAGGATATTTATGGATAGGCACCGGTGAAGGAGTAAGCAGGTTCGATGGCAAATCATTTACCAATTATGGTTGGGAGGATAATAATTTGCCATCAAAAAACATTTGGCAAGTGTTTCAGTTCAACGATTCGCTGTTGCTCTTTGGCACCAATTCGGGCATAGCTGTTTTTAATACCAATATCAATCGGTTCGAAAACTACCGAATAACCGATAAAGAGTTACAGGCAGGTAATAATTCCATTGTAAAATCGTTTGCACGCTTGCCCAATAAGCGAGTGGTTTTAATTTGTAGTTCCAGCCTTGTTATCCTCGATAAAAACTTGAAAGTAATAGCACGTAAAAAATACACCGGTGACAAAGGTCTTGTGCCTTCGTTCACCATGGATCCTTTGTATACTCTTGCCGACTCCACCCGAATCATCCTTCAGGGCGGTATCAATGGTCAAGGGGTTAATGAATTTAATACAGTCGATTTAACCCTGTCACCAAAGCCACATACTATATTTAGCAAACCCTTTAATTATGATAGATGTGGTTATTTGGCAGTAAAAAAAATAAACCAAACTAAGGGAGTTTTTTGTTTATTCGGTGACGGCTTTAATTATATCAATCCTGAAACCAACGACAGCACCAATTTTTATTTCAATAAAGCAGGTGGCGAGTCCAACTCCGTTCGTGGAGGCATTCTATCCGACCCTTTCCAAGATTCCATCCTTTGGTTGGGTTCAGGCTCCGGGCTTATACGGTTTAATCATAACACCAATACCTATCAACGCTTTTTGTTTACTCCCGAAGGAAAAGAATACAATTCCAATTTTATTCACGATATGATTTTTGATAACCTCGGAAACCTTTGGGCTGCTACTTTTAATGGATTAGTAAAAATAGGCCGACTGGCTCGTTCGTTTCACGAATACGATTACGACCACACATCACTCACCCCTCCTTACGATTTTGGTAATGTTTTTTGCGATTCAAAACATCGGTTATGGTCGGTTACTTTTGGACTGGGGGTGTTCGAATGGGATGCGCAAGGCAATTATGTAAAAAGATATGTAAGGCCCGAGTTAGATGGTTGGCGCTTGCTTCACGAAATAAACGAAATTGATGGTACGTTATATATAGCTTCCGGACGTGGAGTAGACCAATATAACGAACAAACAAAACAATTTGAAGCTGCTTCGTTTTATCCCGATTCGTTGCGCAAATACAGTTCTCTTTTTTTATTTCCTGATTCGCATCATCAGTTGTGGATTGGTGTGGGCAGTGGCAAAGGAATACTAAAGGTGGATATGAAAAATAATACTTCCATAATGTATAGCAAAACGGATTCATTACACAATCCTTATTATCTGCCTATGGTTACAGCAAGCTCTATTGCCGAAGATAAAAACGGAAACATTTGGTTAGGGCTCGGCCACGAAAGTGGTAAACTTATTTTTTGGGAACGGAAAACAGGAAAGTTCACTCGCAAAACAATAATGGTAAACGGAAAACAATTGAATGCAGAAGGAATAAACAATGTATTGATTGACGACCGCAATACCCTTTGGCTTTCCACCTGGTATTATGGTGTGCTCTCGTATTCCATCACTACCAACGAATGGAAACAATACGACCAGTCGAAAGGTTTGCCCGGATATTTCATCACTTCCATTGTATTTGATGCCGATGGAAACCTTTGGGCAAATAATGCAAATGGTGTGTCGGTACTCTTAAAAAATCAAAGTCATTTCCGAAGCTTCACTCGCTCCGAAGGGTTCCCGTTTACCAATGTTTCGTTTACTGCTTTCCCTTTTAATGATGATAAAAACAAAATGGTGCTTGGCTGCAACGACCAATTAATATGGGTCGACAGGCGCGAACTGCTTCGTTCGCCTGTGTCCTGCAAAATTTATTTGGAGAAATTAATTGTAGAAAATAAACAATATTCTATTTACGACAAGAGCGAGTTTACCTATCAGCAATCGCATTTCAATTTCCATTTCGAAGGAGTAAACTTAATGAATGGTGAAGAAAACTTGTACGCCTATATGCTCGAAGGAGTGGATAAAGACTGGATATATTGCGGAACACAGAAGGATGCCAACTATGCCAATATTAATCCGGGACATTATAAGTTCAAAGCAAAAGTATCAATAGCCAATGATAAATGGTCAACACCTGTTGAGTACTCCTTTAGCATTTCTCCACCTTATTGGAGTACCTGGTGGTTCAGAACCTTCTCTATACTCTGCATTGCAAGCCTTATCTATTGGATATATCGCATTCGCATCAAACGAATCATCGAGTTGGAAAATGTTCGTTCTCGCATCAGCCGCGATTTGCATGACGACATAGGTTCTACTTTAAGCAGTATCAATTTGCTTTCGCATTCAGCCAAAAAACGACTGGATGAAAAAGATGTGAATCGTACTTACGTTTCCCTCGAAAAAATTAACGAACGCACACAACGTATGCTCGATAATATGAATGATATCATCTGGAGCATAAAGCCCGAAAACGATTCCTTGGTAAGTGTTTTATCGCGCATGCGCGAGTTTGCAGGCACTGTACTCGAAGCGAAAAACATAACCTGTATTATTGATTTCCCTTCTGCCAACACCAACCTTGTGTTGCCCCTCGAATTAAAAAACAATCTGTTTCTTATCTTTAAAGAAGCCATTAATAATCTGGCTAAATACTCGGGTGCCACACAAGCCCACATTGTGCTTTCCATCTCGGGCAATAAACTTTATATGCGCATTTCCGACAACGGAAAAGGGTTTGATAGCACCGATTCGATAACAGGCACAGGAGGAAACGGCATGAAGAACATGAGCAAAAGAGCCCGCGAATCGAAAGCCGAACTGATTGTTAACAGTAAAAAAGGAGAAGGAACCACTATTGAGTTTATTAAAAACATCCCATAAATAGGGGAGGAAATAAGAAAATAACTTTAACCATATTTGCCCAATGATAAAACTAATAATGTTTGAAGACAACAAAGACTTTGCAGAAAGTATGATGGATATTATTTCGGATGCCGATGATATGATGTTGCTCGAAAGATATGATAACTGCAAAGACATCATCCGTAAAGTGCAGTTGCATCAACCCGATGTAATTTTGATGGACATTGATATGCCCATAGAAAACGGATTGGAAGGATTGCGAAAAATTCGCGAAGCCAATATGGATGTGCATGTACTCATGATTACCGTGTTTGACGATAACGAACGAGTGTTTCAGGCTATCTGCGATGGAGCATCGGGTTATATTTTAAAGAAAACTCCTCCCGAAAAAATAGTGGAGTACATCCGCGAAGCCCATAATGGTGGTGCTCCCATGACTCCCTCAGTAGCTAAGCAAGTGTTGAAATTGTTCTCTCAGCCTTTTCAAAACAAAAAGGATTTGCAGTCGCTCACCGCCCGCGAACAAGATGTGCTTACCTTGCTGGTTAGGGGTTTTAGTTATAAAATGATTTCTGCCGAACTGGATGTAAGTCTGGAAACAGTGCGCACTCATATCAAAAATACCTACGCTAAACTTCATGTTAACTCCAAAAGCGAAGCCGTAATCAAGGCTATTCAGAATAAATTGGTGTAGTGTTTTTATTACACCAAATGGTTTGATTAAGTAATGCCTTTTCGGAAATTTTCATTTCCTCCCCCTTTTATGTGATTTTTTAGGTTATCCACTCCCCCTACTTTTGTGGCGTAAATCAACAACAAATAACATAAAAAGATGAAAAAAACATTACTTACAATTGTAAACATCGTGTTTGCTCTAACGCTTTTTGCACAAACACAACCGGAGATTAATTCTATTATTGGGAAAAATGAAAGAGTAACTGCTTTTGCCGAAACGGATAACTCCTTTTGGTACGGTACCGACAAAGGCTTGTATCGCATCAAAAAGAAAAACAGAAAGGTGTACTTCTTTAACGAAAAAAATTCAGCAATGCCTTCCGATAATGTCACTTGTATTTGCACCAAACCCGATGGTGAGGTCTATGTCGGAACAGATAAAGGAATTATGCGTTACGACTTGTATGCATTTATAAACATAAACACCGAAAATTCAGAAATCACTTCTAACAGCATAGTGTCTCTCTCTTTCGATCCGATAAAGGGAATTGTGGTTAAAACTAAAGATAATTCTTTGGCTATGGTGAGATAGCACTATTCACATATTAAAACACAGAAAACAGCGAGGGGGAAATACAATATTAACCTATTTCCCCCTCCTCACCCATCTCTCCTTCCTTATTTCCCCCTTTTTTTAGCACTTACTTTCATTTATAATTCATCTTTTATAATACATAATTTCCTTTCCCCTTTTTTAGCCCTTACTTTCATTTATAATTCACCTTTTATAATACATAATTTCCTTTCCCCCTTTTTTAGCCCTAACTTTCATTTATAATTCATCTTTTATAATACATAATTTCTTCCTTATCCAGTCCCAATCGTCCTTTCTCATCCCAACCGTCACCTACTAGCCCCCCTCTCCTTTTTTCAAGGAGAGGGGTCGGGGGTGAGGTGCAACTTGCTCGCATTTTTTTTGCCCTGTATTCATTTTATATTACATTTGCCAAAATTTTTTTTGATGTCCAACCGTTCAAATAAAAAAAGTATTAAACTTTATATACTCGCAGTAGTGTCATTAGTGCTCTTACAGGGCATTAATGCAAAACCATTGCACGGGTTTGATTCCGATAAACTTTCCGTTCACATTTTCAACAATAGTGCTTCTGTCATTAATAACATTAGCACTAAATTCAAAACCCCTTCTAAAGAATCCGTTGCAACTCCTCGATGGATTCGTAAAAAAGCACGTGACGAAAAAAACAATGTGTACTTCAAAACCATTAACAATTCTTCTCCTTACTTTTATTCTACTTTTCTTTTTGCTAACCCTGCTTGTTTTTTAGCAAAAACATTTTCTGCCTCCCTTTCTCTTCGAGGCCCCCCCGTTACCTTATAATCTGCTTTACTCCTCTGCTTTTTTTTGAGTTTTAATATCCTCTAAAAATCAGTTAGACATTAATATTTTCAACAAGTTATTTCCTGTTGGGTATTCGTCTTAGATAGTAGCCATTTTTAATTTGGCTATCTGTTTGTAAAGCGCCTCTCTTCATTCTTAAATTATTTTTTTTTAGTAATGTATTTTAAAACCCCATATTATTATGGATAATAACAATAATAGAGAAACTCGAATTAGCGAATTCGAAAATATGCTTACCGACTGTTTCAGTTTTAAAATTAATATCAAACTACATTTTTCTCATAATAAGTTTGACGATTATGTTTACGGAATTTATCAAGCCGATAAAAAATTTATTCTTTGGAAAACTGCTGATGTTTTTCTGGGCGAAATCGCTACTCCCGATTTTAGTCTCCCTTTTTGTAGTGGCATTTGGGAAGATTTGAATATTACTATTTCTAATAAAAATGCCGAAGTAGGTTTTATCAATTTTGCCAAACAATACGAAACTTTAACTGGTAAAACCACCAAGATTATTAAACATGTTTAGTCTCTTTTTAAATCCTCACTCTTCTGGTTGTTGTTTAGGTTTTTGTTGGTTGAGTGAGGTCATCCGGTTTGCTTAATCGCATCCGGATGTTTTTTCCTTTTGTTTTATCGTAACTTTGACAAAATGACGGTTTCCATTTGCATTATTTTTATAATCGGCTATTGCCTTATTGCTTTCGAATCTTTTTTCAAAATCAATAAAGCCGCTATCGCATTAGTGTCTGGTGTCCTCTGTTGGACTCTCCTGGCATTCTTCTCACCCGATAATTCTTTCGTTCCCGATGCCCTGTCTTCCCACATCGCCCAAATTGCAGGCATCTTATTTTTTCTTCTCGGTGCCATGACCATTGTCGAGCTCATCGATGCTCACGATGGTTTTGATATCATCACCAATCAAATCACCAATAACGACAAGCGCAAACTACTTTGGTTAGTCGCATTCATTACCTTTTTCCTTTCCGCCCTTTTAGATAACCTCACCACAGCCATTGTCATAATTACTCTTCTTCGAAAACTCATTCGCAATGAAAACGACCGACTCTTCTTTGCTGGTATTGTCATTGTGGCTGCCAATGCTGGTGGTGCTTGGAGTCCCATTGGCGATGTCACCACCACAATGCTTTGGATTGGTGGCCAAATTTCGCCTCTCAACATCATTCTAAAATTATTTTTGCCTAGCCTTGTCTGCCTCCTTACTCCTTTAATTTTTCTTTCATTCACGCTCAAAGGCAATATTCAGCGCCCTCTCGCTTCCGAACTCAAAACAGCTTCTCCTGTTTCTGGCATGCATCAGCAAATAATATTTTTTTTCCGGAATCCTAATTCTTTTTCTCGTTCCCGTTTTCAAATCACTTACTCATCTTCCTCCGTTTATGGGTATCCTCATCGGTCTTGGTTTACTCTGGATTACTACCGAAATCCTTCACATCAAAAAAAACGAACAACACAAAATTATTTTCTCCGTGCCTCAAGCCTTGCGAAAAATCGACACTCCTAGCATTCTCTTTTTTCTCGGTATTCTCCTTGCGGTCGATGCCCTCCAAACTGCTGGCATCTTAGCTTCCCTTGCTGCTTGGTTATCTCAAAATCTGCATAGCATCAATAATATTGCTATTTCTTTTGGGCTGCTTTCTTCCATTATCGACAATGTTCCTTTGCTTGCTGCTTCTCAAAATATGTTTAGCCTTGCTCAATATCCTATCGATAATTACCTCTGGGAATTTCTCGCCTATGCCACAGGTACTGGCGGCAGTGTTCTCGTTATTGGCTCTGCTGCTGGGGTTGCTGCAATGGGCCTCGAAAACATTACCTTCGCTTGGTATTTACGTAAAATTACTCCCTTAGCCCTGCTCGGTTATTTCGCTGGTGCTTTTGTTTTTATCATTCAACAATTCATTTTTAATTCCTAATCATGCCTAGTGCTTCTAGTTTTTCAAAAATGAAATTCATTAACAAATTAACTTTCTTCATATTTTCTGCTCAAGCCCGATTCTCAAAAAAGCAATTCATTTTTTTAGCAAGTATCATTGTCGGTATCTCAGTCGGCTTGGCCGCTATCATTCTTAAACTCTTTGCTCATTATATCTTCATCGCTGCCACTTACAATAAATTTGGCGATGTCCAATACTTCTATATCGCTCTTCCCTTTATCGGAATTTTACTCACCGTACTTGTTATCAAAAAAATCTTAAAAGGAAAACTCGACAAAGGCCTTGCTCACATTCATTTTGCTCTCGCCCGAAAATCCAGCACTCTCCCCCGCGAACAAATGTTCGCTCAAATCATCACCAGTTCCCTCACTGTCGGAATGGGCGGTTCCGCTGGGCTCGAAGCTCCAATCGTTATCACAGGTGCCGCCTTCGGCTCCAACTTTGCCAAAAATTTTCACCTCGATTACCGCGAACGTACTCTCCTTCTCGCTTGCGGTATCGCTGCCGGAATCGGTGCTGCTTTCAATGCTCCCATTGCGGGCGTCCTCTTTGCGCTCGAAGTCCTTTTAATCGATATCAGCATTGCTGCTTTCACACCTCTCATTATCTCTGCGGCCACAGGCGCTCTCTGTTCCAAAATCCTTTTGCAAGACAATATCATTCTATCATTCCAGTTACAACAGCCATTCAATTATGTTAATGTTCCTTTCTATATTCTCCTCGGCCTCCTCGCGGGTGTCGTTTCCGTTTACCACTCTCGCACCTTTATCAAAATCGAAAGCCTCTTCCATAAGTCGAAAAATAATTTATACAACAAAGTCATTATAGGAGGCATCCTCTTAGCCATTCTCATTTTCGTTTTCCCTTCCCTCTTTGGCGAAGGCTACCAAAGCATCAAAACCCTTTCCCTCGACATCCCGAAAATCTATTAGACAATAGCATCTTTCACAACTTTAAATCCAACCAAACACTGGTGCTCGCTTTCGTAGGCATTCTCGTTTTCATCAAAGCCATCGCCACAGCCATCACCATCGGTAGTGGAGGCAATGGTGGCAACTTCGCTCCATCTCTCTTTGTTGGAACTTACCTCGGTTTCTTCTTTTCTAAAATTTTCAACATCCTCGGTATCGCCAATCTTCCCGTTAGCAATTTCACCATTGTCGGCATGGCAGGCATTCTCAGCGGTCTCTATCACGCTCCCCTTACAGCCATTTTCCTCATTGCCGAAATCACTGGTGGATACACCCTCATGATTCCACTCATGATTGTCTCTTCCATCGGTTTTGCCGTCTCAAAATATTTCGAACCTAATTCCATGGACACTAAAAAACTTGCTCTTTCCGGCAAAGTTTTTACTTACGACCGCGACCACAATATCCTTGCTTCCATCAAAACCACAAACCTTGTCGAAACCAATTTTCAAACCATCTCTCCCCTCGATTCCCTTCGCTCCATCGTCAATTTAATTTCAAAAGCTCAACGTAACATCTTTCCCGTTACCGATACCAACAATCAATTAGTCGGCATCATCATCCTCGACAACATCAGAGACATCATTTTCAAAACCGAACTCTACGACAAAATTCTTGCTAAAGACGTAATGATTATGCCTCCGGCAATCATCTCTCCTAACGAATCTATGGAATCTGTTATGAAAAAATTCGACCAAACAGGCGCTTGGAATCTGCCCGTTATCGACAATCAGCAATACATCGGTTTCATCTCCAAATCCGCTGTATTCTCTACATATCGTACCAAACTTATTAAATCTACCATCGCTTAATCCTAATCATATTTCTATAGTATAAACTAAATTTTTAAAAATGAAAATCAACAAAACAACCATCGCTTACATTGCAGCCATAGTCATTTTCACTTCTGCCATCAATTTTGCACTCTTCTATAATTATAACAAACGTCAAGAAGCAAAACAAAAAAACTACATACCCCCATCCTCCAATTCCCAATCCCTTTCCTGCAATTTACAAGTCAATCGACTCACAGGATTCAAATACATCAGCCCTTTACTCTTTTCCGAACCCACATGCCCATCCACATCTTTCGATGGCATCAAATTCCAACTTTCCGACCTTATTCAAAATTTCAAAAAAACAGGAGCCATTTCCTCCGCTTCCGTTTACCTCCGTACTTTCAATAATGCTCAATGGATGTCCATCAACCAATCCGAAACCTTCAATCCAGGCTCTCTTATCAAAGTCCCTTTTCTCATCGCCAATCTTCTTATGGAACAGAAAAAACCCGGATACCTCAACACCAAATTGACATTCATTCCCAACAAAGATATTCCACTCCAAACATACAACAGCCACCAAATTCATCCCGGAAATTCATATACCGTCAAAGAACTCCTCAAATACATGATTGCCTATTCCGACAACAACGCAACATACCTTATTAATAACAACACCGACCTCGATATCTTTCGTAAAATTTACCTCGACCTTGGCCTTCCTAATGTCGACCCCCACGACCCCAATTATCAAATTACAGCTAAAGACTATTCCCAATTCCTCAAAGTAATTTACAATGCCTCATACCTCGACACCCCAAGCTCCCAATTCGCTGCCGGTTTACTTTCTCAATCCGACTTCACCGATGGCCTTGCCAAAAACCTCCCCCCCGACATCACCATCGCTCATAAATTTGGCGAATTCGCCCGTCCCGGAAACCCCGAACACCAACTCAGCGAATCCGGAATCATTTACCTCAACAACTCCCCATACCTCATCACCGTTATGACAAAAGGAAACGATGTCAAATCACTCGCCAACGCCATCAGCCAAATTTCCAAAAAAGTCTTCGACTCCATAAACCAGCAACAAGCCAGCCTCTAATTCAAAAGGCCGTAGCTTCCCGCTACGGCCTTTTCAACAATTCATCTCTCGCCCCCGTACGAGCTAAGCTGAAGCGTTGGCAAGTGTGTCAGGGCTTAGGTTGTAGTTAATTTTGTAAGCTTTGCTTACATACCTCAATCCTCCTTTCCACTCCCAATTCTAAAATTCTACAAATTTCACCTCTAAAATTAA
>CAIYIS010000002.1 GCA_903926385.1 uncultured Bacteroidota bacterium
AAAAACTTCCTGCATTTCGGCAGGGAGTTATTATGTTTTAACCCCGTTAGGGGTGACATATTCCTCCCCCAACCGTCACACCATGGCCCCCCTCTCCTTTTTTCAAGGAGAGGGGCCGGGGGTGAGGTGTTACCCAACCGTCACCCACCTCCCCCTCTCTATTGGAGAGGGGATAAAGGGGTGAGGCGTTCAGACGAATATAATCTTAAGGATTAGTGCCAAACAAACAGCTCTTTGAGAATTTTGAAAATGAAAAAACCTTGCAAAATGCCTTATGAGTCGATTTCAACTTTGATGTTTAGTCACCAGACGTGTAGTGATACGATTTCAACTTTGAAATCGAGTGGCAAGGCGTGTGGTGATACGATTTCAACTTTGATGTTTAGTCACCAGACGTGTAGTGATACGATATCAAAGTTGAAATCGAGTGGCAAGGCGTGTTGTTACAAAAGTTCAATTTCAAAAACTATGAACTATTAACTAAAACCTAATAACGAATAACTAAAAACTAAAAAAAATGACGAAAAGCTGTTACTTTGGCAGATAACGGGAACCCGAGATGGAGAGAAATTTAGGAAAAACTTATCACCTCTCCCCTTTATCCCCTCTCCGCAAGAGAGTGGGAGAAGCGTGACGGTTGGAATAAGTTTTAATTATACATATATATATGTATTATATTTGTCTGAGGAAATTAAACAGGTTCGGTTTGCGGGTGAAAAAACACTTGCAAAGGCATCAAGCTTTGTTGCCTCTCTTTAAAGCTTTGTTGTCCCGCTTTAAAGCTTTGTTGCCTCTCTTTAAAGCTTTGTTGCCCCTCATTAAAGCTTTGTTGCCTCTCATTAAAGCTTTGTTGCCCCTCATTAAAGCTTTGTTGTCCCTCTTTAAAGCTTTGTTGCCTCTCTTTAAAGCTTTGTTGCCCCTCTTTAAAGCTTTGTTGCCCCTCTTTAAAGCTTTGTTGCCTTTCTTTAAAGCTTTGTTGTTCCTCTTTAAAGCTTTGGAGCATCCAAATGCCCCCCTCGCCCTCATTTGTAACGAGTGCGGTTGAGAATGGCGTTTGTAACGCAACTCCCCTCATCAATCCCAAATTTGAAATCTGAAATCTAAAATTCGAAATCCTCCTCCCCTCTATCCCAACCTTCATTCGTAAATTAGTATCATTCGTATTTCGTAAAGATTTTCATTCTAAAATTCTACAAATCCAAAATTCTAAAATTATTATTCTACTTTTGTCGGGCAAAAAAGCGGGAGGGTAGCAGAGCATCTGCTTCCGCTGTAAAGTAAAGGTATGCAAAAAGCAATGTCGGATAAAAAAAGAAAAATAAATTCACCTTTGGATGAAGCTACTTTGCTGACTGCATACGAGCTGATGTGTACCGCCAAAAGTATGACAGAGCTATATGAAGCCAACAAGGAAGTAACATCTAAATATGTTCATGCTACTTCGCGTGGGCACGAGGCTGTGCAACTGGCTATGGGACTTCAGCTAAAACCACAAGATTATTTGTCGGCTTATTATCGTGACGACAGTATGCTGCTGGGCATAGGCATGCAGCCTTACGAACTGATGCTTCAGTTGCTTGCCAAGCGTGACGACCCTTTTAGTGGAGGGCGCACCTATTACAGTCACCCAAGTTTAAAAAGAGATACAATGCCCAAAATACCGATGCAATCATCGGCCACAGGGATGCAAGCCATACCTACCACAGGTGTGGCACTCGGAATTCAATATTTCGAAAAGCTAAAGAGCATTACTCATCCGGATGAAAAGAAGGATAAAGAACCCGGAGTGGCGGTATGTTCGCTGGGCGATGCCTGCATTACCGAAGGAGAAGTGGCCGAAGCGTTTCAGATGGCTGTATTGAAAAAACTGCCCATACTGTATCTGGTTCAGGACAACGAATGGGATATATCGGCAAATGCCCGCGAAATAAGAGCTCAGGATGCTACCGAATATGCAAAAGGTTTTAAAGGACTCGAAACACGAACCATAGACGGAACTAATTTCGAAAAATGTTACACCACCATAGCCGAAGTGATTGGTATTATTCGAAAAGAAAGAAGACCCTTTTTGATTCATGCCAAAGTGCCTTTGCTCAATCACCATACATCGGGGGTTAGAAAAGAATGGTACAGAGACGACCTGGAAGAAGCCCAGCAAAGAGACCCGTTTCCGAAACTGCGCAATTATATGCTGGTGGCAGGTTTTTACAACAGCGAGCTGGAAGAGATAGAAAAACACGCCAAACAAAAGGTGGAAGACGATTTCAAAAAAGCTCAGGCTGCCGAAGACCCCAGACCGGAAGATTTGTTTACTCACGACTTTGCCCCTACCCCCGTTACCGAAGAAAAAGGAGAACGTGCTCCGGCAGGAAAAGAAAAAACTGTGATGGTAGATTCGGCTTTGTTTGCTATTCGCGAACTGATGGCCAAACATCCGGAATGCCTGTTGTATGGTCAGGATGTAGGACAACGACTGGGAGGTGTGTTTCGCGAAGCGGCCACATTGGCTCAAACGTTTGGCGACCATCGCGTGTTCAACACCCCCATTCAGGAAGCATTTATTATAGGAAGCACAGTAGGTATGAGTGCGGCAGGTTGTAAACCCATTGTGGAGGTTCAGTTTGCCGATTATATTTGGCCGGGATTAAATCAATTGTTTACCGAAGTAAGTCGCTCGTGTTATTTATCCAATGGTAAATGGCCGGTGAGTTGCATCATTCGTGTGCCCATAGGAGCTTACGGAAGCGGTGGGCCTTATCATTCATCCAGTGTAGAAAGTGTGCTGGCTAATATCAGAGGTATAAAAATATGTTATCCATCTACCGGTGCCGATTTAAAAGGACTAATGAAAGCCGCCTATTACGACCCTAATCCGGTGGTGATGCTTGAGCACAAAGGTTTGTACTGGAGTAAAATTAAAGGAACCGAAGATGCCCGAACCATAGAGCCAGATGAAGATTACATCATACCTATCGGAAAAGCAAGAATGGTGCAGGAAGCAGAAGTGAGCGCAGTTACTACCACGCTTACCGTTATTACTTACGGCATGGGCGTTTACTGGGCAAAGAATGCAGCTAAAGAGTATTCAGGACGTATAGAAATTATCGATTTAAGAACCATCAGTCCGTTGGACGAAGAAACCATAATTACTTCTGTAAAAAAACACGGAAGATGTATAGTACTAACCGAAGAGCCTACCAACAACAGTTTTGCTCAGGCACTGGCCGGACGAATTTCGAAACTATGCTTCGAACACCTGGATGCTCCGGTGGAAATAACAGGTTCGGAAAACCTGCCTGCCATTCCGCTTAACTCTACTTTAGAAAGCACCATGCTTCCGAATACCACCAAAGTAAGTGCGGTGATGAAACGAGTGCTGGAGTATTAATATCAAGAAACAATAACGCCTCACCCCCGGCCCCTCTCCAAAGGAGAGGGGTGAATAAGTACAAGCAAAATTTATTTATCACTAAGCTTCCCCCCCAAGGGGATAAAGGGGTGATATAATGTATGAGATAGGCAAGAAACCATTCTATCATAAAAAGAAAAACCCGAACACATGTTCGGGTTTTCTTTTTTTATCTTCTTCTTCCGCCTCCACCTCCGGAATTACCAGAGTTGCCTGAATTGTTACCTCTTGATTCACTCCTTGGTTGAGCTTGGGAATGTTGCTCCGAACGTTGCACTTGTCTGGCTTCTCTTCGTTCCGAACGACTAGGGCGAGCTTGTTGATTATTGCGCTCTGGTCGGCTTTCGTGCGTATTGTTTTGAGGAGGATTATTTCGCTCCTGTCTGTTGTTTTGCTGCTGTTGATTATCGTTTCTGTGGTCATCTCTGCCTTGAGGAGGATTATTCCTTTCCGGTCTGTTGTTCTGCTGTTGATTATCATTTCTGTGATTATCTCTTCCCTGACCAGGATTGTTTCTTTGGTCATTTCTGTTCGGCTGACCATTGTTTCTGCGATCATCTCTGCCTTGCTGATTATTGTTATCTCTAATTACTCTGTTTTCGTTTATCGATTTATTCAACATATCACGATGCCCATAAGTGGAGTGATAAGCGCCTTCCGATTCGCGGTGATGAACGGTTTCAGAAACAGTTCGTCTGTGACCATAAAAACCATGTGTGTCGGGCGAACGATATTCGTAAGCTCTGTGGTAATATCCATAATGATGATAATGGTAACCGTAATATTCGTGCCAGTACATAGGTACCCACGGATTCCAATAGGTAGGATAATACCCCCAATGCCATGGCGACACATACACTACATAAGTAGGAGCGAACAAGAAGTCCCACATATACCAGGTGTTTACCGGATAATAAACCGTGTTGTAATTATTATGAGGGTAATAATTATCGTTGTCGTAATAATTATTGGTTGTATTATTAATAACAGTGGTCTGGTTGGTCTGCCCCGAATAACCCGGGTTAGGAGTACCTCCAGACGAAACACTCTTATCTTCCATGTCCTTTGGCTCCACAATGTAGTTTTTACCATAAAGAGCTTCATCACCTACTATCTGAATCTTTACTTTACCGTTCTTGTCTTTTTCGACTTCTATCACGGCAACATCCTGCAAGTCTTTTTCGCTTATTTCATCTTTCAGAACAATGGCGTGAGAATTACCCTGAACATTATCCACCACTTTTATGTAGTCAATTTTGTTATCTCCGTTCAAATCGAGGTTATTTATTTTAGAATCCTGAGCATTTAGTTTTCCTTCAAATTCCTCTAAGGTTTTTGATTGTTGAAAAATGTCGAGTACACCATATAGGTTAAGATTGTCGCCCGGCAGGCCAAGAGAATCTTTTATCTGACCTTGAGCAAGGGCCGGCAGGCTGGTTAAACAGCTTCCGAACACCGCGATTGAGAAGAATACCTTTTTCATTTTGATTATTTTTTAAGTTACAAAGTTAAGACGAATAACTTTCTATTTGGTTTAAATGCATAAACCGTTCCAATTTTATTTCTAATTTTACGAACAAACTAAAAATAATGTTAACGAACAACGATATTCTTAAAAAACTACGCGTAGCGCTTGAACTAAAAGACGAAGATGTAGTGAAGATTTTAAAGCTTGCCGATTTTGATATTTCGAAAAGCGAATTGAATGCACTTTACCGTAAACCCGATCATCCTAACTATGTAGAGTGTGGAGACCAGTTGTTACGAAATTTCCTGAACGGATTAATTATTTACAAGCGGGGCCCTATGCCACCTAAAAATAACAAAACATAGTTAGCTTGCATCATGGAACAACTCAACATTGATTTGGAACCAGCCGAGTTTGTTGCTAAATTCATTAGTCAGACAAATAAAAATGTGTTCCTTACCGGAAAAGCCGGAACGGGCAAAACCACCTTACTTCATCAGATAGTTAATTCTACTTATAAGAAATGTGTGGTGGCTGCTCCAACGGGTATTGCCGCAATCAATGCTAAAGGAGTTACATTACATTCGTTGTTTCAATTGCCTTTCGGGAGTTTTATTCCGGAAATTCAACTTTCGAAAACCTTTGCCGAAAACTCGAGAGTAAGCGACCCTACTTCGCTAATCAAAAACCTTCAGATGTTTGATGCCAAACGTAAACTGTTGCGCGAACTCGAACTCCTGATTATTGATGAAGTAAGTATGTTGAGGGCCGATTTGCTGGATGCAATCGATGTTATATTACGTCATGTGCGCAGACGAAATCATCTTCCTTTTGGCGGTGTTCAGGTATTATTTATTGGGGATTTACTGCAGTTGCCCCCTGTAGCAAAAGATGATGAATGGGCCTATCTTAAACCTTTTTATAAGAGTATTTATTTTTTCGATTCAAGGGTTTTGCAAAACAACAAACCCGTGTACATCGAACTGGATAAAATATACCGTCAGGCCGATACCACTTTTATTGATTTGCTGGGGCATTTGCGCAATAATATCCTCACCACCGAAGATTTTACATTACTGAACACCTTTTACAAACCAAACTTTAAACCTTTACCCGAAGAAAATTATATAACGCTTACCACACATAATTATAAAGCAAACGAACTGAACAAATCGTTTTTGCAACAGCTACCCGAAAAATCTTTCTTTTACGATGCGAAAATTGAAGGCGACTTTTACGATAATTCTTATCCGATAGAGAAAACTCTGGAACTAAAAAAAGGGGCACAGGTAATGTTTGTAAAAAACGACCCTACCGGTCAACAACGCTTCTTTAATGGCCGAATCGGAGTGATTGCATCTTTAACAGACGAGTCGATTGAAGTGTATTTTAACGATACAAAAAACAAGATACTGGTTGAACCCTATACATGGGAAAATATTAAATATAAACTGAACTCAGCAAGCAACGAGATTGAAGAAAGTGTTAGCGGAAAATTTATTCACTTTCCGATTAAGCTGGCCTGGGCTATCACTGTGCACAAGAGTCAGGGATTGACTTTCGACAAGGCTGTGGTGGATATAGGAGATGCATTTGCACCGGGGCAGGTATATGTGGCTCTTTCCCGCTTGCGTTCTTTGGCCGGACTGGTGCTCACATCTCAGGTAAATGCAAACAGTATTAGCAGCGATATTAAGATTGCCGATTACTCCAGAACGTTAACAGAAGAACAAAACCTGAAACAGATTCTATCAGCCGAAACGCATACTTTTCTTAAAAATTACATCTTACGCTGTTTTGATTTCACCGCTTTGGTTAAGGAAATTCAGGAACATGCCGACAGTTATAAAAAAACAGACGAAACAAAATCGGTTAAACAAAAACATCACGCCTGGGCAAAAGAACTGGAGAAAGACCTTTTGGAAATACAACCCATTGCTGATAAATTTAAAGGTCAGGTAACACATATTCTGGGTACCCGGCAAGAAGGCTATATGGAATTTCTCCACAAACGAACCGTGGCCGCCTGTGAGTATTTTACACCCATTTTAAAAGATTTCTCCAAAAACATATTTAAGCAGATTGAAAAAATAAAGGAAGAAAAGAAAATCAAAACCTATGTTCAGGAATTGCTCGAACTGGAAGTTTTGTTTTTCGAACAATTAAAATTAATCAGCAAATCGGCTTGTGTGGTGGAATCGGTAATTGCCAACAAAGAATTTACCGGAGCTGATGTTAAACGGATTTATAAAGATATTGTTCGTGATGAAATGTTGAGGCAGGTAAACGAAATTCCAATCAGTAACACAAGTTCAGGCAGAACAGAAAAACTGAGCAAATCGAAAAAAGAGAAAACAAAAAAAGAACCTGCCGTTAAAAAAGAGAAAACAGATACCAAACTCGAAACGTTTAAAATGTATAAAGCCGGGAAAAGTGTTTTGGATATTGCTCAGGAAAGAAGTATGTCGACAGGAACCATTGAGGGGCATTTAGCACATTATGTTACCAAAGGGGAATTGCCGGGCAGCGATTTTATTTCGGATGAAAAAGCAAAAAAAATAATAGCTACTGCAAAAAAATTAAACACCCTTTTCTTCGGACAAATTAAACAATCCCTGGGTGACGAATTTACCTACAGCGAAATTAAATTTGCTATTGCAGCTCACCTCGCTTCCGACCCTGATGGCACAGATTAACGTTTATTCAACGCATAATTTTCATTCAAAAGGAATGAACTAAATTGAGGGATTGATTTATTTTTAGAGAAAGAAAAACAACTAACTTTTCCAGTACCAGATATCGTCTCGCGATTCTGTTTCCTGTTGCTTCCAATATCGCACAGTCACAAAGCGCCCATCAGGTGTTTTCAACTGACGGTTGTATACCCCATTAACAGGGTTGAAAGTTAGGTCAGTCACACCAACTGTAAAAGTAGTAGGAGCAGGAGGCGGTGCAGGTGCTACAGAAGCATCAGCCTCAGCCACGGCAGGCTTAGCAGCCGTCTTAGGTGGCGGACTATTCACCACCACCACCGTGAACCCATTAAATTCTAAAAGTTTTTTAAGAAATTCGACACGTTCGGCAGAGCAGTTTTTTTCAATAACGGAGCATTTTACCTCTCCAAGTTCTTCGAATACATAGTTTCCGTTTAATGCCATTTTTTATTTTTCGATTAAAATGTGAGGCTATGAATATAATTATAGATGCAACTTGCAAATCCGATGACAACTACACCTATCATACATATAATAAGTCCTAGGCGAGCAGTGATGCTACCTGTGATTTTAGGTATTGGCGACTCGTTAGGGTCAACAAACATCGCTTTTACCACACGTAAGTAATAATATAGAGATACAATCATATTAAGCGCTGCAATAATAACCAAGATGTAATTACCACGACTAGCACCTGCCGTTACTAAAAACATTTTCCCGAAAAACCCAGCCGTTGGCGGCACTCCGGCAAGCGAGAACAATGCGATAGCCAATATCCAGCTTAGCATTGGATTTGTTTTGTAAAAGCCTTTGTAATCACTTATGTTTTCTTTGTCTGCATAATAAGATACTAGCCCAATAACGCCAAATGCACCAAGATTGGAGAATACGTAAACTAGTAAAAAATAAATGGTGGCTGTAGTTCCCATTTGGTTCCCTGCCGATAATCCTAATAAAATATAACCAGCTTGTGCAATTGACGAAAATGCAAGGAATCGCTTGATATTATCCTGACGAATAGCAAACAAATTACCTACGGTTATGGTAAGAATAATGCTTAAGAATAAGATATTGTACCAAGTGCCAGGAAGATTCAGAAACAAAGGCCCAAGCACAGATATGAATACAAACACAATGGCCGCTTTCGAAATAACGGAAAGGTAAGATGTGATAGCCACAGGCGAACCTTCATAAACATCCGCAGTCCACAAATGAAAAGGAACGGAAGATAGTTTGAACGCAAACCCCACAAAAATAAATATCAACGCAAGCAACTGAAGATGTCCGGCAGCAATGAGCGCAGGCAATTCAGCAAAACTTAAAGTACCCGTACTTCCGTATAACAATGAGATACCGAAAAGCATAATACATGATGAAAATGCAGAAAGTAAAATCATTTTAACTGCCGCTTCCGATGATTTTAATTTTTCTAAATCGAAGTTGGCAAGTGCAGCCAATGGTATAGAAGCCAGTTCAAGACCAAGATAAAACATCAGGAAGTTCCCGCTAGATATCATAAAGAACATACCCATCAAAGTGGTAAGCAAAAGAATGTAAAACTCAGGTACATGTTTATGTGTTTTAAGCCAATCAAAAGCTTGCAACGAGATAAGAAGTGTACCTAAATTCAATATTGACTTTTCGAATACAAGCAAAGTCGTGGTATGGAACATTCCGTTGAAAAGCACCCCTTCGTTGGTGTAAATAAATCCTACAGCAAAGTTCAACAACAATAGAAAATTGGCGATATGCAAATACGTACTGTTATCTTTAATGCCATCCCATACTTTAAGGATAAGCAAAATAAAGATGATGAGCGTAAGGCTCAACTCTGATTTCATAAATAAAAAAATGTCAGTACTCATATTTTAAATTCCTGTTACGCTACGTGCAATGTTTTCCATTATTAACTGAGCATCCGGAGCAATTAGATTATATAACCAAAAGGGAGCAATACCGATTGCGAGTATGGCTAAAATCAATAAAACCGAAGCAAACTTTTCATTCCATGTAGCATCTTTAAGATGTTCAAAATGTTCGTTCACAATTGGACCCATAACAGCTTTTCCTGCTGCGCGCAAAATGTAAACAGCCGTTACCACAATAGATGCAGCTGCAAGAATAGTTGCAACACGATGAAACATATCATTGCGTTGCCATGAACCTACAAACACAGTCATTTCGGCAACAAATCCACTTAAGCCAGGTAAGCCTAATGAACATAGTCCAGTAATAACATACACTGTTCCGATAAAAGGAAGCACCTTAAGCAATCCTCCTAATTCAGATAACTGACGAGTATGTGTTCGTTCGTATATCATGCCAATTGCACCGAAGAAAAGGGCTGTCATCACACCGTGAGAAACCATTTGCATCACCGCTCCTATTATAGCCGTTTTGGTAAGCATACCCATACCAAGTAAAATAAATCCACAGTGACTTACGGATGAATAAGCATTCATGTATTTTAAATCTTTTTGCATCAAAGTTGCAAACGAACCATAGATAATGGCAATGGTAGCAAGCAATACAATCACCCACGAATATTGTTGTGCTGCTTCAGGCATTAAATAAACGGCTACACGTAATGCACCATAACCTCCAAGTTTCATTGAAATACCAGCAAGGAACATAGATGCCGCTGTAGGTGCCGAAGAGTGTCCGTCAGGCACCCAAGTATGAAAAGGAAACAAAGCTGTGAATACTCCAAATCCTACAAACAGGAAAGGAAAAATATACATCTGTGTTTGAAGTGAAATGTGAGCATGAGCTATTTGTAATAAATCCCAAGTATGCGCTCCACCACCTGTATCTGTAGCAAAATAGGTTGCCAATAAACCTATCAGCACAAACACCGAACCTCCCATTAACATCAAGGCAAGTTTCATGGCACTGTATTCCTTTTTACCACTTCCCCATATTGCAATCAACAAGAATTTAGGAATTACTGCTACTTCAAGGAAGAAGAACATGGTGAACAAATCGAGAGAAATGAAGAATCCGTATGCACCAACACTCAGTAATAATAGTAAGAAGAAAAATTCTTTTGACAACGTTTCTACTCGCCACGAGATAAGGATACCTGCTACCACCACACAGGCAGTAAGCATAATCATGACCATCGAAATGCCATCCACACCAATAAAGTATTCAATGTTTAGAGCTTTATACCAGCTGTAACGCTGCTGAAACAGCATTTGAGCTGTATTTCCCGAAGCTCTTTCTGCTATATAAGCTAAGAACATAGTGGTAGCAATTCCCAATTGAATGAGTGATCCAATAAAAGAAGTCCACTTTATCTGTGCAGTATTTTTACAGAACAATACAGCAATAGCCGTAAGCAGGGGAACAATTATTAGTATGGTTAAATTAGTCATTATTTCAATTCACTTTCATTAATCTTCAACTTTTCAAGCAGTAATTCTTTTACCGCTTTTGCTACAGTCACACATTCACTCACTTTATCAACCGATAAACAATACCTTCCTTCACACTCTTCGTGTTGTATATCGTTGCATCTAATTGAAGTAAGATCAATGGAAGCAAACCTATTGTCTCTTTTCAAACATTCATTGTATAGTTCCTTTATGTTTGAACTCGGTGCTGAATTTTCACCAACCAAGTACAGTTGCAACAATGAAATCAGTGATTGACGAGCACCATAGCAAACAGACATGGACACAACATCTTCGTGAGGACGATTCATTTCAAACTCTGCAATTTCAAGACTTGCAAGTGCTTTTTTCAGTGATGTACGAATTTCATTGGTTTCCATAATTCCGCTTTTTATGTCCATAAATAAATGAATAATAATACAAACCCTAAAGTTCCGGCAAAGAAGTAAATGGCATACTCTTGCACTTTGCCAGATTGAAACGGCTTAATCAGTTCTGAAAGTTTTTCGGTAAGAGTTGCTAATAAATTCATAAATCCATCAAAAATATTTTTGTCAACCCAAGCAGCAGGTCTACCAATTAAATTGAAAATTATTTTCTTGGTAAAAAACAAATAGATTTCATCAAAATAGAACTTATGGTAAGCTGCTGTATAAAATCCTTTAAACGCATCAGAAACTTTTTGAGGAACCAAACTTTCTTTTGCATACATATAATATGCAAGAGCAATGGCGCACACTGCAAGTATTACGGGACCAGCAGCAAAACCTAGGTGAAACTCTGTTCCAAATCCAATTCCATCAGCGGTAACTAATTTGCTGAAGGGAACAAAACCGGCAACAACAGAAAGTACTGCAAGAATAAGAAGAGGCAGTAGCATTGTTTTTGGAGCTTCACCGTGATGATGTTCGGTGGTATCATGGTGATGCGATGAATAGTCCTTATTCCAGAAAATATTGAAGTATAAACGGAACATGTAAAATGCAGTTAACCCAGCAGTAATTACAGCTGCTCCAAAAATGATTTTATTTGAGTTCCAGCAAGCGGTTAATATTTCTTCTTTACTGAAAAACCCTGCAAATGGAGGAATACCGGCAATTGCCAAACAGGCTAATAAAAATGTTATATGAGTAATCGGCATTAGTTTTCTTAACCCACCCATGTCCTTCATTTCGTTGCTATGCACATAATGAATTACCGCACCAGCTCCCAAGAATAATAATGCTTTAAATATTGAGTGAGTGAATAAGTGAAACATGGATGCCATAAATCCAACACCCTCTTCTCCATGATAACCAGAAACACCAAGAGCAAACATCATAAACCCAATTTGCGACATGGTTGAATAGGCTAATACTCGTTTAATATCTGTTTGCGTACAAGCAATAATCGCTGCGAACATGGACGAAAATATGCCCACATAAGCGACCACTTCTAATGCGGCAGGACATGAAACTGTAAACACTGGAAATAAACGAGCAACTAGGTATACACCGGCTACCACCATAGTAGCAGCGTGAATCAAAGCTGAAACAGGAGTAGGACCTTCCATCGCATCGGGTAACCAAATGTGGAACGGAAACATAGCTGACTTTCCTGCTCCTCCTGCAAACACAAGTAATAAACCCCATGTTAATCCGGAAGCTCCAAGGAATGACACTGAAGCAATACTGCTTAGATAAGTTCCATCAGTTGTCAACCGTTGAATTAATGTCTGGAAATCCAAGGTCTCAGAAAAATAAGAAAGCACAAGGATTCCAATTAAGAAACCTAAATCGGCAAAACGAGTAACGATAAAGGCTTTCTTGGAGGCGGCCACAGCTGAAGGTTTTTCGTAGTAATAGCCAATAAGAAGGAATGAAGAAACTCCAACAAGTTCCCAGAATATGTAAATTTGAAAGATATTAGTAGACAATACCAAGCCCAGCATCGAGAATGTAAACAATGACAGAAATGCATAATAGGTCGCAAATCTAGATTCACCATGCATGTATCCCAAACTGTAAATATGAACCATTAGCGAAATGAAGGTCACAATCACAATCATCATTACTGAAATCGGGTCTAACAATATTCCCATATCAATTGAAATGTTTGGAGTGAATTGTAACCAAACATATTTCAATGCAATTATTTTCTGGTAAACACCATCAATTTTTCCAACTTCAAAGAAGTACTGATAGGCAACCGTTGCAGATAGAATGAATGAGGTCAACAATGAAAGTGTGCCCAATATACCACTAAAATTAGGGAAGTACCTGCGTCCGATTAACCCAATTACCAAAAAGGTAAGGATGGGAAGAATTGGAATTAATGCTATGTAATTTTGATTCAACATACTTAAAATTTCATTATATCTGTGTCATCAACATCAATTGATTTCAATTTACGATACAGATGTATTATTATGGCAATCGCCACAGCAGCCTCAGCAGCAGCAATGGTAATAATGAAAACAGTAAAAAACAATCCATCTAATTTATCGGCATATAAAAACTTGTTGAATGCAATAAAATTGATATTTACACTGTTTAACAATAACTCAATAGACATGAGCATTGTAATCATATTCTTTCGTGTAAGAAAACCATACACACCAATGAAGAACAAAGCTGTGCTAACAAATAAAATCTGTGTTAATCCTATTTCGTTCATTCTTTTGTTTTTATTTTAATAGCAATCACAATACATCCGATAAGGGCCGCTAACAAAAGCATACTTACTACTTCGAATGGTAAAATATAACCATGTTCTGTTGTGCTTAACATTTGCAATCCAATATTCCTTACTGAAGGCGATACTGATGCTGCTGAATTAGCTACAAAATTATGTTCAGTGATGTACAAGTAGGTAAGTGCTGTGGCAAAAACAGCCGCTAATCCTGCAAAAAAGGAACGCCACAATACCGGTTTTTTCATTTCGTCACCCGAAGCATGAGTTAAGAAGATGGAGAATATTATCAATACTACTATACCTCCCACATACACTACAATTTGAACAGCGGCTATGAATTCGTAATTAAGGTAAAAATACAAAGCGGCAATTCCGAGTAATGAAAAAAGCAAAAACACTGCAGCACGGAATATTTTACGGGATGTTACCGCTAATATTCCACCACCAATAATTATAGCAGCGATGATGTAAAATATGACTTGTGATGCGCTCAACTTAATTTTATTTATAAATTTTTAATCTTTTAGGTTATTCAACTCCATCCTTCAATCTTGAACCAGGTTTGTTTAAAACCTTTTTCAAGTACTTTTTTTCGTATTGACTATGCTCAAATTCATTACCCATAAGTATGGCTGTGGTTGGACAAGCCTCAACGCACATACCACACATGGTACACATATCCAAGTGATACACCCAAGTATCTATTCGTTTTTTCTTTTTACCGTCAGCTTGAATTTCTTGTTTGGTAATAATTTTTATTGAACCATTTGGACAAGATAATTCACACGACTGACAACCTGTACACTGATGCTCGTTCTTCTCATCATGAGGCATGATTACCTCTCCACGGAAGCGTTCTGCCATTTTTAAGGTAGCACGGTTATCCGGATATTCTTCTGTTACAATTTTATTGAGATGGGTAAAATAATATCCCGTCAATTTCATCCCTGTAAGCAAGGATTTGATTGATTTAAAAATTGTCCCGAAATACTCTTTTATAAACATCTTTATTTAAATTCTATTATTCAAACTATTTATAAGTGCCAACCCATAATTGCCATTAATGTTACCAGTAATACATTCACCATGCTGATTGGCAACAAATATTTCCACTCCAAATTCAACAATTGGTCGATACGCAAACGCGGGAAAGTCCAACGGAATTGCATAATGATAAAAATGATGAAAAGTGTTTTTCCGAAAAACCACACAGAAGAAGGAATATAATCCATAACGTGATTAAATCCGGTGAGACCTCCGATATGGAAAGGCATCCATCCTCCAAGGAAAATAGTGGCAGCCACAGCCGACACAACGAACAAGTTAATATATTCTGCCATCAAAAACATTGCGAATTTCATTCCGGCATATTCTGTATTGAATCCACCGGTAAGCTCTTGATCGGCCTCAACTAAGTCGAATGGAGCACGGTTTATTTCTGCTGTGGATGCTATGACAAATACAACAAATGCAATCATCACAGGAATGTGTCCTTTAAATATCCACCAACCGTTAGCCTGACTTTCCACAATATCATTCAAACTTAAACTACCAGTAAGTACTACAATTGAAACAAGCGACAAACCAATAGAAAGTTCGTAACTTACTATTTGCGCTCCGCAACGCATCGCACCAATAAGAGAGTATTTATTACTGCTCGACCAACCCGCCATTAATATTCCAATAACAGCCATAGATGAAATAGAAGAAATATAGAGAACTCCAATATTGATATCCCAAATCTGAAACCCTCTAGCAAACGCAATTGGGGCAACTGCTAATAATGCAGTGGTAATAATGATTCCCGGAGCAAGGTTGAATAAAAATTTATCAGCAGCATCAGGAGTAAAGCCTTCTTTGAATAATAACTTAACAGTATCGGCAACAATTTGCAGCGTTCCTTTTGGCCCCACACGATTTGGTCCCAGACGTATTTCCATAAAGGCAGCAACTTTTCTTTCCATATACCCCAGGAAGAAGGCGAGTAATATTAGAAATACCAGCAAAACAACACCTACAATAACCAATTCGGTTATGGTAAGGAGTATTCCATTGCCAATTATGCTTTGCAACCAATTGTGAAAGTAGGCAGCAAGCGATGAAAAACTATATGAGAGTAAAATATTCAAGTTTCAGTTTTTTAATTTATCTATCAATATCCGGAATAATTAAATCGATGGTAGCCATGATTGCAATCAAATCTCCGATTTTGTAACCTCTGGCAATATGCGGTATTGCTGATAAGTTTGCAAAGTTAGGTGAACGATATTTACAACGATACGGAGACGCTCCTCCATCACTTACAATGTAAACGCCCAATTCACCACGTGCTGTTTCTACGCGCTGATAGAATTCTCCTTTTGGTAATTTGATTACATTTTTTGTTTTTGCCACAATGTCTCCTTCAGGAATATTATCAATCAACTGTTCGATAATACGCACCGATTGCAACATTTCTGCCATACGTACTTCATATCTTGCCCAACTATCGCAGCCGGTAGATATCACCTCATCAAACTGAAGTTTTTCGTATCCATCATAAGGATACATTTTACGAATGTCGCAGCTTAAGCCGGATGCTCTTGCTGTAGGGCCTGTACAACCAAAGGCAATGGCATCTTCTTTAGTAAGTATTCCAACATCCTTCAAACGATTTTGAAAAATAACGTTACCGGTTAATATCTCATTATATTCATGAAAATTATCTTTAAACTGTTTCAACACTTCCTTTACGCGAGATTGAAAGTCAGGTCGAACGTCATAAACAATACCACCCGGAACCATAAAGTTTTGGGTGAGTCGTGCTCCGCAATTCTCATCCATTATGCTATTGATGGCTTCACGTTCGCGGAATGCATAAAAGAAAGGAGTTACTCCACCTAAGTCGAGACCGGCAGAAGCAAACCATAATAAGTGGGAACCAATACGGGTTAATTCGCCTATGATAATGCGTATAGCCTGAGCACGAGCAGGAACTTCAACCTGTAACGCTTTTTCGACAACTAATGCACAAGCAAGGTTGTTGATGTGTGCAGATAAATAATCCATTCGGCTGGTTAAATAACCATACTGACGATAAGAAAGGCTTTCGCTCATCTTTTCGATAGAACGGTGAATATATCCGAGATGGGGCTCAACTTTTTTAATTGTTTCACCATCTAGCCAAACCTTCAAACGCAACACACCATGTGTTGACGGATGCTGTGGCCCCATGTTGACAACAAATTCGCCCTCTTCGGTTATATAATCTTCTTCTCCTAGTATCATTTATAATTCTATCATGTGTTCGTCAACATAATTTTTTCTCAATGGAAAGCCTACCCAATCTTCTTCCAAAAACAATCTACGTAGATTGGGGTGATTCAAAAATTTCACTCCGAACAAATCAAATATTTCATCTTCGTTCAATTCTGCAGTAGGCCAGATATGAAATACAGATTCTATTTGTGGATTGATGGTATCTGTAATTTTTGCTTTTACAACAAGTGTATGATTGTAAGTTCTTGAATTTAAAAAATACACCATCATTAAATGGTCTTTCCAGTCAACGCATGTTTCGCAAAAAAGATAATCGAAATAAAGTTCAGGTTTTGTGCGTAGTACATTCATTACCGGCAACAATTCTTCTGAAGGTATAATAGCTGTAAGAAACTCTCCGCTTTCGTCAAAAGTGACTGCCGGAAATATTTGGGTAAAGCTATCTTTAAGTTCTTCTTTAGTCATTCTTCATTTACGTGTTCACCACACGAATCAATTTATTTTTTATCTACTTGTTTTCTGTAATAAGCGTCATTCTTTATCTTTTCCTGCAATGTAATCATTGAGTGTAACAAAGCCTCTGGACGAGGAGGGCATCCCGGAACATAAACATCAACCGGAATAATATGGTCGATACCTTTTACTACGGAATAAGTATTGTAGAAAAAAGGGCCTCCTGAAATAGTACAGGCTCCCATTGCAATTACATATTTTGGTTCAGGCATCTGATCGTATAATCTTTTGAGCACAGGTGCCATTTTCATTACTATGGTTCCGGAAACAATAATTAAGTCGGCTTGACGCGGAGTGGCACGCATTACTTCAAATCCAAAACGCGACCAGTCGTATTTTGCATTTACGGTATGCATCATTTCGATGGCACAGCAACTGGTACCAAATGCCAACGGCCAAACAGAATTGGAACGAGCCCAATTAATAATATCATCTAACTTGGTTAGCACAAATCCTCCGTCAGGAGTTTCGTGTATTTGTCCGGGAAATTCTAATTTATCTTTTAAACCCATTTCAGCGCTCCTTTTTTCCAGGCATATAATAAGCCCATAAATAATATAAACATAAACACCAAAATTTCGAAGAAGGCAAGAATTCCAACTTCTTTTACAACTACAGCCCAAGGGTACATGAAAACAAGTTCCACATCAAAAACTAAAAAAACCAAGGCGAATAAATAATAACCAACATTGAATTGAATAAAAGAAGTACCGGTGGTTGGAATACCGCATTCGTATGTTTCTCCTTTTTGTGAGTTGAATGAAGTTTTTGCAAGAGCCTTTGAAATGAGTATTCCTCCTGCTGCAAACGCAACTCCACAGAAAAGTAAAAGTATAAGTGCTACTGAGCCCATTCTATTTTTTTTGGGCACAAATGTACAGTGTAAATGTTTACGAAATATGATTTCTGTCATTGATATGAAAATTAAATAGCATTTCCTTTGCACAACTATTCAAAAAAAATATTATGGCAATAAAAATCACTGATGAATGTATTAATTGCGGGGCATGCGAACCAGAGTGTCCAAATGGAGCAATATACGAAAACGGAGCAGAATGGAGATTCTCCGACAAGACAGAAGTAAGCGGAAGTTTTACTTCGAAGAGTGGTATCACATCCGATGCAGATGATGCTCATCCTGCTGTTGCGGACGACTTCTACTACATTGTTACCGATAAATGTACAGAGTGTGTTGGGTTTCATGACGAGCCTCAATGTGCCTCCGTTTGTCCGGTAGACTGTTGTGTGCCCGATCCTGACCATGTAGAATCGAAAGAAGAATTGCTTGGTAAAAAAGCAAGTTTACATCCTTAAAATTATTTTCAAAAAATGGAAACCGTTAAAAAAAATGTTGCCCAAAAAACAACCATTACTGAGTCAGAGAATTTTGTAGTACGTTTCTCTGGCGATTCGGGCGATGGGATGCAATTAACCGGTATGCAATTTACCGATACAGCCGCTCTTTTAGGGAACGACTTAAGTACTTTTCCTGATTACCCTTCTGAAATAAGAGCCCCGATAGGAACCATAGCTGGAGTTTCCGGCTTTCAGGTAAATTTCGGAAGTAAAGAAATTTTTACTCCTGGTGATAAATATGATGTGCTGGTAGCGATGAATGCTGCTGCCCTTAAAGTGGATTTACCTCGACTAAACAAAGGCGGTGCTATCATCGCGAACCTTGCAGGTTTTGATAAAAAAAATCTTGGACTGGCTCAGTATCCTGATGGTGTAAACCCTTTGGAAGATGGCTCTCTTGATAATTACATCGTGCATAAAGTAGACGTAACCAAACTTACTAAAAACTGTCTGGCTGATTCAGGGCTGGGTTCAAAAGATATCGACCGTTCTAAAAACATGTTTGTTTTGGGATTGTTGTTTTGGATGTTTGACAAATCGCCTGATTCGACCATTAAATTTATTGAAGAAAAATTTGCTAAAAAACCGGATATTGCTCAAGCCAATGTTAAGACATTAAAAGCAGGATGGGATTTTGGTGATAATTCAGAAATATTCACTACTCAGTACAGAGTGAACGCAGCTAAATTGCCGAAAGGAAATTACAGAAACATTACCGGAAATCACGCTACTGCTATCGGACTGATTGCAGCTGCTGATAAATCGGGTTTACCTTTGTTTCTTGGCTCCTACCCTATCACACCGGCTACAGACATATTACATGAGTTATCAAAATACAAAGCTAACGGAGTAAAAACGTTTCAGGCCGAAGATGAGATAGCAGGTGTATGTTCTGCTATTGGTGCTTCTTACACAGGTAGTCTTGCTATCACTACTACATCCGGTCCGGGAATGGCTCTGAAAACAGAAGCTGTTGGATTGGCTACCATTTTGGAAATACCATTGGTAATTGTAAATGTACAACGCGGAGGACCATCAACAGGACTTCCTACTAAAACCGAACAAGCCGATTTACTTATGGCTATGCACGGAAGACATGGTGAAGCACCTGTGCCTGTTATTGCAGCTTCATCACCTTCCGATTGTTTTAATGCAGCTTACGAAGCTTGTCGCATAGCAGTAGAACACATGACTCCGGTTATTCTGTTAACTGACGGATACATTGCTAACGGTTCTGAACCGTGGAGATATCCTACCGAAGACCAATTGCAACCTATTACTGTTTCTTTCCTTGACAAACCGAATGGTGCCGAAGGTGTATTGTTGCCTTACAAACGCAACGAAAAATTAGTACGCCCTTGGATTAAACCAGGAACAAAAGGACTGGAGCATCGTATAGGTGGACTTGAAAAACAAAACGAAACAGGAAACGTATCGTACGACCCGTTGAATCACGAAAAAATGGTTCAACTGAGAGCAGCTAAAGTTGCTAAAATTGCTGATTATATTCCATTGGCAAAAGCCGACAGCGGAAACGAAAAAGCAAAACTATTGGTACTTGGATGGGGTTCTACTTACGGTGCTATTAAAACTGCGGTACTCGAAGCTATTGCCGAAGGGTACGATGTAGCACATGTTCATTTACGTAACATTAATCCTTTCCCTAAAAATCTGGGTGAAGTATTGAATAATTATGACAAAATAATTATTCCGGAAATGAACAATGGTCAATTGTTACAGCTCATCAGAGCTAAGTATTTGGTTCCGGCTATTGGATTATCCAAAGTGCAGGGATTACCTTTTACCACTACAGAATTAAAAGCAAAAATTGTTGAATTGTTAAAGTAAAAAAAATGTCAGAAATATTAGAACCTAAATTAGCTTCCAAAGATTTTGCATCCAATCAGGAAGTAAAATGGTGTCCCGGATGCGGAGACTATTCCATATTAAAACAAGTGCAAACTGTTTTCCCTGACTTGGGAATTCCTAAAGAAAAGTTTGTATTCATTTCGGGAATTGGATGCTCCTCCCGTTTTACCTATTACATGGACACTTACGGAATGCACAGTATTCACGGGCGTGCTGCAGCTATCGCTTCGGGCGTAAAAGCAGCCAATCCGGATTTAAGTGTGTGGGTGGTATCGGGCGATGGTGATGCGCTGTCTATTGGTGGCAATCACTTTATTCATGCCATGCGAAAAAACTTTAACCTGAATTATCTGGTTTTTAATAATCAGATTTACAGTTTAACCAAAGGGCAATACTCGCCTACTTCTGAAAAAGGAAAGGTTACTAAAACTTCGCCTTACGGTTCTATCGAAGAGCCGTTCAATCCTTCGGAATTGGCGCTTGGAGCTAAAGCATCTTTTGTAGCTCGTTCGTTAGACCGCGATCCAAAACACATGCAAGCCATGTTGAAAAGAGCGCATGAATTTAAAGGAACTTCGTTTGTAGAAGTTTATCAAAACTGCCCTGTGTTTAACGATGAGGCTTTCTTTGCTTTCTCGGATAAAGAAACTAAGAAAGAAGAAGCCATATTCCTTGAGCATGGCAAACCACTTATTTTCGGGTATAACGATGAAAAAGGAATTATGCTTGATGGCATCACTCCGAAAATTGTAAACATTAAAGAGAGTAATATTTCGCCAAATGACTTGTGGATTCACGATGAGAAAAACAAGACTAAGGCAAACATGATTGCACGCTTCTTTGATACATTGTTCGAAGGCGTTCATTTCCCTCGTCCGTTTGGTGTTATATACGCTGACGAACGTGCGGTGTATGACGAAGGAATGGCTGATCAGATTTCTACCATTAATTCTAAAAAAGGTAAAATGCCTTTAAACAAAATTCTATCAGGCGATAAAACCTGGTCGATAAACTAAGGTAACGAAACAGAATACTGCCACAGCTTTTCCGATTTCTGCAGAGCATAAGTCATTAGGTCTATCTCGAAATCAGCAAAGCTGTGGCATTTTTGTCAAATAAAAACTCATGATTCAAACTTAAACTCAAATAACATGGACCCAATTAAAATTCTTTTTGACGAACACGACATCATTCTGGATGCCATACAAACCGCTAAGAACCTTCGGAAAATAATCCACAAACAAGAAACATACGCCCAGCAGGTGTTTGCCCTTATTTCTTTTTTCAGAGCCTATGCCGACAAGTATCATCATTATAAGGAAGAAGAAGTACTGTTTCCGGAGATGGCAAAAGCCAACGAAATGCTCGAAAGTGGAGTGATACAAGAGATGCTCGAAAACCACGAGGATTTCAGGGAGCTTATTCGAGAAATAGAAATGCTCACCAAAAATCTTCTACTTGACGAGGCTCAGGAAAAGTTAGAACAATACGTGGAAGCGCTTACCGACCACATAGCAGTGGAAAACGATGAAGTGTTTGAAATAGCTAAAACTTTATTTTCGGAAAAAGAAATGGAAAAACTTTATTTCCGTTTTAAAGACCTGGATGCCGAACTGGGTGACAAACGCAAAACAGAACTCACCCAACAATTATTGCTTATCAAGAAAAGCATTGAGATGCTGGGGTAAAAATCCTTTATTTCGGAACTAAACAATTATAATTATAATTTTATTAAACAACAGTATTGGTTTTTAAACACAAAAACAAAAAGCACCCATTATATAAAGAGCCGCAGAGAAAAAACACTCTGCGGCTCTTTACGTTTATTATCTTCCTCACGCTATCGCTTGCTCTCCTCCTACTCTACCTATATTATTTTATGGTCGATGGCATATTTTTGTCGTTTTTTATCATTTTTCGACATTTTAAGGGATATTTAGTGAACCGTCAATTCTGTAATGCATTAAATTTCATCTTTTTTAGTAGAAAATCAAAGTAGGCGCTACTCGAACCAGAGTAGGAGCTACTCGAACACGAGTAGGAGCTACTCGGACAAGAGTAGGAGCTACTCGGACAAGAGTAGGAGCTACTCGGATAAGAGTAGGAGCTACTCGGATAAGAGTAGGAGCTACTCGGATAAGAGTAGGAGCTACTCGGATAAGAGTAGGAGCTACTCGGATAAGAGTAGGCGCTACTCGGACAAGAGTGGGAGCTACTCGGATAAGAGAGGGAGCTACTCGGATACGGTAGGAGCTACTCGGATAAGAGTAGGAACAACTCAGCAGTTTGATTGAATAACTCAGCATTTTGATTGAACAATTCAAGATTTTGTATCAAACACTGAAAATTGACAAACAGAAATCCCTTCAATAGCTTATTCTACTAGCAAAAGAAGAGAAAAAGCGAAAGAAAGGAATAAAAAAACAAAAAGCTCCCTTTAAAAAAGGAGCTTTTTTGTTTTAGCTGTTTACTAAATAAGTATATTTGTACATTAATTACCGAAAAAACACCAGCGGGTATCTACTCCCAAACGATACAATTACAGCAGAAATGGAGTGGAGTGGGATGGATAACGGATAATATTAAATGACAGAAAAAATTGAAACAAATAAAATAAATAAGCCTCAGCAGTGCGTAAAACAAAAAGCAACGTAATCTTGTTTCTCCTTTGCCTGTTTACAGCGTCAGTATATGGTCAGGCACTAAATAAGGATATTGAAGTAACTGTTACCGATAATCCTTTCAAAATAAAAATAACCGATACGTTTAAAGAAATAACTCTCTTGGAAACGGATGGCCCGGTAATGGTTCAGAACCTTACTAATAACATTCCTTACAAAAAAGCACCGTATATAAGATGGAAACCGGGCAAAACAAAATACATTCGAACAGCTGACAGAGTGCTGAATAAGTCGGTTAACAATGGATGGAATGTATTTCAATTAACCAATCAGGACAACTTGCCGATAGTAAATTTCAGATATAAGCTTGACGAAAACAACATTCTTAAACTTGAGTTTGAAGAAATCAATCCTCCTCTTGTAACCGAATTTCAACATTCTCGTATCACAGTTCATTTCAAATCGGACACTGCCGATAGTTATCTGGGCATGGGTATGCGTTTTGACCAATGTAATCATTACGGCACCATTGTTACCAACTGGTGTGACGAAGTAGGAATCAATGCACCTGTTATTGCAAAAAACAAAACACCCGAAGGCAGAGATATTACCTATGCACCTGTTCCCTTTTTTGTGAATCTGAAAGGATATGGATTGTTGCTGAACAGTTATTATTACAGCGTTTTTGATTTTGCAAAAACAAATTCTAATCAGTTTGGATTAACCAATAACACTTCTAATCTAAATCTGCAAATGTATTTTGGTAACACTCCTGTGGATATAGTAGGCAGTTATTATAAATCTACCGGACAGTACAAACTCCCTAAACCATGGGTATTCGGAGTGTGGGCTGCGGCATCTGTCGATTTTCTTTCGAACAAAACTTCAGAAGAAATTAATTATTCAGTGCTCAAAAAGTGTCGCGACAACAGAATTCCATTGAGTGCAATAATGGCCGAAGACTGGTACTTTACATTCTTTAAGTTTCCTCCTTTGGATGCATGGGAACTCAACAGAGATGAATATCCTAATTACGAACGAATGATAGCAGACCAACATAAAATGGGAGTTAAACATATTTCCTATTTTCTTTCCTACCTTTCCGAAGGCTCTGCATTTGCCGAAAGTAAAGTGTTTGATGAAGCAAAAAAGGAAAAGTATTTTACTAAAAATAAAAAAGGAGAACCTTACCTGTTCGATTATTTTGTTTGGGACGAAGCGCAGATAGATGTATCAAATCCTAAAGCTGTAGATTGGTTTCAAACCAAGTTTTATGCTCAATCTGCTAAATGGGGTTGCGATGGATGGATGAATGATTTTGGGGAATACACACCTTACGATTCGCATTCGTATAATGGCGAATTGGGCTTAACCATGCACAACCGTTATCCTTTATTATGGGCAAAAATGGCAAGAGATTTTTGGGATAAAACAAAGCCTGATGGCGATTACTGTTTTTTCTCCCGAAGTGGCTACATTGGTCAGCTAAGTAATTCATCTTTTATTTTTACTGGTGATAGAAATGCAAACTATGAGCCCCTTTCGGGAATGGGAGGTGAAATAACAGGAGTATTATCGGGCAGTATGTCGGCACATCCCAATATATCAATAGATATAGGGCCTTACAATTGTGATGGAAATCCTCCAATGGGAAAACTGATGATGTTTCGTTGGATAGAATTAGGAGCCATGATTCCCGTTATGCGATTGCACAGAGGTTTGCAACTTTGCGACCATTGGCGATTCGACAGTGACAAAGAAACATTGGAACAATGGAAAAAGTATGCAACACTGCACGCGCAGTTTTTTCCATATATCTATACACTCGGCAAACAAGCCGAAGACAAAGGTTGGCCTATGCTTCGTCCGCTTTCGTTTTATAACACTACCGATAAACAATCTTTAAAAACAGAATACGAATTTTTGTTGGGAGACAGAGTACTGGTGGCTCCTGTGATAACAGAAGTGATTCCAAAAACTCAATCGGACATGAGTATTGCTCGCGATTCGAACAATGTATATTTGCCAGAAGGCAATTGGTATCATTACTGGAGTAATCAAAAATTTGCAGGAAAAAGAAGCTATACCGTGTTTGCCAAACCCGGCTATTTACCTTTATTTATCAAAGAAGGAACCATTCTTCCTTTGTTCGACAAACCCATTGATACTTTTGTGGAAGGAGTGGAAGACGATAGAATTAACGATTTTGAAAAAGTAAATCAATCCATCGAAATCAGATTTTACGGATATGGTAAAAATAAAATCACACTGTGGGATGGAACAGAAATAGAATGCAGCCGCGACAAAGGGAAAATAGGTGATATGAAAGTTACCAATGAGCACAACAGAGTTTACAAATCAGTATTCATTGATTAATAAAATAGGATAATGAAACCGATAAATAAATACACACTTTTGTTTTTTCTTATTTTCTTTATCTCGTCATCCTGCGTATTTGGTCAGCAGAAAGACAGTGTTGAAAGCAGAAGAAAAACAGTAGTAAAACTAAAACTACCCATAACACTCGGCCTAACCGGTGCAGCATTTCCGGGAATGACTTCTGTTAAAGATTCGAATCACTATGGATTTTCAAATGCAAGTTTAAATCTTAATATCCCCATTTTTTTTCGACTTAAATTAGGCGACTTAAGAAATCCGATTAAGTACAGTACTTTATTTTTAAGCAGTTCTACAGGGTATAGTCAGTTTGCACCATCATCAGGCATTCCCGGAAACCCTGTGTATTCTCAGATGCTTGGATTTACGTATTTAAAAGGAGAGTTAAAGCGCAATTATATTGCGGGTATATATGCATTCGAAAATGCGGATGAAAAAAGATTTTTGGATGCTCCGCCCGGTATTGCAGGACTGTTTCTGTACTCCTATACTACCTATCATAAAAACACAATTATTGCAGGCGCTGGCTTATTAGCAAGCAATGGAAGTATTTTAGGATGTCCGGTGATAGGTTATTTAGGAAAGATAAGCTCTAAATGGTCTTATCTCATCGTTCTTCCTGCTGTGGCTTCTGTTAATTACAAACCGAATCAAAAAAACAGCATCAGTTTACTGCTTGCTCCGCAAGGAAATTACTTTAAACTAAAAGGCGATTCTGTATCATTTGCTGATTCCACTGCAAAACTTAAAAACTTTACACTTCAAACAGGCTCCATAAAAACAGGATTTTCGTGGACACGAAAACTTGCAACCCGATTTGAATTATATGCCGAAGCAGGATTTTTGATTGGTAACAGCATGTCTGTTTTTAATGACGATTTCAGATTGAAAGAAGACATGGGCATGTCCACTTATTTCCAAATTGGTTTAACCATTAATCTTACCAAAACTAAAGTAAAGCAGGACGGAGGTACTAAAGACAGCACAAATCCATTAAAGAAACAGAACTTTAATCCATCCATGTATAACATTGAACGAATCTTTCTGGAGTAAATTTTATTAATTTTGAACACTAAATTTTGATTATTATTTAAATTTATGAATACAAGTAAAACATACAAATCAACAAGACCTCTTTTATTTTTATTGCTTTTAACTATCGTTGTTTCAAACATACAGGCACAAGCGGTATGGAACAACACTTCATTTGTTCACCGAAGTGGTCAACAAATTTTAGATGGTCAAAACAACGCTATTCGATTGGATGGTGTAAATCTTGGTGGATGGTTGTTGTGGGAAAGTTGGATTTGGGGAGGAGGATTTCAGTCGGAAACGACAATCAGAAACAAAATGGCAAGCGTTATTGGCGTTACGGCTGCAAAAGCGTTTAGGGATTCTGTTTACAAAAGTTATATTACACGGGAAGACCTTAAAAAAATCTCAGAAGAATGTTTCAATGTAGTTCGTGTAAATTTAAATCACACTATACTTGAAGACGATTCTATTCCATACGTATATAAACAGAGTGGCTGGATTTTATTAGACAGCATTTTACAATGGTGTGAAGATTATAATGTCTATGCGGTACTTGATATGCATTCAGCACCCGGTGCACAGGCAGCCGGATTTTTTTGTGAAGACCCTGATTCAATATGTTTATGGCAATCTCCCATAAAAAAAGACCGAACAGTAAAATTATGGAAAGCGATTGCTGACAGGTATAAAAATCGTGGTATTGTTGCGGGCTATGACTTACTCGGTGAGCCCAATGTGGCTAATGGTGCTGACCTGCTTAATTTATACACTACTATTATTGACAGTATTCGCTCGGTAGACACCCATCACATGATACAGCTGGAGGGGAACGATTATTCTAAGGACTTCAGTATTTTTTCTTCTTTGCCCGACCCGAATGTTTGCTTCCATTTTCATTTCTACACCTGGCTGATTCCTACTGCACAACTTGGAACTAGTTTAAATGTTTATACAAATTGGTCAAACACATTCAATGTCCCTTTATGGTGTGGCGAATGGGGGGAAAACGATTTGGCTACGCTCGACACTACGCGTAAATTATTAAATGACCCTGCATATAAAATCAGCGGCAGTGCTTTCTGGACGTGGAAAAAGCAATGGAAGCTAATTCAATATCCTCATTATATGGGCTATTTTGGCTCTACCAATTGGGACAAAGTTACCGCCTGGATTGACACCAGCAGCAATCCGATGCCAACAGCATTAGAAATGCAGCAAGGAATAACTGATTTTTTTACAAATATTAAATCACCAAATTGCTGGTTTAATACAACTACAAGCGATCTTTTAAAGGTTTGTGCACCTGTTAGTATAAAAGAAGAAGCACAAAACAACTTTAGTATTTATCCAAACCCTTTCACATCGCAGACCACAATTTCGTTTAATGAGGAACAGAAAAACACACTAATCAGAATACGAGATATACTTGGCAAAGAAATAAAAACAATAAAATTTAATGGCAAACAACTGATAATAGACAGAGGAGAAATGCAGGCAGGGATCTATTTTGTGAGGGTGATAAGTGAAAAGGGAGAAATGAACCGAAAAATAGTGGTGGAATAGAAAGATTTTAAATTAAGGAGAATGAAAAAAGTGTTTTTTCTTGTAGTCTTTGTCGCGACATTCTTTACAGTTAAAGCACAAGCTGTTTGGAATAATACCTCTTTTGTTCATCGCAGTAATCAACAAATACTGGATGGAAAGAACAATGTAATTAAATTAGATGGCTTTAACCTTGGAGCGTGGTTGAATTGGGAGGGCTGGATGTGGGGCGGTGGTTTTACACCGGAAAAAGAAATGAATAAAAGTATGGTAAGTATAATCGGAAATACTGCAATGGATTCATTTAAAGATACCGTTTATAAAAACTTTATCACACGAGCTGATATAAAAAAAATTGCTCAATTAGGATTTAATGTAGTTAGAGTTCCTTTTAACCATACTCTTTTAGAGGACGACCTTGCACCTTTTGTTTACAAAAAATCGGGCTGGACAATTTTAGACAGTGTATTAAAATGGTGTGAAGATTTTAATGTGTACGCTGTTCTCGACCTTCATTCTGTGCCGGGAGGAGCATCGCCTACTTACACGTCCGACCCGGATTCAATAACCTTATGGCAGTCGGATTTGAATAAAAAACGTACCGTAGAAACATGGAAAGCTATGGCCAGACGATACAGAAACAGAGGTATTGTGGCAGGTTATGATTTGATTAATGAGCCAAATGTAACTAACCAAGCGGAGTTAATTGCAATGTATAATACCATCATTGATAGTATTCGACTGGTAGATACTAAACACATGTTTTTTTTGGAAGGAAATAATTATGCACAAGATTTTAGTATGTTTAATTCATTGCATGATCAAAATACATGTTTTGAATTTCATGTGTACACCTGGTTTTATAGTAATAAAATTGCAGAAAATTTACTTCAATACACAACATTATCCCAAAAGCTAAACGCTCCTGTATGGTGCGGTGAATGGGGCGAAAACAACTTAAGCCAGTTAGATGCTACCATAAAAATATTAAAGAATCCAAAAAATAATTTTAGCGGACAAGCTTTTTGGACATGGAAAAAAATGAAAAGTGCTTTGCAACTTCCGGGTCAGGTTAATTACCCCTTTTTGGTAGGCATTGATAATACTCCCGAATGGGATAAAGTGAGTACATGGATAAATAATAAAAATGCGGATAAGCCAACAAAAAAAGAAACAGAAGAAGGAATCAAAAAGTTCACTCAATCCATAAAATTAAAAAACTGCTCACTCAATAGTACGCTATTAGATATTTTGAAACAAACAAAAGACACCACCTATACTGAACACTCATCTTCTGTCAAATTTAATTTTCCGAGTATTCTTTCGCTAAGTGGTGCAGCATATCCGGGCATGTCGTCAGTGCCAGAATCAAACAACTATAATTTTTATAATGGCACGTTAACCTTAACCTTTCCACTGTTTGCAAAACTGCATTTAGGTACTTTGAAAAAACCAATACGCTACAGTGGTTTGTTTTGCTCAGGCTCTGCAGGTGTTGCCAACTTTCAATCTTCAACTAACATTTCGCCTTTGCCCTTATACTCCGGATTTTTAGGGTTAACCTATATAAAAGGGTCAATAAAGAATAATTATATTGCAGGGATTTACGCATTTGAAAATGCTGATCAAAACAGATTTTTAGATGCCTCTCCAAGTATCGCAGGATTGTTTTTATACGCTCATCAAAACCGTAGAAACAACACCTTTATTGCTGGCGGGGGGGTGTTGGTATTTAATAATAATGGGTTTGCTGTCCCAGTAATTGGTTACATCGGTAAAATAAGTGAGAAATTTTCATTTCTGGTTATTCTACCTGTAGTAGCTACATTAAACTTTAAACCAAATGAAAATAATCGGTTCAGTTTGATATTCGGCCCTCAGGGCAATTTTTATAAATTGAAGGGGAATACCTTTTCAATAGCCGATACAACCGTAAACTGGAACAAAATAAACCTACAAACCGGTGCAATAAAAAATGGGTTTTCGTGGAGTAAAAAAATAAATAATCAATTTGAATGGTATAGTGAAGCAGGTATTTTGGTCGGTAATAGCATCACCTTAACCAACAACGAAACTGTACTGAAAGAAGCAACACTCCCTTCGATTTATGTTCAAATTGGATTAACCATTACACTTAATCCAAATCGATTAGAAACCGGTTTGAAGCAATCTAACGAACGAAAACAGGTTGATAAGAATTTTAATAAGCAAAAAACAAACCCATCTATTTTTAATATCGAAAGGATATTTTTGGATTAAATGAATTGTATTTATTTCCTGCAGACAACAAATGAAATGAAAAATGTAGTGAATAGAAAAATAGTGGTGCAGTAATAAAACAGAATACATATAAAAAGAGTTAATTGAAAACAGATACAAACAGCTTACACAGCAATGAACCACTAATCGAATATGGGACTTTCGGACTGCGATTGGGTGCATTATTTATCGACTCGCTTCTAATCCTTCCTTTTATCTTATTCGAAAATCTTTACAATATTCCTTATTTAAAAAGCGAATTACTATTAAGTGTAGTATTTATTTTTGCATTACTTTATAAGCCTTTCACTGAATATTATTTTGGAGCAACTGTTGGCAAGATGATACTCCGATTAAAGGTTGTGAATAGTCAACTTAACAAACCTACATGGAAAGAAATCTTATTCAGAAACATATTCCACATTACCCCAATTATCATTGGTTTTTCGGTGGCATTCATTACCTTTTCTCAACCCGAATTCAGCAACATAACTTCATTCAGAGAATACAGCATTTTAGAAAAGCACTATCTTAATTTTGTTTATCAATTCATTTCATTTACTGTAATAATTACCGACTCTTTGTTTTTGCTCACAGACAGAAAATGCAGGGCATTGCATGATAGAATTGCCAGCACTTATATCATCAGAAAACCCAAAAACAGCAAATAGATAAACAAGAATAAAACAAGTTACAGCAATTAGATTCTTCAATTGCAAAGCTTCTGGAAAATATATTTTAAGAACCTGTATCTTTTCAGAAAGTTTACGTTATAATAGAAATTAAATCTTAAAACTAACTTCTATTCAATTATGAAAAAACTTCTTTCTCTATCATTCGCCTTATCTGTTTGCATTGCCACCATAGCACAATCGGAAATAAAAGAAATCAATAAATCATTAGCAAAAATTAATGATAAGCTTTATGCTTCCAAGTATGAAGTATCGAATAAACTATACGCCACATTTCTTAAATCGTTTAAACCATCTGACCATTCTAATGAATGGTCATCAGCGCAGATTGACACATTAAAATGGAGAGATAAGTTAAGCTTCAACGAACCTTATGTTCACTACTATCATTCACATCCGGCCTACCAAAACTATCCTGTGGTGAACATCAGTTACGAAGGTGCCAAACTTTTTTGCGAATGGTTAACTCAATATTACAACGCTAATCCCAAACGTAAATTCAAGAAAGTACTCTTTCGTCTTCCTTCTGAAAAGGAATGGATGATGGCAGCACAAGGCGGAGACAGCACCGCTATTTATCCATGGAAAGGTCAATACTTGAGAAACATTAAAGGATGTATGCTTTGTAATTTTTCAAGTGAGATAAACGATTCATCAAAAGACATTGGAAGAAATTCCGACAAAGCCGACATTACCGCACAGGTAAATGCATACTGGGAAAACAGTTTTGGATTATTCAACATGAGTGGGAACGTTGCTGAAATGATAGCAGAAAAAGGAATTGCAAAAGGTGGTAGCTGGAAAGATAAAGCTGAACTTTTAAAAATCAATTCTAAATACAACTACGATGGTAATGCACAAACCAATGTTGGATTCAGGTATTTTGCAGAGATTATTGAAAAGTGATTCACTACATTTTTACTGAACAAGATTAACATTACCAATATACTTGTGTGCATTTTTCTGGTTGTCCATAATATTAAATATATAAATATAGACATCTTGCTGCACTGCCCCTGCACCTGATTTATCCTTACCGTTCCAGTGTTTTTCGGCATCATTAGAGTAAAATATAAGTTCGCCCCAACGATTGTAAATACTCATTTCGTAAGATTTAATGTTGGTGCCTTTGCCATAAAACTCATCATTTTTTCCATCATCATCGGGAGTAAAAGAGTTGGGCACATAAAAAGTAAACTCAGGAGTAATGTCAATACAAAGTGTAGTAGAATCAGTACAATTGGCGTTAGACACAATCAGTCTTACACAGTACCTTCCGGTATCTTTATAGGTATGCACCGGAGCCGACTCGGTACTGGTGTTTGTAGAAGGATGTGTATAGTCGCCAAAATCCCAGAAATAGCTAGAAGAATTGATGGAGTAATTGGTAAAACTAACGGTAGGGTTAAACTCCGAAGTGGCCAGAGGAGCGGAGAAACTAGCCACAGGCATTGGGTTAACTTCTACATAAACGGTAGCTGTTCCGGTACAATTGCCGGTAGTGCCGGTAACGGTATAAGTGGTACTTGCAAAAGGAGTAGCTTCGGCAGTGTTAGGTCCGGAAGCAGCCGCACCCGAACTCCACACATATGTATTGGCTCCGCTGGCTGTAAGATGAGCTACTTCTCCTGCACAAATGGTATCGCCCATGGCCAAAACAGTGATGGATGCACTTACGGTTACAGTAGCAACAGCAGAGGCTGTGCAGCCTGCCGTGTTTCCGGTAACTGTGTAGGTGGTGGTAGCAACAGGATTGACCGTAGCCGTGTTCACTCCTACAGGAGTAGCGCCAGTACTCCAGGTATAAGATGTAGCTCCACTTGCTGATAATGTAGCTGTGCCCCCGGCACACACAGAAGGAGAAGTAACAAAAACACTCGGTATGGGATTTACAGTAACAGTGGCAATAGCTGTTCCGGTGCAGCTTCCGGTGGTTCCGGTAACTGTATAAGTAGTGGTGGCAGCAGGAGAGGCTGTAGCCGAACCACCTCCGGTGGAAGTAGCTCCGGCACTCCATGTATATGTATTGGCTCCGGTAGCTGTTAATGTAGCTGTTTGCCCATTACAAATAGATGGCGAATTAACCTGAATGTTTAATCCTGCATTGACAGTTACAGTGGCCACAGCAGTTCCTGTGCACGTTCCGGAAGTACCGGTAACAGTATAAGAAGTAGTAACACCAGGAGCAACATTAGCGGTATCGGCACCTGCATTGGTAACTCCAGCTGTCCATGAATAAGATGTGGCACCGGTGGCAGTAAGTGTAGCTGTTTCGCCAGCACATATTACAGGAGAATTGACAGTAACATTAAGCGAAGGAGCAATGATTACAGTGGTTTGAGCTGTATCTGTGCATCCAAATGAATTGGTAGCAGTCAGAGTATATGTGGTAGTAACGGCAGGGGTTACAGTAGGAGTAAGTGTAGTAGAATTGGTCATGTTAACGGTAGGCGCCCATACATAAGTGGGTGCTGAAGGATTGGAAAAAATCATGGTCCAGTTATCAATAGTACCGGTATCTCCACCAGCTTCGTCTCCCACTACCAAAACCCAGTTACCATTAGCTCCTGCACATGCCTGACTCGCTGTAATGAAAGCGGCCCAAGCCACAGCACCTCCGGCAGGAACAAATGTTCCATTAAATGGCGATACTCCCGAACCAATGCCTGTGGATGCACCAGGTGTGAAAGTCGTATTTGTAAAATTATCGCCAGCACCTCCATTGTTAGAAGCCAGCTGGATGCTGTTTCCGCAGGGGTCGAATAAATAAATGATTAAGTCCCCATCAAACGTATGGGTCAGATTAAAGGTTATGCTGCTCAACGTCCAGCCTGGATTTAAACCTGTAACAGGTATGGTGGAAGATGCGAAAGAGCTTCCTGTTCCAGTCCATCCGAATGGTACACCTGCATCGGGAATGGCTACTGCGTTATTGGCCCCTGAACTCGAAAAGGTAACAGGTATGTTAGAAGGTCCGCTCACAGTTCCGGTAAGATTGGCACTTTGCCCTGCACAAATGGTCATGCCACCTGTGGCAGTAACCGTGGGAGGAGCAAGCACGGTAACAGTATGAGAGATGGTAGAGGTTCCGAAACCGCTGTTGGTAATCGATTCTTGCACGGTGTACACTCCGGGTGCCGCATAAGTATGAGTTGGATTCTGAAATGCTGCTGTTCCTCCGGCATACACAGGAGAGCCATCACCAAAGTCCCAGGTCCAGTTAGTAATAGGCGTTCCGCTTGTAGATAAATCGGTAAACACAGTAGGACTGCCCTGACAAACCACACTGGAAGAAAAATTAGCAATGATAACAATGCAAAAACTCTGTTGATTGGTAAGTGCACCGGTAGAACCAGTGAATCCCCAGAAAACATTTGGATTACCTCCAAACACATTGGCCACAATATTACCCGTGTATGTTAAACGCAGATTGCCATCAAACCAAACCTGCATAGTTTGTGTAATTGGGTCCCAGCTGATGCGCAAGGTGTGATTAATACAATCTTCTACATCAATTGAACTTGCTGAAGCATCTACAGGTCCGGACAGATTGTTTACGGAAAGATGGTTTACATCACCGTTTGCATTGATTGAAATATGGTCATCCGGGGGGTCGTTATCAGGAGAAATATTTTGATAGGTGTCGATGTAAACACCTAAAGAAGGATTAACTCCGCCAAGTCCCATCCCGTTACCGCTGATACCAATGTTCGTGCTTAGTGGTTGTAAGCCGAAACAAATACCATCGGCACCTCCATCGTTGCAACCGAGATTAACAAAAAAAGTAAAGTCGAAGGCATTGTTCAGATTAATCAAGCTGGTGTTCCATACCGAACCCACCTGAGCTGCTGCATTTGGAGTAAGTTCGTAGCACCCTCCTCCCATTGACGATGCGTTACCGTTTATTTGATATTGTCCAAAAATCTGTTGAGTTGATATAATCAAGAGAAGTGAAAAAAGTATTATGAATTTTTTTAGCATTAATCTAATCTGTTAACTAGTATTTTTGATTTATAAAATCGCTTTACTCATTTTTGTTTTTGATGTTCTATCTATATTGACGAACAAAATGTGGTAAGGGTTGCATGAAACTATTAAAATAATGCAATTTGTTTTCCAAACACTGCGCTGTTCTCGTGATTAAGTAACCATTCTTTTCTCCACATACCTCCTGAATATCCAACAAGTTCTCCTGTATTGCCAATTACTCTATGACAGGGAACAATTATAGATACCGGATTTTTTGCATTGGCATTTCCTACAGCTCGGTTGGCGTTGGCGTCACCTATTTGTTTAGCAATATCGAGGTATGATTTTGTTTTGCCGTATGGGATTTTGATGAGTTTACTCCAAACCTTTTTTTGAAACTCTGTTCCCTCTGGATTAAGTTTCAATTCGAATTGCCTCCGTGTACTTGCAAAATATTCGTCTAATTGCTGAATACAATCCGTTATTACCTTTGAAGATTCTTTTTTATTGAAATTATCACTTGCCAAGAGGGAAGGACTTTTGTCAATATTTTCTTCAATGAAAAAAACAGAAATGATACCTTCATCATTACCTGTAATTTCTATTTTCCCTATAGGAGAATTATAATACGCTTTATGGATGTCCATTATATGCTCACCCCTCCAAGAGGGAGGGGTGTTGAGCGAACTATTTTAGAAACAATATTTGTTTTCAGAAATCAATTTAGCAACAACCGTTCTGCGAGCTTCTATCGAATTAAATGCATCCACTTTAGTGAAACGCTTTAATCCTGATATCATCATGCGTTGTTCATCTCCTGCAGCAAAATAATTGATTGACTCCTTTCCTGATTTATATATTTTATCTGAAGCATCGTTGATATAAACACGCATCATTGCGATTTGTTCCTTGCATGCTTCTTCTCCCCGAATGCTTACCAATTTTTCCACGCGAAGCAAGACAGATTCGCTTACATACAATTCAATCATCATATCGGCAACACTCATTAGTACTTCCTGTTCTTTGGCCAGTTGCTGCATGAGTTTTTGTACTGCAGAACCTGCAACCATCAACACTGCTTTTTTGAAATTACTAACGTATCCTTTTTCTTTTGCAAAAAGAGTGTCTTCAACACTTTCGAAAGAAGGGATACTCATTAATTCGGCTGCAACTTTTTGTGCAGGACCCATTAAATCAAGTTCACCTTTCATGGCGCGCTTCAACATCATGTCTACAATTAACATGCGGTTGATTTCGTTGGTGCCTTCAAAAATCCTATTGATACGTGCATCGCGATAGGCCCTGTCCATAGGAGCTTCGGCACTGTATCCCATTCCACCATATATCTGAACACCTTCGTCCACCACATAATTCAAAGTTTCGGAACCATGAACTTTAACAATAGCTGCTTCTACGGCAAATTGTTCAAACCCTTTCAATTTGGCTTTGGCCTCAGGCATTCCTCCTGCAATAAGACCTTTTATAGCATCTTCAATATTCTGACTAGCTCTGTAAATTGCAGCTTCTGCAGCATAAATACGAGTGGCTTGCTCTGCCATTTTATAACGAATAGCCCCATACTTAGATATTGGTCTTCCGAATTGCTGACGTTCATTCGAATATTCAATGGCTTTTGTGGTTACCATCTTACTTGCACCAATAGCCGCTCCTGCCAATTTAATACGGCCAAGATTTAAAATATTAACCGCTATCTTAAATCCGTTTTGACGTTCCGATAAAAGATTTTCGACAGGAACTTTGCAGTCGTTAAAAAACACCTGACGTGTAGAACTGCCCTTGATACCCATTTTATGTTCTTCGGGATTTAATGCTATTCCACCAAACGATTTTTCCACAATAAAAGCAGACAAATTAGCATCATCGTCAATCTTGGCAAATACTGTGAAGATATCAGCAAAACCACCGTTTGTAATCCACATTTTCTGTCCATTCAAAACATAATGTTTCCCATCAGCTGATAAGACTGCTTTTGTTTTACCCGAATTGGCATCTGAACCAGAACCTGGTTCTGTAAGGCAATAGCAAGCTTTCCATTCTCCGGTAGCCAATTTAGGTATGTACTTCGCTTTCTGTTCAGCATTGCCGTAATACAAGATTGGTAACGTACCAATACCAGTATGTGCCGAAATAGCAACAGCAAAGGAATGCCCTGCTCCCAATATTTCGGTGGCTAGCATAGATGTGGTAAAATCTTTTCCAAACCCTCCGTATTCTTCAGGAACTGAAATGCCCAATAAACCTAATTCTCCAGCTTTATTTAATAACCCGGGCATAAAACCCTCCTCTTGCGAATCTATTCTGTCGAGGTTATGCCAAACATTCTGCTCCAGAAAATCGTGACAGGTTTGAGCTATCATTTGTTGTTCTTCATTCCATTCTTCAGGAATAAAAACATCTTTGGCTTCTGTTTCTTTAATGAGGAATTCTCCTCCTTTGGTATTTGTGCTCATAAGTAATTGAATTAATCGTTATAAAATTTAATTTTTCGTGAAAGATGCATGGTAACTAATAATACAATAAAAAGACCGATACTACCCATCAGTAGGGCATAATCTTCTAATTGAATAATGACATAAATAAAACCATAAACAATCAAAAGTACAGCAGATAGCAGCGCAGTTGTTCGACCATTATTAAACATAAATTTTGAATAATAAGTAATGGCCCCAAGTACAAGAATCATTGAAATGATATAAGAAAGGTTAAACCCGATGTGTTCGGAAAAAGCCAAAAGCAAAGCATAAAAGATGCAAATGGCGAGTCCCGCTAAGATATACTGAAATGGATGGATACGTGTTTTATTAATAATCTCCACAAAAAAGAATCCCATAAAAGTTAATGCAATAATCAGTATTGCATATTTAGCGGCACGAGTTGATTTGAGGTAATGGTCAACAGCAACTAAAAAATTAACTCCAAAAGCAGAACTTGCCACATTAAAACTGTTCGAAACCCAATGTTGAGGATAATTTCGGTTCAAATGCAGTACTTTCCATTTGGCATGAAAACCTTGGTCAGTAACCTCTCGCGAATCAGGAATAAAATTACCGTCAAAACTTGGAGTAGAATAGGTAGAAGAAAGCTCAACATTATTTTCTTTTCCAAGAGGAACAAAGTACAACATCTTGCTTCCATTTAAATTCAAATCAAAAGAATAGTTTATCAATTTAGATGAATCATTAAGATTGATTTTAGTACTCACTCCGGAGGCTACAATGTCGGCATTTGCTATGCCGGGATTCAAATTGTACTTGGTGTCATTCAATTTCAATTCTATGTTTTCATTAATACCTTTCATATCTGAAATGCCAATTTCTACATAGGCTTCATCCCAAAGTAAGTCTTTATCGGGGATGTTTAATTCTTCAGGTTTGGGTAAATTAAAAGTGCCGCTAAAATTTAATTTTGATGAATACACCACCACTTCATATATACCTCTGTGGCGTTTTTCAGTTGCGGCACTTCCGTTAATATTGAGTTTTTCAGGAAGGAAATGTGCATATTCTGTTACCGTAACCAAATTATTTTTGTCATCCTTTACCAAAGTAGTGTAGGGGATAGTTATTACCGGACCTGTTATCGTTTGTTCGAGTCCCCATTTAGATGCGACTTCTGTTACAGCATTCTCACTGGTGTATTGCCTTTCTCTGATCACGTTTTCAATCATAAAAGCAGGAATCAGCAATAATAAGATGATGATTCCTATTGAAAACAATTTAACAGTAATAGAGTTTCTTAACCAATAGTTAAGTTTTTCAAAAAAGGATTTTTCTGAGTCAGCCATTTAATAGGATTTGAAATTAATTCAACATTTCGAACACGCCTGCAGCACCTTGTCCGGTGCCCACACACATACTTACTATTCCGTATTTTTTATTTCTTCTCTTCAATTCATTAAATAACTGAACAGAAAGTTTCCCTCCCGTACAACCTAGTGGATGCCCCAATGCAATGGCTCCTCCATTTACATTTACGAGTTCCGGATTCAAGTTGAGTTCGCGGCAAACTGCAAGCGACTGCGAAGCAAAAGCCTCGTTTAATTCAATTAAATCAATTTGATTTAAACTAAGTCCCGCAAGTTTCAGCGCCTTTGGAATAGCTGCTACCGGACCAATACCCATGATTCGAGGAGGAACACCTGCGGCAGCATAACTTACCATGCGAGCAATGGGTTTCAGATTATGACTATTCATAAACTTTTCCGAAACCACCATTACAAAGGCTGCTCCATCGCTTGTTTGAGAAGAATTACCGGCAGTTACACTTCCTTTCGCATCAAACACAGGTTTTAATTTTGATAATGCATCTAATGTGGTATCTGCTCTTGGACCTTCGTCTGTTTCGACAATGAATTCGCGTGTCTTCCGTTTTTCATTTTCGTCAACATAAGTTTCAGTAACCTTTATGGGAACAATTTCATTTTTAAATTTGCCTTCTTGAATGGCCTTAATGGCTTTTTGATGGGAGTTGAAAGAAAAGACATCTTGGTCTTCTCGACTTATTTTGTATTCCTTGGCAACAGCTTCGGCAGTTAGTCCCATTCCCCAGTAGTGTTCGGGATGAGCTAAAGCCACTCCTGCATGAGGCACTATTCGCCAGCCACCCATCGGAATCAAGCTCATACTTTCTGCACCTCCTGCAATGATGCAGTCTGCCATACCTGCATGAATTTTAGCGGAAGCGATGGAAATAGTTTCCAAACCTGAAGCACAATATCTATTTACAGTTACCCCCGAAACTTTATCAGTATTGAGTGCCATAAGGGAAATAAGTCGCCCCATGTTTAAACCTTGCTCGGCTTCAGGCATTGCATTGCCCACTATCACATCGTCTACTTCCTCATGGGCAACGTTTGGAACAGAAGCCATCAAATGCTTAATAACATCTGCTGACAAATCATCAGGACGTGTAAATCGAAATCCTCCTTTGTTGGCTTTACCAACTGCTGTGCGAAAACCAGCTACTATATATGCGTTCATTTTTATTAGATTTGAGATGTGAGATGTGAGATGTGAGACCTAGGACGCGAGCGCATCTCAAATCTCAAATCTTATATCTCATATCTTAGTTTGAATAGTTTTTTGAAATGTATAATTCATTTTTTGTATTTCTTCAATCTGTTTTAAAAGTGACTCAAGTAAATCATTTGAAAGAAAAGTTAGTTTATTTGAAATAATCAGTTGTGTTTGTAATTCATATGATGAACCATTTGCTATTCCTAAGAAATGAAGAAATTCTTTGTTTGAGTTTCGACCTGCACCTTCAGAAATATTGGATGAAATAGAAACAACACACCTTCTGATTTGTGATGTCAAACCATAAACTTCTTCTTTTGGAAAATTGGAAGTCGCCTTGTAAACATCAACAGACAGAGCAATTGCTTTATTCCAAATTTTCAATTCCTTCAAGTTATGCATTTTTATTCTTCCTTTAAAATAGCTTTACTCAATTATTTTTTAAAATAGTATTTGTTTTAATCCTACCTCAACTTCTCTCATCTCATATCTCAATACTCACATCTCAATACTAAGAAACTAATTTCTTAAAATTTTACCTCCACTGATAATACTCTGTAATCTCTCCAGTGTCTTTCTTTCTCCACAAAGAGATAAAAATGCTTCCCTTTCCAAATCCAGCAAGTATTGTTCGCTTACTAAAGCCGGTGCGGATAAATCACCTCCGCATAAAACCCATGCAAGTTTTTGTGAAATCTTTGCATCATGTTCGCTGATGTAATTTCCGCTCAACATGGAGTTAGCTCCCAGATATGCTAATCCTAATGCTTGTTTGCCGAGCACACGAATATCTTTTCTGTATATAGGTTTAGTATATCCTTCTTTTGCAAGTTCAATACACTCTGCTTTTGCTTCTGCCAACACACGGTTGCGCGACACAACCACAATATCGCGTCCTTTTCGAAGATATCCTAAGTCGAATGCTTCGTAAGCTGAAGTAGAAACCTTAGCTTGCCCAATAGTAAGGAAACGATCTCTGAAACTATTCAATTCTATGTCGCCTTCTTTTAGTTCATCCGAAAGTCGCACAGCAAACTCTTTGCTGCCACCTCCTCCCGGAATTAGCCCTACACCAAACTCAACAAGTCCCATGTAGGTTTCGGCATGTGCCACTACTTTATCAGAATGCATACTCATCTCGCAAGCTCCGCCCAACGCCATATTATGAGGTGCTACCACAACAGGAATGGAAGAGTAACGCACTCGCATCATTGCATTCTGAAAAGTTTTGATTGCAAAATTAAGGTCTTCAAATTCTCGCTCCACAGCCATCATGAATATCATACCTACATTAGCTCCCGCACTGAAATTAGCTCCTTCGTTAGATATAACAAGTCCTCTGAAATCTTTTTCGGCAATATCTATCGCTTTATTTATTCCTTCTATTACTTCACCTCCTATGGAATTCATTTTCGTATTCCATTCCAGATTCACTATTCCATCACCAATATCGGTAACCGTTGCACCTGAGTTTTTCCAAACTATTTTATTTCCTCTGATGTTATCAAGCAAAATAAATGATTCGGTACCCGGTATGGTTTTATAAGATTTAGAAGGAATATCGTAATATTTTCGGTTGCCATTTTCGGTTTTATAAAAAGCAGTTGCACCTCCTGCAAGCATATCGTAAATCCATTGAGCAGGTTTAATGCCTGCTGCTTCCATTGCTTTCAGGGTTTCGACAACACCTAAAGCATCCCATGCTTCGAAAGGACCCAATTCCCAACCGAATCCGGCATTCATGGCGGCATCTATCTTATAAAGCTCATCCGTTATTTCTGGAATACGATTACTTACATAAGCAAATAAACCAAAGAACGAAGCACGATAAAACTCACCCGCTTTATCTTTTCCTGCCATCAACACTTTCATACGGTCTCTCAGGCTATCAATAGTTTTGGTCATTTCGAGTGTAGCAAACTTTGCTTTTACTCCAAGCTTGTATTCTAATGTTTTTAAATCGAGCGAATGGATTTCAGATTTTCCACCTTCGCCTTTTACTTTCTTAAAGAAACCCTGTTCTGTTTTACTTCCAAGCCATTTGTTTTCGGCCATCTTTGCAACATAGCCCGGAATCTTAAACGATTCAATCGCTTCATCATTGGGGCAACTCTGAGCTACTCCGTTTGCCACATGAATCAACGTATCCAATCCTACCACATCGCAAGTGCGGAAGGTTGCAGATTTAGGGCGACCCAAAACCGGCCCTGTAAGTTTATCCACCTCATCAATGGTCAATCCCATTTTTTCTACCAAATGAAATAAACTCATAATACCGTACACACCAATTCTATTGGCAATAAAAGCCGGAGTGTCTTTACACAATACTGTGGTTTTTCCAAGATAAAGCTCACCATAGTTCATTAAAAAATCAATTACCCCGGGAGATGTTTTTGGTGTTGGAATTATTTCAAGCAGGCGTAAATATCGGGGAGGATTAAAAAAGTGAGAACCGCAAAAGTGTTTCTGAAAATCTTCGCTTCTCCCTTCATTCATCAGATGAATCGGGATACCCGATGTGTTGGATGTAATCAATGTTCCCGGTTTGCGGAATTGTTCCACCTTGTCGAACACTTGTTTTTTAATATCCAAACGTTCTATCACCACCTCTATTATCCAATCGCAGGTGGCAATGTCTTTCATGTTGTCATCAAAGTTGCCGGTAGTAATTCGTTTAGCAAACGATTTGCGGTAGATGGGCGAAGGGTTTGATTTGAGGGCAAACGCCAATGCATCGTCTACAATTTTATTTCTCGATTTGCGGTCGGCACCTGCGTCTTTTGGAACAATATCCAGCAATATTACTTCCACACCTATGTTGGCAAAATGGCAGGCAATGCGGCTTCCCATTACACCCGAACCAAGCACCGCCACTTTTTTTATGCTTCTGTTACTCATTATTCAGTTATTTAAAATTCATTTTACGAATGCTTGTAGTAGTTCTTGTTTTTCGTTGATTCGTTTGCTCAAAAGTAATAATTAATTCAAATGCAAATGGGCAAATAAAGATTAATCTTTTGACAAAAAAGAAGAGATTTTCTTGCTTTACTGAAGCTGACAGGTTGGGGTATTCAGCAAAAAATTACTTAGTAATTACAAACTTATCGTTTTGCAAAGTGAGAAGTAACCAAGGACGTTGTATTCTAACCAAGTTGAGCCTAGTTAGCGGTTCGCCTTTTTTACCTACAATTTCTTCATCAAATATTTCGGGCTGAACCTTAATTTGAAGCTCATCTCCTGTCTTGGAAAATTCAACCAATGGATGGGGAATTATATAATTGGGATCAACATCCTGACGTTTGCAATAAGTTGAATCGAAAAACATTTTTATAGGTACTAAATCGTTTAATGGCTGAGCTCCCGACACCTTTCCTTTTTCAAAATAATAAAATTTAACGGTTTGATTCTTCCAGTCTTCCTTATAACTACCGGAAACCGCAATTAACGATCTTCCATCCGTAAGCGACCAAACCTTTAAGTCCATATTCAAATCATTATTGGTACAGGAAAGTAATCGGTTGGTTTCGTTTTCGAATATAATATGAAAGCGGGGGTCGGATTTTGCAAACGACATTTTACGAGTGTCGAAGTTACTTACCATCAAGGTACGTTCTCTCAATGGAAAAGAATCTTTTTCGGCAAAATTTAATTCGTGAATAGTTGTAAAAACTGAATCGGGAAGGGCTAGGAAAAAATCGATTACGGTTTGGGGTTGTTGAGCCTCCGAAACAAAAGATAAAAAAAGAAAACAAGAGAAAACGAATAACCTATGTACAGTTTGTTTCATACTCAAATTTTATTTTATTAAAATGATTCGGCAAATGTAATTAATTAATTGAAATTTACAAATTTTAACAAAAAACTATTTACACCAATTCTTCCTTTAAAACAAGAAATATAAATCGTACTATTTTTTCTCGGCCGATGCAGAGATGCTGTATGGAGAGGCTATCTTTATTCCATTACCGGCTCCAACCATTCGCTTAATTTCATCTACTTCGGCTTTCAATTGACTGATGCTGTTTTTCTGGTCGTCAATCATTTTTTGCTGATCTTTTATTGCTTCCAAAAGTATTGGTGTTAAACGAGTATAGTCAACAGTTTTGTAACCTTTATTATCAGTAAACACAAGTTCAGGATACACTTTTTCTAAATCCTGTGCTATTACTCCAATTTGTTTTACATTGGTAAAGTCTTTTTCAGGAAACTCATCTTTTCTCCAGTAATAACTTACTCCGGAAAGTTTCATTACATTTTCGAGAGCACCGCTTAAACGAGTAATCTCTTTTTTATACCTCACATCCGAACAAGCCAATACACCACAACTTGCTGTGACTGTTCCAGTAAATAATCCATTACCCACCACATTTAATTCTGCTGTTGGTGCAGCTGTGCCGATACCGACAAAAACTTTATCTGCACCGGTACCACCAAGTACCATGGCGTTACTAATATTAACAGTAGCATTTTTACCAATAGCGATAGAATTAGTGAGCACCCCACCGGCAATAGACCCATCCACACCTTGACCTGCTTGATACCCTAGATACACATTATAACTTCCGGTATAATTAGCAAATAAGGCATTAGAAGAATTGGCCCCCGCGAAAGTTCCAATAGCTACGCTATTATTCCCTAGAGTATTTTTAAAAAGAGCTTGATATCCCATTGCTACATTTTGAATTCCCAGAGTATTTGCATCTAAAGCCTGAGCTCCTATTCCAGTGTTATATGTACCACTAGTGTTCTGACGAATGGCTCTGTAACCAATACCAACGTTACCATTAGCTGAACCAACATTTGTCCGCAAAGCTTCCTGCCCTATCCCCACGTTATAATTCCCGTTTGTATTTAATTGTAAGGCATTGTACCCAATAGCTATATTGATTCCTCCTGTAGTGTTTGTGGTAAGTGCATTGTAACCTAAACCAACATTGTATGTACCGTTGGTATTATTTACAAGTGCATTCGCTCCAACAGCTACATTGTATAAACCAACTGTATTTTTCAGTAAAGTTGAATACCCCACAGCGGTATTGTAATAGCCCGTAGTATTAGTGTATAAAGCGGAATCGCCTACTGCAGTGTTAAAAGTTCCTGATGTATTTGAATAAAGGGCACTAGAACCAACAGCGGTATGTCCATTAGAATTGACATTGGTATATAAGGCATTATTTCCAACCGCTGTGTTGTTATTCGCCCCCAAGATGGAAAACAATGCATTTGCCCCGTCCGCCAGATTGCCGCTACCCGTTACTCCTGCTGCATTTCCAAACAAAGCCTGATAACCATTGGCCACATTATTGCTTCCCGAAAGAACATTATAAGAAGAATTATAACCTACACTCGTATTATTATTTCCGGATACATTTCGGTATAAGGAAAAACCTCCGATAGCCATATTATCGTAACCTGTTTGATTGGCCGACATAGACGAAACCCCTACTGCTGTATTATTGTTTCCCGTGGTATTTGCCTGTAGGGAATTAGCTCCTATAGAGGTCATGTTAAATGCAGTAGTATTTACCTGCAATGCTGCCGACCCTAAAGCGGTATTATTAAAACCGGTGGTATTAACAGCAAGTGAATTATACCCCACAGCTGTATTATTGCTTGCGGCAGTAAGTGTCATCAAGGCTTTTGCCCCTAAGGCCGTATTGTTAGCACCCGAAGTGCGGGCTGCCAATGCACTGTTTCCAAACGATGCATTCATATCGGCAGGATCGAGCAAACCAATGTAACCACTGCTGTGATTGTTTACTCTAAACGACATGGCTATACTATCCAATGTTCCCAAAAAATTAGTGTTTGCCACAGTACCTGCATTACCTGTAATGGCCCAACCCGAAAGAGCAGCCGAACTAATGTAATTCCAAATAGGAACCACAGTTGTACTGGTGTTGTAATAGAACCCCTGAGCACCATCAGTTTGATAAATAAGCAACCCCTGAGCGGCAGCAGGCAATGGATTGAGAGCTGTTTTTTGGGCTGATGTCATTCGCGGAATAAGGAGTCCTTTTTTAGTTCCCAATGCACTCACATCAATATCGAGCATAGAAGAATTATTAGGTGCTGCACCAGTGCTATTGATACCCACATTTTGTGCTTTTGCATCAATAATTAAAAAGGTGATTAGTAAAATCAGGATGTAATTTTTCATCATCGGGCTATTATTATTTTTTGGTTGTAGTTGGTTGTACTGCTTTCTGCTCTGAAAATATAAATGGCATTATCCAGTTCGTCTACCGGAAATGTTAATAACTGAGTTCCGCTTCCGGCAATGTATTCGCCAGTAAGCACCACTTTTCCCTGAATATCGTATAACTTATACGTTACTTTATCGTCAGCTGAAAAGTGAGAAAGCACATTGAGTGTACTGTTCGAATAAAATGCAGATAACGTATTGGCCGGACTGTTGCACGGCTGATGATACAGCACTCCGCTTATGTCGGCTCCCCCGTCCAGATTATTTGTTTTCAAACGATAATACAACGAATTGGTTTCGGTTTCCTGATAAGTGTAAACATAATTAGTAGTGGTGCTTTGGTTAGATGGAGCAGCCTCGTAAATGGTTGTCCAGGTATTCATATCATCACTTTTTTGTAATTCTATTGTCGAAACATTGGTTTCGGAAGCATCGGTCCATTTTATTTCTGTTTGTGTTCCTTTACAAGTGGCTGTAAAACTTACCAGCTCTATAGGCAAAGGAGCAACGGTAGCCGAAAGTATATAAGGAGAGCTAACTCCCAATCCCACTTCGTTCATCACCACACCTGTAACAGTGGCTGTACCTGCCACCACACCCGGACCTGTTCCGGTGGCTGTAAGCCATGCAGTAGAGGGGATATCCCATTCCTGTCCGCTAAACGGACCGGCAGGATAAGCAGTAGTGTTTTCTACTCCCCGATAAGTAAAATCGGCTGTGCCGCTAACTGTAGTGAGCGATATTAATTGCCACCAGCGGTCTATAACAGAGTTAACGGCTGTAGCTCCTCCCAAACCTGTCATAGCGGTTACAGTGTTGGCATAAGCCAGATTGGTATTGGGGCTTGCCCAGGTAGACATATCTATGGCTCCTGCGTTATTAACTACTCCAACTAGGGTTTTATGAACGGTAACCGGCAAATAATCGGTATTACTGAATCCAAAAGGAAATACATATGCAGTGGGTGCTGCCACATGGGCTGTTATCCAACGCACATAGCTACCTTCGCTTTCCGAAATTATAGCTCCTGTGGTGCGGGTTATGGCTGCCGGAGTTCCGTTATTTACTACCAGATAAACAGGAGATGCCCATGTGCCTCCGCTTACATTTATATACGCTCCGTTAATTACAAGCGCATTATTCTGTGCTTGCACTATAGCCCCATTACCTACTAACAAAAGCAAAGCAAGGAATTTTCTGAAAGAAGATGCAAATTTTTTAAACATTTTATTCCATTTGATTGCGCTAAAGTAATAATATTTGCATTAACTCACAAATTTTAATGACATAAGTATGCTAATTAGGGATGGAAGTACTGTAATCTGGTTTGAATGATAAAATAAGTTGAGAATTGAACATGGAAGCGGTTATTTTTATTGCCTAATTTATTCCTCTCTCAAAGTTTGAGTTTGTGTTTTTGTTGAATAAGGGAAATTAATTTTACTCTTTTACGAATCGAAAAATAGTTGAAACAGCTTTTTTGCTGGTTTCTGTCTTTTGGAAAATTATACATATATATATGTATGATTTTTAAAACAGATGGTTTTTGGGAGAAGTATCATGTTTACTTGCTGCTGTTACTTAAAAACTAGATTTAGAACCCCTTCGGGTGCAATTGCCGAATTTATTTATTACTTAAAGTATGTTTTTACCCTCATTTTTCTCCAAAAGGTGGCACTTTGCTTCCGTGTTGAAGCGCGGTTGTATAAAACTCAAGCACGGTATTACCTTATTCGTGTGCGGTACTACCGTATTCAAGTACGTTGCTACCGTATTCAAGTGCGGTACTACCGTATCCTAGTACGGTACTACCGTATTCAAGTGCGGTACTACCGTATTCAAGTTTGGTATTACCGTATTCAAGTGCGGTAATACCATATTCAAGCGCGGTATTACCGCACTCGAGTTTGATTGTACTGTACAGGAGTAAAGAAGCAAAGTGACAACTTTTTGTTGATTTTTGTCTTTTTATAAGTCTTGTTTAAACTTATTTTCAGACAAAAAATTTACGAAAAACGCTTTTCACCCTCCTTTTTCCTGGATTTTAGGGTCTGAAAACTTAATATCGAGCCACCTTTTTCGTTTTATGATTTTATACAGTTAATGGTGATGATTACATCTAATACAAGCTAAAGAATGATTCGGGGAGTTGGTAAAATGATTCGGGTAGTTGGTAAAATGATTCGGGTAGTTGGTAAAATGGTTCCGGGAGTTGGTAACATGATTCGAGGGAGTTGAATATTGTAAAATAAGTATCTTTGTAATCAATGAAAATTATTTGCAAGCATTTTTTAATTGTACTTATCCTCACCCCTCTCCTTTGGAGAGGGGTGAGGCTTATGCGCAAACCAACCTCGTTCCAAATCCTAGTTTCGAGGTTTTTACAAATTGCCCAATGAGCAATAGCCAAATATATTATTCTCCACCATGGTACACACCTACATGGGGGAGCCCTGATTATTTTAATGCCTGTGCCCCTGTGTATAATTTTTCAGTACCAATGAGCTTTTCAGGTAATCAACCAGCAAGAACCGGAGTTGCTTATGCTGGGTTATTTTTATATAACTATTCAATAGGTGCAAATTATGATTTTAGAGAATATTTACAAGTTCAATTAACCGACAGTTTAATTCAAGATAGGAAATATTGAGTTAGCTTTTACGTTAATTACGCAGTTTCACCTTATGAAAATTATAATAATGTAGCAATAACAGAAATAGGGCTATATCTTTCTAATGATACTTTTTTTTATGCTAATCAATTTCCAGTGCCTTATACCCCTCAAATAGTTTCCCCTCCAAATGTTTTTATAAATGATACGTTAAACTGGACATTAATTTCGGGAGATTATATTGCTCATGGTGGTGAAAAGTATATTACCATTGGTAATTTTAAACCATATGGGATGACAGATACCTTGCAGGTAATTCATCATAATAATTACTCGGCTGCCTATTATTTCATAGACGATGTGAGTGTGGTAGATTGTACAACTGTGGGGGTGGAGGTTTACCCTAACCCGGCAACAAACCAACTAACCTTACAACTTAAGAATAACAAGCAAAAAAACATGCTTGAAATAAAGGATATGCTATGGCAAACAGTATATAACGAAACAATGCTAACACCCATCATTACCTTAGACATAAGCACCTACCCAAGCGGTGTATATTTTATATCTATAAGAGATGAGAAAAAAATAATAAACAGGAAGTTTATTAAAGAGTAAACCCCAATTTAACTCGCCTTATAAATCTTTTCAACCAACTCCTTGTTGGCATTCATTATTATTTTTCGTTTTAATGAAAGTTTAGGAGTCATTTCGTTTTTATCTATTGTCCATTCCCGAGGCATTAACTCAGGTCGTTTTATGGTTTCGTAATGTGCCAGGTCTTTGTTAACGGCTTCCACCTCCTGCACAATGCGAGCCTTTATACTCGGATTTTTAATAATGTCGGCATCGGTATTATAAACGATGTTGTGCAATTTGCAATACTCTTTTAAATAAGCAAAAGCCGGAACTATTAAAGCAGATGCATATTTTTGGTTCTCGCCAATTACCATCACTTGTTCTATAAAAGGAGATTCTTTTAGTTTGTTTTCTATCATTACCGGGGCTATATATTTTCCTCCCGAAGTTTTAAATATTTCTTTTTTTCTATCTGTAATTCTTAAAAAACGATTCTCAACCATTTCGCCAATATCACCCGTATGAAAGTAACCATCTTTATCAATAGCTTCCTCGGTTGCATCAGGGCGGTTGTAATAACCCATCATTACATTTGGCCCTTTTACCAGTATTTCTCCGTCTTCGGCAAACTTCACTTCCACTTTATCTATTATAGTTCCCACCGTACCAAAGCGAATACCATCGGGCAAAAAATTATTTACGGCTACCACTGGTGATGTTTCTGTTAGCCCATATCCTTCTAAACACACAATACGGGCTGCATTGAACACTCTTGCCAACCGGGGTTGCAAGGCAGCTCCTCCCGAAACCACTGCCACCACATTACCTCCCAAAGCTTCTCTCCATTTATCAAATACCAGTTTATTCGCAAATTTCAATTGATACTCATACCACCATCCGTTAGCACCTTTCAACTCATATCGCAATCCTAAGTTTAACGCCCAGTAAAATATTTTCTTTTTTGTCCACGATAGGTTGGTGGCACTGGCTATAATTTTATCGTATATTTTTTCGAGCAAACGAGGCACTGTAGAAAACACCTGAGGTTTGACTTCCTTCAAATTTGGCCCAATAAGATCCATGCTTTCGGCATAATAAATGGAAATACCACGAAACATATAAAGAGTTGTAAGCATGCGTTCGTACACATGGTTTAATGGCAAAAAGCTCAATGCTCTCCACTCACTCTGAAACGGACACAAGGTTTGTGAAGCAAGGGAATTACTGATTAAATTATCGTGGGAAAGCATTACTCCTTTTGGATTTCCAGTAGTTCCCGAAGTGTAAAGAATGGTTAATAAATCGCTCGCTTTTATTCCGTTTTTAATTATTTCTATTTCATTTACTCTCGGGTTTTGTTTTCCGTCTTCCAATATCTCTGACCAATGTCGGGCTCCATCAACTTTATTAAAAGTATAAATATCTTTCACCTGACATCCTGCGGCAACAACACCTTTCACTTTTGCATACAAATCAGCACTCGAAACAAAAACATATTTTATTTGAGCATCGTTCAGAATAAAAGCTAAATCGCTTTCACTAATAGTTGGATAAATAGGCACACTCACACCTCCCGATTGCTGAATGGCGTAGTCGGTAAAGTTCCATTCGGGACGATTGTTAGCAATAATGGCAATTTTATCTCCTCGCTGAAAACCCAAATTGAATAAACCATAACTCATATAATTTACAGAGTCGACAAATTTTTGAGTGGAATATTCTGTCCACACACCATTTTCTTTTGCTACTAAAGCATTCGATTTATTATATTTTTCCAGCAATTGAGGAAGAATATCAAACACACGTGTTACATTCATTCGTTTACAGGTTTATTCGTTCAAGAGTCTTTGTTTGTATTTTATATCAGATTTGCCATTAAATATTCAACTATTCAAAACGACAAATTGATACCTTTACGAATTCAAAAATAAATTATTTTTTTGATTTAATGGTTTTATTCTTTTTAATAAATGACAACACAATTAACAAAAAGCATTTCTATTGACTTTCCAATAATAATGGCTCCCATGTTTTTGGTAAGCAATGAAGCTATGGTAATAGCAGGAATGAACAGTGGAATAGCGGGCACTTTCCCAACGCTAAACTACAGAAAAGAGGGGGAACTTGAACTTGTACTTGACAATTTGAATGAGGAAAAGAAACGATTAAAAGTAAACGGAACGTATGGTGTAAATTTGATTGTTCAAAAAACTAATATTCTTTACGAAAAACATTTAAAAATTTGTGTGGAGAAAAAGGTTCCTTTTTATATCACTTCATTGGGTAGCCCCAAAACAGTAATAGAACAAGCACACGGTTACGGAGCAAAGGTTTTTTGCGATGTGACCAATATAGCTCATGCCCAAAAGTGTTTTGACTTGGGTTGTGACGGATTTATTGCTGTAGGGCAAGGAGCAGGAGGGCATGCCGGGCCTTATACATTGCAAGTGCTTATTCCATCGTTGCACAGACATTTCCCAAACACACCGGTAATCGCAGCGGGCGGTATTGCCACCGGCTCCGGAATACTATCTATGCTAACCATTGGTGCAGCCGGAGTTTCGGTAGGCACCCGATTTATTGCTTGTACCGAAGCAGGTGTAAGCAATGAATATAAAAATGCAATAGTATCATCAGGCATGAACGACATTGTAATGACTGATAAAATTTCGGGAACGCCATCAACTGTTATTAATACTGCCTTTGCAAAAAAAATAGGATACAAACAGAACTGGTTGGAAAGAGCATTATCTACTAATTCCAGAACCAAGAAATTATTCAAAATGTGGGTACAATTAAGTGGTATGAAAAAACTGGAGGCAGCTATTCATCCTGGTAATTACAACACCCTTTGGATAGCGGGGCAAAGTGTGGAACTCATTAACGAAATTGCTCCGTGCAAAGATATTATAGAACGAATGAAAGCAGAGACCATTGAAGCGTATAAAGAATTGGGGAAAACAATTGGCTAAGTATCGAAAGGTGGAATTATTCCCCTCCGCAAATGAAATCAAAAATGTAAGCCAAAAAATTTTACTTTTGCGCCTCAAATGAAAAACGCAGCCAAACTTTTTCTTCATAAATTACTTGGGTTCAAAAACTATTTATTTGTTTTTTCGCTCTATAAAATTTATACACTAAAGAGTGATAAAAACGAAAAAGATTTTTTTCAGTTCCTTCGGTTAATTCCCGAAAACACCACTGTGCTCGATATTGGAGCAAACATAGGAATTATGACTGTACACCTTGCAAAGTCGATAAAGAATGTTTCGGTTTTTAGTTTCGAACCCATGCCCAATAATATTAGTGCATTTAACCGCATAATTAAATACTTTAAGTTGACAAATGTCCGACTTTTTGAAATTGCATTAGGTAATTCAGAAGGTGAAGCAGAAATGGTAATGCCTGTAATCTCTAATGTAAGAATGCAGGGATTGAGCCATGTGCTTCACGACTCCATACCGGAATTCAATGAAGGAGAAAAATTCAAAGTTCCGCTACGAATGCTGGATAACATGGAAGAAATAATAAATGTCAAACAACGCATCAGTGCAATAAAAATAGATGTTGAAAATTTCGAATTCTTTGTTTTAGAAGGTGCACAAAATACCATTCGAAAACATCAACCCATCGTTTATGCCGAATTATGGGAAAACGAAAATCGCGACAATTGTTTTGCTCTGTTCAACAGTCTAAACTATCGAACATTTGTGGTGATAAACCACACCACAGTTGAATTTAACCGTGCGATTCACAAAACCCAAAACTTTATCTTCCTGCCAAATTAATTTCAGTACTTTTGCCCGATGCACAAAAAGTTTCTAACCAATCTCGGATTAATTTTATTCCTGAACTTACTCATCAAGCCCATTTACGTTTTTGGGATTGAAAAAGCAGTACAGCATCAGGTAGGAACAGCGGCATACGGTATTTATTTTGCTATTTTCAACTTCTCCTTTTTGTTAACCATTCTACTTGACTTTGGAATCACCAATTTCAATAATAAGAATATTGCTCAAAATAACCACCTGCTCACCAAGCACTTCTCTAGCCTTTTTACACTAAAGCTCTTATTGGCGATTGTATATATTATATTGGTTGTTGTGGTGGGTTTCTCAATTGGTTATGACACACGCTTAATGAAACTGCTCTTAATTCAGGGATTCAACATGTTTCTTTTATTTTTCATCAGTTATTTAAGGTCGAATTTGGCAGGTTTGCATTTGTTTAAAACAGATGGATTCATTTCTGTTTTGGATAGAACAATCATGATAATACTGGGAGTTTACATGCTTCATTCAGGCATTTTTTACACTGAAAATGGAATTATGTATTTTGTATACGCCCAAACATTCGCCTATTCTTTTGCCGCTATGACTGCATTCTTTATCATTCTAAAAAAAACGCATTCGTTTAAGCTAAAGTGGAACTTCCCTTTTTCTATTATGATTCTTAAAAAGAGTCTTCCTTTTGCTATTCTAACCCTTTTAATGTCTTTCTACAATCGAATTGATTCCGTAATGATAGAACGAATGTTACCAAAAGGTGTAGGAGATGTTCAGTCTGGAATTTATGCACAAGGCTTCCGTATTTTAGATGCAACCAATATGATTGCATTTCTAGTTGCGGGTGTTCTTCTTCCTGTCTTTTCGAGGATGCTGAAAGAACAAGAATCTGTTGAACCTTTAGTGAAATTAATTAGTCGTTTATTGTTAACTCCTGCTATAGTTATTGGAATAGGATGTTTGTTTTACAAGAATGAACTCATTCAATTACTCTATCACCAGGGAGACAAAGAAACATTAGCTGAATACACTTTACACATCAAAGAATCTGCAAACATTTTCAGTCTTTTAATGTTAAGTTTCATCGCTGTCTCCACCACATATATCTTCGGAACATTACTAACGGCTAACGGAAACATGAAACAATTAAATTACATGGCAGCAACTGGAATGATATTAAATATTATTTTTAATTATTTCTTGATAAAGAAATATGAAGCTTTTGGATCGGCTATGTCGAGCATGGGCACTCAGTTTCTTACCGCTATAATACAGGTAATGATTGCACAACGGATTTTTAAATTCAAGGTTAATTACAGACTCTTAAATGCCTTCGCACTATTTACAATTGGAGTAATTGCCATCAATTATTGTTCAAAAATGATCCATGTAGAGTGGTTCTCTCAAAACAATTGGATGGTTAGTTTCTCTATTATGTGTGGAGCCTGCGCAATATGGGCCTTTGTTACCGGTATGATTAGCATAAAGGCGTTTTTCAGAATTCTGAAATTTGGGTAAAATTACCACCTATAACAAGCATACAACATAACGAAACGCAAATACATCCTGCTTAAATCATTTTATATTGGCAGTTTCCGAAATTTTTCTACTTTTGTCATCCAATTATTAAAAATAATATTTATTCTATGAATAGAAGAGAACGGTCGGAAGACAATTTCAACTCGTTAAATGTATTATATTTCATTTATAAATGGCGTATTCCACTAATCATTATTGGGGTTGCGGCTATTATTATTTCCAGTATTGTTGCATTAACTATTCAGGAAAAATATAAATCTACTGTTATTCTATTCCCTGCCACTACCAGCTCTATTTCTAAAGCCTTATTATCCGAAAATAGTTTCAAAAACGAAGATGTACTTCAGTTTGGACAGGAAGAGGAAGCCGAACAAATGCTACAGATTTTGAATTCTGATGAAATACGATCTCGAATAGCAGAAAAGTTTCATCTCATGCAGCATTACGGAATAGACATTACTGATCGCTACAAACAAACAAAGTTATATGATGAGTTTCAAAGCAACATAACTTTCAAGAGAACGGAATACATGTCTGTTAAAATAGAAGTAATGGATCGTGACCCGGACACAGCGGCATTTATTGCTAACGAAATTGCAGCATTGCACGATTCTGCCAAAATAAGAATGGTTCGCGACAGAGCGTATCAGGCACTGAGTATTGTTGGAAAGGAATTCCATGCAAAGGAAGCGGATGTGAAACGCATGAATGATTCAATTAAAGCCATAAATAATCTTGGAATCTATGATTACGAATCTCAATCTGACAAAACAGTCGAGCAATATTCCATAGCTATTTCGAAAGGAGACCAAAGGGCAGTAAAAGCCTTAGAAGAAAAACTGAAGGTTTTGGCTCAGTACGGAAGCATTTATGTTGCCCTGAGAGACAATTTGGTTCTTCAGAACAAACAACTTAACATTTTAAAAACAAAATATGAGGAGGCCTTGGTGGACGCCAAGCAAATACTTCCCCAAAAATTTGTGGTGAGCAGTGCTTTTCCGGCAGAGAAGAAATCTTATCCCGTTCGCTGGATAATTGTTGTCGTTTCTTTAATGTCTTCTTTGCTTATCGCGATTATCGGAATTCTGGTAATTGAAAACATTCGACAGTTTAAGGGTGGAAAAACCGAAGCCGAATGACTACGGAAACCGGTCGTCAATTTCGTAAATAGAAATAGGCAGCTGGCAACTCAAAAAATACTAAAGGCTATAGAAAAACCAGAAATTAATAAAGAAGAAAACACAAAAGATAACAAAAACAAATTAACAGAAACAAAAGCTGAAAAAGGAGAACGACAGGAAAAAATAATAGAAAAACCAACAGAAGAAAAAGACCAAACAACAACATACACTGCCATGCAGGAATACACACAAAGCAACTATCACTTTTTAAAACTTATCATAAAATGGAAACTCTATTTTATAATTGTAACCGTTTTAGCTATTTTAACTGCCTCTTTATTTTCAAGCGAATTATTCATTCCTTCAAAATATAAATCCTTTGCTATTGTTTACCCCTGTAATCTAACACCCTATAGTCAGGAAAGCGCTACGGAACAAATGATGCAATTATTAGCATCTGCAGATATTCAAAATTCTATAATCAAAAAATTTGACCTTCCTAAACGATATAAAATAGACACCACGGCACAAGCTGGAAAGGCTGCGTTAATTGCCACATACGAATCAAATGTATCTATAAGTCGTACACAATTCGAATCTATCGAGATAAAAGTTTTGGATACAGATCCTAAAGTAGCATGCGCAATGGTGAAAGAGATAATTAATGCCCTTAATTTAAAGGCGAGAAACTTACAGAGGGATAAAACAAAAGAAGTGCTTGTTGTGCTTTCTAATCAGCTTAAATATGAAAAACAACAATTAGATTCAATCAGCTTTAGACTTCTGGATTTAAGAACCAAATACCAAATCCTCGACTATAATTCTCAAGCAAAAGAAATAATGAAAGCTTACCTGAAAGTTTTGGGAAGTGGAAAAGGAAGTGAAAACTTCAAAACGATTGAAGGAATGATGCATAATCTGGAAGAAAAAGGAGGAGATTATTATGAAAGCATGAAAGTATTTAGTGAACTTTTGAAAGGATATTCCAAAACCAAATTGGATTACAATTTAGAATGGAGAAATATGAACAAGGAATTAACGTATACCAATTTGGTAACAGCCCCTACTCCATCAGATAAAAAGGCTTATCCTATTCGCTCATTAATTGTATTAGTATCGGCTGTTTCCGCAAATTTGTTTTTATTTCTAATTATTGTTTTTCTTGACACAAAAAGAAAAGCGTTTCAGTAGTTAAAACATTGTCAGCTCAAAAAAACATATTATGGGTTTTGGGACTCAGTATTGCATTTATCATTTTAAATGCAGTATGCACTTATTTTGAGTTCTATTATTTCAACCTTGTTCCTGCTGTTGTATTAGTCGTTTTACTCGCGCTCTTTTCTCTCGACAAACTAATTCTTTTCGTTGTTTTTCTTACTCCCTTGGCAATAAATTTACAAAATTTAGAAGGAGGATTAGGATTAAGTTTACCAACAGAGCCGATTATCTTTGGCATTATGTTGATTTATATTTTTAAGCAATTGCACAAAAACACTATGGATATTAAAGTGATGAAACACCCCATCACTATTGCCATTATAATAAATCTTATTTGGATATTTATTACTTGTGTAACCAGCGACATTCCGGTTGTATCGTTTAAATTTTTAATTTCCAGATTGTGGTTTGTTATTGTGTTTTTCTTTTTGTGTACTGAATTATTCAAAAACTACAAAAACATCAAACGATTCAATTGGCTTTATATTCTGCCGTTCACCATCATTATTTTTTATACACTTTACGAGCACTCATTAATGAACTTTGCCGAAGCTCCAGCAAACTATGTTATGTCACCATTTTATAACGACCATACTATTTACGGTGCTATGTTAGCTATGTTTTTCCCTGTGTTGATTTTCTATAGTCTAAACAAAAAGTATTCTGGCAGTATAAAATTCGCGGCTTTCTCTCTGCTTCTGATTTTTATTATTGCATTAATTTTCTCCTATACTCGTGCCGCTTGGGTTAGTTTGGCTGTTGCTCTTATAAGTTTTGCTTTACTACTATTAAGGATTAAATTTAAATACATCATGATTGTTTTTGTTGGTGTAGCCTCAGTTGCTCTTGTTTATCAGACAGAAATAGTAATGAAACTGGAACAAAACAGACAAGATGCTTCTCAGGACTTTGATAAACACATTCAATCTATTTCTAACATTTCTACTGATGCTTCCAATCTTGAACGATTGAACAGATGGAATGCTGCATTCAGAATGTTTGCTGAGCGTCCTGTTTTTGGATGGGGACCGGGCACTTATAGTTTTGAATATGCACCTTTTCAGCATGCACACGAAAAAACAATCATAAGTACCAATATGGGAGATAAAGGAAATGCCCATAGTGAGTACATAGGCCCCTTGAGTGAATCCGGTGTATTAGGTGTGCTCACGTTTTTAGGAATCATAGTTTGTACATTATCCACAGGCTTCCGATTATACTATACTTTGAAGGATAACGAAACCAAAAAAATTGTATTGGTTACCCTGCTAGGTTTTATTACCTACATTGTGCATGGATTTCTAAACGACTTTTTGGACACAGACAAAGCATCTGTTCCGTTCTGGGGATTCATCGCTATTCTGGTAGCTATTGATATTTACCATAACAATCCGAAGGAGGAAATCATACTGACCTCTCCCGAACTTATCCCATAAAAAAAAGCCGAATCTTGAATTATCACGATTCGGCTTTTCTGTTTTACTTATAAAATTAGTGCATCCTTAAACTGAACAAGGCTATATCGTCTATATATGGCATACTTTGTTTGTAGTTAATTATTGTCTCCATGATTAACCTGTTTAGCGATTTCATATCCAACTCAGGATTGTTCTTAATAATATCTTTTAGAGAATCTATTCCAAAATCTTCCGAATTGTCATTTTCCAATTCTACCAAACCATCCGTATAACAAACAATCGTGGTTCCTGAAGAAATGTTGAGGATTCCCTCTTTCACTTTTGTTATTTCATCAAACATTCCTAATCCTGTACAACCTGTTTTCAATAAACTAATGGAATTACCAACCGACACCAGAGGCGGATTGTGAGCAGCATTTATATAGGTAAGAGTTCGTGTTACCAAATTATATTTGGCAATAAATAAAGTAATAAACTTTTCGCCTTTTGCACTGGCCATTACTTTTGTATTTAGTTCTTTCACCAGTTCAGTCAACGAAGTGGTATGGCTAAACAAAACACGGAGGTTTGCTTGAAAGTTCGACATTAGCAAAGCTGCTGCTACTCCTTTACCCGATACATCGGCTACACAAAAAGCACATTCGTTTTTATTGAGCCATATAAAATCATAGTAATCTCCACCAACTTCCTGATGTGGCAAATAAAATGCAGCAGTATCCAACACATTATCTTTTGGCAACGAGGTTGGGAAAAGCATCGACTGCATTTCCGAGGCGAGCTCCAGCTCTTTACGCATGGCAGCCTGACGAATGTTCTCTTTTGCCAGTTTTTTGTTTTCAATAGCAACTACAATAATACTTGCCAATGTTTGTACAAATGGCAAATGCTTAATAGTCGGACTTACCTCCACCTTGTCTTCTAAATCTCCAATCAGAACATAAGCTAAAGGTTGGGTTTTGTGAAACACAGGAATTATAATTTCGAAAGTCTTGCTTAATGAACTTTGTGAAAAATTTGTAGTACTAATTTCGTGAATTGGCAACAAATCTTTTTCGACATTAATATCGCTATATTCATTACCGACACCATACTTTAAGATGCATCTCCAACCGTTTTCGTAACTAAACAAAACCAGTTTCCCGATGTTCAATTCCACTTTAATTACTGTTTCAAAAATCTCCAGTAATTGTTCTGTTGAGTGATTATTGTTGATTGCTTTTGTAATTTCAAGAAGTGAATTAAGTTTTATATCCTTAATTCGCTTCGAGAGATTTCTATGCATTTGTGAAGACATTTCAAAACTATTATCCATTTTGTACTACGAAGGTATTAAACTTATGCGTTGGTTGTATCCAATTTTTAAAATAAATTAATGAATCTGGTGTATTTTCAAGCTTTTCAAACTTCAAAAATTTACTCCCTTAATTTCGCTAATAGGTCAGGAAGCATCTTTAATGCTGCCACTTCTTTCATTTTGCCTCTTGCCTCACCAGCAGGGGAACCAAAGTATGTTTTCCCGGGTGCAATATCCTCGCCTAAGCCTGACTGAGCTAATAATACTGCTCCATTTCCTAACACCACATCACTTCTTACACCAGCCTGCCCCCAGATAGTTACTCCATCCCCAATTTTCACAACCCCTGCTACTGCAACTTGCGCTGCCATTAGACACATTTTTCCGATTTGCGTATCATGCCCAATATGTACCTGATTATCGAGTTTGGTTCCTGTGCCAATTATGGTTTCGCCCGAAACACCCTTATCTATGGTACACATAGCGCCAATTTCAACATTGTCTTCTATCCTAACACTTCCAGATGAAATCATTTTATCAAACTTATCTGCCCTCTTTTTGTAATAAAATGCATCCGCACCTATCACAGTGTTTGCATGAATTATCACATTATTTCCAATATGGCAATCATCATAAATAACCACATTGGGATGTAACACACAATTATTACCAACTGTAACATTATTCCCCAAATACACTCCCGGCATAATCACAGTATTCTCGCCTACTTTGGCTGTATCACTTTTAGGTTGCAAAGAGTATGTCAGTGGGTAAAAATGGCGAACTAATTTGTTATAATCCCTGAATGGATCATCAGAAATAAGGAGTCCCTTACCTGCCAGGCACTCTACTTTTACGTTGATTAAAATGGTGGTGGCTTTTGAGTGTAGAGCCTTATCGTAATACTTGGGATGATCAACAAAAACGATATCACCGGCTTCTACCATGTGAATTTCGTTTAACCCGGTAATACTATGGTTTTCGTCTCCCACAAATTCGCAATTAATGAGCGAAGCAATTTCTTTGAGGGTATGCGGATTTTTTAATTTCATTCAATTTTTAGTTATTAGTCAATAAATATATCCAAAATAAAACGCCTTATTAAATCAATAATGAGGCGTTTTACAGAAACAATTAGGTACTTATTATTTCACACGCTCAACATACGAATTGGTACGTGTATCAATTTTAATTTTTTCGCCTTCGTTTACAAACAATGGCACATTTACAACAGCTCCGGTTTCCATAGTTGCCGGTTTTAGGGTGTTAGTAGCTGTATCTCCTTTTACTCCCGGTTCAGCATAAGTTATTACTAATTCCACAAAAGTAGGGCCTTCAGCTAATATAGGTTCGTCACCTTCGAACGAAACTTTTACTTCCATTCCTTCTTTCAAAAATTTTATTCCATCTCCCAACAATATTCCCGGAATATGAATTTGCTCGTATGTTTCATTATCCATCAAAACGATAAAATCGCCTTCGGAATAAATAAACTGCATTTGTTTATAATCCACACGAACCATTTCAACTGCTTCGCCTGCACGAAAACGATTTTCTACAATTTTACCATTCTTCAAATTTCGCATTCTTGCCTGATAAAAAGCTCTTAAATTTCCGGGTGTACGGTGTTGATACTCCTCTATTCTGCAAAGGTCGCCATTAAAACGTATTACCGAACCAACACTGATATCGCCTGAGTTTGCCATATTTATATTCTTTTTTTGTTAATTATTTTTATTTTGGAGTGCAAATATACAATTATTGCTTAATGTAACGATTCATTTACCGATAAAAACACCCAGACTCTGTAGCGAACTAAATCCTTAATTCAAAAAACAGAATTTGAGGAGGGGTTTGCCTTACATCATTTCACTAAAACAAAATATGTATCCCCCTAAATAAACACTTTTAAACTTGAGCGGAAACCCATTCCTGAAAAATGGAAGCCACTTAAACTCTAGTAGAAGCCTATTCCTGAAAATTGGAAGCCACTTAAACTCTAGTAGAAGCCTATTCCTGAAAAATGGAAGCCACTTAAACTCCGTTTTACCCATAGGCCAAGTTATTATATGCGTTTAAACGAAGGATTTTTAAGGTTGCGTATTTTTCAGCTTTCTGGGCAAAATGCGTTTTAATGCGGTTTTTTTTCGAAAAATGAACAATTTTGAAAAATTTAAGAATTCTGATACTATCATATATGTACTAAAACCTAAAACCTAAGTGTAAAAACAGCCAAGCTAATTTTGTTGAGTAGGTGTCGAAAAACTTACTACTTTTATCCATCGAAAAAAATCGAATTATGATAAAATTAAATTTACGGCTTTGGGTATTAACAGCCTCCTTGGCTTTGAGCCTGTCAGCATTTGCCCAAACCGATACCGTGAAAGCAAAAATAATTGAAGACTCTAGCGTGGTGGTCGACAAATTATATAACCGAGGTATTGAAGATTTCAAAAACAAAAATTTTAACAGTGCCTTAAAGAATTTCTCGGATGCTATTGCCATGAAAGCCGATTTTGAAAGAGCCTATTATAATAGAGGTACCACCAAATTTGAAATGAAAGATTATAAAGGAGCTATTGCCGATTTTAACTCAGCATTAGGCATAGCCGAAAAACCGGATAGTTATTTTAGTCGAGGCCAGGCGGAGTACGAATTGGGCGAAAAACAAAAAGCTGCGGACGATTACACCAAAACTGTTCAAGTTAAAAAAGATTATGCCCAGGCATATTATTATCGAGGAGGAATTAAATTTGAAGACGGAAATTACAAAGAAGCGGTTACCGATTTTACTTCCGCAATTACCTACAAACCCGATTATGCTTACGCATTAAACGACAGAGGAAGCGCCAAACGCAAACTTGGCGATTTGGACGGAGCAATAAAAGACTACAAAAGTTCGCTTGTGGCCAACTCTGATATGGCTTTTGCTTATAATAATCTTGGAAGTGCAAAACGTAAAAAAGGAGATTTTACGGGAGCTATTGCTGAATATACTGAAGCTATCAATCACAAAAAAGATTATATAATTGCTTACAATAACAGAGGAAGTGCCAAGTACGATGCAGGTGATTACGAAAATGCGGTGCTCGATTTCGACAGAGCATTAGGATTTAATCCTAGTTACGAGTATGCTTATATTAACAGAGCTGCCGCCAAATTCAAATTGAAAGATTATAAAGGAAGTGTTGACGACTGCACAGAAGCCATCAAGTTAAATCCGAAATACGGATATGCTTACCTCAACAGAGGAATTGCCAAAGAGATGTTGAGAGACGACAATGGGGCTTGCGATGACTGGAAAAAAGCAATTGAACTCGGGGTGGAAGCTGCCCGTGATTATATAGGAGGATGTAAATAGTTTTCTTTGATAAATTGCTTTGATAAAATAAAATCCATTTAAGAAACCAATGATTAATTAACGAATGATGAAGAAAATATTTTTATATATACTGTTTGTTTGCGTTACCTCTTTTGCTGCCGCACAAAACGTAGATTTCACAAAAGAAAATTTCAAGGACAATAAAGATGGACTGAAAGAAGCTAGAAGAAATATGGAAGAGGGCGATAAATTTATGGATCAAGGAACCATGTTTTTTAAGCAGGCCCTCGCACCTTTCTTGCTTGCACAAAAATTTAATCCAAATAATGCCATCTTGAATTTCAGAATTGGTCATTGCTATTTATATTCAAACAATAAAGTTAAATCGTTGTCTTATCTCGAAAAGGCTTTAAGTTTAAATCCGGCTGTCGATCCGCTTATCCATTTTTTGCTGGGACAATCATACCATTTGAATATGCAATGGAACAAGGCCATTGCCGAGTTTAATTTATTTCAGAAACAGGTAGCCTTTACTGCTGAAACGAAAGATAATTTGGAAATTGCAAATAAACAAATAGCCGAATGTTTGGCAGGAAAAGAACTTGAAAAAACTCCTGTTAGAGTTTTTATTGACAATGTTGGTAATGCCATCAATACCGAATATTCAGATTACGGCCCGGTGATTAGTGCTGACGAATCTGTAATGATGTTTACTTCGCGCAGAAACACAACTACAGGCGGAGGAATTGATGACTTCACGAATGAATATATGGAAGATATTTATGTGTCAACAAAAGTTGATGGCAAATGGTCTCCCGCTGTTAATATTGGCCCCCCAATAAACACCAAGCGCCACGATGCCACCATGGGACTTTCGGCAGACGGGCAAATGCTTTATGTATATGTAGACGACAAAGGAGATGGAAATATTTATGAAAGTAAATTGAATGGCACTCTTTGGACTAAACCCGAGAAATTGAATAAAAATGTTAATACCGATTTCCACGAATCGTCTGCTTCTCTTTCTTCGGATGGGAAAACTCTTTATTTTGTTAGCAATCGAACCGATGGTTTGGGCGACCGTGATATCTGGATGTCGCAAAAGGATGAAAAAGGGAAATGGGGAAAAGCAGTGAATTTGGGGCCTACCATAAATACCAAATATGGCGAAGAAGGTGTGTTTATTCATCCCGATGGAAAAACTCTTTACTTCAGTTCTCAGGGGCATAATACCATGGGAGGATATGATATTTTCAAATCGGTAAAAGAAAATGGAAAATGGTCGGAGCCGGTAAATATTGGTTATCCCGTTAACACACCCGATGATGATGTATTTTTTGTAATGGCAGCGAATGGTAAACATGGATATTATTCATCATTTAATGCTTCCGGATTAGGAGAAAAAGATATTTACATGATTACTTTTCTGGGTACCGAAAAACCTATGGTGTTGAATAACGAAGATAATCTATTGGGCAGCGTGGCCGCACCGGTTAAAGAAAATGTGATTGCTCCAACACTTACCATTAAAGAAGCTCAACTAACCATATTGAAAGGTGTAATTACCGATGAAGTAACGAAACTTCCTCTCGATGCTACCATTGAGTTAGTGGATAATCAGAAAAACGAAGTGATAGCAAGTTTTGTGTCGAATAGCTCAACCGGGAAATATCTGGTGTCGTTACCTGCAGGAAAGAATTACGGAATAGCTGTTAAAAAAGAAGGTTACCTTTTTCATTCCGAAAACTTCGATATTCCTGCTGTGGCAGCGTTTCAGGAAGTAACAAAAGATGTGGCATTAAAAAGTCTTGCTGTAGGAAATAAAATTGTGTTGAATAACATTTTCTTTGATTTCGACAAGTCAACTCTTCGTTCAGAATCTACTAATGAGTTGGAACGACTCGTAAAACTGATGAATGATAACGCAACACTTAAGATTGAAATTTCGGGGCACACAGATTCAAAAGGTGCAGCTGAGTATAACAAAACACTATCGCAAAACCGTGCAAAAGCTGTGGTGGATTATTTGGTGAAAGCCGGAATTAAATCCGAACGACTTACGTTTATGGGTTACGGAAAAGAACAACCTGTGGCCACAAACGACACCGAAGAAGGAAGACAACAAAACAGGAGAACAGAATTTAAAGTAATAAGCAAATAATTTTTTTGTATAATTTTCAATTCGATTGAAAAGATTTATCCATCATATACCACTCGAAATGCGGTTTCTCTTGAAAGTTTATTTTTCGGGAATCCTCATTTTTACTCTATTCAGAGGGTTGCTTATCCTTTTTAATTTACAAGTTGCCGGAACAGCTACTTCCGATTTAATCTTCAAAGCCTTTGTGATGGGATTCCGTTTCGATACGGTTGTAAGTTGTTACTTACTCCTGTTTCCGGCACTGCTACTGCTTAATAATTTATTAAAAAAACATAAATCTTATTTAGTCATTCGGATAGTTGTTCGATATACTATAATAGTTTACTGTGTTGCCTTTTTTGTTTGCTGTGTCGACATTCCTTATTTCAGACATTACCTCACTAGAGTCACTATATCGATATTAAACTGGTCGAACAACCCTATGTTTATGCTGAAGATGGTTTTTCAGGATTTGCCAAATTATTTTTTCCTGGCACTTTTCGGAATACTGATTTTCCTTTCTATTTTGAGAGTGAAAGCCATTAACGATATTACCTTATTAGTTCACAAAGAAGTTTTGTTTATTAATAGAAAGCACAAGATGCTGAATATGGGATATGCCATTTTAATTATTGCTTTGCTTTTGCTGGGCATCAGAGGCAGGGTGGCTTTAAAAACTCCTATTCAGTGGGGAACGGCATTTACCTCCGATAATAATTTCACAAATCAGATGGGGCTTAACCCTAATTTTACTTTTTTCAAAAGTTGTGTCACCAGCCTAAATCCGAAGAATAAAAAACTTCATTATATGGACGACACACTGGCCATAAAAAACATAGAAACCAATCTGAACTTGCCTTCAAAACATTATTACGATTCTCCGATAGCAAGAAAAGTAGATGCCAAAGGTGCAGCGTTAAAAGCAAATGTGGTAATAGTAATGATGGAAGCAATGGGACTTTCGAAAATGAAATTAGACAATAACCCGGTAAACATGACTCCTTATTTGGATAGTTTGGCTAGACTATCTTACACGTTTACCAATGTTTTTTCAGCGGGCATTCATACTTACAATGGAGTTTATGCTACTCTCTTCGGCATGCCTGCTCTGATGAATCAACACCCAATGGAAAACGAAAACAGCAATCAGCCTTTTACGGGTATAGCCTACACATTGGGTAAGTATGGTTATCAAACAGCCTTTATTTGCCCCCACGATGAAGAGTTTGATAATATGGCAGGCTTTTTAACAGCTAATGGGTTTCAAAAAATAATTGGACAGAAAGATTTCCCGTCCGAAGAAATTCACAGTACAATGGGCGTTCCGGACGATGTGTTATTTGAACATGCAGTGAAAGAAATAAACAAAATGTCTAAATCTCCAAAACCTTTTTTGGCAAGTATATTAACTGGTAGCGACCACGAACCAATCTACATTCCCGAAGGGCATGGATTTGTACCGAAAACAAAAGAACTGAAACAACAATCGGCCGAATATGCTGACTGGTCAATTAATAAGTTTATCAAGCTTTGTTCAGTTCAACCCTGGTACGACAGCACCATTTTCGTTTTCATTGCCGACCATGGAAGTTGGTATCGCGACTGCTACGAAATGAATCTTTCGTATAACAAAGTACCATTGGTTATTTTTGCACCTAAACTAATTAAACCCATGATGAATCCTTCTGTTGGAGGGCAGATAGATGTTTACCCTACCGTGATGGGCATTCTCAATCGCACTTACCTGAACAATACTATGGGTGTAGATTTACTGAAAGAAGGCAGAAAGTATATTGCTTTTAGCGCAGATGATAAGCTGGGCTGTTTAAACGACCAGTATTTCTGGTATTATAATTATGCTGCCGAAAACGAATACTTGTTGCACTATCGCGATAAAGACCCAAATCAATATTTGAATAAATTCCCTCAACTGGCCGACACATTAAAGAACTATGCCCAAAGCTTACTTCAATCTACACAATGGCTGATTGAAAGCAAAAGAGTAGGCCCTCCTCAATAAATGCAGCCTGTTGTTATAAAAACTGAAGATGGCTCTCATTCGTTATTTGTTGAGGAACTTAACGAGCATTATCATTCCATTCATGGAGCTATTCAGGAAAGCAAACACGTTTTTATTGAAAGCGGTTTAAAACATATCGCCATTGCTGATAAGTCTAAAATTTCAATTTTAGAAATAGGATTAGGTACCGGCCTAAATGCATTTCTCACTTTTCTCGAAAACGAAACACTCAATCGAAATATACACTATACCACAATCGAAGCATTCCCTATCGACATGACTATAGTGAACCAATTAAATTATCCCAACCTACTGGGCAATGAAAGCAAGAAAGATATTTTCACCTCTATTCATAGCAGTGCATGGGAATTAGAAAATTCCTTATCTCCTAATTTTACTCTATTAAAAATAAAAGACACCCTTCAAAATATTAAGTTCACATCAACTTTTGATTTGGTTTATTTTGATGCTTTCGGGCCCCAAGTGCAACCTGATATGTGGAAGGAATCCATATTTGCCAAGATTGCAAACGCACTTCACACCGGAAGCATACTAGTTACCTATTGCGCTAAAGGAGAAGTAAAGCGTACTCTTAAACGAACAGGATTCCTTGTTGAGTCATTACCCGGGCCTCCAGGCAAAAGAGAAATGATTAGAGCAATAAAAATTTAGCAGAATGAAATATGCAGCTAAATAAATTCAATATTCGAGTGTATGGTATTTTAATTAATTCAAAACAACAAGTGTTGGTTTGTGATGAATTAATAGCCGGAAGAAAGATTACAAAATTTCCTGGTGGAGGATTAGAATTTGGCGAAGGCACCATCGAATGCTTAAAACGGGAATTTATGGAGGAAACAAATAACGAAGTGGAAATCATTTCTCATTACTACACCACCGATTATTTTCAACCTTCGCTTTACGATGCCTCTCACCAAATCATCAGCATATATTATCTGGTAAAACCGGTTTCCCGTTTTGATGTTCAAATTAAAACTAAACCCTTCGATTTCGACTTTTCTCAAAAAGAGAAAATCGCTTTCCGTTGGATAAACCGTGAAGAGTTAACCGAAGCTCATTTCACCATGCCTATCGACAAGATAGTAGGCGCCCGGTTAGGCAAAAAATAGAAAAGGCAACTCAAATCAATGAGTTGCCTTTTCTATTTATCCTTTGCTTATCTTATTCCGGAACCACTTCAAAAGTAACAGTAGCTGTTACCTCTTTGTGGAAACGAACCTCAGCAGTATAAGTTCCTACTGTTTTCACAGCATCTTCGCTCATCTTGATGTTTTTTCTATCCACTTCGTAGCCCATTTTTTTGATAGCATCAGCCAATTGCACTGTAGTAACCGAACCGAAAATTTTTCCCGATTCACCCACTTTAGCACCCACCTGAACCACTAAATCTTTCATTTTAGCAGCAGCTGTTTCGGCTGTTTTTCTTATTTTTTCTTCTTTAAAAGCACGCTGTTTAACGGTTTCGCTCAACATCTTTTTAGATGCTACAGTAGCCATAGCAGCAAGCCCTTTCGGAATCAAAAAGTTTCTTCCGTAACCCGGTTTCACTTTTACCACGTCATCCTTGTATCCAAGGTTTTTAACGTCTTGTTTTAATATTACTTCCATTTTTAATTTTTTCTTTTAAGTATTAATTTTTTCTCTGATTTATAAAATAAAACAGCTAATTCTATTTCATCAAATCTGCTACATAAGGCAATAAAGCCAAATGACGAGCACGTTTAATTGCTTTCGATACTTTACGCTGATATTTTACAGAAGTTCCGGTTAGTCTGCGTGGCAATATTTTCCCTTGCTCGTTAATAAACTTCAATAAGTAATTAGGATCTTTGTAATCGATGTATTTGATACCGCTTTTTTTGAAACGGCAATATTTCTTCTTTTTCACATCCACTGTTGGAGGTGCTAGATATCTGATTTCTGATTTGTCTGACATTTTTCTTTTTTTTTAATTCGTTAAGCTACTACTACTTTAGTTTTGTTTCTTTTGCTTTCGCTGTATTTTACCGCATGTTTATCAAGGGCAACTGTAAGGAAGCGCAACAAACGTTCATCACGTTTGTATGTTACTTCAAGCTCAGCTATAAAAGCCGGTTCTGCCTGAAATTCTACTACATGATAAAAACCTGTGGTTTTCTTTTGAATTGGGTACTGCAATTTGCGGAGACCCCAGTGGTCTTCGTGCACAATTTTGCATCCATTGTCTGTAAGTAACTTTTTGTACTTACTTACCGTCTCCTTTGCCTGTTCATCAGACAAAACGGGAGTCATAATGAAGACGGTTTCATAACTTTTTAGCATTGTTTTTTGTTTTTTATTGTTTATAATTTATTTATCCTTTTTTCTAAAAGGGACGCAAAGATAAAAAAAAATCCATTCTCACAACATTTTTTTTCAATTTCAGGCTTTCTAAGTTCATAGTTTAAAGTTAGAAAGTCTAAAGTTTCGCGTCCGTCATTGCCAACATTGTGAAGTATTCTCTATACTTCAATTGGTCAATTACGCAATACGGCAGTAGGCAATTTAAATAAGATGTGAGTTTTGAGATATGAGATTTGAGAATCACACTAATTCATCTTTTTCTAAATACTCAAATCTCACATCTCATATCTAATTTGGGCATCCTCATTATCTCCCTTCATAGTCCTCTATCCCGCTATGCGCTTCAAGTCCCCCTCGCTTACTGCCACAATTTCTTCCTTACTTTTAAGAATATCGTTTAGTCGAGTCCGAGTAGCGATTATTTGTGTCCGAATAATCATTATCCGAGTCCGACTATTCATTAATCGAGTCCGAATAATCAGTATTCGAGTCCGAGTAGCGATTATTTGTGTCCGACTATTCATTATTCGAGTCCGAATAATCAATATTGTTGAAACAATCGAGTTTATTTGATTAAAAGTGGAAGCTGGAGGTCTTTTTTGTTGCCTTTGTATTAAGGTTTGCCTAGCTATAAGATTAATCCGGGCAAGGTAGTTAGAAACAGACTCCTGGATTTCAGTTGTATTTCCCCCTGCTTTTTCCCGCTTTTTAAGAGTTTCGTTAAGTCGAGTCCGACCTTTCGCAACTCGAGTCCGACTTGTTGAAAGTCTTGTATGAATAGTGTAAATTCAATAAACGGAGAGGGGGAGGAAGGTGAAGTACTTTTTTATTGAATTATTATTTTCCTATTCACTGTTCCCTGTTCGCTATTTACTGATATAAAATATATCCCTGCATCCATTTCTCCTTTTTCTAAAATATATTGTTTACCGCTAAAGCGGATGGTTTTTATTTGTTTGCCTAGTACATCAGTTATGATGAGTGTTGATTGGCGATTGTTGATTGGTGATTGAATGGTAATGATTGTTTGATTTGTAAAAGGGTTAGGAGAAATGGTGATTTCGGATTTTGAATTTCGGATTTCGGATTGACCGATGCTCAACATATACTCATTTGTGGTAGTATTAGTAACCACAGCAGGATTGTAATCAAAATAAATACTGGCTTTGTTATGTATCATTGTTCCTCCCTGTAGGTTGGCTAATGGCTTGATGCGATATTGAACATAACCTTGCGAACCATCAAAATTACTGGTGCTGTCGGGCAACTGAATATTAGGGAAATTAAAGGAAAGTTTATTTCCGGTTAGCATGGACGTACAATAATGACTGTAATTAGTGATTTGAAAAGTATTCAAATCTAAATTAGCATCCAATGTGTCTTGCAAGTTTATATTAATTGCAGCTGCACTTCCAGTGTTTTGAAAATGCACGGTATAATAAAAGTAATCGTTAAAGCCGGGTTGTACTTGTTCGGGATAAGTTTCTTTAAAATTAGGGTCCCATGAATTGGAAACATGATAACAATAATTAAATGTATTATTGCTTGTGTTGTTATCTCCTGTTGTTGGAGTAACAGAAACATTTACACATATACTATCCGAAATAGTTATTGTGGTATCTGCCTGTATAAATAATCCAAAAGCAGTTGCATTATTGATGCTACCAAAATCTGAAATGTTATACGTAAATGTATTTCCCGCAATGGTTGGAGTTAGCGCTCCTGTTGGAATAGAACTAAAAGTAACCGGCCCTGTAATATCTACAACTACTTGCCCACTGATTCCTGCTGCACAATGCAGATTATACCAGTTACTCAAATCCCCGGCATCTACATTTAGATAATGCACTACCCCAGGGAATATCCATCCCTGATGATAAATTGATTGAACACCCAAATCAAAGCCAGGTTTACATGTTATATTAAAATTTATATTTGACTGTAGTGGTGATAAAGCCGTAGTAGTTACTGTTGAATCAATTCCAGGGTTTGCACATTGAATAGTAAAAGGAGCACCTGTTGTATCTATCTTTACCGTATAAGTTCCTAAAGGTTCCGGGAAACTATACACTCCATTCAACCCAGAGGATGTTTGACCCAATAGATTGTTTCCACTATCATATATCTTTTCCGGAAAATTTATTTTGGTTGAATCCCATGCATTATGAATACAATCAGCATTGTTATCTTTATAAATATATCCAAGTAACCCTTGTGCTTCGTTACAACCATTTGGATTATTTATTAAATCTCCTGCAACACATAGCGGATAATTTAAAAATGTAGTATCCATACACGGCAAATAATTGGACAAGCAGGTGAGAGGATTGCCTGAAGCACTAAATGAATTTATGGAACTAGGTAAAAGAGGTAAACAGGAAATGTTGTTTGCATCACATTGAAAAATTCGAAGAGTGTTCGGCAATGCTGGTAAATCTGATAGTTGATTCTGAGAGCAGGTTAGTTGAATAAGTGAATTTGGTAATGTCGGAAGTTGGCTAATTTGATTGTCATAGCACAATAGTAGTTGAAGGGAATTAGGCAATGAAGGTAAATTTGATAATAAATTCATTTCACAATCAAGCCAAAATAAAGAAATTGGTAATTCCGGTAAATTAGTTAATTGATTACCTCTACAGTTACAAATAGTTAATGTATTAGGTAAAGTTGGTAACATTACTAATTGATTAAATGTGCATTGTAAACTATTAAGTGCATTGGGTAATGTTGGTAAATTTACTAGATGGTTATACCCGCATTCTAACTGCAAAAGTGTACTTGGTAAAGTAGGTAAATTTGGTATTTGATTTCCATAACAGTTAAAATACTTGAGTTGAAATGGTAATGCAGGCAATGAAGTAATAAGGTTACCGCTACAATCAATATTTTCTAATAAGGGAGGGAAACTGGATATGCTTGTTATTTGATTAATATTAAAATCTAAAAAGTTTAATGAAAGAGGTAAATTGGGGAAATAAGTTAAAAAATTCGCACTACAATCTAAAAACTTTAGGTTGTCGAAATACTGTATTCCTGTTAAATCATGAATATTCATATTATTCACTAAAACTATTGTATCATTTACAATCCCTGCACAAGTCGTATCCATCAGATTCCCGTTCATACAAGAAGGATAGTTGGCTTGCAACCATGCAACAAAATTCGCATCCGGAATAGTTACATACTGCGCCTTTGCGCTAAAAGTTAATCCCAATGCAAGGATGATGATGGTAAGTTTTGCTTTCATAATTTTTTTATTTTTAAACGGTAAGTACTATTTGCAGAATGGATAAAAAATAAAACACCCGCATTCGCAATGCATGCAGGTGTAGCTGTGGGAGGCACAATAATCAAAACCTTTGCAGTTAATGCAACAGAAGCAATGTATGTAGCTTTATCTGTCATATTACAAGAAAAGAAATTAGATTTCGTGGTACAAATATAGCAATTTATCGGATTGAATTCATTTTGAGAGAAAAAATAGTTAAGGGGAAGAAATTATAAATTAGGATTGTAAATTATTGGTGTAATTAACGTAATTACTATTCTTTTAAATCAAAAAGCAAACTCACAAATTCCTCATTTCAACAATTCATTTACCTTTGCACTCCGAAAAAAACAAATAATGCAAAAAAAGAAAGTAGAATTAATGGCACCGGCAGGTTCGTTCGAGTCCCTAATGGCAGGCATTCAGGCAGGAGCCAATTCCGTTTATTTTGGTATCGAACAGCTCAATATGCGCTCCCGCTCCAGCAATAACTTTACCCTCGAAGACCTCGGTAAAATATCGGAAATATGCAAAAAACACAAGGTGAAAACCTACCTTACTCTCAATACCATTGTTTACGACCACGACATCAGCCTAATGAAAGGCATACTGGACGCTGCCAAAGCTAACCATATTGACGCAGTTATCGCCTCCGACCATTCGGTGATGAATTATGCCAAAAAAACAGGAATAAAAGTACACATCAGCACTCAGGCCAACGTGTCGAACATCGACAGCATTGAGTTCTTTTCGGCTTATGCCGATGTTATGGTCCTTGCCCGCGAACTTAGTTTGATGCAGGTGGCAAGCATTACCAAAGAAATAAAACGCAGAAAAATTACCGGCCCTTCGGGCGAACTGGTAAGAGTGGAAATATTTGCTCACGGGGCCTTGTGTATGGCTGTGTCGGGCAAATGTTATATGAGTTTGCATTCCAATTTTGCTTCAGCCAATAGAGGTGCATGCATTCAGAATTGCCGCAAAAGTTATGTGGTTACTGACAAAGAAGACGGAGTAGAATTCGAAATCGACAATGAATACATCATGTCGGCAAAAGATTTATGCACCATCGATTTTATTGATAAAATAATGGATGCTGGTGTTACCGTTTTGAAAATTGAAGGTCGCGGGCGAAGTGCCGATTATGTTTACACCGTTACCAAATGTTATCGCGAAGCCATCGACTCGTATTATGACGGAACCTATGGTGCTGATAAATTTGAAGATTGGAAAAAACGTCTGGCAACTGTGTTCAACCGTGGTTTCTGGGATGGGTATTACCTGGGGCGCACTATGGGCGAATGGAATAACGAATATGGCTCGAAAGCTACCAAACGAAAAACATTTATCGGTAAAGGAGTAAAATATTTTAAAGATGTAAATGTAGGTGAGTTTAAACTCGAATCTCACTCTCTTTCTGTAGGAGAAGAAATTCTGATAACCGGCCCAACCACCGGGGTAATGCAGTTTGTGGTGGACGAAATAAGAGTGGATGAAAAAATTGTAAAAAAAGCAGTGAAAGGCGAATTGTTTTCGATAAAAGTAAACGAACGAATTCGCCCTTCGGATAAAGTATATAAACTGACAGAAGCATAAGCATGGTACGAATAGTGCAGCAACGAATTAAATGCATAGGCTGTAATGCCTGTGTAGAAGCAGCCGCTCATCGCTGGCGCATGTCGCGCAAAGATGGAAAATCGACACTTGTGGGTGGCGAAGAAAAACAAGGGTTTTACACCGTTCTGGTGGGCGATGAAGAATATGCAGAAAATGTAAGAGCCGCCACACATTGTCCGGTAAAAATTATAAAAGTAGAAAAAGTATAATGAAAAATAACCCTGCCGAAACCAATAGCATCGACTCGCGCATTGTTGAATTTATAAAAGGTCAAACAGCATTTACATTGGCCACCTGCATTGGTCAACTTCCGTATTGTTGCACTTGCTTTTATTCGTTTCTGGAAGATACCAAGGCTCTTGTTTTTAAATCGAGCAAGGACACACATCACATACAAGAAGGCATGCAGAATAAAAATGTGGCTGGTTCGTTATTGCCCGACAAACTGCAAACAGGAAAAGTGAAAGGCGTACAACTAAACGGAATTTTGTACGAACCCGAAGGAGACTTGTTGGATGCCGCTAAAAAATCATACTACAAAAAATATCCTTTTGCAGTGGCTTTCGAAGGCGATATATGGGTAGTAGAACTTTCCAAATTAAAATTTACAGACAATACACTCGGCTTCGGTAAAAAACTTATCTGGGAAAAAGCTTAATCAAATTAATACAAAACAAAATGAGCGGGATTATCGGATACACATTGTTTACATTACTCTGGCTGGCCGGTTGCCTGTTTATGGTCTACATCATTCGCTCGAAAAAACTTCAATCGAATTTCAGCAACGGATTAAAACTCCTGCTGATTTCTTTTTTGATAGGATTAACTCTGCTGATTATTCTGATTTTTATTTAAAATAAATTATCCCAATTTTCAAGAAAAGCTGCTTGGCCAAATTCCTCTAAATTTTACCAAATACCTTGAAAGCTTCTTTTTCCAGATTCTCTCTATGCATAGGATGAGCGATCGCAATTAAAGATTTAGCTCGTTGTTTCAAATTTCTTGCATACAAGTCGGCCACACCATACTCTGTTATTACATATCGTGTATGCGCCCTGGTGGTAACCACACCGGCTCCGTATTTAAGGAAGTTTACAATCTTCGATTCTCCTTTACTTGTAATAGATGGTAATGCAATGATTGGTTTTCCACCTTCCGAAAGCATGGCTCCTCTTATAAAATCCATTTGTCCACCAACACCGGAGTATTGAAGTAATCCAATAGAATCGGCACAAACCTGCCCAAACATATCCACTTCTATAGCCGAATTAATAGCAGTAACTTTTTGGTTTTGCCGAATCACCGCGGTGTCGTTTACATAACCAATGTCCAACATAGCCACCTGAGGATTGTCGTTTATAAAATCGTACAGTTTGCGGGTTCCCATTACCAATCCCGAAACAATTTTACCTCTGTGTTTGCGTTTGAACTCTCCCGTTACAACTCCTTTTTCCACTAAGCCCATCAGTCCATCCGAAAATAATTCGGTGTGAATTCCCAATTGCTTATGATTGGTAAGGCAAGACAAAACACAGTTAGGAATACCCCCAACACCCATTTGCAGCGTGGCTCCATCTTCAATAATAGAGGCTACATTTTTACCAATCATCATTTCCACTTCTGTTGGTTCCCCATAATTCACTTCAAAAATTGGGTCATTCACCTCTACCGCATAATCTATTTTACTAATATGAACCACCCCGTCTCCGTGTGTGCGTGGCATATTATGATTGAATTGTGCAATCACAATTTTGGCCGATTGCATAGCAGCCAAACTGCAGTCTACAGAAACACCTAATGAACAAAACCCATGTATGTCGGGAGGTGAAAGGTGCATCAATGCAACATTTAATGGAATAACTCTGTTGCGGAATACTCTGGGTACCTCACTATAAAAAATAGGAATGTAATCTGCTATTCCTGTTTGCACCGCTTTTCTTACATTGTTGCTTACAAACAGGGCATGGTCTTTAAAGCTATTTTGATATTCAGGGTTATTAAAGGCGGCTTTTCCTTCTATATGCATGTGATACAAGTTCACATTCTCCAGTTCAGCATGTCGGGCCACCATTGCATCCACTAATGTTTCGGGGGTAGCTACTGCAGAATGAAGATAAACATTATTATTTGATTTGATTGCTTTAACGGCCTCTTCGGCACTTACGTATTTCATTTTATATCGTTTTTATCAGGTTTTACAATTATTTCGGGCGCAAAGTAAATAAAAAGAAAGCGAACAAAATCTGATAAAAATCTTGTAGAATGAAAAATCTCAGATATGTTTTACATCAGTGTACTACTTCCGCGTTCGGTTAATATTACGATATTTGCCAAATAAATTATTATCCGTTTGAGATGAAAGTAGAAGGAAAACACTATAGAACGATTTGGCTGAATGAAGAAAACGATACTATTATAAATTGTATTGATCAGCGTTTTTTGCCTCATCAGTTTGTTATCGAACGGTTGTCTTCCTTGTCTGAGTTAATTGTCGCTATTGCCGATATGCATGTGAGAGGAGCCGGACTTATAGGTGCAGCAGCGGGCTATGGAATGTATCTGGCCGCTTTAGAAGCCAAGAGTAATAAAGAGCCAAACAAATACATACAAGAGGCAGCTACTCGATTAATTGCCTCACGCCCCACAGCAGTTAATTTGGAATGGGCTGTTAACCGACAGTTGCAAGCCATGGCTATGGTGAGTTCGATAGATGAAAAAATATTTGTAGCCCGAAAAACAGCTCAACTGATAGCCGATGAAGATGCTTCCTATTGTAAAAGAATTGGAGAACATGGTGTAGCAGTTATCGAACAAATCAGTAAACAAAAAGGTGGCGAGGTGGTAAATGTTTTAACTCATTGCAATGCCGGTTGGCTAGCTTTTGTTGATTTTGGTTCGGCTACTGCACCCATCTACGAAGCACAAAAGCGAGGCATAAAAGTTCATGTGTGGGTGGATGAAACCCGCCCGCGCAATCAGGGTGCTAGTTTAACGGCCTGGGAACTTCTTCAACAGGGCGTTCCGCACACAATAATTGCAGACAATACAGGAGGGCATCTCATGCAGCATAAAATGGTGGATATGGTTATTACCGGTGCCGATAGAGTAACTCGCACAGGTGATGCTGCTAATAAAATTGGCACCTATTTAAAAGCATTGGCTGCAAAAGATAATTTAATTCCTTTTTATGTGGCTTTACCTTCTTCCTCTTTCGACTGGAAATTGAGAGACGGAATAAAAGAGATAGAAATAGAACAGCGCAATGCCGATGAAGTAAAATATATAACAGGGATGTGTAATGATGAACTGAAAACTGTTTTGGTTACTCCTCTGAAAAGTGCAGCTGCCAATTATGGTTTTGATGTTACCCCTGCAAGACTTATTACAGGACTTATTTCAGAACGAGGTATATGCAAAGCAAACGAAAAAGATATTCTTAATTTATTTCCGGAAAAAGCAGAATGAAAGAAACCGGTGTAATAAAATTCAATTGCAACTGGATTCATGAGGCTCCATTGAACGGTCACTTAATAGAAGACTTGAATACATGGCGTGATAAAATGTTTGACCTATCATTTATTGGAGTAAATGACGAAGATATAGGATACGGCAATATCAGCAGACGTTTCAGAAATAATGAATTTATCATCTCCGGTTCAGCAACCGGAAAATTACTGAAACTCGGCAGCGAACATTACACTATAGTAACCGAATTTGATTTGGAGAAAAATAGTTTAACTGCTGTTGGGCCTATATTGGCTTCATCCGAATCGCTTACACATGCTGTGATTTATCAGTGCGATGAAACTGTTAATGGCATTATTCATATTCATCATTATGAATTATGGAAAAAATTAATGAATACAATTCCTACAACACGAGCCGATGTGGAATACGGAACACCTGCCATGGCTAACGAAATGATTCGTTTGTTTGGCGAAACCAATTTAAAATCTCAAAAATTGCTGGTGATGGCAGGACATCAGGATGGTATTATTTCGTTCGGAAAAGATTTGAACGAAGCCGGCAACCAACTCTTAAACGTGTACAATGCTCTTTAATGATAACAAACCTTACAATGATTACAGCTCATTTGTAAAACGTAAATTTAATAACCGTGTTCAGAAAATATCTCTCAATACAGGTTTTACTTGTCCGAACAAAGATGGTTCAAAAGGTGTGGGAGGATGCACGTATTGCAATATTCACACATTTAGTCCGGATTATTGCAAACCTTCTAAATCCATTTCTCAGCAACTGGAAGAAGGCATTTTGTTCTTCTCGCATAAATACAAAACCCAACAATATTTTGCTTATTTTCAATCCTACACCAACACGTATGCGGATGTAAACGAATTGCGCGAAATGTATATAGAAGCCATTCGTTACCCCAATGTAATAGGCTTGGTTATTGGTACTCGCCCCGACTGCATAAGCCCGGAAATAGTGAATATATTATCTGAAATAGCCAAAACTCATTTTGTGTCTCTCGACTTAGGTGTGGAAAGCACACTTAATCGAACACTCGATATTATCAATCGTTGCCATTCGTTTGAAGAAACACAGGCCGCGTATGCAATGGCTGCTAATAAAGGTTTGCATCTGGGAGCTCACCTTATTTTAAATCTGCCTGGCGAAAGTCGCGAAGACATGCTGAATCATGCTCGGGAACTATCTAAACTTCCTATTAATTCTTTAAAAATTCATCAACTTCAGATTGTAAAACACACACGTATGTCTTTGCAATACGAGCAAACTCCGGAAATGTTCAGTTTTATGAATGTTGATGAGTATATTGATTTGGTAACCGAATTCATTTCGTTGCTTCGTCCCGAAATAATCCTCGAACGATTCGTAAGCGAATCGCCAAAAAAATTACTGATAGCTCCCAACTGGGGCGGAATTAAGAATTTCGAAATTGCTGATAAAATAGAAAAGCGCCTTCTCGAACAAGATATTTGGCAGGGAAAGAATTATTCTGAATAGTTACACAAAACTATCATTCATAATAAACAGGCCATAGTTTTTTATTCAAGCTTTATAATCTCTGCTAATTTGCAATAGTTACGCTACATCCGTCCGAAAGCGAAGTGTAACCCGATTCATACTTTAGTTTAATTTGATAAGTATAAGTTTGACCAGCAACCAAACCATGATCTTCAAAGTTCTCTTGAAACAAGATTCCATTATGATATGCAGTTCGGTAATGTGTACCAATTTCTACCCCATTACGATAAACAACTACAAAACTATAAAACACCGTTGAAGAAAAAGTTATTACCTTAACATAATGGTCAGAAGGTTGAATTAAGGCCTGTTCAATATGGTTAATCATGGCCACCTTAGGACCATTATAATCCTTGTCGTATGGATTTGTATTTAAATGTACATCCTTTAACTTATTACAACTTGAAAAAACTAAAACAATTAAAAATGCTACAACATACACTCGATTCATAATATTTAAATTTTAATTCTTAATCCACACAACCAACCTTTGTTCATCAATCCCGGCCTTACATCAAAATCAATACGAGATAGCAATTTGTCTTGATGATATACCGGTTCTATTACCTTACTCTGCTTTTTTATTATTCTAATATAGTTAATAATCAAAGCACCTGATACCGCATATATCCCATACTCTATCAATCTGTCGTTATTATATTTCTTACGGCTTGCTTCAAAATCATCCTTATGTTTATCCATGTCTGTCTGATAACCCGACCTAAAATAGATGTCATAAGAATCCATTGCTTTTTTATATTGCTTTTCTACCACTACCTGATTCATCAATATTCCAGCGCTCAAGGTTAACCCAATAAATATAGGCGACACAAAGTAATTCTTATTTCGTTTTGATTTATACTTATCATGAGCCCATGCATAACTGACCCAGGCGGGGTCGAAACCCAACGTAAAGCTATATTTCACTGTATCCTTTAGTTTGATAACCACAGTCGAGTCAATTAATGTCAACGTAGGTTCCCAAATCTGAACCCTATGCTTTCCTACCGGCAAATATAATACTGTATCGCTAGTACGCATTTTAGAGGTATCCACCCGGCACAAAGGCCGTAACAATCCCTGCACCATCATTTTCAGATATCCGCCTTCTTCGCTACTTTGAGCATTACCTTTAATGGCAAATAACAACAACACCATCAAAAATATAATAGATTTGAATTTCATAACATTTCTCCTTTTGGATTTAGTGGCTGTAAATATATTACTTTTTATGCTATTTATTACGTTAATTTGCTGAATAGCATTCGGGGTTAAGTTTAAAGGAGGAAACGTTCGATACCGAATTAAAAACACTCATTTCCGAATCAGAAACTTTTGTTTCGTGGATGGAAATGGCTAAAAACAGGAGATGATACCCCTCCTACTCCACTCTTTGAAGCTTCTGCTGCGCACAATTTAGGCGAAGATAATGACACAAATAAATTTACGAATTTGATAAATGAAGAATGATTAATGCCGGTTTTAAAGATTGACGATATCAATCAATTCTTTCATTTTGCTGATGGTATAAAAATCCGTTAAATGGGGAGTATGGACAGTTTCGTGTGCCCAGGTGATATGATATGGAATATGCACGGCTTTTCCGCCAAGGGCAATGACCGGAATGATGTCGGACTTAATGGAATTACCTACCATCAGAAATTCCCGGGGTGTGATATCGAGACGGTGTATTAGTTTAAGGTATTCGGTTTCGGTTTTGTCGTGCATCACCTCGATGTGATGAAAAAGATGGGAGAGGCCGGATTTTTTGAGCTTTCGTTGTTGATCGAGCAAATCACCTTTGGTAGCCAGTATAATTCGGTAATTGTTCTTGAAATGAGTGAGCACATATTCTATGTCATCGAGCAGTTCAACCGGCTTATCGATGAGGTCTTTTCCGAGTTGAATAATTTGATGAATAATTTCTGCATCCACCTTTTTATCGGTAATATAGAGTGCTGTTTCGAGGAGAGAAAGAGTAAACCCTTTGGCTCCGTATCCATACTTTTCGAGATTTTCGATTTCGGTTTTGAATAACAGTTCCGTTAGTTCTTTTTCAGGCATAAGGTGAGCAAACAATTTGCAAAATTGTTTTTCGGCATCTCTGAAGTAGGGTTCGTTTACCCAAAGAGTGTCGTCTGCATCAAATGCTATTACTTTTATTTGTTGCATATTTTATTAAAAGGCCAGAAACCCTACACCAATTCTTAAGTTTAAAAATTGCTGAGCGAGTACCACATTAGAAGCGGTTGTTTCCAATGATTTTTCATACCCTGTATTATTGGCAAACCCTTCTGTATTCCACGCAACGATAAGAGAGGCTCTTACACCATAATCCACAATCAATTTATCAAAAAATATTCGTTGTTTGCCAAACGAAATTGCCGGCCCGCCACCTGCTATTACCATCTTATTTGCAGAATAGGTTATCTTTGGTGCAGAAGATCCTGAATTTTGTGAAGAATACTCACCAACCTGCAAAATCCCTCTTGAGTATTCCAATTCCCATTTTACGTAACCTCCAAGGGGAGCAAATTTGTTTCTACTAAAAAACAATTTCAAACCCAAAGCATAGCTAAAGGAATTAAATTTCAAAAACTCGTTATCGCTAAGTAAAGTTGTTTGTACGTTATACGAATAAGTACTATTCTTTACCTTTATCGGAGCATACAAAAAAGTAAAACAAAGGGCAGAGCGTTTGCCGGTAACACAATTGAGTTCGGCATTATGAGATATATTTACAGACGACCTGCTCGAGTTAGGAGTGAGTGATGGAAAAATAAAGTTTTGATAGACTAACGAAACACGTTTACCCATATACCCCGGAGGTTGAGCCGAGACAAAAAGTGTTGAAAAAACAAAAAACGACAGAAGAATTCTTTTATGCATCAAATTAATTTTCTTCTATTGCATCTGTAATTTTCTCCATCTTTTTCTCATCAAAACTGCCATAGGTAGCGTATTTTATTTTACCTGTTTTATCAAGCACAAAAAAATAAGGTATGTCCTTTTTCTGAAAATCGAGTTCTTCTTTATAGGTTTTATCGCCTTCGTAAAACAAGAGATACTGATAAAGTTCTTTGTCCGTTAACGAACGAATTTTTTCTTTCGATTGTTTACTGGTAAGCTGATTGAGGCCAGTAAACATTGGCACAAAAAACAAATTGATATCGTAGTCGTATTGCACATCAAAAACATCGGCATCCTTAGCCGCTTTTTTTACGATAAATTTATTGTACATCGGATTAATCCATGTTTTTAAATTGGTTTCGGCATCTTTGCTGAAAGCCATTCCCAGCAAAGTGTATTTCCCTTTGGTATCGTCCGGAAGGTTTACTTTTTTACCATTGTAATCTTCGCATTGCATGGCAGGAAACATCTTCCCTTCTACTCCACTCGGTGGAGTAAACGAAACAGAAATTAAAACAACTGCTATAATTGGAATTAAGAATTTATTCATCGGTTCTTTATTTACGAAATACCCCCTTCGACAAGCTCAGGGTGACAAACGTGTTTATGATATAAGATAAACAGATTCATCAATTACTTTAACACATCAGGCAATTTATCCTTGGTAAGTTCCATTCCGGCAATCTTCATCAGGAACACCGCTTTTCCATTATCAAAATCCGTGCGCATTTCTTTTTTCAATACATCCATCAGCAAATCGTATTCTCCGAAAAGCTGAGTGCTGAGCCCGTTCACCTCCACACGAATTCCCTCATGTTGTTTTACTCGTTGAATAAAACCAATTACTTTCTTTGCGTAATCGTCCGTCAGGGCATACATACTAATTTCTACTGTTGCAATCATGGTTAAGTATTAGTTAAACGTTATTAGTTATATTTTGGTGATGGATTACTTATTTAATTCTTCAAACACTTTATTGGCCTTAAATTTTTTGGCCACTTTGCCCACACGAATTATTTTTATGTGAACAATCACATCATCCTGAGCAGTGGCATTTACTATATCCTGCCCGGTTATCACATGTCCGAAAATGGTATGATGCATATCCAGCCAAGATGTAGCCACATGTGTAATAAAAAACTGACTGCCGTTTGTTTTCGGGCCAGAGTTGGCCATAGCCAGAATACCTGCACCTGTAAATTTCAATTCGGGCAAACACTCATCTTTAAAAGCATATCCCGGGCCTCCTGTGCCATTGCCTGCTGGGTCGCCACCCTGAATCATAAAATTAGGAATAACCCGATGAAACTTCAGTCCATCATAAAAAGGCACTCCATCGGCCTTTGCTTTGTTTTTAATTTTGCCTTCGGCTAACCCTACAAAATTAGCTACTGTTAAAGGAGTTTTCTCCATTTCGAGCTGCAACAGTATTTTTCCTTTACTGGTTTCTATCTCGGCATACAGCCCTTTTTCCAGTTTCGGTTTTTTGTCTTTTGCCAGCAAAGTGGCACTTGCAATAAATAATAAAGTAAGCGATAAAACTATTTTTTTCATAAGTTGATTAATTTTAAAAGTGATGCAAATGTATAGTTTATTTAAAGAAAAACGAATTTGTAAAATCCGAATCCGCTTTATAAAACAAAACCTCCGGAATTAAATTATTCCGAAGGTTCTGTTTCTGCCTTTACAGGCTATACAAAAGAGGTTATGCTTAGAATTTGTACGACAACCCTATTGACAATACTTCTTTAAACTGCAAACGTGGCCCTGTACCAAGCACAGTAACTCCGTTTACTTCGCGTTTTACAGGCACAGGTATATTGTGGTCATAAATCATATTGGTAGAAATGCTTGCCGACAAAAACTTGTTCACCTTCATTCCTATTATGTTTTCCCAGTTCACCACTACGTTTTGAGGGTCTTTCAGGTAATTGCTGAACAACTCCAGTTTGGTAGCAAAGTTTACATTCTTAAAAATATCTTTTTTGAAAGCAAATTTAAGATAAGCCCCAAACTGATTTAACACCATTTCACCGGGAGTTATTTTTCCGGTTGCTGTATCCAGTTTGGCCGGAGTAACACCATAAGCACCTGCATCAGCCAGTTTCTGGTCGCTTACAAAAGTAGTTTTGCTGGTAAGCGGAGAGATAAACAACGAAAGCGAATTATCCTTTGTTTTGTAATCCATACCTATCGAACCCAGCAAATATCCCGGTGCCATAAAATGCGAAATCACCACCGAGTCGTTTGGATAATTATACCCATCTGCAAACTGCGATTTAAAATTCACCATCACCGAGTAATACCAATGGTCGTTAAAAGCCTTACGCCCATATTTCGAAGAAAAATCTATTTTATCCTCGTTTTTACGCAACGGAGCCACCCCGCTCTGAAGCATACCGTATGCTAAATCCAGCGTATTGTCCCACGAGTTATTTCCTTTTTTGTAATTGGCAAACACATTCAGTATCGCTCCCACCGAAATAGAATTTTCACCTCCGGCAGCCCAGTTTGTAAAACTTGCCTGACCAAAATTTAATCCCATCAATCCTCCCTTTGTCCAGTTTTTGGTGGTGTCTTTTGTTTGTGCTGTAGCAGCCATCACCGATGCCATCGCCACACATATTAATAGTACTCTTTTCATTTTCTTTTGTTGCTTATTTGTTTTTTAATAAATCTCTAATTTCAGTTAGCAATTGTTCCTGTGTAGGGCCAGCCGGAGCAGGTGCTGGAGCCGCAGCTTCTTCCTTACGTTTAGCTGCATTAATGGCTTTAATAATTACAAACAATACCAGAGCCACTATCACAAAATTAATAACCTCCGACAAAAACACACCATACTTAACTGTGCCCAATGCCACCAGCTCGTGCAGGTTAGTTAAATGTGCTGCATCCATAGCCGGTTTCAGCAATAGTGGTGTAATCACATCCCCGATAAGCGATGTAACTATTTTCCCGAAAGCCCCACCTATCACCACTCCTATGGCTAGGTCTATTACATTGCCCTTCATGGCAAATGTTTTAAATTCTGATATAAATCCCATGTTTACTTTTGTTGTTTATTAATTCATTTTTTTTAAAAGGCGACAAAGATAAAAAAATACCCTGCCCCCCAAACAAAAAAAACTCCGGTAAACAGTTACCGGAGTTTTCATTTCTACTATTCGTTTTTATCACTTACCCAACTTAGCTTTTAAGTTTGTATCCAAAGCATTTAAAAACTCTTCGGTGTATAAGTAATGTTCCCCATGAACCAATTTACTTCCGTGAATACACAAAGCCAAATCTTTTGTCATCTTACCGCTTTCAACAGTTTCTACACACACTTGCTCCAATGCCTCACAAAAGTTAATCAACTCCTGATTATTATCCAGTTTACCTCTAAAAGCCAAACCTCTTGTCCATGCAAAAATAGATGCTATCGGATTAGTCGAAGTTGGTTTTCCGGCCTGATGATCTCTGTAGTGACGAGTCACCGTTCCGTGAGCTGCCTCTGCTTCCATTGTTTTTCCATCCGGAGTTACCAGCACCGAAGTCATCAATCCTAACGAACCAAATCCTTGCGCCACCGTGTCCGACTGAACATCTCCATCATAGTTTTTACAAGCCCACACAAAATTACCATTCCATTTCAAAGCCGAAGCCACCATATCATCTATCAAACGATGTTCGTAAACAATACCTGCTGCCTCAAATTTAGATTTGTAATCAGCCTGGTAAATCGCTTCAAAAATATCTTTAAAACGACCATCGTATTTTTTCAAAATCGTATTTTTGGTCGATAAGTAAAGAGGCCATTTTTTCGACAAAGCCATATTAAAACACGAATGTGCAAACCCTTTTATCGACTCATCCGTATTATACATAGCCATCGCCACACCATCCCCTTTAAAATTATACACCTCAAACGACTGAGCTGCTCCCCCATCATCCGGCACAAAACTAATAGTCAGTTTCCCTTTTCCTTTGGTTACAAAATCAGTTGCTCTGTACTGATCTCCGAAAGCATGACGCCCAATACATATCGGAGCGGTCCAGTTAGGCACCAGTCTTGGCACATTTTCACAAACTATCGGCTCGCGAAACACCGTTCCGTCCAATATATTTCTAATCGTTCCATTAGGCGATTTCCACATCTGTTTCAATTTAAACTCCTCCACTCTTGCCTCATCAGGCGTTATGGTAGCACATTTAATTCCCACATTATATTTCTTAATCGCCTCAGCCGAGTCTATCGTCACCTGGTCGTTCGTTTGGTCTCTGTATTCCAGCCCAAGGTCAAAATACTTAATATCCACTTCCAAATACGGAAGTATCAATTTGTCTTTAATAAATTTCCAGATTATGCGCGTCATTTCGTCACCATCAAGCTCCACTACCGGATTTGCTACTTTAATTTTGTTCATTGTATTTATCGTTTTATTGTTTATTTATTTTTTTTCGGAGTGCAAATATAGCATATTGCCCCAATAAAAAAAGTGCTAAAAAGCATACATCCTCAAGTAATCAGTTTTAAAGCTCAATTTAGCAATGGGGGAGGAATTTCAGATTTCAAATTGGGCAGTAGGCAATTTTTCAATTGGGCAATACACAATCACCATCCGCCAATCATCAATAAAAAAAGCCCCGAACAGTTTTGCTCGGGGCTTTTTGATTTTCTTTTTTTCGAGATTACGAAATTGGAAGACCTCCAAAAGGGTCGCTCCAAACTCCATCGCCCGATGCATTATGGGCGTATACTCTCCACCAAACCGGTACTCCCAGTGTTTTTGGTATTACTTCTCCTCCTTTCGAATTATCAAACGAAGTAGGATTGGCCGGATAATACTTCGATTCGTTCATAATATCGGTACTTGTGGTTTCCATTACAAAATAAATTTTTGCGTTTGGCTCCGATTTCCAGTGCATATTAGCTTTTCCGCTATGTTCGCTTTGCACTGCCGAACCATTCATTACTTTGCCCGGAATAGGCAATGCTTGTTTTTCTTTGCTCAATGTACATCCCAAACCCGATAATTTAGCTTCATTGTTTGGATATTTTTCATTGGCTTTATCCACACCGCTATTAATTGCCTCAATTAAACTAGCTTCTGCATCGCTTTTTGCTATCACAGCTGTTGCCAGTTGAGTTGTTAGATTGGTAACCATAACATCAGCATTTACTGCTGCTGTTCGTTTTCCAATAATAGTAGCACCTTTGGCCGCAATATCGGTATCCGAATCGGCCGAAAAGTTAGTTCCCATCGTTAGCGCTTCGGATACTATATCCGCAAAAGCGGTACTTGTGTTTATATGAACTGCTTTTTTCTTCATTTTTGTTTTATTTTAGTTAATATTTAATGTAACTGCCTGTAATTTAACAGCAATTCTATTTGCATTCGGCTCAGCGGTAAATGGTTTTTCTAAAAAACCATTTGGTTTCTATTAAAAACCATTTAGGTTTTACTGAATCCTATTTGGTCCGCACCAGTTTCTATTTAGAAACGCATCAAAACCATTTAGGTTTTACTAAAAACCATTTAGTCCGCAACCGAAACTATTTAGGAACGCATCGCTACTATTTAGGTTTTACAAAAAACCATTTGGATTCTATCGGAAACCATTTAGGTTTTACTAAATCCTATTTGGTCCGCACCTGTTTCTATTTAGAAACGCATCGCTACTATTTAGGTTTTACTAAAAACCATTTGGTCCGCAACTGAAACCATTTAGGTTTTGCAATAAACCATTTGCATTTTTTGCTGTTTAACTACTCTTTTTGTTAAAAACCATTGCCCGAGTTTTTAACTATTCATTTATTGGTTGGTTGGTTTACGTTTTTTTGGCAACAAGCAAAGCATATCCGCCCCTTTATGAGGCAGGATAATTTCGGCTTTAAAAAACTCGAAATTGGGAGATACGGGATGAGTACCCCCTAACGCGCGGGTGTATAGTAGTAACTCAGAAGGGGTGTGCCTGCTCTGAGCAGCAGGTTGCGCTCGCGCAATGCGCACAGGCCAATGCCTCTGTTTACTAAAGGCCAACTTACCTGTACTGTTACTCCTTTGCACATACATGCTATGCAAAATAGGAAGAGGTTAAGGAAGATGTTCATGTTGTTTGGTGGCCTCACCTCCCTCCTCCTCTCCGAAAGAGAGAGGGAGGTGAAGTACTTTTTTATTGAATTATTATTTAGTTATAACTAATGCGTGTACAAAATTAAAAAAATTTATAAATACAAAACAAAAAAATTACCAATTAATAGTATAATGATAGGTGCCGAATTTATCATAAGTAACCGTATCTCTTATATTCGTATAAACTCCTGATTTGAATTTATTAATATTAAAATAATAGGTGTCTGCAGCTAAATCCACTCTGGCTGAAGACAAGCCATAATCATTATTTGTAAAGTAAATATGCATGTTATGATTTTGCCCTGACAAGTCAATACTCAAAGTATCTACATAACCATAACCAGGTAGAGGAGTAATGTGAAAATATAATCTTGACCGCTCTGTGATTTCCAATATGATATCGTTAACAGCGCCCTCCACAACTTCTTTATTATCCAACATAAGCTTTCCTGATAAATCATTTTTAGAAGTAACAAAATATTGGTATTTGTTATTTTTTCTATACGTTTCAATATCTCCAAAATCTATCTTTCCATTTGCATCGGTAAGCCCTGTCTTAACTAAAGTTATTAATCCATCACTAGGCCCCATAAACTTGTGATTTATTTCATAGAAATATACTTTCCAATTTGGAACACCCATTTGTAAATCGGAATCATAAACGGTAACTTTTAAAGAAGTTGTTTCTTTCTTCTTGCAGGCCGTAACCCCAATCAGAACAAAAATAAAAAGGAAGTAAAGGATGCGCTTCATGGTTGTTGAATAGTATTATTTTTCCAATAATAGAATTTAGTTATAAGGTATTCGTGGTACAAAATTAGAAAAATACCAATGCAAAAGCAAAGGAGAGGAAAATATAAATTATGGTGCTTTACGAAATACGAATATTACGAATTTACGAATGAATGCAGAATTATGAATGAAGGTGCTTTACGAAATACGCCCTTCGATAAGCTCAGGGTGACGGTAAAATTGCCTACTGCCTAATTGTAGAATTGTAACATTGCCTATTGCCCAATTGCCTAATTGAATTTGAAATCCTCTTACAATTCTTGCATCATTTGCTTAATAATAAGGGTCATTTTTTTCTCCGATTGTGCGGCTACTTCTTGCACATCCTGATGGGTAACTTCCACAATTTTTCCGTCAACACCTAAATCGGTAATGATAGACATAGCAAAGCAAGGAATGTTCATGTGTCGGGCTACTATAATTTCGGGAACAGTGCTCATCCCTACTGCATCGGCACCCATAATTTTAATCATTCGGTATTCGGCAGGTGTTTCGAAGGTAGGTCCCGAAAGGCCCAGATACACGCCTTCCTGCACTTTAATGGCATTGGCAGCTGCCACTTTTTTGGCAAGAGCAATAAGTTTTTTGTCGTAAGCTTCGCTCATATCCGGAAAGCGAGGGCCGAGTTCGGCATTGTTTTTACCATTGAGAGGATGCTCCGGAAAGAAATTAATATGGTCGTTGATAATCATCAAATCGCCAATTTCGAAACCGGCATTAACTCCTCCGGAAGCATTAGAAACAAAGAGATGTTGCACTCCGAGTTGTTTCATAACACGTACAGGAAAAGTAACCTGTTTCATGTTATAGCCTTCGTAATAATGAAATCGGCCTTGCATGGCTACTACATTTTTTCCACCCAGTTCTCCAAATATCAGTTTGCCCGAATGGCCTTCTACAGTAGACTCCGGAAAGTTTGGAATTTCGCTGTAAGCAATGGTGTGCTTAATATTGATTTCCTGCACAAGCCCGCCAAGGCCTGTTCCTAATATAATTCCTACTTCGGGAACAAATGAAATTTTGTTTTGAATGAAGTTTGTAGTTGTACTAATTGCGTTTAACATATTCTGATATCTGATTATTGAATGTTTGTTTGTCTGTTTCCGAAAAATCGATTTCTATTGGTAAATAAAAGAGCGGAAGGTTGAGCAGTTGGTTAGCAAAATCCGAACTTTCTAATCGCATCCAGTCTTTTTCGGTAGTGACTATTATTTTTTTATCGGATGCAATAGTATTAAAAATATTTAAAACAGAAGTAATATCTTTTTGATTAAACTCGTGATGGTCGGCAAACCGAGCAGGGACAATGGTTTTTACACGGGGTGTTAAATAATCAGCCATGGGTTTGGGGTTGGCTATGCCGGTAAGTAAAACTACTGTGGTGTCGGTGGTGAGGGCAGTTTCTGAAACAATGTTTTTTTTATTCACCGCCACCAGATGGCCGTATTGAATGAAAGAAAAATAAATTTTTTGATGCTGAAGAGTATGTAATTTTTGGATGATTTGTTGTCGACTTTGATTACTTATTTGATTCGGACATTTGGTAACAATAATAATATCGGCACGTTTGGCTCCGCATTTAAACTCACGCAGGGTGCCGCTTGGCAGCATTACATCATCGCAATACAGTTTGTTGTAATCGGTGAGTAAGATAGACAAACCGGGCATAACAGAGCGGTGCTGAAAGGCATCGTCAAGAATTACAACATGAATAGGAGGAGAAATAGTGAGCAATTGGGTTATTCCGTTTACACGTTTGGCATCTACAGCTACGGTGATATCCGGAAATTTCGATTTAAACTGTCGGGGTTCGTCACCTATTTCAGTGGCTTTAGAAGTAGAGGAGGAAATAATAAATCCTTCTGTACTGCGTCCGTAACCTCGGCTGAGGGTGGCAAGGGTGTGTTTTTCGTTCAGCAAACGAATTAAATACTCCACATGAGGAGATTTGCCTGTGCCTCCAGCCGACAAATTGCCAACAGAAATAATAGGCAAATCGAAATGTTTGACCGAAATAAAATGTCCGTCATACAATTTGTTGCGCACCCAAACAATGCATCCGTACAGCAAAGAAAATGGGAGGAGTAAAATTCTGAGTAACTTCATCGGGATAAAAGTACAAATTAGATATGAGATGAGAGAGGTGAGAAAGGAGAAATGACAGTGATTTAGAATTTAGAATTACATTTGTACGCATTTGAAATTTATTAAACATGAAACTACATAAAATAACGGACTGTATAGAATCGGTTGCTCCGCTTGCTTATCAGGAAAGTTACGACAATGCCGGACTGATTACCGGACATAGAGATATGAATATCACTTCGGCCTTGCTTTGTATTGACAGCACCGAAGAAGTGATAGACGAAGCCATAGCTTTGGGTTGTAATCTGGTTATTGCTCATCATCCCATTGTTTTTTCGGGATTGAAAAAGTTTACCGGAAAGAATTATGTGGAAAGAGTAATTATAAAAGCGATTCAGAATAACATTGCCATTTATGCGGCTCACACCAATCTGGACAATGTGAGTAACGGAGTGAGTGCTAAAATTGCTGAAAAACTGGGAGTGCTAAACGGCAAAGTGCTGTTGCCTCAGGCGGATATTTTTAAGAAACTCATCACTTTTTGTCCGGAAGCTAATGCCAGCGAAGTGAGAAAAGCACTGTTTACGGCCGGAGCAGGCAATATAGGTAAGTATGACGAATGCAGCTTTAATACTCCCGGAGTGGGCACATTTAAAGCAGGCGAAGGTGCGGTGCCTTATGTTGGGGAGGTAGGCAAGCATCACAACGAAAAAGAAATCCGGATTGAAACCATTTTTCCGGCTCATCTCGAATCGAAGTTGCTCAAGGCTCTTTTTGCTGCACATCCTTACGAAGAAGTAGCCTACGATTTAATTCCGCTTAGCAACACTTCTCCCCTTATTGGTGCTGGAATACTAGGAGAATTGAAAGAAGAAATGGATGAAATGGAGTTTTTGCAAATGGTGAAACAAACGATGCAGGCTTACGGAATACGTTATACGGCTTTGCGAAACAAAAAGATTAAACGAGTGGCTATTTGCGGAGGTTCGGGTAGTTTTTTGCTTCCTCATGCCATTCGGAACAATGCCGATATATTTATAACAGGCGATTTTAAATACCATCAGTTTTTTGATGCCGAAAACCGCATCGTTATCGCAGATATAGGGCATTACGAGAGCGAACAATTTACCGTACAATTATTTTATGACCTTCTAAAGGAAAATTTTAATACATTTGCACTCCATTTATCAAAAATTAATACAAATCCAATAAATTATTTATAAAGATGTCAAAAACAAAAACTGAAGAAGTATCGGTAGAAGAACGTTTAAAAGCATTGTACGAACTACAGCTTATTGATTCGAAAATTGATAAAATTAAAACAATAAGAGGAGAATTGCCTTTAGAAGTAAGAGACCTTGAAGATATGGTAGCCGGTTTGGAAACACGTATCGAAAAATTTAATTCGGAACTTCAGGCATTTGAGGATTCTATTGCAGAAAAGAAAAATGTGATTAAAGACGCTACTGCTTTAATTAAAAAATATCAAACACAACAAGGGAAAGTGCGTAACAACCGCGAATACGATTCTCTTACAAAAGAAATAGAATTCCAAAATCTGGAGATTCAATTGGCCGAAAAACGTATCAAAGAATTTAAAGCAAACATTATTGCTAAAAAAGAAATCTCTGAAGTTTCGGAACAAGAATTGGTGGACAGAAAAAAAGACTTGAAGATTAAGAAAAAAGAGTTGGATGAAATAGTTGAAGAAACTGAAAAAGAAGAAATCTCTTTAAATAAAAAATCGAAAGCAGCAGAAGGTGTAATCGACCAAAGATTACTGAATGCTTACAAACGTATCCGCGAAAATGTGATGAATGGTTTAGGAGTGGTTACTGTAGAGCGTGATGCTTGCGGTGGTTGTTTCAACAGAATTCCGCCACAACGCCATTTGGATATCAAAACACATAAGAAAATTATTGTTTGCGAACATTGCGGACGTATTTTGGTAGATGCCGAAATACTAACCGGAAAAGTGAAAGCATAACTATCCGATAAGCAAAAAAAGCGACCTGATTTGATCAGGTCGCTTTTTTTTTGTTTAATTTATTACAATTTCAATATGCTTAACGTGCTCCGATTTTGTAATTCTTAATGCTTTTGAGAAATTCAGAATGTTGTTTATTACTTCCTGTTTTGGCTCACTGTCGGGCGATGCCAGGGATTCAGTTTTAATATTTACTTCTTCTGTTTCACTTAAATTTAGTTGAGTAAAAGTTTTATTCATGCATTTAAATTTAGATTACTACTTATAATAAACTCAAAAATCATCAAAATATTGTGCTGGAATCAAAAAATATTTTTCTTTTTTCCTTTTTGGACATTGGTAACAGCATTTTATCCTCGAAGTTAATCTCTTCCCTCTCCATAATTTTGTTCAGATTTATTAGTGCTTTGTGCATTCTACCAAGCACAGTGTTCTGGTTGGTGTTAATCCGTTGGGCTATTTCCGGAAATGTCATTCCAAAGTTGTGACGTAAAATAAGCACCTCACGCTGCTCTATAGAAAGGTATCTTACCAGTCGTCTCACTCTTTTTCGGGTTTGCTGTCGAAAGATTTCTTCATAAGGGCATTTTTCTTTCAGAATAACTACACTGAAAATATCAACATCTTCGTCTTCTTTGTTTTTAACAGTGCTTATGGTGTTCATCATTTTTCGCTCATATTTAAACGTGTCTAACGTTACATTATAAGCAATACTGAACAGCCAGGAACGGAATCGCCCTTTGTCGGTATATTCGCCCTTCTTTAAAGCTGTAATAACTTTAAAGAATGTGTCCTGAAAAATTTCGTTTGCCTTGTCGGAGTTTTTAACATACGACAGGATAAAGTGAAAAACACTTTTTTGATGACGCGATACTAAGATTGATAAGGCTGATTCGTCTCCCTGCAGATATAATTGTACGAGAGCGTTGTCGCTAACTAACGGCTTTGACATAGGTTTGTGCTTTTTTACGGTTAAATTAATAATAAAAAAGTAGCAGTTTATCCTATATGTTTTCTCCTTTTAGTTTAGTGTTTTCGGCCATTTCGGCCTATTACTTTGGTTAATAAATTTTGTTAGCGCTGACAAAACTATAAATTAATTTTGATAATTCGTTAAAAAAGTAAAAAAAATCACTTTTAAGTTTAATGGGGCTATGCCCGACTTTCATCTTCCCGTTTAGGAAGGAAACGATTAAATAAGCATTTCCATGGGCAAAAGGAATTATAATTTACATTTGAGTTTCGCACGCTTCTATGGCATTAATAGTATCTTTGCAAAAAAAATAGAATAAATGGCAAACATAGTAGCAATAGTTGGCAGACCAAATGTAGGGAAATCAACTTTTTTTAACCGTCTAACCGATAGCCGCAAGGCAATAGTGGATGCTGAATCGGGTGTTACCCGCGACAGACATTATGGTAAATCCGAATGGAATGGATTGGAGTTTACAGTAATTGACACAGGAGGATATGTAAAAGGTTCGGATGATGTGTTTGAAGGAGAAATCAGAAAACAAGTAAAACTTGCTATCGAAGAGGCAAATGTTATTTTGTTTGTACTCGATGTAGCCGAAGGAATTACAGAAGACGATAAAGTGGTGGCTGATATATTACGAAGAGGAAAGAAAAAAGTTTTTGTTGTTTCCAATAAGGTAGATAATAATGTACGTCAGGGGTTATCCGGGGAGTTTTATGCACTAGGTTTGGGTACTCCTTATAACGTTTCGGCAATTAGTGGAAGCGGTACCGGAGATTTACTGGACGATGTAGTTAAAGCCTTGGATAAAGAAGCTTTACAGGAAGACTTGGAAATACCAAAGTTTGCCATCGTAGGTCGTCCTAATGTTGGAAAAAGTTCATTTATCAATGCTTTGCTTGGCAAGGAAAGGAATATTGTAACACCTATTGCCGGAACCACTCGCGATTCCATCAATACCCGTTATACTGGTTTTAATCATGACTTCCTTCTTGTAGATACAGCCGGAATCCGTAAAAAATCCAAAGTGGAAGAAGATTTAGAGTTTTATTCTGTAATGCGTTCCATTAGAGCTATCGAAGATTGTGATGTTTGCCTTTTATTAATTGATGCTACCCTTGGCATAGAAGCTCAGGATTTGAATATTTTTCACCTTGCCGAGAAGAACAGAAAAGGAATTGTGGTAGTTATTAATAAATGGGATTTGGTGGAAAAGGAAACTAATTCAGCAAAAGTTTACGAAGAAAAAATTCGTGAAAAACTAGCTCCATTTAAAGATGTACCTATTGTCTTCACCTCAGCGTTAACCAAACAACGTGTGTTAAAAGCCATAGAAGTAGCCGAACAGGTAAACGAGAACAGAACACGTATTATCAAAACCCGAGAATTGAATGATGTGATGTTACCCATTATAGAACATTCTCCTCCTCAAGCTACCAAAGGAAAGCATGTGAAAGTGAAGTTTATCACTCAACTTCCTACCCACGCTCCAACCTTTGCTTTTTATTGCAATTTGCCTCAATATGTAACTGAGGCATATATGCGTTTCCTCGAAAATCGATTGAGAGAGAATTTCGATTTTAACGGAGTCCCCATCCAAGTATTTATGAGAAAAAAATAAGATTTATCAATTTAGTAACTTATAAAAATTAAATAGTGATGCTGTTTTCAGCATTAACTATGGGGTTAATCAAGCAAAAACAAAATATTTTAATATAAAGAACACCATTATCAACCAATAAAACCAACCAAAAAAGCATGAAATTACAAAACTATGCCAACGGAAAGTGGCAGTCAGGCGAAGGCGAAGGTCAGGTACTTTACAACGCCATTAATGGAGAAACAATAGCAACAGCGTCCAGCAAAGGACTTGACTTTGGAGAAATGCTGAATTATTCCAGAACTGTTGGAGGGCCGGCTTTGCGTAAACTCACGTTTCAGGAAAGAGGCCGTATGCTAAAAGCATTAGCCTTGCATTTACAATCGAAAAAAGAAATGTTTTATAAACTTAGTTGGGCCACAGGTGCTACCCGTACTGACAGCTGGGTGGATATAGAAGGTGGAATAGGGAACTTGTTTACTTATGCTAGTTTACGCAGACAATTTCCGGATGAACCATTTTGTTTGGAAGGGGATATTGCCAAATTAAGTAAAAACGGAACCTTTATCGGTCATCATATTTGTGTACCCAAAGAAGGGGTGGCAATTCACATCAATGCCTTTAACTTCCCTGTTTGGGGTATGTTGGAGAAAATTGCTGTAAATCTTTTTGCAGGTGTTCCTGCCATTGTAAAACCAGCTACCGTTACCTCGTTTCTGACAGAAGCTGTAGTAAAAGAAATTACCGATTCTAAAATTCTTCCTGAGGGAGCGTTACAACTAATATGTGGAAGCGCAAATGGAATTCTGGATTACGTAGAGTCACAGGATATCGTTACATTTACTGGTTCTGCAAGCACGGGCAAAATGCTGAAAGCTCATCCTCGATTGTTAGAAGAAGCTGTTCCGTTTAACATGGAAGCAGACTCACTCAACTGTTGTGTACTTGGTTCTGACGCTGTCCCGGGCTCTCCAGAGTTTGATATCTTCATTAAAGAAGTACAACGAGAAATAACCACGAAAGCGGGGCAAAAGTGTACTGCTGTGAGAAGAATAATTGTGCCCGAAAATTTGGTGGAAGATGTTCAAATTGCTTTGGGAAAGCGTTTAGCCTCTACCGTTATTGGCGACCCAAATGTGGAAGGTGTTCGGATGGGAGCATTAGCAGGTAAATCTCAACAAAAGGAAGTAGCTGAAAAAGTAATGCAACTGGCAAAAACCCAAGAAATAGTTTTCGGTGATTTGAATAATTTTTCGGTTACAGGTGCCGATAAAAACAAAGGAGCATTTATGTCTCCTATTTTGTTTCTGAATAAAAATCCGTTCAAGTTTCAAGACTGTCATAATATAGAAGCTTTCGGGCCGGTGAGTACGCTTATGCCATACAAAACGATTGAAGAGGCCATTGAACTTGCCAAAATGGGCAAAGGTTCCTTGGTTTGTTCCATCATTACTGGAGATGATAAAATTGCAAAAGAATTTGTTTTGGGCGCTGCTTGTATGCATGGTCGAATATTAGTACTCAATGCTGATTGTGTTAAAGAAAGTACCGGACACGGCTCGCCAATGCCTATGCTGACTCACGGAGGTCCGGGCAGAGCGGGAGGCGGAGAAGAGATGGGAGGAAAAAGAGGTGTGTTTCACTACCTGCAACGTACCGCTATTCAGGGGTCGCCTACGACTATCACAAAAATATCCAATCAATTTCAAAACGGTGGAAAATACATTATTAAAGATGTACACCCTTTTAAACGTTATTTCGAAGAATTGGAAATTGGCGAAACTTTAATCACTAATTCCCACACCATAACACTTGAAAATATAGAAGCTTTCGCAGAACTAAGCGGTGATAAGTTTTATGCTCACATGGATGAAAATTCGTTGGAGGGAACTATTTTCACCGGAAGGGTGGCTCATGGATATTACGTGCTTTCTCGTGCCGCAGGTCTGTTTGTAGATGCTCCCAAAGGACCGGTATTACTGAATTATGGTATTGACGAATGTCGTTTCACTAAACCAGTATATCCAGGTGCTACCATAGCAGTGCGCTTTACCTGCAAAGAAAAAATAGAACAGGAAAAGAAAACGGAAGACGATATTGCAAAGGGAATTGTAAAATGGCTGGTAGATGTTTTTGATGAAACTGGAGAAACTGTGGCCATTGCTACCATTCTTACCATGGTAAAAAAGAAAAATCAGGATTAGTTACCTTTATTTACTGTTGCATTTAGGAAAAAGAGGACAAAAATCACCCATTTTGCCCTCTTTTTCCTGAAATCAAATCACTTTTTGAGTTTTTCACTTAAAGTGAACGTTTAGGAGGAATCCACTGTTAGTGGTCGTTTCAAGGCTTTCTAACATTCCCGAATTTTGAGCATAAACATATTTTTTCGATTTATGTTACTTCAAATGAATATTATCTGTACCTTTGTCCTCCTGTCTAAATAAAATTGTCATGTTTGAAATATTAAAAAGTTTTGAAACTAAATATGGTCACCTTAAGAAAAAAGGTTTGACTATCGAAGGATTATCATTAATAGACGTTAAGAAAAAGAAACACGTAATAAAAATTAGCCGACCGCTGGTGTTCGATAATCGTTTACTCCCAAAACGTTTTGAAGGGTTGGATATCAAAACAAACATTAAACTTACTGACGAATTACCAAAAGAATTTATGGTAGATCGTACTCAGCCTGATTGGCACAAAAAGCAATACATCTGGGCTCCCGAACGATTTGTGAAATATGTAAATCGTTGTGAGAAGGAAATAAAAGCACAACTTAACTGCCCTACCATGACCAAGCCCGAATTGCTTGATGCATTGTGTTTCGGTAATTATGAGGAGCATAAACAAAAAAGTATGGCACTTATTAAAGAAGGTAAATTGCCGGCATATAGTGAGAATTAAGTTTTATTCTCCCACTAAATAATAAAAAGCACTTTGAGAAATCAAGGTGCTTTTTGTTTTACTTTATTTATCTTCGCACCCAAAATTATTAATCCTAAATTATCAATCCGAAGTCGCTAACAAATTATGGAAGGTTATATAAAATCAACTACTGAAAACGGCATTGCCACTATTACTTTTTTTCATCCGCAAAGCAACTCCATGCCAGGGCAGTTATTACGCGAACTGGCCGAAGAAATAACCAAAGCCGGAAATAATACAGATGCAAAGGTTATCGTTTTGCAAAGCGAAGGCGATAAAGCTTTTTGTGCAGGTGCTAGTTTTGATGAACTTATTTCTATTAAAGATATGGAAACCGGAAAGAAGTTTTTTTCGGGATTTGCGATGGTTATTAACGCCATGCGTCAGGCACCTAAATTTATCATTGCACGAGTGCAAGGTAAAGCAGTTGGTGGCGGTGTGGGTATTGCTTGCACAGCAGATTACACATTAGCCATAAATGCAGCTTCTGTTAAACTTAGCGAACTGGCTGTAGGAATAGGGCCATTTGTGGTAGGGCCTCCTGTAGAACGAAAAATTGGCCTTTCAGCTTTTACTAGCTTAACCATTAATGCTACCGAGTGGCAAACTGCTCAATGGGCTAAAGAAAAGGGAATGTATATGGATGTGTTTGCTACTTTTCAAGAAATGGATGCGGCCATAGCTACTCTTGCCGATAAACTTTCCAAATCTAATCCGGAAGCGATGCAGATGCTTAAAAAAGCATTTTGGAGAGGAACCGAAAACTGGGACACACTCCTTATTGAACGTGCCGAAATGAGTGGAAAATTGGTACTTTCTGATTTTACTATTAATGCTATAAATAAATTTAAAACCAAATCTTAAGATGATTAACGATTCTTCAACAAGCCTTAAACGACTTTACCAAGTAGGATTTGGCGAAGGTGTTTCTTTTGTTGTATTGTTGGGTATAGCCATGCCAATGAAATATTTTTTCAGAATACCATTGGCAGTGGAAGTGGTGGGCATGATGCATGGCGTGTTGTTTATTGCCTACGTTATAGCATTGTTGAACGCTAAAAGGGCAAACGGCCTTTCCGCTAAGGTTACGGCTATAGCTTTCCTGTTGTCCTTTTTGCCTTTCGGTACTTTTTTTCTTGAGAAATACATCAATAAGCCCAACTAAGGGTTATTTCGATACTTCCATCTTTACCTTTTTATTCTTAATTTTTTCGTTCTTTATCAGAGAAAGAACCGAATCTATTTTCTTTCGCGATACGGCTGCATACGAAGTAAAATCGAGCACTTCAATCAATCCGAGCTCGTCTTTATTTAGTTTTCCTTTTTGCAAAAGCATTCCAACAATATCCATTTTATTAATCTTATCCTTTTTGCCGGCTCCTATATAAAGTGTACACCAAGGCGTGTTTTCAGGTGTTTTGGGAGTTTCCGGAAGTTTTTCCTCAACCGGTTTTTCTTTAATAAATACCGGAACATATTCTCCTTCCGACAAAATTAAAAAGGAAGTTCCTTTGGCATTCATCCTTGCTGTACGGCCATTGCGGTGAATAAACACTTCTTCTGTGTGTGGCAATTGATAATGAATTATGTTTTCTATTTCCGGAATATCGAGCCCTCGCGAGGCCAAATCGGTGGTGATAAGAATAGCCGTACTTCCGTTTCTGAACTTTATCAGCGCTCGTTCGCGGTCTTCCTGCTCCATTTTTCCATGAAATATACCATGACTAAGCCCTTTTGCATTGAGCAGTTCGCTGATGCGTTCTACTGCATCGCGATGATTGCAAAACACCAGCGTTGCCCTGTTGCCCAGTTTACATATCAATCCGAACAAAGTATCCAGCTTATCACTACCTGCTGCTTTTACAATTTTTAATTGCAATCCCTTAGGTTGTGTGGGCGAAAGATTCAGATAATTTAACGTTACAGCATCTCTCACCCCAGTAAATTCAGGAATACTTTCCAGATTGGTAGCCGAAGTAAGTACGCGTTTTTGCAGTCCCTTTAGCTGATAAATGATAAACTGCATGTCTTCTTTAAACCCAAATTCGAGGGCTTTATCAAACTCATCGAGCACCAAAGTGCGAACACCCGAATAATCGAAATTGCCATTTCGGATATGAAAAGCGAGCCTTCCGGGAGTGCCCACCAGCAAAGCCGGAGGATGTTGCAGATTATGTTTTTCGGTACGCGTAGAGTGGCCCCCGTAACAACAATTAACCTTATACCCTGTGCTCATGGTTTTAAACACCTGCTCTATTTGCAAACCCAGCTCACGCGAAGGAACAATTACCATGGCCTGCACACCTTCCTTGGTTTTATTTAGCTCAGCCAGCAGGGGCAACAAAAAACCTATAGTTTTGCCCGAGCCTGTTGGCGACAACAATACCATATCCTTGCCTCCTTTACTTGCACTCAGCATAGCTTCCTGCATGGGGTTAAGCGCATCAATCTTTAAACTTTCCAGTATTTTACTTATCATCATTCTTAAAATAGGCGGCAAAGGTAGGGTTTATTAATTTGGAAGGAATTTAGTTCAAAGTTTCAGGTTTAAAGTTCAATTTATCAATGGGGGAGGAATTTCAGATTTCAGGTTTCAAATTTCAAATTGAGAGGCAGGAGAATTTCAGATTTCACATTTCAAATTGAGAGGCGGGGAGGTTAACCTTAAAGGCAATTGGGTAATTGTTCAATAGGCAATAAACAATAATCAATAAACAATAGTCAATCTCAAATCTCATGTCTCAATACTCAAATCTAATATCTAATTATTTTTTGGGCGATTACCGTTACCGCTTCGTTCGTCCCTGTCCTCCTGCCCTCACGCGGTATCTTTTTTTTCTCGTCCCGATTAGCCTTCTCGTCACCCTGAGCCTGTCGAAGGGCCATTAACTTCACTTCCCATCGAACCAAAAAAAAGGATACTTCGCGCGGGTCAGGCGCAGTTAGTCAGCGCATCGCTTCTCATAACCTTTAAGTATATTCTTAAAAAAACACCCATTCTTCACCATTTCCCCCCTCTCTTGTGGAGAGGGGATGCAGGGGAGAGGTGATTCCTATCATCGCTCATCCGTTTCTTGCTTTTTTATTTCAATTTCCTATCATCGGTCGTGCGTTTCTTACTTTTTTTTTCAATTTCCTATCATCTCTTTTCAATTTCCTATCATCGCTTTTCAATTTCTTACTTTTTTTTTCAATTTCCTATCATCGCTTTTCAATTTCCTATCAACGGTCATCCGATTTTTCCACTTTTTTTCAATTTCCTATCAACGGTCGGCCGTTTTTTCCACTTTTTTTCAATTTCCTATCATCGCGTTTCAATTTCCTATTAACGGTCGGCCCTATTTTCTACTTTTTTTCAATTTCCAACCCTCGCTCATCCATTTCTTGCTCCCCATTCCGTTTCCCCCTCTCTCATTTTATCATTTCTTCCCTTTCCCTCCCCTCTCCCCCCTTTTTTCCCTCCCATACTTATATATATAGTATAATAATAGTATAGTTCCCGCCACCTCACATCACTTTTCAAATAAATTAAGAACAATAAAACTCCGTTCAGCAATGCCCCCGCACGCGCGAGGTACTGTCTTAAAAAACAAATAAAACCTCATTTATTTTTTTCCTATATTTGCATCAACCGAAAGAAGGCATACAGCGATATTTCGATGGATGTTTATCTTGTTTAGTCCCA
>CAIYIS010000003.1 GCA_903926385.1 uncultured Bacteroidota bacterium
AATGGAATATATTTTCTAAAGTTTGAAAGTGATACATTTGACTCATCCTATATTAAATTAATTAAGAATTAATTCTTGTGTTTTGAATTTCAAATTTAATACTTTACTTATTATATTATTTTTGGCAAATAATTTATTTGCTAGCGATAGCCTTAAATTCGGCAATCGATTTTCAATCGATTTTTATTTGTCCATAGATCAAGTCAATATGTTCAAGAAAAATGTTGATAGAAGTGCTTCGAAACATTTTGATGATTTTCCTAATTATTCATTAGAAAATGTGATTCCAATTGCTGGATACTATTTTAGTCCTGTTCTTTCTTGCAGGTTGTATAAGAACTTAAGAATTAAGACAGGTTTAAAATTTGATAAAATTGGACATAAAACAAAAAGTATTATTACTAGTCAAGCAAATTATCCGTCTGAGTCACACGTATATTTTCTTAATACGAACTTAATTGGTGCTAGTTTGGGAATTTCTCAAAGAATTAGAATTTCCAAAAAAATAGAAACAATTTTTGCTTGTGATTATACTTTAATTTTAGCTAATAGAACTCATACAGCAGATGGTATTTATTGGGATTTTGGCAATGAACATACATTTGATGCAAGTGTAGGGTTATTATTTAAACTCAGGAATGGAGATGAAATTTCTGTTTGTCCCGATTTTGATTATATTATTTCCCCATATTATGTACGTCAGAATTTAGATCCGGGTAACCCTTACAGTTATTATGAATACAAAAAATTGAATTATTATTCAATTGGATTAGAATTGGGTTGGCATTTTAGACTAAAGGAAAGAAAGAGTAAAAAGAAGAACTAATATAAAAAATGAAAAGCACGTTAATTTTATTTCTCTTTTTGTGCCTAACAAATATGGTTAATGCCCAATGGGTGCAGCAAACAAGTGGAGTTGGTGTAGATTTATATTCGGTTCATTTTGTTGATGCAAACACTGGTTATGCATCGGGAGATAACGGAACAATATTAAAAACAACAAATGGAGGAATTAATTGGATTGGACAAACTAGTGGTACAACACAATATTTACAATCTATTACTTTTTTTAATGCTAATAATGGGTATTCGGTAGGTGGTTACGGCACTATTTTAAAGACAATTAATGGAGGTAATATTTGGGGTGTTCAAACTTGCCCCATTTCTTCTGATTTGTTATCGGTTTGTTGTACCAATTCTACCACAGCTTATATATTAGGTGCCGGAGGAGAAATTTTGAAAACAACAAATGGAGGGTCCAACTGGAATCTTCAATCTAGTAGTACTCTACAACCATTACTTTCGGTAAATTTCCCAAGTAGCAATGTAGGTTATGCTGCGGGATGGAATGGTACAATTATAAAAACAATTAATACTGGTTCTACTTGGTCACCTCTTAACAGTGGTACAACTCGCTTTTTAGCTTCTACTTTTTTTACGGACATAAATACGGGTTATGTTGTGGGTGATAGTGGTACTATTTTAAAAACAATAAATGGCGGAACAAATTGGATTACTCAGTCAAGTGGCACTACAAACGCTTTGTTATCAGTTTTTTTTACCGATGACTACACAGGTTATGCAGTAGGTGAATGGGGAATTATTTTAAAAACAGTTGATGGTGGCCTTAATTGGAACTTCCAATCAGCTCCATCTAGTGAAGACTTAAATAATGTTTTTTTTGCAAACTCCTTCACAGGTTATGCCGTAGGAATTTATGGAGCAATTATAAAAACTTCTAACGGAGGTACTGGCATCACCGAAACCCCAGATGCCACCACCCTAACTCTTTCGCCCAACCCTGTATCAAACCAATTAACCATTACCAGTCAAAAAGCAACACTAAAAGAAATAAAAATAATGAACTCATTAGGAGAGGAAATTAAAAATTGGAATTTGGATATGGGAAATGAAAAAAGTGCAACAGTTGATGTTAGCGGGATAGCAAAAGGTATTTATTTTATTTCAGTAAATAGCGAACAGGGAATAGCAAACAGAAAAATAATAATTCAATAATAAAAATCAGCCACAAAGACACTAAGGCGCTAAGTATAGCAAAGCCTAAATTTTTCTTCGTGTCTTTGCGCCTTTGTGGCAAAACAAAAACAACACCAAACAACATGAACATCTTCCTTAATCTCTTCCTATTTTGCATAGCATGTATGTGCAAAGGAGTAACAGTACAGGTAAGTTGGCCTTTAGTAAATAGAGGCATTGGCCTGTGCGCATTGCGCGAGCGCAACCTGCTGCTCAGAGCAGGTACACCCCTTCTGAGTTACTACTATACACCCGCGCGTTAGGGGGTACTCATCCCGTATCTCCCAATTTCGAGTTTTTTAAAGCCGAAATTATCCAGCCTCATTGGGGGGCGGATATGCTTTGCTTGTTGCCAAAAAAACGTAAACCAACCAACCAAAAAATGAATAGTTAAAAACTCGGGCAATGGTTTTTAACAAAAAAAAAGAGTTAAAAGAATAAAAAAAGATGTGTTTCGAGCCATTAGATATGAGTACCCAACCATTGGGTACATGTACCGAACCGTGAGGTACATTAGCTGAGCCAATGGGTACACGTACCGAATCATTACGTACATGCACCCAACCGTTGGGTACACTCGCTGAACCATTGGGTACATGTACCGAGCAGTTGGGTACACGTACCGAACAATTGGGTACACTCGCTGAACCATTGGGTACACACGTTTAACAGTTGGGTACACATCTTTAAGTAGTATTTTAACTCAACTTTAGATTATAACATAATAAACATAAACAGTTTAAGAAAAATTAAGAAAATAATTATGAAACGGAGAAACATCATACCTCATGGGATTGACGAGTTCAATACCTATATTTTACTGGTGTTAACGTATCTTACGGATAACGCCACACGATTACTGATTACTACTGCCAATATTACCGACCTAAATGGGTTGGTAACGAACGCTACCACCGGTTGGACTCATTGGTTTAACCTGCACGCAAGTCCATCTACACGCACCTCGCCAAACACGGCTAATCTTCATGCAAGCGAGTTTGCAATTACTGTAAAATTGCATCTAATTTATGGCGATTTGCCTCATAGTTTGATGACTGCTGACGATTACGAAAATTTGCACATTGCGCCACCTGTAACCAAACGCCCTAAAAGAACTGCCATTACCAATATTCCATTCGGCAAGGTATTTTCTGTGGGCGGAGCTATCGCTAAATTTATTGTACGCACCGACACACATGCCAAAAGAGCCGCTCTCGATGTTTTGTGTGATGCAGTAGAAGTAAGAGGAATGTTGTTGGCAGCAGACGGAGTATTGCCAACCGACCCTTCTAAATGCGATATTGTTTTTTCGAGTAAACAAGCATTATTTACTCACGCTTTTACACCAGCAGATGCCGGAAAACGGTTTGCCTGCTTTTTACGTTTTGTTAATTTAACAGACGAAAAAAAAGATGGAGGTTGGAGCGGAGTTATTACTTGTATTATTGCATTGTAAATTATCTGCAACCTAAATTAAAAAGCCCCGTTCAAAACTGTTCGGGGCTTTTTTTTACATCTCCCCTTTATCCTCTCTCCACAAGAGAGGGGGAGAAACTTATTAAAATATAATAAACTCCCGTATAGTCTCCCCTCTCCTCTTGGAGAGGGGCCTGGGGTGAGGCGTTTTGTGCAGTTCGACATTTCCCTGGTTTAAAATTTTTGACTATATATATAGTGTACTATAATTAAAGTATACTATATATATAGTGTATTTTTATCTCCCGGTTTCCGGAAAAGGATGTTTTTGCTAAAAACCTACAGTAATACATCGGGAATGGTTTTTCAGGAGAAAAACAGGGATATTGCCATCCAACATCTGATTTCAGGGCAAAATTCCATTCTTTCAACCTTGGTAAAACACCGAATAAATGCAATAAAGCAGGGCTAAACTAAAGAATTTGGATAAAACGAAGTTCTTAAAGGTTAGTTTTCAACATTTATTTTGTTAATTATTTTGCCATGTGTAAAAAGATATTTACCTTCGCACCCCGTTTTAAAAAAATGGATTAAAAAAGTAATTAAATAAATACAAAGTAATAGTGGAAGCAATTAGTTATAAAACGGTTTCAGCAAGCAAAGAAACTGTAAACAAAGGATGGGTAATCATTGATGCGGAAAACGAAGTATTAGGTCGTTTGGCATCTGAGGTAGCCTTTATTTTAAGAGGAAAAAATAAAACCAATTTTACTCCTCACGTAGATGCTGGTGACAATGTTATTGTAATCAATGCAGAAAAAGTTAAATTGACAGGAAAGAAATTAACTGACAAAGAATATGTACGTCACACCGGATATCCGGGCGGACAACGTTTTGCTACTCCGAAAGAAGTATTAGCAAAAAATCCGACTGATGTAATCAGAAAAGCAGTGAGCGGAATGTTGCCAAAAAACAGATTAGGCGATGCATTAAGACGCAATGTATACATTTATGCAGGTGCAGAACATCCACATGCAGCTCAACAACCGAAAGAAATCAAATTAAATTCAATTAAATAAATAAATGGAAGTAGTAAATACTCTTGGTAGAAGAAAAACCGCTGTAGCGCGTGCATACGTGCAAAAAGGAAAAGGCGAAATCGTAATCAACAACAAAGATTACAAAACGTATTTCACAACATCCGTTTTACAGTACAAGATCAATCAGGCATTTGGTGTTACAAAAACCTCAGGTGAATATGATGTGAAAGTAAATGTAAAAGGGGGCGGGGTAACAGGTCAGGCAGAAGCTGTAAGATTAGCGATTGCCCGTGCTTTAGTAGAAATGGATGAAAACAACAAGCCGTTGCTGAAAGCAGAAGGTTTGATGACCAGAAATCCTAAAATGGTTGAACGTAAGAAACCGGGTCAGAAAAAAGCTCGTAAACGTTTCCAATTCAGTAAACGATAGGTTTACGAAATACGAATACGTACAAATTTACGAACAATAGAACTAATTAATTTAAAAAAACTATAAATGCCAAGAACAGATTTTAACGAACTATTAGAAGCCGGATCACATTTCGGTCACTTAAAAAGAAAATGGAACCCGGCAATGGCTCCATATATATTCACAGAAAAAAATGGTATCCATATCATCGATTTGAATAAAACCGTTGTGAAAATAGACGAAGCTGCAAATGCTTTGAAACAAATTGCAAAATCAGGTAAAAAAATATTATTTGTTGCTACTAAAAAACAAGCAAAAGATATCGTTGCTGAAAAAGTAAAAGCAGTAAATATGCCCTACGTTACCGAAAGATGGCCGGGCGGTATGCTTACCAACTTTGCAACCATCCGCAAGGCGGTTCGCAAAATGGGAACTATCGACAAAATGGCGACTGACGGAACGTTTAACAACATTTCTAAAAAAGAAAAATTACAAATATCTCGTGTTAGAGCTAAACTGGAAACCAACTTAGGCAGTATTGCTGATTTGACCCGTTTGCCGGCAGCTTTATTTATTGTTGATATTTCGAAAGAACATATTGCAGTGGCTGAAGCAAAACGTTTGAACATCCCTACTTTTGCTATCGTGGATACTAACTCCGACCCTAACTTGGTAGATTTTGCAATTCCTGCTAACGATGATGCTTCAACATCTATCGCTTTGATAACAGGAATTATTACAAAAGCTATCGAAGAAGGATTATCAGAACGTAAAGTGGATAAAGACACTGCTACTGAAGAAAAAGAAGGAGGAAGAACTACTGGCGATGCTTCGCAAATGGCAGATGGTGAAAAATTCAGATCGGCAAGTGATGACGATGGAGATGGTTCGGCTGCTAAAAAAGCTGCAGGAGCAGGAGCGAAAAAACCAAGAAGGACGACAATAGCTCAAAAAAAATAACATTTAAAATGTCCTGATAACTTCGGGACATTTTTTTATATAATAATTCAATAAAAAAAACATACAACATGGCTATTACAGCAGCAGATATTAACAAATTAAGACAGATGACCGGTGCAGGAATGATGGACTGCAAAAAAGCATTAACAGAAGCTGACGGAGATTTTGAAAAAGCAATTGACGAATTGCGTAAAAAAGGACAAAAAGTAGCAGCTAACCGTAGCGACCGCGATTCAAAAGAAGGCGTGGTGGTTGCAAAAACAACAAGTGATAATACCAAAGGTATGGTATTGGCAGTAAATTGTGAAACCGATTTCGTTGCAAAAAATGAAGCTTACCAACAATTAGCAAATAACATTCTTGATATTGCTATTGCTAAAAACCCTAAGACTGCTGATGATTTGAAAGCATTAGCTTATGATGATAAAATCTCTATCGGGGAAAAGTTAATTGAACAAACCGGAGTAATTGGAGAAAAAATTGAATTAACCAAATACGAAATAGTTGAAGCTCCTTTTGTGGTAGCTTATAACCACCCCGGAAACAGATTGGCTAACATTGTTGGATTTAACAATCCAGCAGTAACGGCTGAAGTGGCTAAAAATGTGGCTATGCAAGTAGCTGCTATGGCTCCTGTGGCTGTAGACAAAGGTGATGTGGATGCAGAAACCATTCAAAGAGAAATAGAAGTTGGGAAAGAACAAGCTCGTGCAGAAGGAAAAGCAGAAGAAATGCTTGAAAAAATTGCAATGGGTAAGCTTAACAAGTTCTACAAAGAATCTACTTTGCTTAACCAGGAATTTATTAAAGACAGCAAAAAAACAATTGCTCAATATATGAACGATTCTGAAAAAGGATTGACCGTAACCGGATTTAAACGTATTGCGCTAAGCTAATACAGCCCTTTTAACGGCTTATCTAAAAGTCCCGTTCTGAATGTTCAGAACGGGACTTTTTTTGCATTAACTCATTGTTGTAATTTGTTGTATTGCCTAAATGAAAAACTTTACGAACTTTGCATTCGTTAAAAATAACAGAACGCGTATGAAATACAAAAGAATATTATTAAAACTGAGCGGAGAATCGCTGATGGGTAAAAAACAATTCGGAATAGATAATGAACGAATTTCGCAATACGCGTTGCAGATAAAAGAAGTTTCTGAACTTGGAGTGCAAGTAGCAGTGGTGATTGGCGGTGGAAACATATTCAGAGGTATTCAGGCAGAAGAAGGAGGAATGGATCGAGTTCATGGTGATTACATGGGAATGCTTGCAACTGTTATAAACTCTATGGCTCTTCAATCGGCTTTGGAAAAAGTTGGAGTAGAAACAAGACTTCAATCGGCCATCAAAATGGAACAAATTTGTGAGCCTTTCATTCGCAGAAAAGCAGTAAGGCATCTTGAAAAAGGACGTGTAGTTATTTTTGGAGCAGGCACCGGAAACCCCTATTTTACTACAGACACAGCAGCTACTTTGCGTGCAATAGAAATTGAAGCGAATGTGGTTTTGAAAGGAACTCGTGTTGACGGCATCTACACTGCCGATCCGGAAAAAGATAAAAATGCAACACGTTATACTACGATTACATTTGATGAAGTTTATGCAAAAGGTCTTGAGGTAATGGACATGACAGCCTTTACACTCTGTAAAGAAAACAAATTGCCGATTATTGTTTTTGACATGAACAAAACAGGTAATTTAAAAAAACTATTGGAGGGTGATTCGGTAGGTACACTTGTTGAGTTTTAGTAAAAAGGTTTGATATTGTCTCCCAACTTTTTTAGTAAGAAACATTCTACCCATTGACTTGTCAAAATTAAAAGGAAAAAATTACATTTGCATCAAAGCAGAAAAACTACATATTTTTATAACGAAAAACAATGAACGAAGACATACAATTTATTTTAGACACAACCAAAGAGCAAATGGAAAAAGCGGTTTCGCATTTAGAAGCTGAATTGGTTAAAGTACGTGCAGGAAAAGCAAGTCCTACTATGCTCGAAAGCATTTCAGTTGATTATTACGGCACCCGAACTCCGCTCAATCAAGTCGCCAATATCAATACAGCTGATGCAAGAACCTTGGTTATTCAACCTTGGGAAAAATCGATGCTGACACCCATTGAAAAAGCTATTATGGCTGCTAATTTGGGATTAAATCCGCAAAATGACGGACTTCTGATTCGTATTCTTGTGCCGTCACTAACCGAAGAACGCAGAAAGGAGTTGGTAAAAAAAGCCAAAGCAGAAGTGGAGAACGGGAAAGTAAGTTTGCGTACACTTAGAAAAGAAGCGAACGAAGAATTAAAAAAACTTCAGAAAAACGGAACACCCGAAGATGAAGTGAAAGAAGGCGAAACAAAGGTTCAACAGATGATTGATGGTTTTGTGATTAAATGCGACAAACATTTAGAGATAAAAGAAAAAGAGATTATGACGATTTAATAGAGTTGATATTTTTAGATTTATAGAAGCAATTCTATAAATCTAAAAATATAAGTTCTAAAATTTCAATCACGCCCACACTTTTGTACCTTCAGTACAATTTTTACAAATATCAATTTCCGAACGCGATCGAAGTACAGAGGCTCTGAAACTATTGTATTCGCTGCTACTCCAAACTTGTCTGAACGTTTTGCTTTTCAAATCTCCTAACTGATGTTTTGCATCTTTATCAAAACAGCAAGGAACCACAAGCCCGTCCCAGGTGATAACTGAAGAGTGCCACAATCTCCAGCAATGATGAAGCATTTCGTTTTTTATTTTATATGTACCATCTGATTGCTGCTGATAACGGGAGTATTTTTCAATAGTTGGTATCAATGCATTTCCGTGTACATAATCATACATCTGAGCTGTTTTAAATCTAACTTCATCCACTCCTAACTTTTGAGCCAATACCTCTAAATCTTTTACCTGATGTTCATTCGGCTTCACCACTAAAAATTGAAAGATAACATGAGGTGTTTTAGAGTTCATTTTCTTTTTCCATTGAATAATGTTTTCGGTACCTTCAATTACTTTCTTCAAATCTCCTCCTATGCGGTATTGCTCATAAGTTTGCTGGGTAGTACCATCAATAGAGATAATTAATCTGTCCAGACCACTTTCTACTGTTTTACGTGCATTTTCATCATTAAGATAATGAGCATTGGTGGAGGTAGCTGTATAGACACCTTTTGCAGATGCGTATTTTACCATCTCCAGAAAGGCTGTATTCAGATATGGTTCGCCCTGAAAATAAAATATAAGATATGATATTTGCTTGTAAACTTGATCTACTGTGCTTTTGAAAAATTCATTTTGCAACATCCCTGTGGGGCGAGTAAATTCTCTTAATCCGGAAGGACATTCGGGACAACGGAGATTGCAAGAAGTAGTGGGTTCTACTGTCAGACTTATGGGAATACCCCACTGTATAGGCCTTTTAGTCCACTTAGACAAACAGAAACTGGAAAACACTTTGACCATATTCCATACTCTTGATATGGAAAGTTTCGAAATGTAATTAAGCCCGTCTGTTGTTTTTTGATTCATTCTTTATACTATCCTGTTTCTTCCGATAAGAAGAAAACAAACTGAAACGCCTGTAACAACTATTGCTACAGGCGTTCCTTATATAAGTTGATTTTATCTATTTAGATACTTCAAATTTGCCTCTGTTTACAACTTCCTTTTTGTCATTCAAAACAGCATACAGATATAAGCCAGATGTAAACAACTCCGTTTGTATTTTAACTTTATTATTTTGCATTGGATAGAGTCCTATCATACGCCCAGTGATATCTGATACTTCAATAAAATTTGCATTAACCGAACTCGTAAAATTAATTTCGTTAAGTGCAGGATTCGGGAAATAATTTACTGAAGATTTTTCTCCGTTAATATCATTAGTACTGTTGTAACCTGACCACACAAATCCATCCACATAGTATTTACTTCCAATTTTCGCTCCAGCTCTTGAATAAATACTAGATGAAACAAATATTTGTTGAGAGTCCGGAGTAATGGACGTAGAATTATAATTCATCGTAATCGTATGACTAGTCCATCCTGAAGAATTTCCAGATTCTGCAAAACTTCCACTCGCGATAGTATCAAGTTTTGGAAATGGGAGATGAGTCGGATTCCATTTTGTTAAATAGGCAAGAATGTATGAAGAATCTCCGGGCATAGTTGAATCTTTTGATGAAAAGGTTAATTGTGCAGGACGCCAATAAGAAATTGGTTGACCAAAAGTCATACCTGGTGCTGGTGAAGTATGAATGCTTCCCAAACAAAGTAATCCGATAGTATCAAAATTATGAAATGGTCTGAACGGATTTGGTATCTGAATAGATGAAGGTGCTTTTTGAGTTTCAACCATAGCAGCGTGCGTGCCAAAAGCAGTATTATTCGAAATCTTAAAAACCGATTGAGGCATAGCTCCGAATAAAGCGAAGTTAGCTGTATTAAAACTTGTCCAACCATTTGGATCCTCCAAGTTAGTTGCATATTGGCAAGCTGTCCAATTATCCAGCCCTAAATCTGTTTGGGCTTTTAGTCCCATCACAAGCAGTATTGTGGTGGCAATTGTTAGTAATAATTTTTTCATTTTAATTTTTATTAGTTGTTATTATTTTGAAATTGAAAACTTACCTCTATACATTACATCGTTATCTTTACCAATAATAGTATAACTATACACTCCATTAGCATAAGCTGAAGAATTAATTTTTGTCAAACTATTTGTTATCGAAAATGAATCTATTTTTCTTCCGGTCATATCGAACACTTCAACTGATTTTTGTTTAGATGCATCCGTCAAAATTGTGATTTCGTTTTGTGCTGGATTTGGATAAGCATTTTCAATTCTTTCAGCAGTGTATGTATCTATTCCAACAGGAGACTGCAACAACCATTTTACCGACTTTACACTTCCTTGTGAATTCAAGGTTGCAGTTGCCAGTGAGTATCCTAATCCGTTTGCCCACCATGTAAATGAATTAACTGTATCAACTGTAGTTATTGCTGCATTTTGCCAGGAACCGAAACCAGGAAAGAGGACCACATAAGCATCCACCGTATCGTGAGTGATTTTTGATTCAGATGTCCGTATTACATTATAGGTTCCCAGCGGAGTTTGTAATGTTCCAAAAGCATCCACCAAAATTGTTTTATTAACTGTAGAATGATCTCTCACTGAATCTACCTGCACGGTATTACCGCCAACAGTAACAGTGTGCCCAAAATAAAATTTCGCTTTAGACCTGTAGATATTCGCTACGCTGCTATTGTATGCAAATGGAAATGTAGCAATTTGTTCTGCAGGGGTAAACTTTTGGTTCACTACTGTTGGAAATCCAGAAATATTGACTGTCCCATGGTTACCTAATATTGTTAACGAAGACGAAGAATTTATTGCATAAGCAAAATCGTTTTGCCAACCTTGTTTTACAACTAAATTTGAAGTAGAAAACAGTGGATTCGGAAACGAAGCGTAGGTATGAAAAGATAAGGTGTCAGTAGAATTAGTAGCTAACGACAACATATTCCAAGCTTGCGCTGAAGCACTGGCGGTACCCACCGATATAGAGGGTAAAGTATCTATTGCTTCGTAAACTGTGGTACCTGGTGATGCCACATCTGCTGTGGTTATTGTTTGAGCTTTTACAACAATGCTTGAACAAACAAACAAACTCAAAATTAGTAATGTTTTTTTCATGAATTAAGCAGTATATAATTATTTTGCAATAGAAAACTTACCTCTGCTGATAATTGAATTATCTTTTCCTAAAATACTATAGGTGTATAATCCGTTAGCATAAGCCGAAGTGTTAAGGGTGGTTACATTCTCGGTAATTAAAAATGTGTCAACCAATCTTCCGGTTATATCGAATACCTGAATTGATTTTTGTTTCGCAGCATCTGCTACAAAATTAATTTCATTTTGAGCTGGGTTAGGATATACATTTTCTGCACCAGATGAATATTCATTAATTCCAAGAGATGGAGTCTGTAGTAACCAAGAAACACTCTTAACATTTCCCAGCAAATCCACATTCGCTTTCACTAGTGGGAAGCCAACACCATTTGCCCACCAAGTGTATGTAACGGCTGTGTCTAAGGTAGTATAAGCAGCATTTTGCCACATTCCAAAATATGGCATAGTGGAGAGTACAATAAAACCATCAATTGTGTCATGTGTTATTTTTGTTTCTTTGCTTCTTATCACATTAAATGTTCCTAAAGGCGTTGTTAAACTTCCAAAAGCATCCACCAATATTGTTTTATTAACCGTAGAGTGCTCCTTAATGGAGTCCACCTGAATGGGATTGCCAAGATATGTGATGGTCTGTCCAAAGAAAAACTTTGCATACGTTCTATAATTATTCGCAACGGAAGAATTTAATGTAAAAGGGAAAGTAGCAAGCTTTTCTGAAGGAGTGTAAATCTGGTTTAAATTAACGTTTGCCCCCATAATATTTGCAGTTCCTCCATTTCCTAAAATGGAAAATCCATTGGCATCGTTTAGCGCAAATGCATATTGATTAGCCGACCCTTGTTTAATTACAACATTGGATGTTGGAAAATTGGCATTCGGTTGCCACGCATAAGGAATAAAATTCAAGGTATCCTTAGTAGACTGAGCAAGCCCTGTCATTGTCCAGGTTTGTGTTGTTGCACTTGCATTACCTATCGAAATAGTTGGTAAAGTGTCATTGGCCTGATACACCACATGGTTCGGTGTTTCAATATCGGCAGTGGTTATGGTTATTTGTGCTGATGCTGTTAATGCCGCTAACGAACAGGCTACCATAAAGAGTAATTGTTTTTTCATAGTGATAATTTTGTTGGTGTTAATAATGGTTTTAATTAGAGGCAAATGTAAATTTTTTTTATAAACAAAATAAAAAAAAGTTTTTAAATAGATTTTTTATGCGATAAGCGGAGTTTCGGTTATTGGGCAATTGTACAATTAGGCAGTAGGCAATAGGGAGGAAAACAAAAAACTCCGAACATCTCTGCCCGGAGTTTTCATTTATAATTTATAGCTCATAATCTATAATTTCTTCTACTCAAACACTATCTTACCGCTATACACCTTATTTTTATTCCCAAGCGTTACATTATAAACTCCTGTTGCTTCTGCTTCTATATTAATTTTTACTTTTTCTTGGTCTACTTGCACAGGCTGCTGTTGTATAAGTTTACCATTGCTATCATATATATTTAATACCAAGTTTTGCTCATGTAGTAAATCTTGAGGCACTGTTATATTGCATATGCCTTTGTTGGGGTTAGCATAAATAGTTAAGGTATTATTAGTACTACCGCTTAACATTTTATCATCTAGCTTTGTTATTTCAGCACATTTGGCAGTAAAAATATCACCTGTGTAACCATTGCTATTTCCATAACGAGTAAAAGTAGTACTGCCAATAGTAACTGTATTGCTTGAAAATGTACCTGTAACCCAAAACGAATTA
>CAIYIS010000004.1 GCA_903926385.1 uncultured Bacteroidota bacterium
AACCTTTGCGGAACTGGAACAGCACGTTCGTTGAATTTAGTAACAACAGCGTTACAACCGGGAGTTATCAGTGGTCCGCTTAATACTTGCGGATTGACAACAGCAACTTATTCTGTTGCTCCGGTAAACAACGCAGCTACCTATAACTGGACCTTAGCGTCAGGAATGACATTTGGAACAGGTCAGGGAACCAATGTAATATCAGTAAACATTGCGCCATCAGTAGGAACGGTAACAGCAACATCAACATTGAAATTGACTGAAACCAATACTTGTGGAAACACATCATTGTTCAGAACAACAACCATCACACGTTGTTTAAGTCCTGATGCATTGAACACAGATGGAGTAAATACTTTCTCTAACGTATATCCAAATCCAACATCAGCTGAATTCACAATGGATGTGACAGTGGACAAAGATCAGGAAATAGTATTAGAAGTGTTTGATATCCTTGGTAATATTGTTATCAGCGAAAAACACACGTTAGCAAGCGGAACATCGACAATGAAAACAAACATGGAGCAATTCAATAACGGAATGTATTTCGTTAGAATACTCGATGCAAGTTCGAATGTGATGCACACCGAGCGCGTGATAAAACAATAAGACATTAATTAGTCGAACAAGAAATCCCGTTCCGTTACTTCGGAACGGGATTTTTTATTTTATTCTAATCTTTTTTGTTTTTTGTTTTTCTAAAGGATGGAGGGTAGTTACTCGCATTCGCCTCAAGCCATACAGCTACAACGAAATGTTTAATGGGGTGCTGATATAAACAATTGGTATGTAATTAATAAGAAAGTGTTTGGTGGCATAAAAAGATGCCAAAAGTAGCCTTAAAGTAAAGTTTCTGAGTAGGCAAGGAAACTTTCTGCGCCTCCTCAGAACTTTTCCGTGCCACCACGGAACTTTTCCATGCCATCACGAAACTTTTCCATGCCACCACAGAACTTTTCCGTGCCTCCACAGAAACTTTCTGTGCCTCATCTAAAATCAATTTTTTCACCTGAAATTTACTTTTAAGTTTTGGTCAGTACGAATGGCGGAGGGAAAGGAAAGGCGAAATTCGTTGAGAATTCAGGAGTTTTATCTCTATAAGGCATTATTAATTGGAAAAAGTGGTACAAGAATATAAAATACTTATATCCTCATAAAATCTAATCTTTTAAAATTCAAAAAATCTTCTATATAGATTGGATTCAAATTCTGCAAACACTCGGGTAAATCTTTTAACGCAACAGTTTTGTTATTAGATATATCTTCTTCTACAAGTTTTTTACCTTCTAACGTTTTTAATCCAATAAGAGTTGGCCCATGGAGATAAACATTTTTTGGAGAGATATTATATTTACTGCCTATTCGCAAAGCACAATCATAAATTTCTAACCCTCCAAATTTAGTTACCTTGTTTTTTTTAATGAATTCGTATAGCGTATCAAAATCTTTCGAATCTATGGCGGAATTTAATTTGTCTTCATTCTCCATGATACCTTCAATAACAGCATCACTCACTTCCGGTCGAATCCCTCTTTCGTTTCCTCCCCGGTCGCGCCAAACGGATTGATGTGGATGGATGTATTCTTTTGTTTTGTAAACAAAAATTCCTTTCACTGCGTGATTAATCAACTTATCTTGGTCTTCTATACTTTTGTAGTAACCTAAATAATTCTCAAAGTAATCAGCATAATTAGGGAAAACCACCCATGAGGAGTAATCTGTTTCTTTAGCTTGTACACTGATTTTGTAACGCTCAGTGGTGTATATGTTCAATATCTGTTCTAGTTTCATTTGAAATATGTTTTAATTTTCTATGTCTGAAATTCGTTATCTATTTTTTAAATTTACTATCGGGTATACCTTTATTAACTTTGTAATTTGACAAGGTTATGAATATTTTTCCTTTTTTATTTTCTTTTCCCTTTTCATCTTTTGCCGCATCAGTATTGTTCATATCGGCAGTTACACTTTTCGGCAATTTAAACTTTTTAATATCCACCGAAAAAATCATTTGGTCAGGAAGCCCAAATTCTGCCTGAGCCCCGTATGTGAATTCGGTAAAAACAGTACCGTTGGTTTTTGATGTAAACTGAGATTTCAAAATTAAGTTTTCATTTGCACTTATCCAAAGTTTTCCTAAAACCAAATCACTGGTGTCGGACAAAGGAATTACATTAACTATGACAGCAGTGATGTTTCCGATTTTTTCATTTCCTTGAATAAGGGAGGTGTATGAATTGGTATCCGCAAGCATTTTAGAGGCTTGGTCGAATCCCTGACGGGGAACGATGGCAATACTTTTAGACTCTACTTTAAATTTATCTTTTTGTTTAAAAAATATTTCAGCGTTGATAGGCATCATTCTGATAAAGGGCATATCTACTTTTATGTCGGCATCAACTGAATAATCCTTTGCCTTTTGAATTTTAGCATATACTTTTCGTAAAATTACATTCGCATTGTTTTGAGCTTGTGCCGAAACAAACGATAAGATAATACTTGTTATAATTATGAAATATTTTCGCTTCATGAAAGTATATCTTTTTTATTGAATTTATATACTGCTATAGATAACAAACCAACAATGTGAACGATTAAAACTACCATTGATTTAACTATTTTTCCGACAGGAAGAGGGTCTTCAAAAAAGTTTCGCCAAGCTACCATGTGGTTGGTAAATAAATAAGGTTGTATTTTTTGCAAAACAGGAACATCCAGTGCTCCGATAATGGTAAACAGAATTATGATGGCCATTGTACTCACTATTGGCCCTATTGAGTTTTCGGAGAAACAGGAAAGCGTTAACGATAAAGTAGCAATCATTACAAGAGAAAGAAATGATAAGCTGAAACCGCTTGCAAATCTCCATGCTAGGTCGTGTTGTTGCAATACGATAAGTCCATTACTATCCAGCACCATCAGGTCGCCTGTGCCAAATAGTAATTTACCAACTACCAATGATAAAATCATTAACCATAATAATAAAACAAAAGTGTAGGCACATCCGGCAAGGAATTTTGAAAACAAAATGCTGGTTCTTGAAATGGGTTTAGTCAATAATAATCGAACCGTGCCCATAGCTCCTTCACCCGAAATCAAATCTCCGGTGACAAGTGCTATCAGTAAAGGAACATGAATGATTAGCATTTGCAGAATAATAAATGCAATCAGGTTTCCGTTTAATATATTTCCTTCGAAAGATAATGTTTGTTCAAATGGTTTGGTGACAAACGAAATAAAATTCATTCCATCTGTATACATGGCAAAGAGAATTATTCCGGCAATCAAAGTTACGGCCCCGATTCCTATATAGCTGCGTGGTTTGGCGGCTATTTTTATTAGTTCGTTATAGGTGCTTTTCCAAAACATTATTCGCTGATGAGTTTTAAAAAATAGTCTTCCAGTTTTCGTTTCGACTCTATCGAATAAACATTACATCCGTTATCCGTTAAAATCTTATTGAGTACAGGTATATTTTCGTGGGAAATATGCACTGAAATTGTGTTTTCATTTTCATTATCAATTGTGAGTTTGATGGACGATGATTGTATAATTTGTTTGGCTTTCGGAATATTGTCTAATTGAAACGAAACAATTAAATCTTGTGCGTTTAACAAGTCATTCACCGAACCTTGAACAATGGTTTTTCCTTTATTGATAATGACCATTCGGTTTGCAATAAGTTCAATTTCGGAAAGAATGTGAGAGGAAAGCAAAACCGTTTTGTTGCTTTCATTCTTTAATTGCAGAATCAAGTTTCGGATATCAATTATTCCCTGAGGGTCTAATCCTGTAGTGGGTTCATCAAGGATGATGAGTTCGGGATCATGTATGAGGGTCTGAGCTATCCCCAGCCTTTGTTTCATACCATGCGAAAATCCGTTGAGTTTATCTTTCTCTCTTCCTTTTAATCCAACAAATTCTATAATCTCATGAATTTGTTTTTTTGTAACATCTGCACCTGATATACGAGCAAAGATTTCAAGATTCTTTTCAGCTGAAAGATATTTATAGAAATCAGGTTTCTCGACAATACATCCTATTTTTCTTAAAATAAAATTCCGGTTGTCTTTCAGGTTTTTTCCAAAAAGGCGTATCTCTCCGCTGCTGGGTTTAATAAGCGAGAGAAGTGTGCGAATAGTTGTACTTTTCCCGGCTCCATTTGGGCCTAAAAATCCATATACATCGCCACGAAAAACATCGAAACTTACATCTTCAACTGCTTTGAATTTCCCAAAGTATTTAACCAGATGTTTTACTTCAATTATTTTTTCTTCGCTTTGCATAATTTGAGAAATGATAGCGATGACAGCGTTTGTTGAATTGTGAAAGTGGTTTGTTATTTTGTTTGCAGGTTATGGTTTCCTGTCAACATTTTGTGCTTCTTAATAACTTACATAATTGGGCAAGTGTTTCAATTAGCAGTGTCTTTTAGGTTTTGATTAGATTTTAAAAATAAGCCGAAGCATTTTACTACTTCGGCTTATTTATTTCTGACCAGTCATTGATTAATTACTCAATAACAACAGCAGTTGGATAACGATCTTTCCAAGCTTTGAATGCTTCCATTGAACGAACGGTGATTGTTGTTCTGCTATCTATCTGAATCTTTATTTTTGGACGTAGGTCGATTTTTACTTTTTTAGTTCTCATACTTATTATTATATATTGGTTTGTAAATTTTCTATAAATGTAAATCAATTTGCTCGCCAAGATACAAATTGTTAACAGTTTTTAACATGAATGTTATTAACAATAGGGCTAAATCTTGGCTTTTGCCTTTTTGTCTTTTAATGGTTTTTTATCTTCATCTATTGGATTTCTAAAGACAAACTCCTTGTCGAATACGTCTAAAACAATGTTAGCATTTTTTTCAACTTTGCCAGCCAGTATCTGCTTCGAAAGCTCATTCAGTACCCTTTTTTGCATTACCCGCTTAACCGGTCTTGCTCCAAATTGAGGGTCAAAACCTAATTGAGCCAACCATTCTATTGCTTCAGGAGTTGCAGTTAAATTGATATCATTTTCCGCAAGCATTTTAGCGATTCCTTTAAATTGCAATTCTACTATCTGATGCACATTGTCACGTGTAAGTGGCGTAAACATTATTGTTTCGTCAATTCTATTCAGGAACTCAGGACGAATTGTTTTTTTCAATAACTCAAACACTTCTATCTTGGTTTTAGCCATCACTTCATCATGATTTCTTTCTGTCAGGTGTTCAAAGTTTTCCTGTATCAGATGTGAACCCATATTAGAAGTCATAATGATTATGGTGTTTTTGAAATTTACCACACGACCTTTATTATCTGTCAATCGGCCGTCATCCAGCACTTGTAGCAGAATATTAAACACATCCGGATGAGCTTTTTCTATTTCATCAAGCAGAACTACGCTGTACGGCTTTCTTCTAACGGCTTCTGTAAGCTGTCCGCCTTCGTCATATCCTACATATCCCGGAGGCGCACCTACCAATCTGCTTACCGCATGGCGTTCCTGATATTCACTCATGTCAATACGAGTCATGCTGGTTTCATTATTGAATAAAAACTCTGCAAGAGCTTTTGCTAATTCGGTTTTTCCTACTCCTGTTGTTCCAAGAAAGATGAATGAACCAATAGGTCGTTTACTATCCTGCAATCCAGCTCTGCTTCTGCGCACAGCATCGCTTATGGCTTCTATGGCTTCTTCTTGTCCAACCACACGTTTGTGAAGTTCATCTTCCAGATGCAGCAATTTTTCGCGTTCGCTCTGAAGCATGCGTGAAACTGGGATACCTGTCCAAGCAGCTATTACACCTGCTATGTCTTCGCTGTCTACTTCTTCTTTTATCATTTGCGAACCGTTCTGTTGCATTTCAGCTAATTTACCTTCGAACGATTTCAATTGTGTTTCCGATTCTTTTATTTTACCATAACGTATCTCGGCAACTTTTCCATAATCTCCATTACGTTCGGCTTGCTCTGCTTCAAATTTGAAGTTCTCAATCTCCTCTTTTATTTTCTGAATGCCTTCCACCACTTCTTTCTCACCTTGCCATTTTGCGCGCAAACTGGTTCGTTTATCAGATAGTTCAGCGATTTCTTTATTCAAATCTTCCAGTTTTTTCTGGTCGTTTTCTCTTTTTATTGCTTCGCGTTCTATTTCCAGTTGTCTTGTTTTACGTTCTACTTCATCTAGTTCTATTGGCATGGAGTTAATTTGCATTCTTAATTTTGATGCAGCTTCGTCCATTAAGTCAATAGCTTTATCCGGCAGAAATCTGTCGTTAATGTATCGTTGCGAAAGCTCCACAGCCGAGATGATGGCCTCATCTTTTATTCTTACTTTATGGTGGGTTTCGTATTTTTCTTTTATACCACGCAATATAGAAATCGCATCTTCAGCACTTGGTTCGTCCACCATTACTTTCTGGAAACGTCTTTCAAGAGCTTTGTCTTTTTCAAAATATTTTTGAAACTCATTTAGAGTAGTTGCTCCAATGGCTCTCAGTTCTCCTCTGGCCAAAGCCGGTTTTAAGATGTTAGCTGCATCCATTGCACCTTCGCCACCACCAGCGCCAACTAGGGTATGAATTTCGTCAATAAATAATATTATTTCGCCTTCGGCAGAAATAACTTCTTTTACTACTGCTTTCAAACGTTCTTCAAACTCTCCTTTAAATTTAGCACCCGCAATGAGTGAACCCATATCCAGCGAAAAAATTTGTTTCGATTTCAAATTGTCGGGTACATCTCCATTGATAATACGATGAGCCAAACCTTCGGCAATAGCGGTTTTACCCACTCCCGGTTCTCCAACCAATATTGGGTTGTTTTTTGTTCTTCTCGAAAGTATTTGCAGTACTCTTCGAATCTCTTCATCACGGCCAATCACCGGATCGAGCTTACCTTTTTTAGCTTGTTCGTTCAGATTGATGGCATATTTATTCAGGGCATTGTAAGTTTCATCAGCGCTCTGGCTGGTAACTTTAGCTCCTTTGCGCAATTCTGTAATTGCCGCTTTTAAATCTTTTTCGGTTACACCATTATCTTTCATCAATTGAGAAATGGTGTCTTTGGTTACCAAAATAGCCAATAACAAATGCTCTATTGAAACATATTCATCTCCGAATTCTTTTAAATACATCGATGCTTTAGAAAGAGCCTGATTGGCGTGGTTAGAAAGAAAAGGCTGCCCACCCGAAACTTTAGGATAGCTTTCTACTATTTTATCCAGAGCTTTTGCAAACATCTGGGTATTTACATTCAGTTTTTTTAAAATAAACGGAGTGACATTTTCATCCACCTCAAGAATACCTTTAAGGATATGACCATTTTCAATGGCCTGTTGTCCATTTACAGTGGCTATCTGCATTGCTTGTTGCACTGCTTCCTGCGATTTGATTGTGAAATTATTTAAGTTCATTTTAGATTAATTATTGGTTTGTATTTTTGTCTTTTCATTTTTCAATGACGCCCTAACGTCCTCAAATCATATTCCACTCCATTTACTCTTTAAATACAAGACGAAATGGCTGATTTTTTATTTCGCATCTGACTTTTTGTCTTAAAGTGCTTGTCTTTACTGACTTTTCGGCATGTTATTCTTTTTTCTTGCTTTCATTTAACATAGAGGAATGGAATAGCATTTTCCATTCTTATTACAATTTCAGTTATTCAATACAAAAGTTAAAGGTGCTTTATTTTAAAGAGTGTTGAGTTTTTATAAATCTTTAAACTCATGATTGGGTCACTAGTTTGATACAAAGGTAAGGCGAGGTGCATGTATAAAACTATGCTTAGGCGCATGTTTAAACATGATTTTATTCATGTTTGGATTCTGATATTCGTCAGTTTAACCAATGAGGTTTGCACTGTTATCAATATGTTGAAGGGTAGTGAAAAGGTTTCAAGATTTTGACCTGTAAATTCAACCAAATCATTCATTAATTTTGTAACAACAATATTTTAGTATGAAACAAAAAATTATTCATCATCCGCTTCGTGATATTATTCTGAACTGCGATGAAACGAAACTGCAAACAGATTCTGATAACGAGTTGCTAAAATCATACACCGAAATTCACGACCTGATTTATGCTTTACTCCAATTAAAAAGTAAATTGAATTACGAGTTTTCTGTTCACGAGGACCATATAGCCGATGCGGATAAACGCTTTAATCCACTGGCCAAACGCATAACTGAGTTTTTTGCTGAAGCAAAATATTTGACAAGTTCTAAAGCGGCTAAGGAGGCCATTGTTGAGATTCAGCAACGCAAAGCTGAATTTCAAGTGGAGCTAAATGATTATCATTTTACGATAGTAGAAAATCAAATAGAAACCGAAGGCGATGCCATTGAAAAGGATTACGAACTTTTTGCAATCGAAGAAAAAACATTGATTGATAAGTTCAATGCGTTTCGGAAATTTGTTTCGAATGATTTACACCAACAACCTTCACTTTTTACAATCGACCCCAAAAGTGTAGAGGTGGATATGATGCTGCTTGAGCCAAATTATCATCTTATTCAGGAGTTTCATGGGTATTACGATACGGTGGTGGAGCGTTACAATACCTTTCTGGATAGGGTAGAGGCTTGCTACACCGAATGGGGCGACAGCCTATTTCTGATATCAGAATATTACAACGAAGATGGAATGATGGATAATTCTCTGTCGGTTTATTATGCTAAAAACAGGCATTTGCTTGACGAAGATCGGCCTAAGTATTTTCTTTCGCCAAACGATAAAAAAATTGAAGACTTCCGGAAAACGATGGGTATGCTGGCCCATTCCGACCATAATACAATAGTACTCGATATTAGTATGAACGATGTGGAGGCCGGTGTGGCTGCGGTGGCCCAAGAGTTGGTTCTTGCGTTGCAACATTTTCCCAAATTAATGGAGAAATACATTTTCTCTGTCGAAACAGATTTTGTGGATAGTGACGGTACTCAGGTGCCCGTTGATGATTGGAAAGAAAATCGTGAAGTGATGAAATGGTTTGTTACGCTTAACTCGTTTCCGGTTATGATATTTTTTCTGAACGACCCCGAAACCCGCAGTTTCTGCTTGTTTGGCGATTTAATAGACAAGCACGATAAGAACAACAGCACCGAAAATGGCATTGCTTTTAAAAGCAAAGAAGTAAACGAAATTTGCCAGCGGTTGTTTCATTCGTGTTATATGTTTTTTATGTTTTGTCACAAAACAGGATTCGACCCATCTCCATATATTGAGGCGCTGATGGCCGAATACGACCTGCCTTTTACCTTTGCCATGGTTAAAGAAAAATATTTGGAGGACGTAAATAAAGGTATTCATTTCAGAGCATTTAGCGGTAGAACTGACTTTCCAAATAAGGAACAATAATAGTTACTACTCTTATTTATTGCAATACTGATGCAGGTTTACGCCTTGCGTTTGCTTTCGTGCCATTGTTTTATTTTGTTTACAAACGATGCCACCTCTTCGGGTTTCCACAAGGGTAAATGTTTTCCGTTATTGGTTTTGCAATACAATGTCATTTGAAACATAGCCCGAAGTGTACTGAAATAGGGCAGAAGACGATGTTCGGCTGCACTTAATTTTCGAATGCTTTCGTATCCTTCCAAAAAACTTTTAATAATTTCGGGTGTTTTGTTTTTGTGGTCGTACCACATAAATACTCCTATATCGTAGGCCTGATAACCTTTGCCCATCAGGTCGAAATCGAAAAAGATTACTTTGTTATCGTCAGTAAAATGTATGTTTTCGGGTTGCAAATCGCCATGACATAAACCTAAGCTTAAGTCTTCTTTTTTTACTTCTTTAAATGTTTTTACAAAATCTTTTTTCAATTTATTTAAATACTCGTATTGCTCTTTGTGCTCGGCCAGTATTGGTTTTAATACAGCAAGTGTGTCTTTAAACTGAAGCCCGATATCATAATTAAAATCGGTAAATGTGTACGAGTTGGTTTTCATTAACTCGTGCATTTTTGCTGTTTCTTTTCCCAGCCGTTTGGCTTGAGTGTTGGTTAATTTTCTCACCATTATTCCGGGAGCAAAATTATACAATACCGCCAAGCGGTCGCCTTCGGGAGCCTCTATTCCTTCTATAGGGAATCTAAATTTAGAAAAGATGCAACTTGCCAAACCAAAATGTTTGCCTCTTGCAGCCTTATCATTAAAAAGTACTTCTTCTAGTATTCCTCGTGGTGTGCGCATTTTGAGGCTGTAAACACGTAGTATAAATTTTTTGCCTGATGGTTCTGTTATGCAGTAGGTGTCGTTCATGCCTCGTTTGAGAAAGGTTATTTTAGAACCTTTTTTTACATCCCAATTATCAAGTGTAAAATTAAGTAGTGCATCTGCATCAATTGTGGAATAAGTTGCAGGAAGCGCAGTGTAGCCTGCGCTATCTTCTGCTGTGGTGTTAGTATCTGCTCGTTTCATAGGTATATAATTTATTGTTATAATAAAATCCGATGGTATTGGTGCCGAAGTTAAACACCGGCAAATCCCAAATAAGTTGCATATTTCCTACTTGTTCGTTCATTATGTTTTCATACATTTTTCCTTTATAGAAAAATTTCGGGCGCTGGTTGCTATCCATGTATAGTGCGGAGTTTGGGCCCATGATTATAGTTTGGTCGGGAATAAATTTATCCACCGTATAGGTTTGTCCACCGTAAATCATTTTTAAATCGGTGTTGTTGTAATACTCAATTATATTGTCTTTCGAGTTGTTTGAGGTAGGCACCCACGACTCCAGCTCAGCTGTTTTTCCGTTGTAAAAAAGCATAAAGTTATCTTCGAAATCTACATAGGTCATCATGTTTGCCGCCACAGAGTAGCTTTTCGGAAGATGGTCGCTTACGGTTTTTATTTCGTAATTATAAAACACGTTGAACGTATTGTTAAATCTATCGATGTAGGCCACTATGTTTTTCCCGCATTTGTAATTTCTGATATGTGTGGCACCGGTTTCGTAGAGTTGCCCTCCGTAGTAAATTTTAAATCCATTGTTCAAATCGGTGTAGGCAAAAATGTTTTTACCAATGCCTGCATTCTTAATCACTCTCGATGAATACGCTTTTTCTATCGTGTTGATTTGCCCGTTTTCGTAGGCTTTCAGGTCCATGCTGGGTAAGTCTTGCCATACTATCATCGACTCGCCTGCATAAAAATCGCCAGCCCAATCGGTGAGTTGTTTTTTTTCTCCGTGCTCAAAAACCACTAGTCGTTGCTGCATTTTATACACCAACGAATACGGAGTGGCCACCATTGCATTGGGTTTGTTTTCTTCCAGTGTGTAAGTTTCGCCATGGTAATAAGCGCGCAGATAGGTTCTGAAATCGATGTAAGCAATGTAATCAATGCCCGCTCTGATGCTGTCCACACGGGTTCCTTCCAACTCCACATTATTGCCTTTTTCGAATGCATAAAAATGATTGTTGTAATCGTAATAATAACCCATCCCTTCCTGAGCGCGGCAAGGAGCAAGCAAAGCGATTAGAACAATAAGTAAAAATACTTTTTTCATTTTTTAATGCAATTGATTCTTTAGGTTACTCAAACTTGGTTGCAAAGGTATTTTTTTAAATAAAATAAAGCATCTATCCCTAAGATTATATTCGTCTAAACGCCTCACCCCTGAACTGGCGCACAAGCTGGCTCAAACAGCCACAGGCTGTTTGCCCTCCCCTCTCCAAAGGAGAAGGGGTGAAACTTAGTGAAACATGAATTTTGTTTGTGCTTCTTCACCCCTCTCCTTTGGAGAGGGGAGGGGGGTGAGGCGTTTTGCAAGACATAAATAATCTTTTGTTAGACATAAATAATCTTAGGGATTAGTGTCTAAAATAAAAATGTTTTAAACATCTTTTGTTTTATTTCCCCAAAAATGCCCTTTTAAAAATATTGAAAATTCAAGCCTTTTGGCAAAAACATGATTAGAATCAGGGTTTGTGGAGGCATACCTGTTAATAAAATTTTGTTGTTTTTCTTGGCTCGACATTTTTTGCCTACTAATTTTGGCACTGCAATTCCAAACGGTGATAAAAGCGCACATTAAATTAAACTATTTAAATGGAAACTTGTGCAATCCTATCGTTCTTTGAAAAACTCTTATCACCCTTGGAGTGTTGAGTTTCCAAGTAGGGCAATTATTGTGGGTTGTTAGGTTGTATTAAGATTTCATGGTAATATAACGACAATTTTTGCCCTACTTATTTTTACACATAAATGGTAAAATAAAATGATAGGTTAGGCCGATGAGCCATTTTCGGAAAGCAAACATTTGCTCCCCAAAATTACCATACGAGAAAGCGGTTCGTAAAAAGCGTTCGAACGTTATCCTAAATTAGGAAAAAACACAAAAAAAGTCATTTGACATGCTCCCCATCATAGGAGTGAGGCAAATGAACTCTTTTGCCTCACTCCCGAGATTGGGATAAGACCAAACGAACTCTTTTGCCTCACTCCCAAGCTTGGGATAGGACCAAATGAACTCATTTGCCTCACTCCCAAGATTGGGATAAGACCAAATGAACTCATTTGCCTCACTCCCAAGATGGGGATAAGGCCAAATGAACTTTTTTGCCTCTGTTCGGAACTCCAGAAGTCGTAAAAATAAAGCTTTTGGCACATTAATGGTCATAAAAACAGGAAGATACAAATCAAAGGTGATAAAATCAATACACATTATTATATATAGAGAGTAAAACAATTAAATAACTAAAATAAAAAACAGAAACAAACCATTTAATAATTAGAAATCATGATTAAACCTTGGTCATTTATCCAAAACGTATTCGAAATAGTAACGAATAACTCTTTCCGCCTAGCACTTCGCATATCGCGTATTCACTTCAATGCACTCAATGCCGGTAGTTCCGATGCTTTTGTGCTCGCACTTTTTAACACTTTCAAACCCTTTCACCTTACTTACCTTAGTAAGTATTCGGCCTGGAAATCTCAAGAAGCTCTGCAAGTAAGCTTAACCACCGCTCTCCATGATTTATTTGCTCAACTTCGTAAAGCAAAAATTAATGCCTGGGATGCTGCCATAGCTGTGGTGTATGCCAAAGGAACCACTCGCTATCTGGCTCTTTTTCCGAACGGACACAGTCCTTTTCAATCCGGAAGTCAGGAAGACATCATCGATGCCGTTCAGACTCTCATTACTACCATCGGAACCGATGCCGATTTGGCCACCGTTAAAGCCGATATAGTAGCCTTCGAACTCTTAATTACGACTGCTATCAACGCTCAAAAAACTGCCATTACTACCACCAAAACCAAAAGCAACGACCTCGAAGCAGCCCGCATTGCCATGTGCGATGCTCAGTATGCCGACCTTGGTTCGCTGATGACTCACTTTGCTAGTAACAGAAGCCTTATCGGTGATTATTTCGATTTATTAACCATTCGCAACATTCTGCAAATGGTGTTTCAGGGTCATGTTAAAAAACAAGATATCCATAACATTGTGGAGCGCACCGTTGCGGCTACAGATGAGATTATGCTGGAAAATGACGGAGACACCGAGTTGCGTTTTTATTGGTCAAATAAAAAAGACGGAGTTATCGGAACCACCTTTGTTACTGTGGCTGCAGGCGCATCGGCCACAGTTCCGGCCAGCGATATGGGCGATGTGTCTACCAAACATTTCTTAATGGTTTATAATCCCGATTTAGTAAACAAAGGAGCCTTTACCGTAGAATTTTTATAGCACCCCGCATCTGTTGTTATTATCTCGAAATCCTGACCTCTTAATAGAGGCAGGATTTCTTATTTCAAAAAAAAATATTTTTTCGGAGGCAACCTTTTTACCCTCCTTTCGTCCTGCCTCTTTTCCCTGAAATTGTCGATAAAAATTAATAAGAGGAGGTTTGTATGCGAGCTGGTATTGTATGACATGGGTCATGTGTCTCTGTAATGCTAGCTGTTTGGGCGTTTTGAGGGTTTTTTTTTAGGGTGAAAATAGAAGGGGCGAAAATGCAAAATGAGCCCGAAGCGCAAAAAGTGTCGATAAAATAATTTGGATTCTAATAATTTTAATGTTTACTTTGTCGCTCAATTCGATTTTAGTTATATAAAGTCAATGAAAGTTAAAAAGTTTTTGAACAGTTTTATGAACAATAAATATAGATAACAACTTTAAACAATAACCTCAAAATAAAAAACAATAATTTACGAAACAGAAATGAAAAGCGAAGATTCCAAACAACAATTACAAACCTTAAATTTTTAAAAACAAAAAACAATTAATTACTAACTAAAACAAAAAGTCAAATGAAAAAAACAATTACAAAAAATCCAACACGAAGTTTACTTCGTTATTTGGTGTGTGCTGTTTTCCTTTTAGGATATGCAGTCACGAGTGTATTGGCTCAAACATTTACTACCTCAGGTACGTTTACCGTACCATCAGGTGTTACCCAAATCCTTGTGAATACATGGGGAGGCGGAGGTGGAGCTGGTAGCGGTTATGGCGGATGCTCCTACAGCGGAAACGGAGGCGGAGGCGGAGGCGGAGGCTTTGCTCAAAGTCTACTTGCCGTTACACCCGGACAGGTTTATACCATAACTGTTGGTGCCGGTGGAGCTGGTGCTGCTGCAGGTAATGGCGTTGCCGGTACTGCAGGTGGTACTACTACATTTACTGGTCCTGCAGGAACAGTTTCTGCCAGTGGTGGTGGTGCTGGTGCAGGAGGTAACTGCTCTGGAAATGCTGCAGGCGGTGCTGGTGGTACTGGTTTGTCAGGTTCTGTTCTTTTTTCAGGTGGTTCAGGTAGTTATGGTACCTCAGGTGCTGTTTTTGTAGGTATTACAGGTTCTGGTGGCGGTGGAGCAGGTTCCGGTTCCAACGGAGTTTCTCCCACCAATGGAGCTTGTGCTGGTTCTGGTGCAGCAGGTGGTACAGGAACATATCCAGGCGGTGCCGGAGGGTATAATTCAACTTGTACAACAGGTACTTCTACAGCCTCTCAAGCGGGTTCCGCAGGAACCGCTCCAGGTGGTGGTGGTGCTGGTCCTGCATCATGGTCTAGTCAGCCTGGCGGTGCTGGTGCGGCTGGTCAAGTTATCGTTCAAATAATGGCAGTTCAAACTATTTCAACATCCGGAACTTTTACAGTTCCTGCTGGTGTTACTTCTATATTAGTTAATACTTGGGGCGCAGGTGGCGGCTCAGGTGGTGGTTTTGGTGGTTGTTCTTACAGCGGAGACGGTGGAGGCGGAGGCGGAGGCGGTTTCGCCAGCAGTACACTTACTGTAACTCCGGGAACTGTTTATACAGTAACAATTGGTGCTGGTGGTGCTGCTGGTGGTGCAGGTAATGCTCTTGCAGGAAGTGCAGGAGGTACTACTACCTTTACAGGTGCAGGAGGAACAGTATCGGCTACCGGTGGTGGCGGTGGTGCTGGTGGTAACTGCTCTTCAAATGCTGCAGGCGGTGCCGGTGGTGTTGGTTCTACCAATACAGGTTTTGGTGCGGTATCCCATTCAGGTGGTTCTGGTAGTTATGGTACCTCAGGTGCTGTTTTTGTAGGTATTACAGGTTCGGGTGGCGGTGGAGCGGGTTCCGGTGCTAACGGAGTTTCTCCTACCAATGGAGTTTGTGCTGGTTCTGGTGCAGCAGGTGGTACAGGAACATATCCGGGCGGTGCCGGAGGGTATAATTCAACTTGTACAACAGGTACTTCTACAGCCTCGCAAGCGGGTTCCGCCGGAACCGCTCCAGGTGGTGGTGGTGGTGGTCCTGCATCATGGTCTAGCCAGGCTGGCGGTGCTGGTGCTGCAGGTCAAGTGGTGCTTATTTATCCTCAACTTTCATGTTCTGGAACTCCTGTTGCAGGAACTATTTCTTCAACTAATAATCCTACAGCTCCGGCTACTAATTTTACTCTTTCTTTAATAGGCGCATCTACTACTACTGGTATTACTTACCAATGGCAAAGTGCAACGGATCTAGCATTTACAACTGGAATTACCAACTTAGGAACTGCATCAACTTTAACAACACAAGAAGCAACTACTCTTTATTATCGTTGCATTGTTACTTGTTCTAATGGTGGAGCAAGTTCTACCACTCCAGTATTTACCGAAACAGAAGCTTTAATATATTGTACACCTCCTGTTTCATCGTCTGCTTGTGTTTACATGTGGATTACCAATGTTACCACAACGGGAGGAGTTGCCAATTTTAATAATACTTCAGCTTGTGCTCCTACATCTTATACAGACTATAGCGCAACCCAAATAGCATCTCAGCTTCAGGGAAGCCCTGTTACAATGACTTTTTCAAGTAATGGTTATGGTATGGGATACAGAGTTTGGATAGATTATAACGATAACGGAGTTTTTGACGAAGTTACCGAAGATGTTGGAGCTGCTTATACTGGTAGTCTTACCGGTGTAACATTTAACTTTACAGTTCCTGTGGGCGCTGCTGGCGGTACTCACCGTATGCGTGTTCATTCTACTTATTCTGCAATTCCTGCCACAGGTACATCTTGTACTAACGATACATATTCTGAAACCGAAGATTACGGATTTACTGTACTTGTACCTGCACCATGTGCAGGTACTCCTACTCCAGGTAATACCATATCATCAGCAGCAGCTGTTTGTTCAGGAGTTAACTTTACATTGTCTCTTCAAAACTTTGTGTCGGGAACTGGTATTACTTACCAATGGCAATCTTCTGCAAACGGTACCATCTATACTAATATTAGCGGTGCTACAGCATCAACATACGCAACATCTCAAACAAGTGCTGCCTATTATCAATGCGTTGTTACTTGTGCAAATGGAGGGGCTACTGCAACTTCAACTCCGATAAATGTTACAATGAATTCGTTTGTTAATTGTTATTGTGTGCCTACAACCACTAACGGATGTGCGTCTGGTGATCATATTACTAATGTCACATTCTCATCTTTGGGTAGCCCAATTAATAATACAACAGGAGCTTGTTTAACAGCTTCTTATTCTGATTATACAGGCACTGTGTCGCCAGCTGTAGCTACACAACTTGACGTTGTTGCGGTATCAGTATCTGTTAATAACGGAGGAACTGAATATGCCGGAGCTTGGATAGATTTTGACCACAGTGGAACATTTGATGCTGGTGAATTTATTGCTCTTACCGATGCGGATGGTGTTGGCCCTTGGATTTATAATGGAACTGTTACCATTCCTTCTGGAGCATTAACAGGAGTTACTCGTATGCGTTTTCGTTCTAGTTATGCAGCCACTATTTCTAATACCAGCGCGTGCGCAACATATAGCTATGGTGAAACAGAGGATTACCTTATTAGTATAAATGCTACAGTTGCTTGTTCAGGAACTCCAAATCCTGGAAATACGTTATCAAACGTTACTCCTCCCGTTTGCTCCAGTACAAGTTTTACTTTATCATTGCAAAATGCAAGTACATTGGGTTCTGGTATAACTTATCAGTGGCAATCTTCTTCAAACAATACGGTGTACACTGATATTACAGGAGCAACTTCAATTACTTATGCCACTACACAATCTACAGCTACTTATTACCGCTGTATGGTTACTTGTACTAATGGAGGAGGAAGTTCTATTTCCACTCCTTTACAAATGACTCAGAACATACCTACCAACTGTTACTGTACTCCTGCAGCTACAGTGTTAAGCTGTACTTACGATTGGATTGGTAACGTTACTTTAGGAACCATTAACAACACCAGTGGTTGTACTGCTCCTTTTATTCTTTATCCAGCTTCAGGTTCTACTACTACCAATTTGATACCGGGAGTAAGTAATACCATCTCATTAAGCACTGTAGGATATTCCGGATATTTTGATGTGTTTATTGATTACAATCAAGATGGAACTTTCCAAACATCAGAGCGTGTTATTACCGACTTTATGGTTGGTCCTACAGGTTCAAGTTTTGGAGCATTTACTGGAACCACAACATTTACTGTTCCGGGAGGAGCTTTAAGTGGTGCTACCAGAATGCGTGTTCGTTACGACTATTCTTACACCGCTTATAACGGTTTAGGTGCTGAAGATCCTTGTGCTGCACTTTACGAAGGAGAAACAGAAGACTATGTGGTAAACATTATACCGCTTCCTTTAGATCCGGCTAACCCTATCGAAGTAGGTGTGCCTAACTGTGCGGTCGGTGGAACTATCCAGCCTGTAGGTACTGCTCCTTCCGGAGAAGTATGGTACTGGCAATCTGCTGCGAACGGAACAAGTACAGCTTTGCCGGCTAGTTCTAGTTTAACTATTTTAGCGAACGGTACATATTATATCAATTCGTACAATGCTACTTATAATATCTGGTCAGCAGGTGCAGGTTCTGTTACTGTAACCGATTTTCCTGCAGGTCCTGCAGTACCAACCATCACATCTCCGGCTAACCCGGCTTGTGGTGCTGTTACTTTAGTGTCTTCAGTTGCTGGTTCGGGAACCACCAACTACTGGCAAGGAACCAACGCAACAGGTACGTCAACAGTTACTGTGGCCGACAATGGAACCAACAATAATACATATACAGCAAACACTGTTGCTACTTATTATGTAAGAGCTCAAGATAATACTACTATGTGTTGGTCAGCTATCGGTTCAGTACCGGTTTCACTTTACGACCTACCAACAGCACCAGTAGTATCTGTAACTCCTGCTACTATTTGTCCTGGAGCAACTGCAGCCTTAGGAGCAATTGCTCCAAGTGCACCTGCAACTGGTTATAACGTGGGAGCTATTACTTATGCACCGGTTACTCCATCTGGTTCTGCTACTGCAGGTCCTTCTGGTGACGATACATACAGTGGTGCTATTCCAATCGGATTTGGATTTAATTTCTATGGAACCACATATACTAACTTGTATATCTCTACAAACGGTTTCATTTCATTCGACCCTGCTTCAGGTGCTGGATGTTGTTCTGGTCAGGCATTGCCAAATACTTCCACACCTAACAGTGTTATTGCACTTGACTGGGAAGACTTAAATACTGGTAATGGCGGAAATATTGATTACTTCAGTTTATCAAGCCCTAACCGTTTTGTGGTTCGTTTTAATGCTGTAGCTTCGTATGGTGGTTCTGGTTCGGTTACAGGAGAAATTATCCTATACCAATCTGGTTTAATTGAAGTACATAATACTTCAATTACTACCAATTACAATGCACAAACACAAGGTGTAGAAAACTCAGCAGGAACAGCGGGAACAGCAGTACCGGGACGTAACTCTGTGGTTGGTTGGTCAGCAACTAATGATGCATATCAGTTTACTCCAATTCAAGCAATGGGCTTCTTATGGACTCCTAATGGCTCAGGAAGTGGAATTGCTACAGGTGATCAATTGATAGCAAATATTAATGCTAACCCTACTACCACTACTACCTATACTATGACATTAACCGACCCTGCACATAACTGTCAAAATTCAAGTACAGTTACTGTAACAGTAATGGCAGTGCCACCAGCTCCTACAACTACGGGAGGATCTACAGTTTGTGGTTCAGGTACAGTTGCTGTATCAGCTACTGGTACAGGCGGAACATTATCTTGGTACGATGTACCAACAGGTGGAACGGCTCTTGGAACAGGAGCTACATTTACAACTCCTGTAATCAATGCAGATTCTACATACTATGTTGAAGAATCGAATGGTACTTGTACTGGTCCTAGAGGATCTGTTTTAGCTCACTATACACCTGCACCAGCTATTTCAGCAACAAGTGATGTAAGTTATGTGTGTATTGGCGGAACAAATACTACAGCCAACCTTTCGGTTACTTCAGGTAATAACGCTTATTCTTATACATGGGCTCCTTCAGCTAGTTTGAATACAGCTTCAGGTGCTAACGTAATAGCTACACCAACTGCAACGACTACTTATACGGTTACTGCAAATGATGGATCGTGTACAGCCGTTCAGTTTGTAACTGTTAATGGTGGCCATGTACCAAACATTACTGGTGTTACTGCAACTCCAACAACAATTTGTCAGGGAGGTACTAGTCAGTTAATAGCTTCTGTTGCTAGTGCAGCTGGTGGAGCATTGCCTACTTATGCTTGTAGCCCTACTTTATATCCTTCTAATGGCTGTAACTATATAGTTAGTGTTTCTACAACTGGTGGTGTAACCAATTTTACTAACAACACCAATGCTTATGATGGAACAGGATTTACCTTCTTCCCATCCTATTCAGTTTCTCAAACATTAGGAGGTTCGTTTACATTATCTTTACAAACTCAAGGATTCTGTAGCATTGCTTACTATAATGTTTGGATTGACTGGAACAGAGATGGTGATTTTAATGATGCAGGTGAAAATGTAGTAGTAGCAAACGGAACCAATTCATTAAATAATGTTACTAATTTTACTATTAACATTCCTATTGGAGCGTCTCCGGGATCCACACGTATCAGAATCTTAGCTGATGGTAACAGTGCAAACCCTGTTACAGCTTGCGATGACTTCAGTTCAAATTATAGCGAAGTTGAAGATTACGTTCTTAACATCGAAGGTGGTGTAGGATTTACATTTGCATGGACAGGAAACACGTTAAATGATTCTGCAATATTTAATCCGATTGCTACTGTAGGAACAACTTCAACTGTTTATAACGTTTCGGTTGCAGATCCTTACGGTTGTACTGCTACTAGCAGCGTTACTGTAAACATCGCTCCGGTAACCGTTGGAGCATTAACCACTGGCGGTGCTACTTCTTGTGTTGGTGTTCAAACAGTAACTGCTACACCACTAACAGGAGCTACTCCTTTTAGTTATTCTTGGACAGAAGATGGTGTTGCTTTTGGAACAAATGCAGCCACAGTTACTGCTAGTGCAGGTACTCACGTTTATGAATGTATAGTAACCGATAACTGTGGTTCATCAGCTTCGTCAATTTTGTCTGTAACTACAAATTCTTTAGCTACTATGTCACCTAGTTCAATCGGATTATGTGCCGGTAATGCAGCTACAGTAACAGCTTTACCTGCCGGAGGAACCTATTCTTGGGCTCCAAATGGTGAAACTACACAGGCTATTTCAGTTACAACTGCAGGTACTTACACAGTAACCGTAACTCAAGGAACATGCGTTTCTACAGCTATAGCAACCGCAACTGTTACTTCAGCTCCTACCATTACAGCTGGTTCTAACTTTCCAGTATGTGAAGGCAGTGCGTTGAATCTTACTTCAACAGGAGTAATTACTCAACCTGTTGTTGATAACTATTCTGTTGCTTCTATACCATTTGCGCCATTGTCTCCTATTACAACCTCATTGGCTAATGCTGGTCCAACAGGTGATGAAGGAACCGTAACTGCTGCACTTGGATTTAGTTTCAATTATTATGGAACTACTTACACCGATGTTCAGATACACACTGATGGTTATGTAGTTTTAGGAACAAATAACTATGCATTTGGTTCATATTCTCCAGCAACAATTCCAAGTACAGCTAATACAAATAACTGGGTAGGTTTTTGGGCAGATTTGAATGCTTCTGCAGGTCAGATTACTTACGAAACACAAGGAATAGCTCCAAACCGTAAATTCATTGCGAATTATAACGCAGATCCATATTATTCTTCTACTCCATACTATTCTGGACAGATTGTATTATATGAAGGAACAGGTGTTATTGATGTTTATTTGGCTCATACCCAAACAACCAATACCAATGCTTGCGGAATGGAAAACTTAACAGGAACGTTAGGTACAGCAGCACCTGGTAGAAATGCCGGAACATGGGCTGTAGATAACGAAGCTTGGAGATTTACACCTCCAGTATCTGTAGGTACATACGCATGGTCAGGACCGAACACATACAGTGTTCAGAACCCAACTATAGCAAGTGCTTTGGTAACAGATGGCGGAAACTACAATGTAACATTTACCGATCCATTCGGATGTACAGCATCAACCACAGTTGCCGCAGTAGTAAATCCAATGCCTGTAGGTTCGGCAACACCACAAACAATTTGTAGTGGAGCAACCTCTAGTGTAGCGTTAAATTCT
>CAIYIS010000005.1 GCA_903926385.1 uncultured Bacteroidota bacterium
ATTCACAATAATCCTTGTCAAGAAAAATGGCTATTAGCAGAGAAACCCGAAGACTATAAACACTCAAGTGCAAGTTTTTATTTACTTAATAGTAAAGAATATGATTTTTTGATGAGGTATGATGAAATACTGTAAATTTGTATGATGGAAAAAACTCGGTATATTAACAGTCGTTCGTTTGCAGGTGAAAAAACACCTGCAAAGGCATCGTTTCTGCAGATTTTGAAGAGTAAGTTAGGAACACCAACAAGGGCGAAAATGGTAAATGATAATAAAGTTAAGATGGATAAATTAATTATCGTAAAATAAAAAAAAGATATAAAACCCCATTGCAAGTTGATGCAATGGGGTTTTGTATTATTTGTAGAAATGAAAAAACCGTACCCTTTATTTTTATTTTTATTATTTATTAAAACAATTTGTACTTCACAAAATCTCGTACCAAATCCTGGTTTTGAGACGAACACAATGTGCAACGTATGTTTAGGTTCGATAAATTATGGTTATATTCCACCTTGGGATAGCCCAACAATGGGTACCCCTGATGCTTATAACACATGTGCGCCTAGCTGGACTATTCCAAATTGTTTTTATGGATACCAATTTGCTCATTTAGGAAATGGATTTGCAGGTATTCAATTATACGGCTTAGCTAGCTTGACAAATGCGCGAGAATATATACAAGTTGAATTAGATAGTCCTTTGGTAACTGGCCAAAAATATTGCGTTAGTTATTATGTAAATTTAGCTAATTCATTCGGGATTGCTAATAATAATTTTGGTATGCATTTTTCAAATACTCACACTTATATGCTCAATACTGATACAATTGGTTTTACGCCACAAATAAATGATACCACCATAATAAGTGATACGGTGGGATGGCATATAATATATGGAAGATACACTGCGCTGGGTGGGGAGCGGTATATAATAATTGGTAATTTTTTTTCTAATGCCAATACTGATACCACTTATATACATGGCTCACATTATGGAGATGCGTATTATTATATAGATGATGTAAATGTACATTGTTGCAGTTGTGATAGTACAACAAGCTTGCATGATGGGGTAGATGAAGTAACTGAGGATAATGGAATAAATATTTACCCTAACCCGGTAACTAATTTAATAACTATTGAACTAAAAACAAAACAAAACAGCATGATTGAAATAAAAGATGTGCTTGGGCGGGTGGTTTATAGTTCGAAAATAAATACAACAAAAACAGTGATAGATATAGGTGGTTTTGCCAAAGGGGTTTATTTTGTGGAAGTGGGTAATGAGAGGAAGAAGATAGTTAAGGAGTGAGGGGGAAATTATAAATGATGAGTTATAAATTATAAATAAAAGCTCCGGGCAGAGATGTTCGGGGCTTTTTTTGTGCATACTTGAAGGTTATTAGAAGCTATGCACTGACTAACTGCGCCTGACCCGCGCGAAGTATCCTTTTTATTGGTTCAATAGGAGATGAATTTAATGGCCCTTCGACAAGCTCAGGGTGACGAGATTTATGAATGGCGATACTTTAGAGATTGCTCTCCGTCCTCCCAATTTGAAATTTGAAATCTGAAATTTGAAATTATAAACTGTGGCTAACCTTCTACCCCTTTCATTCTAAAATTCTACAAATCTAGAATTCTAAAATTCCTTCCCTCCCGCCTCTCAATTTGAAATCTGAAATTTGAAATTTGAAATTCCTCCCCTATTGCCTATTGCCTAATTGAACAATTGCTCTACCTCCTGATTTGATAGACATAAATGCTATTGTCGGCACTACCGCAAACGAGATTATAGGTGCCTTCGTTGTTCAAATCGCCAATAGCAAAAGCGGTTTTGCCGGTAAGCGGAAAGCCATCGATGAGCATTCCGTTATCGTCAAACAAGTACATTTTATTATGCCTTTCGGACACCACCCCAATATTAGCCGTCCAGTCGGGATATAAGAAAAACATAGGGGCCTGGGTAAGTGTGTCGTTAAAATCGTAGTTAAAGAGCAAGGATTTGTCGGGTGCAAAAATCTTGAGGGCATTGCGAGTGAGAAAAACAAATTCTTTTTTATCGTCATTGTTCATGTCTTTAAAATCGAAGTAAGGAGAGGTTTCGAAGTCTTGAAGTTTGATGATTTCTTTCTTTCCGTTAAAACTAAATTTCATCACCCGGCCCAGTGTGTCGGCAGCAAGGATGGCTGTTTTCGAAAAATCTTTGTTGGTTTCGATATAAAAAGTAGAGATGCCCTGAGTAAATTGTTCTTTCAATTTGGTTTTCATATCCCCGTGTCGGTCGATGATATAAATCTTACCCTTGTTGTCCACCGCACAGAGGTTGTCTTTTCCGCCCGAATTAAAATACTGAACAGGCAGAAAAACGGGATTAATGGTTTTGTCGAATTTAAAACCATCCACTTGTGTGCCGTCTGTTTTGTAACATAGGATGCGATTGTTTTCGGTAGCAATAAAAATACGATAGTCTTTTGTGTTGTCGTAATCGGCCACCGACACGGCATTGGTAGCACCCGATTTGAGTTTTATCGGGAAGCCTTTCATGTCGTTACCATTGCGGTCGAAGAGATAAATATACGAATGTGTGTTGAACAACATTTGTAATTTTTTATTTTTCAAAGCATCCACCTGAATTACTTCGCCCATTATTTTTTCGGGCAATTGTTTGGTCCAGATAATTTTTCCGGTATTGCTGATGAGGTATATTTTATTGGCATCATCTTGCACAAACACTTCTTTGCCGTTGGTGTTATGATTGATTACCAAATAAGGTTTGGTGCTAATGGTGGTATCGAGTTTGGTTTCCCATAAGGTATTGCTTTCCTGCTTTTGTTCGGGATTAAATTTTAAATAAATATTACTGTAAAACGAATTGTTGCTTGCGGTAAACTGTATGCCTACGGCTTCAAATTTTTTGAAGGAAGATAATTTGTTTCGTATTTCTTTGCCCATATCATCGTTCAGAAAAGAGCTGTACAACTCGGATGAACGGGCAATAGCGGAGTACAAATAAATATTCGATTCGGTAGAAATGTTTTCGGAATAGGCTTTGTAATTATTATTGTTGAACAATGTTTTGTTGTTTTCAAAATCATTAATCATTCGTTTCAATGCCTCCGGAGAGTTAGCAAAAACAATGTATTTGTCGATAGATGTAAAATAGCTTGCATGTATTTTACTAAACTGCCAACCGAAAAGTTGAGGTATAACTTCGGGCAAACCCAGATTAATGAGTTTATGATTTCGGAAACTACTTGTATCCAGTTTTTCTTTTTCTGCTTTCCAAATTGTTTTAGCCACATTGGTCAATGCGCTTTCGGCTTTGCTGGTATTGCCCGAATGAAAAACGGCATATACATTATCGGCATACTCAGCCGAATTGGGCTCGTACACCACATAAGCCATTTCGTTGGTAATCCAGCTTTGCATCTCGTTTTCAATGTTCACATCGTATTTTGAATTGATGTCTTTTACAAATGCATCGTGCAAAGAGAGCTTGTGTTTTCTGTTCAGGTATTTTTTATAATCCTGATTAAATGTTTTGATATTGCTTATTCCAAAGCTGAGAAACAAAGCTGTTCTCGAAGGAAGAATTTTTGCCAACTCTGTTTCTTTTGGTTTTTGATTCGAAAAAATATTTAGAAAAGTATTAGTAGAATCGTTGGCTTGTGTAAATCCATTCAGCCGAAGTGCATTTGGTTTAATGGTCATATCCCATCCCGAACAGTCAGCAAAATCGACTAAAGAGTTCACACTGCTTTTCGATTCGTCACCGGTAATACGATTGAGCAGTGCAGAAAAATAGCGGTAGTTGATATAGATATTTGCCTCTGCATTTTTTCCTGCTGTGGCAATCACTCTGCTAAAATATTTATCCTTTGCCAGCGAATGCCCCGTTCTTACCTGACGAATGGCTTCTTCTACCAAACTTGATTTGCTACTCATCACAAGAGTTCCGTTTACGAGAGCATAATTAAAATCAGCTCGACCGCGAGGATGAAGTGTACCAATGTTAACTCCTGCATAATCTTTCACTACAGGAGGAGCATTGTTATTTACCATTTTCATAAATTCGTTTATAGCCGACTCGTGTGTTACATTGGGCAAACTATATACGTACAACAAATCCAGAGAATGATCAGTACCAACATGACCGGAAATAAAAACAGAATGATTGTCGAGCAGTTCGGTGATATCGTTGTTCAGGCTGATGATAGAATCGAGATATTTACCTGTAGAATTTAACTGAGCAATGGTGGTTGTGCCCAGCAATTCTTCCCACATAATATTAGATTGCGAAAGTTTTTTCCATACATTTTTTGATTGTTTGCTTTCGAAAATAAAAGCTGCATTCTGCGGAATAGCATTTATTCCATCGCTTACCGGAGTTTTAATTTCGCTTACATACATAAACCACCACACACCGCCCGCAAGGCAGAGGACAATAAAAAGTATAAACGATATCTTCTTAAACATACATTTGGTAAAGCATACGATGTGCGAAATTATTTCACGAAGTTAGAGATTACTGAAAACTCAAAATTTGATGAAATAAAAATTTACTAACATTCATTAGTTCTTAAAAAAAGTTACAACAATATGGCAATTCTTTAATTTTACTACTTTTACCCGCAATAAAATCGCATGTTTAAAACGAAACGTATCTTTGTTATCATCACTTTGCTCTTTGCCATCACCGGTATTGGAGGAGTGTCGTGTAGCTATTCCCAATCGGGATATGCTCCGGATACGTTATTCGATGACCCGATAGCTGCTGTTCTGGATAGCCTGAATAATCTGAATCTTTTTGAAAAAGGATATGCAAAAATAAATTATCCCCGAAACACCAAGTTTCACTTCGCTCCCGATTCTGTGCCTCGTTATGATGATTTGGTGTACGAGGCTCGTTTGGCCAAAATAGATGCAGAGTCGCCTTTCGACCTTCAATACAACAGTGTGGTGAGAGGATATATTGAAATGTACACCATCCGAAAAAGAGAGTTGGTGGCAAGAATGATGGCGCTTTCGCAATATTATTTTCCCATGTTTGAAGAACAACTCGACAAATATAATTTACCTCTCGAATTAAAATATCTTGCCATCTGCGAGTCGGCACTCAATCCGGTGGCACGTTCGCGGGCAGGCGCTATGGGGCTTTGGCAGTTTATGTATCCTACCGGAAAAACGTATGGTTTAAAAGTTACATCTTACATTGATGAGCGTTGCGACCCCTACAAATCTACTATAGCAGCTTGTAATTACATGAAGTTTTTATATCGTTTATTTGGCGACTGGCAAATGGTGCTGGCAGCTTATAATTGCGGAGAAGGCAATCTGGCAAGGGCGATAAGAAGAAGCGGTGGTAAAAAAACATATTGGGAAGTGCGTCCGTTTTTGCCAAAAGAAACACAGGGTTATGTGCCGGCATTTATTGCAGTAAACTATGTGATGAACTACACAGCCGAGCATAATATGTATTCCGCTATTCCTAAAAAAACATTTTTACAAGTGGACACTGTGTCTGTAAAAAAAGAACTTTCCTTTTTGCAAATCTCCAATGTGCTCGATATTCCTTTGGATGAATTGCAATATCTGAATCCGTGTTATCGCAGGCAAGTAATTCCTGTTACAGCTGACGGGGCAAGTATTTTAACATTGCCTGCAAATAAAATGGGCGCTTTTGTGAATAATGAAAATGCTATTTACAATCCAAATAAAAATGATACGCTGAACAGTCAAAGTATTCTTGCTTCGCAAATGCAGGAAGTAGCGGTTAGTTATGTCGTAAAAAACGGAGAACACCTGAGTAATATTGCCAAAAAATATGGCTGTACGGTAGAGAACATTAAAATATGGAACAATATTAAATCGAATACAGTTAAAGCGGGCAGTAAACTTACTATTTATGTTTACCAGAAAAAAACTGTTGAGAAAAAACCTGCTCCTGTAGTAGAAAATAAAGAGGCACCTGCCCCCGAAAAGCAGGTGAACAAAACTGCAACAGGACAGTTTAAGTTTTACACTGTGCAAAAAGGAGATTCGTTATATAAAATTGCTTTAGAAAATAAAACCACTGTAGATGAAATAAAGCGTTTGAATAATTTCGGAGATAAATACAGCTTGTTACCCGGACAAAAAATAAAGGTTGGACAGTTGTAGCCAATAGCATCACGTGAGTACAAAATTCATTAACTGGATAATTCTTATTGTTCTTGCCCTAATTTGGGGCAGTTCTTTTATTTTGATGAAACGAGGGCTCGATGTTTATTCGAGCGATGAAGTGGCTGCCCTACGAATTCTGATTGCGTTTCTTTTTCTTTCTCCTTTATTGTTTCGTCATGTCAAAAGACCTCTTTTGGTTCATTGGAAAAGTTTTGTGGCCATGGGCACGTTTGGTAATTTTATTCCGGCCTTTCTGTTTACCAAAGCCGAAACCGGTCTGAGCAGTTCGCTTGCCGGAATTCTGAATTCGCTTACTCCTCTCTTCACCTTATTGCTTGGAGTAATGTTTTTCAGAGCAAAAACACGTATGGTTAATGTTATCGGGCTGATGCTTGGCTTTATTGGTGCTGTGGGACTGATGACAGTGGGCAAAAACGTTGACATCAACAGCAATTTGCTTTACGGCTCTTATATTATTCTGGCTACCCTCTTTTACGGACTAAGTGTAAATGTTATTAAAAGCAAACTGGGCGGTGTTAATCCCATAACAGCCACCGTTTGGGCTATGATGTTTATAGGACCAATGGCCGGAATGTATCTTTTTGGATTTACCGATTTCACCACCCGCCTTTCATCAAACCCTCAGGCACTTCAAAGTTTGGGATACGTGAGCATTTTAGCAATTTTTGGCACTGCTTTGTCGGTTATCGTTTTTAATGTCTTAATTAAGAATACCAGCGCCCTTTTTGCCTCCTCTGTAACTTACCTTATTCCAATAGTAGCAATGGGTTGGGGGGGAGTTGATGGTGATTCTATCTACTTCCTTCACTACCTCTGGATAGGCTTAATTCTGATTGGCGTTTACCTGGTCAACAAGAAAAAATCACTGAAAATATTGCCGGAATAAAATATTTTAGTACTTTCGTGCCCCCAAGTGAAAAAATGCTTGGTTAATTATTAACAATTTAATCCCTAAACAATGTACGCAATCGTAGAAATAGCCGGGCAACAATTTAAGGTAGAACGAGGCAATAAAGTCTATGTTCACCGCCTAGAAGCTAGCGAAGGGTCAAAAGTTGAATTCGACAAAGTTTTGTTGATCGACAAAGACGGAAAAGTTCAAGTAGGAACTCCTTCAGTTGACGGGGCAAAAGTAGCTGCAACAGTACTTTCGCACGTTAAAGGTGACAAAGTCATCGTATTTAAAAAGAAACGCAGAAAAGGTTACCAGAAATCAAATGGTCATCGTCAGCAATTTACCCAGATATTGGTTCAGGGTATTTTAGCAAAAGGTGAAACATTGAAAGATGAAGTAACTGTTGCGAAAAAAGCACCAAAAGAAAAAGTAACAAAAGTTGTTGAAGAAGTTGTAGAAACTGCACCAAAGGCAAAAGCGCCTAAAAAGGCAGCGGCTCCTAAAAAAGCAGCAGCCCCTAAAAAGGCAGCTCCTAAAAAAGCAGCAAAAAAATCAGCAGAATAGTTTTAAATTCATAAATCATAATTTTTAAATTTATAAAAAATGGCACATAAAAAAGGAGCCGGTAGTAGTGATAACGGTCGCGAATCGCACAGTAAACGTCTTGGTGTAAAAATATTTGGTGGCCAATTGGCTATTTCTGGAAATATCATCGTTCGCCAGAGAGGTACAAAACACAGACCAGGTGCAAACGTGGGTATCGGAAAAGACCACACTTTGTTTGCTTTAGTGGATGGAACAGTACAATTTGTTAAGAAACGCGATGATAAATCGTATGTTTCGATTGTGCCTTTTCCAGCTGAAGCGTAAGGTTATTCAACATTTTCATTTAAAAATCTCCTGAGCTTCTGCTGAAGTTTGGGAGATTTTTTATTTTTAAAAAACAGTGTTGAGATGGGAGATTTAAGTATAGAATAAAAATCTAAATCTAACTTATCAGTTCGAACATCTCATATCCGAATACTCAAATATCAATACTTAAAACATGTTACAATTATCCTACATCCGCGAAAACAAAGACGAAGCAATTGCCCGATTGGCAATAAAAAATTTTGACGCCAAACCTGTTTTGGAACAGGTGCTTGAACTCGATAACGATCGCAGGCGAACTCAAAACGAACTCGACTCGCTACTGAACGAAGCGAATACAATAGCCAAACAAGTAGGCGACTTGTACAAACAAGGTAAAAAAGCAGAAGCCGATGATTTAAAAAACAAGAGTGCTGCCGTTAAAGAAAGTTCGAACAAACTGGCCGAACGCCTTAAAGCAATAGAAGACGAACAGCAAAAACTTTTGGTGGCTGTTCCGAATACACCCAACCTTACTGTTCCGAAAGGAAAAACTCCTGCCGAAAACGAGAATGTGCATCAGGAAGGAGAAATACCTAAATTATATGACGGGGCTAAACCTCACTGGGAGCTTACCACACAATTTGATTTGATAGATTTTGAACTGGGCAATAAATTGACCGGGGCAGGATTTCCGGTATATAAAGGCAAAGGAGCTCGACTGCAACGTGCATTGATTAATTTCTTTTTAGATAAAGCCACCGCTGCAGGATACCTCGAAATTCAGCCACCCATCCTAGTAAACGAAGCTTCCGGATATGCAACAGGTCAATTGCCGGACAAAGAAGGACAAATGTATCATGCCACTATTGATAATTTATATCTGATACCAACGGCCGAAGTGCCTATAACCAATATATACAGAGATGTAATTTTAAAAGCCGAACAACTGCCGGTAAAAAATTGTGGTTACACACCTTGTTTTCGTAGAGAAGCGGGCAGTTATGGTAAAGATGTTCGCGGACTGAATCGCTTGCATCAATTCGATAAAGTGGAGATAGTGCAGATAGCTCATCCCGATAAATCATACGAAACACTGGAAGACATGCGAGCTTATGTAGCCGGTTTGTTACGCCAGCTCGAATTGCCTTTCCGCACACTTAAACTTTGCGGTGGCGATATGAGTTTTGCTTCGGCTCTTACTTACGATTTCGAAACATATTCTGCTGCACAACAAAAATGGCTGGAAGTAAGTTCGGTTTCTAATTTCGAAACTTTTCAAAGCAACAGACTTAAATTACGTTTTAAATCGGGTGATGGAAAACCGGTCCTGGCTCATACTTTAAACGGAAGTGCCCTAGCTCTGCCTCGTATTGTAGCTTGCCTGCTCGAAAACAACCAAACTGCTCAGGGAATTAAAATACCAGCTGCTTTGGTTCCTTACACCGGATTTGAGTGGATTAATTAATGCAGAATTCTTAATTCACGATGGAGTTAAATTACAAAGCCCCTCCGAACAAAATTGTTCGAAGGGGCTTTTGCTTTTACAAATTCTTTCCCTTCTCTCTTTCTTTCCTTTTCAACACAGAGTGCACAAAGCAAAAAAGAGTTTCACAGAGCAAATAAAAAAAGCCCCGAACATTTCTGCCCAGAACTTCATTTATAATTTATAACTCATCATTTATAATTTCTTTTACTCCTTAACTATCTTCCTGTTTACTACTCCCTGTTGGCTATTTACCGATAAAAAATAGACTCCCTTTGCCAGCCCGCTCATATCAATAAGCCCCTCCCGGCCTCCCCGAAGGGGAGGAGGTGTTAGCACACATTCTCCTAGCACATTCATTATTTTTATGGTTGTGTTTTTTTGTTCTTCGCTAAAGGTAATGATGGTTTGGGAGGAGAATGGATTTGGATAAATACTTACTCCTCCTCCATTTTCTAGTTCTGAAACACCCGCACCCGAAACATGAATCATAAGTGAATCTTTTATGGTATTAAAAATAATTGGCACACCTACAGAATCATTTGCCACATAATTTGAAACTGATAAATTTAAAACGGAAGAGGAAGTGACAGAAGAACTTACCTGAAATTTAAAGTCTGCTATTTTTCCATAGCCACTTGCATTAGTATGATTAATGCGGGTTATGGCACAGTAAGCAGTATTAGCCAGGGCATCTGTTTTCGAAATTTTAATTGCATCTATGCCGGGCGTGCCTAGCCAGCTTACAGGATATGTAATACTTTCGGTACCTGATTGAACAAAGGATGCGGTGTAATTAATATTAAATGCCAAGCCATATAAACCGCTCACCGGATTAGCATTACTGCCTGCCCACACTTCTATATCCACCATATCTCCAGGATTATAAGTATTACTGCTTGTTACGAAATAAATATCCGAAGCCGAAGTGCGCTGAACATTATAATTATGTTCGGAAGAAATAGCATGTATTAAATTAAAATTCAAATTAATTGCAAACGTATCATTACTATCTATTGTGCCATCTCCGTTACAATCTGCGTGTTTGATATTAAACCCATTTGGTTGCCCTTGTCCCCAATCTGCAGCATAATTTGGCTGCCATATATTGCTAACACTCGCTCTAAGTAGCCCTGTTTGCCCATAAAACAGCCCTATTGGCAACAAATCTGTATTGTCAACAAAAAAATTGTTATCAGTATCTCCTGGCCATACATTATTATCACCCAATAGTTTGGCAACAAACACATCTGCCGAATTTGTTCCTGCATTTGTCAATGTTGCAGCTCCAAAAGAAATAGTTGAACCAGTATACCTACCTGTAACATATATATCACCACCACTACTAATCGCCAAAGAATTGCCCCCTTCATCACCACTACCTCCGGCACTTTTCGCCCAAAGCATGTTTCCTGATGAATCGTATTTTAAAACAAATAAATCATAGCCACCCGAATCAACAAGTGTCGTGGTTCCAAAAACGATTGATGATGCGAATCCAAATCCACCTGTAACATATATATTATTTGCTGCATCTGTAACTACAGTGCTACTTCCCTCATTACCATTACCTCCTTCCGTCCTTGCCCAAAGCACGTTTCCCATAGAATCGTATTTTACAATAAATATGTCAAACATACCTGAAAAATTTAAAGTTATTGTATCGAAAGTAAGGGCTGCAGCGGACCAGCTACCTGTTACATAAACGCTACCATTTACATCGACAGCGACTGAAAACCCTTCCATGGAAGCAGTTCCATCGTTACTTTTTGCCCAAAGTACATTTCCTACAGAATTAAATTTGACAACATACATAGCTGTTCCGGTCGTGGTCAAATTCACTGTGTCAAAAACAAGAGAGGTATTTCCGGCCCGCCCGGTAACATATATATCCCCTGTTGAACTAATCGCAATAGAGTTAGCCGTTTCAGGACCTACGGCACTTTTTGCCCAAAGTACATTTCCCATGGAATCATATTTTACAAGATAGGTATCTTGATATCCATTACTTGTGTTTGTAAGGGTATCTATAGGATCAACAATAAAAAATGGGCTTATAAAATAACCAGTTACGTATATGTTACCTAAAGCATCGGTTGTAACATAACTTGCAACATCATCCGCGCCACCTCCTGCACAATCTGCCCAAAGTTCGGTACCTGTAGCATCATATTTCAAAAGTAATATATCTTGGTTACCGGCATTAATAAGAGTATTAGCACCAAAAGCGAGAATTGGACTGGAAAATGTTCCCGTTACATAAACATTTCCTAATGCATCGATAGCCAAAGAAGTTGCGGCATCAAGACTAGTTCCTCCTGCTCTTTTCGCCCAAAGTACCGTCCCAGTTGAATCATATTTTGCAATAAAAATATCACTAGTACCTCCATTGCCTCCAGCATTTGTCAATGTTGTTCCTCCAAAAACTATTGTCGGGCTCATAAACTGACCAACTATATATACATTACCCAATGGATCTGTTGCAACTCGGCTTCCTTTATCGTCAACTGTTCCTCCCGCACCCTTTGCCCATTCCCAATTCGGTGCCTGCCCAAAAACATTAATACTCACCAAGGCAATTAAAATACTTATGTAAATTTTTTTCATAATCAATATTATTTAAAACTTATTTTCACTGGCGCTTGGTCTTCATTACCCCACATTACCAAACTGCCATCTTTCAATTTGTAATTATAACGAGGAATTGGATTTGGCTTATCTATATTGTACAAGAAGGTTGTTTTTGCTCCGCCTGTTAAATCAAAGGATGTTAATAAACATACTTCTTCTGAAGGTTTTTGCAAATTCAATGCTTCGCAATTATCTTTATAAGGTGCCGTAATCATAAACAATTTGTCTTTTGATTCTATAAAAGTAGGTTTTATTGTTTCTGATAAGTCACCGGAAGTGATGAATTCTGTTGAATACGTTTTCACAATTTTGAATTTAGTGTTTTCCCATTTCACCACTGCATAATCAGTTACCTTTTTTCCTTTAGAAGCCCCTTTTTTATTTAGTCCTACAATCGGATTACAAATAATAATGTAATTTTTTGTCAAACCAACAGCAACTCTTGAATAATAACTTACCGTGTTTTTTTCTGAACCTGGATTCGGCTTGTTAAACATATCTTCCGAAAAAAGCATATAATCATATATGCATTCTCCCTTTACATTTAACTCAAAACCACAAAAACCTTTCGCAGTAAGCACTCCATATTTTCCATAATCGCCATATAAACCTGTAAATAAAAAATTGTTTTTTGCATTAATAGTGTAGTTACCCATTCCGGTTGGAGCTTCCCCGCTTTTAAATTTGTTTAAAGAAATTATTTTTTGATTTAGTTTTTTTGACTTCGCGTCATAAATTAAAGAATAAAAATGAGTATCTCTTGTAGTATGGTTAAATCCTCTCATAACTGAATAAAAATTTCCTTCTACATCCATTTTGGGTTCACTCAAATGGTATTCTTCTATTTCATCAAACTCTGAATATTGTTCATCTGTTTTATTTAAATCCTTATCAATAATTACACAACTCATCAAAAGGTCTTTGTTTCCGTTTGTAGCCGAAATCATAGCAAAATGAACATAGTAAACTAATATTTTATTATTTGCGGAAGATAATCCGTCCACTTCTTCTGATGAAATAATTTTTATATCCCTACCCATTGTAAGCTTTTTCCCTTTGTAATCGGGACTTTTCCATTCTGTTATTAGTTTCAGATTTCCTCCAGTTTTTATTTTACCATCACCATCTACTAATATTTTTCCATAAATTTTGTTTGGAGCATCTCTATCCCAAACTGCGATAATAAAAACAATTTTGTTGTCTACTTTTAATACATCCCATGAATATTTTTTTAAATCCATATTATCAGTACTAATCATTTCAGATGATTCTATAACCATTGTTTCGGCAGAACATTTATTAATAAATAAATTGTCCCCTTTAAATGAAGTTGTGTAAACCGAATTACCAATTTGTCCAACAACCCCTTTTAACCGTTGTCCTTTTTCTTCAGAAATTTTTCCAAACTTAAAATCTTGGGCTATACTAATATTATTAATAAATAGTAATCCAATCATACTTATAATGGATGTAATCTTTCTCATAATCTTTGATTTTTGTTTTTTCGTAAAATTAATTTTTATTTCTATTCTTCTCTAAAAAAAACAATCGTAAAAATACTAGTGTTTTAATCGGAATCCTGATGCCAAATATATGGTTGAAAAAATTTCGGGGAGGATGTGAAACCCGGTTTACCGTCTTCCTTACCTGGTTTTCCGTCTTCCTTACCCGATTTACCGTCTTCCTTACCCGGTTTACCGTCTTCCTTACCCGGTTTACCGTCTTCCTTACCTGGTTTTCCGTCTTCCTTACCCGGTTTTCCGTCTTCCTTACCCGGTTTTGCGTCCTCCCCGACTGATTTTCCATTTTTTCTTGGGAATAAAAAGAAGAGGGTGTGGAAAACTGAAATTTTCGGGGAGGATGTGAATCTTAGATTACCGTTCGCCTTTCTTGGATTACCGTCTTCCTTTCCAAGATTAGCATCCTCCCCGATAAATTTTAGGGACGAAATACCATGTTATTTAATGAAAATAGTAAAACCCAGAGAAAGTAACCGAAGGGGATGGTATATTTCGCATCTATTTTCTATGTGTGGCTACCCTTACAAATTATTATTTTCTCCTGCTAATACACCATTAATAGTGTAAAGTTAAATATAGGTAATAGGAATAAAGGCTTCGGCCTAATTAACCAATAATATATTGAAATTTATAGCTTGCTTCGCTACGCTGGCAATGACAACTTGAAACTATATCTTGAGCTAACCTTCTTGTCTCTTAATTTGAAATATGAAATCTGAAATCCCCATCTGTACCCAACCTTACTATGCTTTTACCAGTTTCAGGGTTTTGGTCCAGTTGAGGCCGGTGGCTTTAATAAAGTAGATGCCTTTTGGTATATTTATTTTATCGGCCGAGATGGAGATGCTGTGTTGTCCTCGGTTTTGAATAGTGTTGTTATTCGAAAGCAGAGGTATTTCCTGGCCCAGCACATCCACCATAGTGAAAGTAACTTTTTCATCTGTTTTTAAATTTACCGAAATAATAATGTTATCGGTAAACGGATTGGGCGAAACCGAAATGTCGGCATTGATGCTGTTTTCGGCTATTCCCATGTTTGGTGTGCCATCAGCGCAGAGGTGATGAATGTATAAATCGGTATTGGTAGTAAGCACATCTCTTTTGTCTTCCCAGGCATAAATGCAACCACCGCGTCCGTCCGAAACCGATTTAGGTCCAATCTGATGTCCGGTGGCATTGCTTACAATCACCCCGTTGGAGGCCCATTGCGGCACCCCGCTGGCGTTTATTCGTTGGCTTTTTATATCCCAGTCCAGAGCACTCGAATCTTGCCATGCTATGATGGCTCCACCGTTGTTGTCGGTAACTATATTTGGATTGAGCTGGTCGAAGGAAGAGTTGCAAACCAGTGCACCATCAGTGGTCCACTGAGGTACTCCGGCTGGATTGAGTTTTTGAGCATAAATATCGAAATCTACAGCATTTCGTTTATCTTTCCAAACAAAAAGAACTCCGTTGGTAGACGAGGTGCTAAGCATGTCTTGTGCCGATTGCGAACCTACAGCAGTGGTTACGGGCACACCGTTATTGGCCCATAAAATAGTGCCTGTAGAATCCACTCGTTGAGCATAAATGTCGTAATCAGCTCCACCTCTTTTATCTATCCACGAAAGGTAAATACCTCCCGAAATGGTATCGGGGTCAAGTTTTGGGTCTACTTGTGTTCCGGGAGCATTGCAAATAAGCAGGCCGTTTCCTCCCCACAAAAGGTTGCCCGAAGGGCTGAGGCGCTGAGCGTACACATCGTAGTCGGTAAGGTTTCTGTAGTCTTGCCAGGTAATGTATGCACCACCTTTTCCGTCTTTTTGCATACGAGGATTCAGTCGGTTGGCATTAACTGTGCAAAGAGGCACACCTCCCGGAGTCCACATAATAACCCCTGTATGGCTTACTCGTTGGGCCCACACATCCCATTGTCCTCCGTTTTGCTGTTCCCACACGATGATGGCTCCTCCCTGATCATCGCTAATTATTTTTTCGTTGTGTTCTCTTATTGTTTTTGTGGCAATACCAACGCCATCAAGAGTCCATTGCACCACTCCAAACGAGTCGATACGCTGAGCATACACATCGCGCTCTATATTGCTTCTCCAATCGGACCAAGCCACTATAACTCCTCCTGTCATGTCTTTGGTAATAGCAGCAGTACTTTGGTCGGTTATTTGAGTGCATAAAGCAACACCATTTGCAGTCCATTGGGCATATCCGGCAGCATTATAATGTTGCACATAGATATCGTTTGGTCCGGTACCGCTGTTTACTCTTCCATCTTTCCAGGCCACAAAAGCTCCTCCGAAATCATCTTTACACAAGCGCATTTCTTGTTGTTTGCCTATTTCTGTGCTTACAGCAGTGTTTAGAGAAGTATTATAATTCCATTGACCGAATGAGTAGTTGGTTTGAATCAACAGAACGGTCGTTAACAAGCAGAAAATAGAAGTTATTTTTTTCATGTTTTTAATGTTAAGAAAAAGTTATGCAAATAAACTTAGTGTAAATGTAAATGTTTTTTGAATGAGGGGATAAAAAAAGTGATTAATTTTTTAATCGCCCGGCTTTAAAAAAATATTTTTTGAAATAGGGTTCGTCCAAATCTTCAATACGAACTCCTTTCTTAGTTCCGGCATGAACAAATTTGTTGTTCTGAAGATAGATGCCAATGTGGGTAATATTCTTGCTTTCGATTTTGAAAAATACAAGGTCTCCTTCCTCCATATTGTTTTGCGAAACGGGTTTGCATTGATAAAAAATGCTTGCAGCTGTTCCGGACAAGGTTTTGTCGTAAACGCTGCTGTAGAGTTGAGCGGCAAACGAAGAGCAGTCTATTCCGCTTTTGTTTTTGCCCCCGAATTTGTATGGCACCCCGTACCATTCATTAATAAAGGAGTATAATTTCAGATTGTCTATTTTCTTTTCATTTACATTAAGTAATTCGGCATATTTTGCTTTTAGTTTGCTTGACGAATTATTTTCTTTCCCTTCGGTAGAAGTTGCTTTTTTTGATGATCCGCATGCACTCAGGAGTAGCAGCAGAGCCAGGAGAAAAGTATAGTATTTATTATTTGCCGAAAGATACATGAGCAATTGCTTTCATCAAAAATACTGCACAATCATTTCTGATAAACCACTCGTCAGAGGAGTTTATTAAAGGGCAGATGTTGATAATGCATTTTCAAAAAACGCAAATCAGTAGGTGTTATTTTATCTCGAGTTGAATGGGCAGGGTTAAAGGATACGAAACCGCATTGCCTTTGCTTGTGGCAGGTATCCAATTAGGCATACTGTTAATTACTCGTAAAGCTTCGGTGTTTAATTCCTCATTTATCCCTTTCACAATTTTGCTATCGGTTACTTTTCCCGATGGGTCTATTGTAAACGACACAATTATTTCACTGCCTGAAAGTGTGTTTTTATTAGTAATTACCGGGTATTTATAGTTTTTCAGAATATAGGCATACATTGCCACATCTCCCCCCGGAAATTGAGGCTTTGTTTCTGCATTTGTATAAACAGAATCTGTAACCACACTTCTCTCGTTTGCAGAAACAGTTGTCATTGGTTTTTCTTCATCAGCCGCCATCGGAGTGTCGGCCATATATCCAGCCACAGCGGTTTGTTCACCGGCTGACTTTTCTTTTTGTTTAGCAGTTTCCTGACTTAATGAATTCTTCTTTTCTTTATATTTTGATTCTTGTTTTTTGCCATTCGCACTTATTTTACTTAGGTCTTGTTTGGCCACCGAAGCCGGAGGTGCAACCGAGATGTATTCAGCCGAAGCAGCACCTGTGCCTTCTTTTTCAGTTGCTTTTGTTTTAGCACCCGCCACATCTTTGTCGTTTTCTGCTAGCACAGTTCTGGTATCGCCTGTTGTGGTTACTGTTGTAACTTCCGTTTTTACATCTTTACCTGTTGCTTCTTCTTTAGTAATATTACTTACTGTTTTGTCGGGTTGAGCAAGCGCAGAATTGATTTTTTCATCTTTGCTTACTAACCGTTGTTTCTGGGCAGATTCATTGTCTGTTTCTTTTTTATCACTTACATCTGCTCTTGAGGCAGGCTCACTTTGTTCCAATTTGGCAGTGTTCTTTTCGTCTACCGGAGGTGTGGATGTTTCGGTTGGTTGTTTTAATTCTGCAATATTATTTTGTTCCATTTGTTTGCCGGCAAACTGCTGAAAGAAAAACACACCTCCGATTAATAATAGCAACCCCGCTGCAATAGCTGAAACAAGCTTAAAATTAAAACGGACCACTTTGGTTTCTTCTCCGCCTGATGTTTTAACTTGCTCCGCAATGCGATGGTTGATTTCTCCAATTTTATTTCTGTCTTTTAGCAAAGCAAGTCCGTCCAAAGCATCGCTGCAGAGCGAGCAATCGAGCAAGTGTTTTTCCACTTGATGACATTCTTTGGGCGAAAGTTTATGGTCGATATAATCGAACATAATCTTTTCCGAAATGCAATCGGTTTCAGCAAAAATAATATGGTTTGTTGTTTTACTCATTTTTAGTTCGAATCACAATAATTTTGATTCCATACAGTTTTTTAAATTCCTTTTCCCGTTTTGAATATGACTTTTAACCATGTTTAATGTCATGTTGGTTTCGTCCGTAACTTCCTTATAGCTTTTTTCTTTCAGAAAGAAAAGTTCAATGCATAACCGTTGATGTTCATTCAATCCTTGCATGCACACTTCCATTTGTGAAAACTGCAGCTCGTTGTTTTCTTCATAAGTCAGATGCACATTTTTGTTCGATTCCATAACATCTTCCAAATTATTATCAATTTTGTTTTCAATTGCATATTTCGATTTAGCAGCCCTTATTTGCATCAAACAAAAAGTTTTGCAACAAGCATGAAGCCACGACTTGAAGTTTTCTATTTCAAATCTTGGTAAATCGGAGAGCAGTTTTTCAAATATCGAGATGCTAGCATCTTTCGCGTCTTCTTCGTTACCCAGGTATTTTATGCACACCCCCAGAATAAGGTGGGAATATCGCTGAAAAAGCACACCCACATAAGCATTGCTGTTGGTTTGTTTGTACAAATTGACCAACGCTAAATCATCCAAAGTGTTTATATCCTTGATTTGCATAAAGAGGGTGCAAAAATAGGCAATTTTATTGCTCAAACAGAAGCAGTAAGAATTTTGCATTCAACATTAAATCAAATGAAAAATTGCCAAGTTGAGAATCTGAATTTTATCAGAAGTATGTAAAATAATTTCTATATTTGCACACTTATAGTGACGGCATCAAATTTGATTCCGGAAAATTGCTTAATGAAGAAACTTATATTCATATTATTCTCCTTTTTTTTCTTCACATCTTGGATGGTGGTGCTGCCTGACCAATCCGAGGAGGCGAATACTAAATTGAAAGCAATTTATATCAACAATTTTATAAAATATATTGAATGGCCTGAGGATTACAAGCAAGGCAACGTGTTGGTTGGGGTATTGGGTTCCAATGCCATTCTAAATACTGAACTTCAGAAAACAGCTGAGAGCAACAATAAAAAGCCGGAAAACCGTAAGATTGAGATAACAAATCTCACAGGCTCTGCAGATGCAGCCAAATGTCATATTGTTTATATTTTGCCGGATAACTCTTCTCAACTTAATGATGTGGTTGCTAAAGTTAAAAACAAAAGCACTTTGATTGTTACAGAGAAGCCAGGAATGACTGAGCAGGGTGCTGGAATTAATTTTGTAATTGTTGAGAATAAATTGAAATTTGAATTGAATAAACAAAATATTGAAAATCATAAATTAAAAGTAGCTGCACAGTTGGTAAACTTTGCGGTAAATAAAAAATAGCACAGTGTTAAAAAGCAAAAAAATAATAATCTTTGGAATCATACTTTTACAAGTATTGAATTCTTATGCCCAACAGGACAGAGTTATTGCTGCTTTTAATTACTTGCAAAGTGGAAATTTGGACAGCGCTAAAGCTCAGATTAATTTGGCTGTAGCAGATACCGAGTCTGTAAATGATGGAGAAGCTTGGTACCTAAGAGGATTTATCTATAAATCGATTTATATGAAATACGAAAAAGGTAATAGAGTGTCACCTTCTCGTATTGAAGGTTTGAATTCATTCAAACGTTCCCTTTTAATTGATACTGCAAAAGAGAATACAGATAAAAATATTGGCAACATAAAATATCTAACCTCTACACTTTACAATGATGTGGTTACTAGTCTGGATTCTATAAATTACAGAATAGCAATTGATAATTTCGATAAGTTTAAGATGTATTATAGAAATATTGATTCCTCCAAAAATGTATTCAGAAAAATGGATATCGAGTTTTTGAATGCACTTGCTTCGGTTTATTCTCAGATTTATGAAAAAGATCGTAAACAGAAAACAGATTACATGAATCTAGCTAAAGAAACGTATTTAAAGGTTTTGAATATTGATGCGAATAATTATCGCGCTAATTATAACATGGGAATTCTGTATTATAATCAAGCTGTAAATCTGATAAACCAATCCGATTATGATATAGATATTATTGCCTTGAATGATATTCAGGATAATTCAATAAAATTGTTTAAAGATGCATTGCCGTTCATGGAAAAGGCTAACGAAATTGAACCAAAACGAAGAGAAACTTTATTGGGCTTATCAGGAATATATTTTAGTTTAAATGAAAAAGAAAAGTCAGATCTTTATAAACAAAAATTACAAGAAATTGGAAATTGATAACCACGTAGGTTAATAGATATGAAATTTAGATTTACAATAGGAAGGAAAATAGGATTGGGATTTGGAATAATTCTGGTTTTGTTTATAGTCGCTTCTTTGCTTACCAATATAACGTTAACAGATAGTCGTCAAAAAACTGATCAGGTAACCGAAATATATAATCCATCCGTTTCCTCATTAAAGGAATTTAACTATTTGTTGAGTCGCTCAAAGTTACTTATTACAAAATGGTTTTATGTTCAGACCGGTGACGATGCGGCTGATAAAAAGGATTTACGCAATTTAATTAAATTTGATTATCCAAAATTAAAAGAAAAAATAAAAAAATATTCTGTTAATTGGAATGCCCAGGAACAAAAGAGCATCAACGATATTTTAACCAAAACAGAACAAATGTTTACCTCATATCAGGATGACGTAATGAGCCAGTTGAACTCATTTGATACTTATGATGACGCTGGTGTTAAGTTTGTGGTTCAACTTCCCTTCGAGGAGCTAAATACAAAGTCTCAGGTTATTTGTGACAGTTTGGATATACTTACCGAAAGACAAGCTACCAATGCTAAAGAGAATTCGACAGAAATGTTACATTCATTTAGTTTTCTTCAAAAAATAGTAATATGGTTAGGCATCATTTTGGTATTTGGCGGAATATTAATTGCCGTTTTCACTGTAAGAACAATTGTTCAACCAATACATCAGTTAAAGAAAATACTGTTGATGATGGGTAAAGGTGTGTTACCTCAGGAAAGGATAAAAGACAGAAATGATGAAATCGGAGAAATGTCAATAGCGTTAAACGGATTAGTTGACGGTATGGCACGTACCACCGAATTTGCAAGAGAGGTAGGTGCAGGTAATTTCATTTCCTACTATCAGCCATTAAGTAATGAAGACACGCTTGGTGCCGCTTTGTTAAAGATGAGGGAAGACTTAAGAGAGAATGAACGGATTTTGGAAGCAAAGGTAATCGAGAGAACGGAGCAGGTGGTTAGGCAAAAGGAGGAAATCGAAACTCAAAATCAGGAGTTAGAAATTCTATACAAGCACGTGACGGATAGTATAAAATATGCTAAAAGAATACAGGAAGCCATATTACCACCGGATAGTTTGGTAAAAAAATTGCTTCCTAATTCTTTCGTTCTCTACAAACCAAAAGATATAGTTAGCGGAGACTTCTATTGGATAGACGAGAAGGATGACAAAACAATGTTTGCAGCTGTAGATTGCACTGGTCACGGTGTTCCAGGAGCTTTTATGTCAATTGTAGGATACAACCTACTGAAACATGTGGTAAACAATAATAACTTCACAATGCCTTCTCTAATTTTGGATAGATTGAATGATGGAGTAAGCGAAACATTGCACCATGGACACGAAGAGGCGCAAGCGAAGGACGGAATGGATTTGTCTTTTTGTACTATTGATTTCAAAAATCTTGAGTTGCAATACGCAGGTGCCTACAACCCTTTATACATTATCCGAAATGGCGAACTCTTGCAGACTAAGGCTGACAAATTTCCTATCGGATTGTTTTTAGGTGAAGAAAAAAAGAGATTTACAAATCATGTTATCCCACTTCAAAAAGATGACTGCGTATATATCTTTTCCGATGGTTATGCCGATCAATTTGGCGGAAGTAATGGTAAGAAATTTATGGCAAAACATTTTAGGGACCTGTTGTTGAGTGTTTGCGAAAAGCCTATCGAACTGCAAAAAGAAATCTTAAACAACACAATTGAAGAGTGGAGAGGACAATTGGATCAGGTTGATGATATTTTGGTCATCGGTGTAAAAATTTAATCACTCCATCTTGTCCCGCTTTTAAAAATAACTTAATCAAATAGTATTTGTTATAGTGTTAACTGATAGGAGTAACATTACTATTCTATTCACTTCCTTTATTTATTTTCCTGAGATTTACATTTCAATAAGCCCATAAAAGTCTGCTTCGTCCATTGTAAATGGAAAATATGTTGGAGTAAACGGAAAATTTCTTATTTTTATGCCGTTTACTACTATTAAATATACATAGGATATTGTATCTTTTTACAAAAATACTGTATTTTGTTTTCTAAGTGGGCTCTGAAAGGCTTAATTGGAATGCGTTTTAAGCAGGTGGCAGTAAATATACAAGTATATCATTTGCCGTTTTGTGGGTGAATAAGTTACTTTAATGTACGTTATATTATGATTCAACAATTATAAAAAAGATAAATTCAATCCAATTAAGTCAATATTTCTTTTTGGAGGAAAAAATAAAAAACAATAATTATGAAAAAACTACTCCTTTTCTTTGTCGTATTTACTTTTTTTGCAACCAATACATTTGCTCAGGCTCCTCCTGAAGGAATAAATTATCAGGCTGTTGCCCGGAATGTCTCCGGCAACGTTTTGGTGAACGCAAATCTCTCCGTGCGTTTTTCTATTCATGACTTGACAGGTAATGGAACTGTTGTTTATCAGGAGACCCATACCACCACTACAAATGTTTACGGATTATTTACTTTGGTAATCGGAAATGGAGTTGCAGTTATTGGAACATTCCCTAATATTAATTGGGGAGTAGGAAATAAATATTTGGAAATTGAAGTTGATGATGGTTCTGGTTATGTAAGCATGGGTGCAACTCAAATGATGAGTGTGCCTTACGCACTTTATTCGAAAACTGCAGGAACCGTTGTTGGTGGCTCATTTGGGCCAACTGGAGCCACAGGTGATGTTGGTCCTACGGGTAATACAGGATTAACAGGAGCAACTGGAGTTGATGGCGCCACAGGGACAGTAGGAGCCACAGGTAATACAGGGAACACAGGTTTAACAGGAGCAACAGGAGTGGATGGCGTTACCGGAGCAACTGGGGTAGTAGGAGCAACAGGTAATACAGGGAACACCGGCTTAACAGGAGCAACAGGTGTTGATGGGGCTACAGGAGCTAATGGCGCAACTGGGATAGTGGGAGCTACAGGTAATACAGGAAACATAGGTTTACCAGGTGCGACAGGTATTGATGGCGCTACCGGAGTGGCAGGTGCAACAGGAAATACAGGCAACGCAGGATTAACAGGAGCGACCGGTTCAACCGGAACTAATGGTACAACCGGAATAGATGGTGTGACTGGAGCTACGGGTTCAACAGGAACAGCAGGTACGAATGGAACCAATGGAGCAACAGGAGCCACCGGTTCAACAGGTACCGCAGGAACAAATGGAACGAACGGAGCCAATGGAACTAATGGAGCAACGGGAGCCACTGGTTCAACCGGAACAGTTGGAACAAACGGAACAAATGGAGTAACCGGAGCTACAGGTTCTGCAGGAACAGCAGGTACGAATGGAACTAACGGAACCAATGGAGCAACAGGAGCCACCGGTTCAACAGGAACAGCAGGTACGAATGGAACCAATGGAGCAACAGGAGCTACTGGTGCAACGGGAACAGCGGGAACAGCGGGAACAGCGGGAACAGCGGGAACAAATGGAGCTACTGGAGCCACTGGAGCCACTGGTTCAACAGGTACAGCAGGAGCAAACGGAACAAACGGAGCCAATGGATTAACTGGCGCTACCGGAGCAACTGGGTTAGTAGGAGCAACAGGTAATACAGGGAACACAGGCATAACAGGAGCAACAGGTGTTGATGGGGCTACAGGAGCTAATGGCGCGACTGGGATAGTGGGAGCTACAGGTAATACAGGAAACACAGGTTTAACAGGAGCGACAGGTATTGATGGCGCTACCGGAGTGGCAGGTGCAACAGGAAATACAGGGAACGCAGGATTAACAGGAGCGACCGGTTCAACCGGAACTAATGGTACAAACGGAATAGATGGTGTAACTGGAGCTACGGGTTCAACAGGAACAGCAGGTACGAATGGAACCAATGGAGCAACCGGAGCCACAGGTTCAACCGGAGTTGCAGGTTCTGCAGGAACAGCAGGTACGAATGGAACTAACGGAACCAATGGAGCAACCGGAGCAACCGGTTCAACAGGAACAGCGGGAACAAATGGAACAAACGGAGCCAATGGAGCAACAGGAGCAGCAGGTACAAATGGAACTAACGGAACCAATGGAGCAACAGGAGCCACTGGTTCAACCGGAACAGCGGGAACAAATGGAACAAACGGAACAAATGGAGTAACAGGAGCTACAGGAGAGATAGGAGCAACCGGAGCTACAGGTTCTGCAGGAACAAACGGAACTAATGGAGCAACGGGATCCACTGGTTCAACCGGAACTGCTGGAACAAATGGTACAAACGGAATAGATGGAGCAACAGGAGCCACTGGTTCAACTGGAACTGCGGGAACAAATGGTACAAACGGAATAGATGGTGTTACTGGAGCCACTGGTTCAACAGGAACCGCGGGAATAAATGGTACTAACGGAATAAATGGAGCAACAGGAGCTACAGGTTCTGCAGGAACAAACGGAACAAATGGAGCAACAGGAGCCACCGGTTCAACCGGAACAGCAGGTACAAATGGAACAAACGGAACTAATGGAGCAACTGGAGCCACAGGTTCAACCGGAACAGCGGGAACAAATGGAACTAATGGAGCAACAGGAGCCACAGGTTCAACCGGAACAGCGGGAATAAATGGAACGAACGGAACCAATGGAGCAACAGGAGCCACAGGTTCAACCGGAACAGCGGGAACAAATGGAACGAACGGAACCAATGGAGCAACAGGAGCCACCGGTTCAACCGGAACAGCGGGAATAAATGGAACGAACGGAACCAATGGAGCAACGGGAGCTACCGGAACTGCGGGAACAAATGGTACAAACGGAATAGATGGTGTTACTGGAGCCACTGGTTCAACAGGAACAGCGGGAACAAATGGTACAAATGGAGTAACTGGGGCAACAGGTTTTACTGGGGCAACCGGAGCTAATGGAGCAACGGGATCAACTGGATTTGGATTAACGGGTTCCACTGGAGCTAATGGAGCAACGGGATCAACAGGGGTAGGATTGACAGGTTCTACCGGAGCTAATGGGGCAACTGGCGCGACTGGAGTTGGATTGACAGGTTCTACCGGAGCTAATGGAGCAACGGGAGCAACGGGAGTTGGATTGACAGGTTCTACTGGTGTAAATGGCGCCACTGGCGCGACCGGAGTTGGATTAACGGGTTCCACTGGTGCTAATGGAGCAACGGGATCAACTGGAGTTGGATTAACTGGTTCTACTGGTGCTAATGGCGCCACTGGATCAACAGGGGTAGGATTGACAGGTTCTACCGGAGCTAATGGGGCAACTGGCGCGACTGGAGTTGGATTGACAGGTTCTACCGGAGCTAATGGAGCAACGGGAGC
>CAIYIS010000006.1 GCA_903926385.1 uncultured Bacteroidota bacterium
GGAAAAAACGGATGAGCGATGATAGGAAACTGAGACGCGATGATAGGAAATTGAAAAAAAAAGTAAGAAACTGAGACGCGATGATAGGAAATTGAGAAAAAGAGGAAAAAACGGACGACCGCTGATAGGAAACTGAGACGCGATGACAGGAAATTGAGACGCGATGATAGGAAATTGAAATAAAAAAGCAAGAAACGGATGAGCGATGATAGGAAGCTCCTCTCCCCTGCATCCGCTCTCCACAAGAGAGGGGGGAAATGGTGACGAAAGGGGTAAGACCTCACCCCCGGCCCCTCCCCTTGGCAAGGGGAGGGGGGCCAGAGTGTGACGGTTGGGGGGTAAGATTTTATTTTATACATATATAATATATGTATATTTGTGGGAAGAAATTTAAGCGGATTCTGTTTGCAGGTAAAAAACACCTGCAAAGGCGAAAATCTTTCAAACGTTATCGGATATTTTGAGAACGCACGTAACAAGCATTAACGTAACGAATGAAACCTATTGACATTAATAAATTGAAAATTTCCTTTTATGAAAATAGTGCGGAAATGCCAATTAAAAATCTTAAGACGGAAATTACTGATGATATTCTGAATGGGTGTGTAATAGTTCCTTTAGACATTAATAAAGTAATTAGCAAAATTGATGGCGGACAAATTCAATATAAAAAATTTATTTTAGATGCGAATATGATTTGCCTTACTGAATTTATTGATGCAGGGAATAAATTAATTCCACCCTTAATAATTTATATTAGTAAAAACAAATGGACTATTTTAGATGGACAGCATCGTATTGCTCTCTTTCTTCACTTGGAAATGTCAAACGTACCATTTCTTATTAGAAAGGAACATCTGAAATTTATAACGGAGTTACAATAACTATTTTCAAAATTAAACCAAACAAAAATGAAAAAAATTACATTAATTATTATTACACTATTATCAATTAGTTCGGCCAATGCTCAACTAACAGTAGATACTACGATTACACCATTACAATGGGTTCAAAATTTCTTTGCTGGAACTGGAGTAACAATAAGTAATGTAACCTACACTGGTGCTAATATTGCAAGTGGTACATTTAATGGCTCTGCTTCAAATATTGGTTTCACTTCTGGGGTTCTTTTAACCAATGGAAGTGTTACAAACGCAATTGGTCCAAATAATTTAACTGGCATCACAGGTGCAAATGGACTCTCGGGTGACCCTGACTTAGATTCCATTTGGGCTCCAAACATAAGCTATGACGCGTCTGTTTTAGAATTTGATTTTGTGCCATCATCTAATAATGTAAAATTTAGATATATATTTGGTTCAGATGAATATATGGAATATGCAAGTAGTATTATTAGTGATGGTTTCGGTGTATTCATTAGTGGACCTGGCATATCAGGACCTTATTCAAACAATTCAACAAACATTGCTTTGGTTCCAGGGACAATAAACCCTGTAACAATTAATAATATTAATTTACTTAATAGCCCTACATATTATTTTGATAACGGTAACGGTATGGGAACAGGAACTGCACCTGACGGATTAACAATTCAATATGATGGATTTACTGTTCCGCTTTATGCAAGTGTAGGTGTTTTATGTGGACAAACGTATCACATTAAGATTGTTATCGCTGATGGTGCTGATGATATTCTTGATTCAGGTGTATTCTTAGAAGCAGGAAGCTTTTCCAGCACTTCGCCAATAGCTACATTTAGCTATACTGGCTCACCCTACAATTGTTATAACTCTAGTAGTAATCCTTTTCCTACATATAGTGGAGGTGGGATTTCTGGAATATTTACTGCATCACCTGCTGGATTATCATTTGTAAATGATTCTACTGGTCAGATAGATTTTTCTAATTCTGCTCCTGGAACCTACTTAATTACTAATACAATATCAGCTTCCTGTGGGTTCCCTACTGCAATTTACACATCAACTATTACTATTATTCCATCTGGGAGCACATTTAGTTATGTAGGTTCTCCTTATTGTCAGACTGGAGTTAATCCTTTTCCGACATTTTCTGGAGCCGGTAGTGCTGGAACATTTACTTCTACCCCAGCTGGATTAATATTTGTTAGTACTTCTACTGGTGAGGTTGATTTATTAAATTCTGCTATCGGAAGCTATACAGTTACAAATTTTGTTTTGGGAACTGGTGGATGCCCTTCCACTTCGTGTACATCAAATATTCAAATTCTTTCTCCTCCCGTTGCTTCATTTATTTATTCAGGCTCTCCCTATTGTCAAAACGGTTCTAACCCATCTCCAACATATGTCGGTGGTGGCATTGCGGGATATTTTTTTTCGTCACCAGCAGGGTTAAGTATTAATGTTTATACAGGGGTTGTTGATTTAGGATTAAGTGCTGTTGGGACTTATATGGTTACAAATAACACTAACAATGGAGCTTGTTCGGTGACTACTGATTCGTCTTCTATAACAATTAATGCACCTCCTACAGTAAATGTTAATTCAGGTACAATATGCTCTGGAGAAGTATTTAACTTAGTTGCAGGTGGTGCTAATTCTTACACTTGGTCGGCTGGTGCAACTTCTACAGGTATTAATACTGCTACTTCTTCACCCACTTTAAGTACAAGTTACACAGTTATTGGAACAACTTCTGGTTGTAGTGATTCTGCTATTTCAAATGTTACAGTAAATCCGGTTCCCTTAACCCCTATAGTATCAAGCCAACCCGGCAATATGCTTGCGAGTTCGGTTGGTGGAATAGGTTATAGTTACGAATGGTATCTTAATGGGGTATTACAAACCCAAGACACTACCCAATTTATTCCTTGCACAATTGGAACTTGGTGGGTTGTTGTTACAAATTCGTTTGGTTGCTCAGCAACTTCGGCTTGGTTTAATTCTAATTCTTGTTCAACAGGAATAAACGAAGTATTGAATGATGAAGTTATAATTTTGTATCCCAACCCTGTTATTGATAAACTCAACATTCAAATAAGTAACTACGAACAGACAGAAATTATTCTTTACGACCTTTCATCAAGAAAATTTTTACAACAAACATTTACAAACTCAACAACCATAAACATAGAACAACTTGCAAAAGGAATGTATCTTTACACAGTGCGAAACAGAAACGGAATTATTAAGAATGGAAGAGTAATTAAAGAATAACCCCCGTAGGCGCGAAGCTGAAGCGTTGAAAAGTGCGCTGGGGCTTCGTGACATAATAATTTGGTAAGTTGTACTTACCTAAAATTACCCCGTTAGGCGTAGCCTCCCGCTACGTCTGGTTTAACCGGCATCTTGCCGAAAACTAAAACGGGTAAAGAAATAAGTCCGGAGGACTTGTAAAATGAAACGTAGCAAGATGCTACGCTTAACGGAACAAACGAAGAGGTAACGGTAATCGCCCAAAAAATAATACTACAATAACCGCTATACCACCTAAAAATCCTCAATCACTTTAAAGTATCTTACTTTTAATTACATTTGCCCCAAGTTTACTATTAACCATAGCCGGCATAATAAGTAACCTTACCAAACATTGAACGGATTGAATGAGCTTATTAAAAAAAATAAAAAGTATTATTGGCAACTACACGCTTAAGCAGGAATTGCAATCGTTTACGCGAAACAGGAAAGCCAATAAGTTTAGTTTTGATTCGTGCAAAACGGTAGGTATTTTGTTTGATGCCACCAATGCCGAAGACTACGAAATAGTGAAACGCTATGTTTTATACCTTCGGGAGTTTCGCAAAAAAGTAAATGTAATTGGCTTTTTTGATACCAAACAAATGCCACCCATGACGTATTCTAAACTGGAATACGATTTTTTTTCGCAGAAAGAAATAAACTGGATGGGCAAGCCTGCCGGCATCATTATTCAGAATTTTATTAACGAAGAATACGATTTGCTTATCGATTTGAATGTACACGACCATTTTCCGTTAAAGTATATTTCGGCATTGTCCAAAGCAAGATTTAAAGTAGGTAAATACACCGAAAACGACACCGACATGTACGACATGATGATAGATGCCGATAATACCAAAACAGTAAAGTACTTTTTACGTCAGGTGGATATTTATATCACAATGATGAACAAACCTGACCCAATATTGAATTAGTCACCTCTCCCCTTAATCCCCTCTCCGCAAGAGAGGGGGTAACAGGTGAGAAACTCAAAAAAACAAAATAATTCACACTCCTTCACCCCTCTCCTTTTTTCAAGGAGAGGGGCCGGGGGTGAGGTAAAACAACAACAATTTAACAACTCTCGCAAGAGAGGAAAGGAGGGGCTTATGAATTTTATATTATTTGACGACAACACCAGAATAAATTTATTACCGTTAACCTACACACGACCTGTAGCCGATATTCGAGTAGGGATATTAACCATTCGCGAAAAATGGGAGCGTATGCTGAAAGCAAAAACTTCTACCAAAACAGAGTTGTACTTATCCAAAAAATATCCGGCCGAATTTACCATTGATGCCGATAATTACTGGGTAAACGCCTCGGTTTGTCCCAATGCAGCCTTGGTAGCCGAATTTAAATCTTTGCAACCCGGACAGGCACTTTTATCAGCAGAAGTGGTGATAGCAGCCAATACCGGAAACAATTCTGATTTCGATTTTAACTCCATGGATGCGTTTAAAAAGTTCGAATCGCATGCCAAAGCAATGCAGATAAAACATCCCTGGGATATTTTTTCGAAAAACGGAGAAGCCATCCAATCAGATTTCGAACTCATCACAACCGGCCGAAAATCGCTTGCCCTGAGTGCTACCAACAAAGTGATGGGGGTAGAAAACATATTTGTGGAAGAAGGAGCCACAGTGGAATGCGCCATATTAAACGCCACCACAGGCCCTATTTACATTGGCAAAGATGCCGAAATAATGGAAGGCTCCATAGTGCGCGGCCCATTTGCCTTATGCGAACACTCGGTGCTCAAACTCGGAGCTAAAATATATGGCCCTACCACCATTGGCCCTCAAAGCAAAGTAGGAGGGGAGGTAAACAATTCGGTAATATTTGGTTTTTCTAATAAAGCTCACGATGGTTTTCTGGGCAACTCGGTGGTGGGAGAATGGTGCAACATAGGTGCCGACAGCAATAATTCTAACCTAAAGAATAACTATGCTGAGGTGAAATTATGGAATTACGAAAAGCAAAGATTTGTGCCCACAGGTTTAACATTTTGCGGTTTGATAATGGCCGACCATAGCAAATGCGGAATTAATACCATGTTCAACACAGGCACAGTGGTGGGAGTAAATGCCAATATATTTGGTTCGGGTTTTCCTCGCAATTATATCCCCGATTTTTCGTGGGGCGGAGCAGCCGGATTTACCACTTATAAAATAAAAGATGCCTTTGAAGTGGCTTCACGTGTTTTCGAACGCAGAACTATGGTGTTTGATGAAACAGAACAAGAAATACTTGCTCATGTGTTTCAACTGACCGAGAAGTACAGAAACTAAAACAGGCTTTTACCTAAAGCCAAAACAACAACCATTCAATAACAGAACTTACCTATGCTTCATTTTACATTTACAGATATAGTGGGCTATATGGCCTCTCTGGGAGTGCTCACCTCCTTTTTGATGAGAGATATCAAAACCCTGCGTATCATCAATAGTTTGGGGTGCATTCTGTTTGTGGCTTACGGAGTGTTGTTAAATTTTTCCATTCCCATTATCTTTACCAATGTAGCCATTGTATTGGTCAATATCTTTTATTTATTAAAACCAAAAGAAAATTAAAACGTGCCAAAATGTCTAATCTGACAGGGTGGCACATCAATTGAAAACAACCATCACACTTTTTAAATATTAGTTTAAATAAAACCAAATATGACAGATAATTTTGACTTGAATAGCTTGATGCCAATGCTTAATCAGGATTCTATAGACGATGATACCGAAATAATTCCTTTGCTTACTACCGAAGACGAAGACAACCTGAATAACGAAAAAGTACCTGATGTACTGTCAATTTTACCGCTTCGCAATACTGTATTGTTTACAGGGGTTGTTATTCCGATTACCGTTGGCAGAGATAAATCCATTAAGCTGATTAAAGAGGCTTATAAAGGCGATAAAATAATTGGTGTGCTTTCGCAAAAAAGCGATGCCATCGAAGACCCCACCATTGACGACCTGAATAAAATAGGTACAGTGGCTCAGATTATAAAAATGCTGAAAATGCCCGATGGCAATACCACAGTGATAATTCAGGGTAAAAAGCGTTTTGAAATAAAAGAGGTTTTACAAACCGAACCATTTATTAAAGCCAGCGTTACTGCTGTGGTCGAAACTCGTCCGGAGAAAGACGATAAAGAGTTTCTGGCTTTGGTTTCTTCGTTAAAAGACCTTGCTTTGCAAATTGTAAAACAAAGCCCGCATATACCAAGCGAGGCCGGATTTGCATTAAAAAATATTGAAACACCATCTTTCCTGGTCAATTTTATTTCTTCCAATATGAATGCCTCAGTGGCGGACAAACAAAAAATGCTGGAAGTATTAGATTTAAAAGAACGTGCCACCTTGGTGCTTTCTAATTTGACCAAAGAACTGCAGATGCTCGAACTGAAAAATCAGATTCAATCGAAAGTAAAAGTAGATTTGGATAAGCAACAGCGCGATTACTTTTTGCATCAGCAAATGAAAACCATTCAGGAAGAGCTGGGCGAAAACAATCCTACACAAGATGTGCAGGAAATGAAAGAGAAGGCCAAAACCAAGAAATGGAGTAAAGAAGTGGCCGATGTGGTGAACAAACAACTGGGCAAACTGGAACGAATGAATCCGAATGCTATGGAATATTCTATTCAGACCAATTATCTGGAAGTATTGCTCGACTTGCCTTGGGGAGAGAATACCACCGATAATTTTGATTTAAAAAGAGCCGAAAAGGTGTTGAATAAAGACCATTTTGGTATGGAAAAAGTAAAGGAGCGTATCCTCGAACATTTAGCCGTTTTAAAACTAAAAGGTAATATGAAATCGCCTATCCTTTGTCTTTACGGTCCTCCGGGAGTTGGTAAAACTTCGTTGGGCAAGAGCATTGCCGAAAGTTTAGGCCGAAAATACATACGCATGAGTTTGGGCGGACTCAAGGACGAAGCCGAAATAAGAGGACATCGCAAAACCTACATTGGGGCTATGCCTGGACGTATATTGCAAAATATTAAGAAAGCCGGCTCGTCTAATCCTGTTTTTATTCTGGACGAAATAGATAAAGTAGGAAACGATTTTCATGGCGACCCTTCGTCTGCTTTGCTCGAAGTGCTCGACCCCGAACAGAACAATAATTTTTATGATAATTATGTGGAGATGGATTACGATTTGTCGAACGTAATGTTTATTGCCACTGCCAATAGTTTAAGCTCCATTCAGCCTGCCCTGCGCGACAGGATGGAAGTGATAGAAATTACCGGCTATACCATTGAAGAAAAAATAGAAATTGCCAAACGACATTTGATGCCGAAACAACTCACGGAACAAGGGGTGAAGAAAGATCAAATAGTTTTGGATAAAAAAATAATAGAGTACCTTATCGAGAATTATACCCGCGAAAGTGGAGTGAGAGGTTTGGAAAAGGTAATAGCAAAGGTGGTGAGAAATACTGCCAAATCTATTGCTATGGATCAAAACTACAAGGTGAATACCGAAATAAAAGACCTGATTAAAATTCTGGGCCCTGCTCATGCCAAAGACCGCTATCAAGGCAACGATGTGGCTGGTGTGGTTACCGGATTGGCCTGGACTTCGGTAGGTGGCGATATTTTATTTATCGAAACCAGCATTACCCGTGGTAGTGGTAAACTTACCCTAACCGGAAATCTGGGCGAAGTGATGAAAGAATCGGCTATGATTGCTCTCGAATACCTCAAAGCTCACAGCGCCATCATTGGCCTTAAGCCCGATGTTTTTGATAAATGGAATGTACACATTCATGTACCCGAAGGTGCAACTCCTAAAGACGGCCCTTCGGCTGGTATTACCATGCTTACTGCCATTGCTTCGGCTTTTACACAACGCAAAGTAAAACCTCATCTGGCTATGACAGGAGAAATAACCCTAAGAGGGCGAGTGCTGGCTGTAGGTGGCATTAAAGAAAAAATTCTGGCTGCCAAACGTGCCGGCATTAAAGAAATTATTCTTTGTGTGGACAATAAAAAAGACATAGAAGATATCAAAAAGGATTACATCAAAGATTTGAAGTTTCATTATGTAGAACAAATGATAGATGTAGTAAAACTGGCTCTGATGAAAGAAAAAGTTTCGAATCCGATGGATATGACAGATAAAGAAGTGAAGAAGTAGAAATTTAAAGAAGGAAATTTTAAACTTTTAGGTTGTCATTCTGAAAGTTGTGAAGAGCTCCTTTGGCCCGAGGTACTGTCTTAAAAAACAAATAAAACCTCATTTATTTTTTTCCTATATTTGCATCAACCGAAAGAAGGCATACAGCGATATTTCGATGGATGTTTATCTTGTTTAGTCCCAGACATTGTTTGGGACTATTTTTTTA
>CAIYIS010000007.1 GCA_903926385.1 uncultured Bacteroidota bacterium
GCAATTCAATAACGGAATGTATTTCGTTAGAATACTCGATGCAAGTTCGAATGTGATGCACACCGAGCGCGTGATAAAACAATAAGACATTAATTAGTCGAACAAGAAATCCCGTTCCGTTAATTCGGAACGGGATTTCTTTTTGGTGATTATTGACGGAAACGTCTTTCCCTTATGTAGGGTTTGGTTATGCTGTCTCTTAAGCATACCTACTAAATTTTAGGTTGCCTTATGGAAAGCCGTTAAATGCTTGAATTTATTGCAATAGAATATTCTTAATAACAATCAATGCATGTAATTGTTACAGTTCTTTGAGTACATGTACAAACATTAAATGGATGTATTGCACTTGCGTCTATACATGAACAAATATTGAACGGATGTATTGCACCAGGATCCATACATGAATAAATATTGAATGGATGTATTACAACTGCGTCTATACATGAACAAATATTGAAAGTATGTATTGTACCAACGTCTATACCTGAACAAATATTAAACAGATGTCTTGCACTTGCATCAATACATATTCAAACATTGAACGAATGTAGTGCAGTTGTGCTAGTACAAGAATATGCACTAAAGGGATTGATTGCAGTATGCTCTATTTATGTGGATACAATGATTTTACTGTAAAAACACATTTTGTAAAATCAAATGAACTGTAACGGGAATTTGTAATGTTTGGTTTACATAGGTATCAAAGGTGAAAAGCAAAATGTAAATTTTATTTCACTCCACTTTTTTTACCTCTTTTTCCATTACCGCTCGAAGGGGTCGAAAATCCATCACCATCCACCTTATTTTTATTCTCTTTTCTTCTTCTGTTCCAAAAATCGGTTCCGTTGTGTTTCATATTCGGATCTTTTTTTGCTGCTTCAAAATGATGCATCTGAGCACGAGGTTTATTGTCGCGATGAAAAATACGGTGAAAGAAGCCTTCTTTCTTAGCTGTAGTTTCTTTGCCTACTTCTTGTGCTAATGATATAGAGCTAATGCCAATAAAAAACAAAGTTAAAACAATTACTTTTTTCATGGTTCGAATAATAAAATTAAATGATGTTACAAGATTCTGAATTTCTAAAATCCACCCCGTTTAATTGCACGGGGATTTTTGTTTGCGCAAACCTAATTAATAATTGACACTTAAAGGGTGCTTGAATTCACAAGTTTTAAATAATTTCTAACATAATAATTAACAAATTGAAAAAGGAGAAGGTTAGAAATAGGCTCTTAATTGAGCTCCTCCTATGTGAATAGCCTTGTTTCCTTCGGATTTTCGGCCATCATAAGTTATGCTGAGTTGCAGGTTTGCGGTAATGTTTCGTTGGTAGGTGAGACCCCATGTGATATTTTGTCCTGTTTTTAAAGCGTCAAGCATTTCGAATGCCAAGGCAGTGTTTTGATAACCACTATACCTAATCTGAATAAAATCTGCTTTGAAATTTAAACTTCCTTTGTTTAATACATTATATTTTACTTCAGCTCCGTAATCCTGCATGGTTGCCATTACAGAAGTGGAGTCTGTATTTGTTCTGTCGTCTGTTTTACCGGTGTATTTAAATAGTACGCTTAATCGAAATGATGTAGTGGGCTGATAATTCAATTTTGGCTCAAGAGAATAATAATTAATTGAAAAATTTCTGGAAACAAAGCCTTGTGAGTTGTTGTTTTTAATTCCATTAATTCCATCAAAATTATAACTTATTTGCTGAATAATATTCCACCTCACCCTTGCTTCTTCAAAGGTGTTTTGTCGAGCCTCAAGACCATTAACAGTTAAAGATTTGTTTTTTGTGTCCTGATACGATAAATCAACTCCGAATACCGAGCTTTGTTGATTAATGGTAAGGGTGTTTCTGAATGACGAGTTCAATGTTTTGATGGTGCTATCTGCTAATTTGATTGGGTTTACTAACCCAAGAAAAGGATTATATGCAATTTCTAATATATCATTAGTTGATTTCCTTTCTACCCTGTAAGAAGTTTGATTAGTAAAGTGAGAAACAAATTTACGAAAACCTTCTTTGCTTTCCCAAGCGGTGGAGGGTTTTAAGGTTAACACCTCGCTGAATTGATTATTGTAGGTTTTAAAATAACTATTAGAAGGTGTGAAAACTTTGATGTATTCTCCCTGACTGGGTGTTGGTGCGACCTCGAATTCATTCAGTGATTTTATACCATCATGGTTGTAATCTATCCACATATAAATTCCCAATCCCGGGTCAACTTTAATAAATGAATATTCTTTCTTTACTTCTAAACCCGAACCAATTTCATAAAAAGAGCTGGAACTTAATTGACCTTTAAATAACTTAAAACCGTATTCAATGCGTCCTACAAGCGAATTGTCGGGCTGTTGTGATGTGAATGAATGAGGCTCTATTGTTAATTTTCTATAAGTGGCATTCAGTTTTAACTGACTGTTTGGGTTTTTCATCAATTCAAAAAATCCGTTATAATTTTGACCTAGTGTTGATTTAAAGAATGAAGCATTCCCTAATGTATCTTTCACCAGATAATCAGTCCTTTCTTTATAGTTTATTCCATACTTGGTTTTAGTAGTGTCTGCATTCTGCGCAAAAGCCTGCCATTCCCAGAATTTATAGCTGTTTGAAAGAAGAGAATCAGGTTTTCCTATCGAAAATTTATTCTGTTCAAATTCGTCTTTCACACCTATAGTGATGCGTTTTATTTTTTGTGAAATTCCACTCTTATGCCTGTAAAAACTAGTGTTAATTATAGTACTCTTAGAAGTAAGTAAACTACCGTCATACATAACACTGAATCCTTTTTTTGAAATTGCAAAATTCGCATTGTTCTTATATGCATTGTATTTTGTTCCTTCCAGAAACGCATTGAATTTGTAACCAACGATTCCTAAATTCCTTTTTGCAAGACCAATTCCCGCACCGATAATATGCTGGTCGTCTGCTACGGCATCACTGCCTCTGTTCCAATCGCGTTCAAACTCTAGGCTCCGATAGCGTTCAATAGGTGAAAAATATTTTTGAACGTATTCATAATTTGCATTCGTAATTAGTAATACTCCTCTGTTGGCAGTGTCTGTAGTGTTATTGTTGTGGGAAAGTGGCAATCTATTGTCGATATTCATTTTTAGGGCATAACCCACATCATTTTGTTTATCATGTGACGAAAATGTATTGATGTCATTATCACTCACGGCTGCTTCCAGAGCAAAGTTGGTGTTTTTATTAATTGCATATTCCACACCAGCAGTTATCATCTGCTTCTTTTTAGGTGTGATTAGCAGGCTAAGGGGTTCATAACTTCCATGTAAGGTATCTCCATTCGCACTTGGAGGCACCCACTGAAATACTTTCCCATTAGCACTGGTCGTAATTTGGTTATAATGCCCTTTGCCTGCACCCACATTACTAAACGAAACTCGATAATGTGTTTTGTGATTTATTGTATCTGTATCATAAACAAAAACACCTTTATATAAATAAGCTCCCAAAACGGTATCAATCATTTTATACAATATTTCGGTGTTGGTAAACGGCACTACCGCAAAACTCGGTTTTAATGCATGCGAAATGCTATCGCCTATATCAGATAACATTTTTTTATCATCATCAGATAACGATTGCTGGAGGGGTTGGTTTTTGCTGTCTTGTTCCGAGTAAACGTGGAGATGAACTTTCAACTTGTTTTGTTCATAATCATTTCCAAAATGAACAAGCGAACGGGCATAGTTTTTATCTGAATATTGAAATTCTACAACAATTCTTTTGTCTTTTGTTATCAATTGTTTTGCTGTAAATGTCAATTCTGCCGTGTTGTAATTAATGGTGTAATCATTTTCTTGTCCTCTTACCAGCAGTCTGCCGTCAATGTATACTTTTTCGGAGCCCGAAAGTATAATAATAAACGATTCGTTTTCGGCTCCTTTCAATCGGTAAGGTCCTTGATTACTTTCTATTCCCTGTATTTGGTTTTTTGCGAACTTACCCCGCGATACAGCTGCACTCAAAGAGGTTTTATAGATTCCTTGTTTAGCCTTGTTTTTATTATTCTCGTTCGTTTTAATAGCAGTCGAAAAGCTCACTCCCTGTGCTTTTTTATTGAAATTCATAAAATATCCGGTAGGTCGTGTCAGTTGAAAATCTCCGGCAATAAGCTTTGAAGTTGAAGTGGATAATTGAATAAAAACTTTGTCAAATTCTTGTAATTGCTGTGTGTTTCCTTCAGCTTGTATGGGGATATTGTTGTCGGTAGCTGCCATTAAAATATCAATATTGTTATTCAAATGCCCTGACAATTGCAGATTTAAATTGGAATTTACCACCATATCCTGATTGTTTCCCACAGTAAATCCTCTCGAAATACTACCACTTTTATTTAGTCCATCCATTTTAAAGATGTCATCATTCTTAGACTCTATTGCATAATTAAAAGGATTGGCATTGCCAAATAAATCGGGTTTAACACGACTGATGTCCTTGTGTTTGGTAACCTCTGAAAATAAATATGGAAAAGTTTTATACGATGAAATGATACCAGAATCAAAGAGCCCTACTTCTTTCATTTTTTTTACATTGAAGTAAATCTTCCCTTCAGAATAGCTAATTTTATAGTATGTACTGTCGAGCAGCTTTCCGCCTGATGAAGACAAAGTAACTGTTCCCGGTACAATACTTAGTGTATCGAGCTGCATGGTATCAGTCAATGTCGGTAATTGTTTCGTGTGGATGTAGCCCGATAATTGGGCGAAACCGCATGAGAACAACAATTCCATAAAGATTAGGAGTATGTATTTCCGAAATTTCACAGATTTAAAAGTACTAATTATGCACAAACAAAAGCATTTTATACTTTTGTTCCCTCATAATAAACGCAAAAAAATGAAAAAAATTGTTTCTTACAACTTAAATGGTATTCGTTCGGCTCTTAACAAAGGACTCATGGAATGGATAAAGGCCGCTAATCCTGACATTCTTTGTGTTCAGGAATTAAAGGCAGAACCTTCGCAGCTCAATGTTACTATTTTCGAAAAGGCAGGATATCTCCATTACTGGTTTCCTGCTCAGAAAAAGGGATACAGCGGGGTAGCCATATTTACCAAACAGAAACCCGACCATATTGAATATGGATGCGGAATTGAAGCGTATGATTTTGAAGGTCGTGTATTAAGGGCTGATTATGGTGATGTTTCAGTGATGAGTGTTTATCATCCCAGCGGAAGTAGCGGTGAGGAACGCCAGGCTTTTAAGATGAAATGGCTAGCCGATTTTCAGAACTACATTAACGAATTAAAAAAGCAGCGACCTAAACTGATCATTTGTGGCGACTATAACATCTGTCATCAGGCTATTGATATTCATAATCCGAAAGGAAATGCAAAGAGCAGTGGTTTTTTGCCTGAAGAAAGAGAGTGGATTGATTCGTTTATGAAATCCGGCTTTACCGATAGTTTCCGTCATTTTAATAAAGAACCTCATCATTACACATGGTGGACTTTCAGACAAGGTGCTAGAGGTAAAAACTTAGGGTGGAGAATTGATTACAATTTGGTAAGCACTAATCTTGAATCGAAGATGAAACGAGCTGTTATATTGCCCGATGCGGTACATTCCGACCATTGCCCTGTAGTACTCGAAATAGATTTTTAAATCCATTTTGTTTATCTCTTTTGGGGTTTGTAGCTCCGACAGAAGATATCCTGATATTTTGAATATCTTTGCAAAATAAAAAATACCAATCCTTATGACCAAACCATCATTCGATGACATTTATATGGAACTGGCCGAAAACCTTGCCAAGCGCTCTCATTGCGTGAAAGCTAAAGTTGGTGCTGTTCTTACCAAAGATACACGTATTATTTCTGTAGGCTATAATGGCCCACCTGCTGGTACTCATAATTGTGATACAGAATATCCTTCACAGGGATGTCCCCGCGATAGCAAAGGCAGTTGTTCTCTTGCTTTACATGCTGAACAAAATGCAATTTTGTATGCTTCTAAAAACAATGTGTCTATTCAGGATTGTACCTTGTATGTAACACTTTCTCCTTGTATTGCCTGCGCCAGAGTCATTTTTACCATTGGCATCAAGAAAGTTTATTATATTAACTCTTATGCGGAGTTCAAAGGCTTGCCTTCTGATGAAGGGGTTGATTTTTTGCGCAAATTCGGAGTTGAAGTATTGAAATACGAGCAGCCGGAAATCTAAAAAGAGTTACCGTAAGCCTTTCTTACGACATAAATCATATTGTTATAGCTCTCCAAAGTATTACTTTTGACAAAAATCTTCTGATGGAAAATAATCATTACGACATAATTATTGTTGGCGGTGGCATTGTAGGTCTGGCTTCTGCTTATAAAATCAATCTGAAATATCCTTCCAAAAAAATTCTTGTTCTTGAAAAAGAAAAAGAGGTGGCAGCGCATCAAACCGGTCACAATTCTGGTGTTATCCATTCTGGGTTGTATTACAAACCGGGTTCGTATAAAGCCAAAAACTGTGTGGATGGCCGCAGAGAACTGGTTGCATTTGCAAAAGAACATAAAATTAATCACGACATTTGTGGTAAGGTGGTGGTGGCAACCGATGTTTCGGAACTGGCACACATGAATAAAGTATTTACAAATGGGCTTGCCAATGGAGTGGAAGGTGTTGAGAAAATCAGTGCCGCACGAATAAAAGAGATTGAACCATTTACTGTTGGAATTGAAGGGCTCTGGGTTCCATGTACCGGTATTATTGATTATACTGATGTTTCGATGAAGTATGTTGAACTTATTCAATCAAAATTTCCTGGAAGCAAAGTTTTGTGCGAACATGAGGTGATTGGTTTTGAAAAACATTCCGACCATACTATTGTTGCGACTCCAAAAGGAACTTTTAAAGGAAATTATATTATTACTTGTGCAGGTTTGCAGTCCGACAGAATAGCCAAGAAAGAAGGCGCTTCCATCGATACCGCTATTGTTGGCTTTAGAGGCGATTATTATGAACTTAGTGATAAAGGTATGAGCAAGGTAAAGAATTTAATCTATCCCGTACCTAATCCTAAGTATCCGTTTTTAGGTGTTCACTTCACCCGAATGATACACGGAGGAACGGAATGCGGGCCAAATGCTGTTTTTGTTTTTAAACGAGAAGGATATAATAAAACTGATTTCTCTTTAAAAGATACTGCCGAAGCGCTTGGTTTTGGAGGCACTTGGAAATTCTTCGCTAAAAATATGAAGTTTGGTTACGATGAATATCACGGTGCTTTTTCAAAAACTTTTTTCCTCAAACGTCTGCGCAAATTAATTCCCGATTTGCAAATGGACGATTTAAAGCCTGGTAGGGCAGGGGTTCGTGCTATGGCACTGGCTCCTCAGGGCGAAATGATAGATGATTTTAAAATTGAAGTGAACGGTAACGCTATTCATGTGCTCAACGCTCCTTCGCCTGCAGCCACAGCTTCGCTGGCTATCGGAACAGCAATTGAAAAAATGGCTACCGAGTATTTTATGCTGAAATAAAAATAGAAAAGTTCACATTCCCGTACTTTCTGTGCTGACTAAAATGTTCCATTTTGGATAGGTCAGTTTTTTCTCCATGTTCCACTATTAGCCAACCATCAGGTTTCAATAGTTTATTCTGAAAAACAAGTTCTGGAATCGTGGCTATGTTTTCTAAATCATAAGGCGGGTCGCAAAAGATGATGTGAAACTGTTGTGTTTCTCTTTTCAAAAAAGCAAATGCATCCGACTTCATTACCTTTACCTGACTCATTTTAAATTCAAGTATAGTCTTCTTTACAAATTCGCAACAGGAATAATTGCTATCCACACTAGTTATATCTCCACAGCCTCGCGAAGCAAACTCATATGTCATATTGCCTGTTCCGCAAAATAAGTCGAGTATCTTTAAACCATCCAGTTCAAAATAATTATTCAGAATATTAAATATACTTTCTTTAGCAAAATCTGTAGTAGGTCTTACATCAAGATTTTTAGGAGGATGAATCACTCTTCCCCGGTGAGAGCCGCTAACTACTCGCATCAGATGTAATAGTTATTAAACAATGTGAAATAATAATGCGAAGGAATAGTTTGTAACTGATAGCTGTATTGCGCTCCGTCATTGCGTTCACCGAATTTAACTTTTCGAATATATTTCTGAATCAATGCATATATGGTGGAGTTGCGTTCTATTTCGCCTAGCAATACAAGTTCTGTGGTTTCAGGATTAAGTTGTAATTGCTCACAAACAAATAGCAGGTAGTAAACAAAATCTTCTGCAGTTTGATAATTAAAGGAGTTGTAAAACAAAAGGTTTTTCCCGTCTGTAACCACCACCTGTAAGCAGGTTTGTTGAACATGCACTACTAGTTTTTTGTCCGTTTGATTTTTGTTTTGCAACACAAGAGTATCTATCAGTGCACTCGAAACATGGTGATAGCTTATGTTCTGGAATTGATAATCCAATTTTGACTTAATGCTTAGATGTAATGCAAAAATGTTTTTTGCATCCATGCTTTTCAAATCATCTGTCAGCACCATCTCATCTCCTTCAAGCGAAGTATTAAATTTTAGATACATTTTTTTTCTTTCCTCTTCATAAAGTGCATTGGGCACTAGTGTCGAAAGCGAGTTGACGATAACGCATTTTACCGATTTATATTTGTGTTTTATCAGTTTGCTTTTGTTCATCAAGGCATCCAGCAGTTCGGCTAAACCATCAAATGTGAAAATGTTTTGAAATGTATAATTTTCGAAAGCAATGTATTTATTATTCGATTTCTCATAAACGGTAATCAGCGCATTGTCCAAACTCAGTTGCATGAGCAACTGAAAAGACCCAGTATGTGCCGGATTAAACGCTTCGTCAATAAACGAGTTGGCTTGTGTTATTTTATTTTTTAATTCTGTTTGCATTGTGGGCAAAGATAAATTTATTTGTTGAATATCGAGAGTGGATAATTATGGAAATTGAGAACTGCAAAATTGTTTTTATTCCATTGTTTTCTTTTAAATCCATAGCTTTGTCGCAACGTTTTTACTCATATTAATCTATTTTGAAACCCGAAGAATTTTCAACCATACTCCTTCAGCATTTTCCGTTCGAAACCACCAGCGGACAACGGGCACTGTTTACCAAACTTTCCGAATTTATAATAGGAAAAAACGAAGACCACATTTTTGTTATTAAGGGATATGCCGGTACAGGTAAAACTACCATTGTGCGTTCGCTTGTGCGCAGTATGCCTGCACTTGGCGGAAAAACAGTGTTGCTTGCTCCTACAGGGCGTGCGGCCAAAGTGCTTTCGGGCTACACCGAAAAACCTGCTTACACCATTCATAAAAAGATATACTACCGCAAACCCGATAACGATGGAGGATTGGCCTTTACTCTTCAGCAAAATCTTCATGCTGACACCGTATTTATTATTGACGAAGCTTCTATGATTTCTAATGCCGGTGGATTGGGCGGTGGCGGTATGTTTGGAGGAGGCAGCTTGCTTGATGATTTAATTTCATACGTATTTAACGGCAATAATTGCAAACTTATTTTTATTGGGGACACAGCTCAGTTGCCTCCCGTTGGCCTCGACATTAGCCCTGCTCTCGATTTCGAATATCTCAAAGCTACCTATTCTTTTAAAGTAAACTGGCACGAACTTACCGAAGTGGTGCGTCAAACCGAGGACTCGGGCATACTTTCTAATGCCACAGCCATCCGTAATCAGATAAAAAGTAAGCTGTCTACCAAACCTCATTTTGATGTGGCTCACTTTAAAGACATCGTTCGCCTGGGAGGTGACGAACTCGAAGATGCTCTCAATTCGGCTTACAGTAAGTTTGGTGCTGAAGATACCATGGTTATTTGCCGTTCTAATAAGCGTGCAAATATTTTTAATCAGCAAATCCGCGCACGCATTCGTTGGCAGGAAGAAGAACTTTCTTCGGGCGATTATATGATGGTGGTAAAAAATAATTATTTCTGGCTCAAAGATGAGTCGAAAGCGGGTTTTATTGCCAATGGCGACATTATTCAATTAACCAGTGTGGGCCGCGTTCAAGAGATGCATGGTTTTAGATTTGCCGATGTGCGTATGAAAATGATTGATTATCCCGATGAGCCCGAGTTGCACACAAGGCTTTTGCTTAATACTATTATGAGCGATTCGCCTTCGCTTTCGGCCGAAGATAACAAACGATTATATAATAGCGTTTCGGCCGATTATGCTGATATTCCCGACAGGCGCATGCGTTTGAAAAAAGTAAAAGAAGACGAGTTTTTTAATGCGCTTCAGGTTAAGTTTGCTTATGCCGTTACTTGCCACAAAGCTCAAGGTGGACAGTGGGATTGTGTGTTTGTAGAGCAAGGATATTTAACCGATGAAATGATTAATACCGAATACCTCCGTTGGCTCTACACTGCTGTGTCGAGGGCTAAACAAAAACTTTATCTCGTGAATTTTAATGAAGAATTTTATTAGCCTTTGCGTAAAGAGTAATCAAAAGAAATGAGCCACAGAATTACAGTTTAGTTCAAATAAATTAAAATTTAATTTGTAAATCTATAGCTTGTTTTTATTCTACTCTAAGCTTCTCTTTACTTCTGAGTTTGGCTTCCTTCTTTAGTTTTAGCCCTCCATTAGTTATCATAATCCTTATTAACCGAACCTATGCTGTACCCAAAAGCGCGCATCTCCAAAATGTTTCCTCCTTTGTCTTTAGCCTTAATGTTATCAAACATCAGGCGCGAAGTTTGGTCGCATTTGCTTAGCAAATCCTGCATTTCGCGCGAAAGTTTATAACCGTTGGCATGTTCCGATTTGTAAATACCTTTTATGGTTACTCCCATCGTAAACTCTACAATGGCTGTATCCAGTACGTTTCCGTATTTATCTATACCCACCAGCCGGTAATTTACATCATCAAAAATAACTTTGATAGGTACTCCTGTGCGTTGCACACGTATGGTGCCCCGCTCTTCCTGCCCGTTTTCCTGAGCATGCAAAGGAATCTGACTTGTTAATACAACGAAAAGAATAAGTAGTTTTTTCATTTTACCTTACAAAGATAAATCTATTTTCCCGACCACTTTCTTTGGTTTTCACTCGAGTTGTTACCATGCTGATGTTAGTATTGTTTCAATTATTGTTCCCAAATTCATTTTCGTCTCAATACTCACTTCTCATTTAGATTGCTAATTGCTTGGTTGCAAAATTGTTTAATTATTTTTAGGGCATCAACTTTATCTCTTTTCGTAATCCCCTCTCCCGCTATCCGTTCCAAGTCCGCCCACGCTTATGCCTCTACACTTCGGGCTTTCCACTACTATCGGGTGCATTTAGTCAGCGCATCGCTCTTTGTTGGCTTTAAGTATTCACGTAACAATACCCCAATCGTCACGTTCCCCCCCCCCTCTCTTTCGGAGAGGGGATTAAGGGGAGAGTCCCCTTCTTAAACATTTCAAACTTTTAAACAACCGTTTCCAACTTTTTTAAGCTCATTTCAAATTTTTAAACGACCTTTCTCAATTCGGAAAGGAACATTTCCAAACTCGGAATCGACATTTGCAAACGCGGAATCAACGTTGTTTTGAAATTCCCCCAAACCTCAAAATCAAATTCCCATTCCTTTCAATTCTTCTCCCAAACCCTTCTCCTCTTCGATTAAATATTCCAAAAAACACCCCAAATCACCCTTCCCAATCTCCAAATTCCCCTACTTCCTCCCCATTCTAAAATTATACAGATCTAAAACTCTAAAATTCCCCCTTTCTTCTCCATAATTGAAATTTGAAATCTGGAATTTTTATTCTCCTGCATTTCTTTTAATAAACTATATTTACTCGCTCAAAAACTATTATTATGCTCGATTATATTAATACTTCGATTCAAAAAGTTTCGGTTCATCATGTGGGTAATCAAACAAACGGTGAATTGCTAAAAATTTCGAAAGAACCACTGGATATTGGTGAGGATAAACTGAAACAACTGTTGAAGAAGTTTTTTCTTCATCCGTTTACCACACCGGAGTTTTACAACTTTACGTTTTCGAACCAAGACCATACGCTGAACCCTGTGTATAGCTATGCCACACAGATGTTCGATAGTCCTAAACTCTTTCATGCATCAACAATAAATATTGCCAAACATTTGTTTGAGCTTTCGATGCATCCTCAAATTAAATCGGGCGATATGTTTGTGGCTTATTTTTCTGAAATAGTGGTGGACGATGAACTGACGGATGCGATTGGGATTTTTAAATCGGAAACGCGTCAGGAGTTTTTGAAGATAGATGCGAGTTCGGAGCAGTTTATGATAAATTATGAGGACGGAATAAACATAGATAAGCTTGATAAGGGCTGCCTGATAGTGAATACGGACAGGGATAAAGGTTATAAAGTTTGTATAGTAGATAAGCTGAACAAGGCTTCGGAAGCGCAATACTGGAAAGATTCTTTTCTTCAACTGAAACCCTGCAGCGATGATTATCATTATACCAAAGAGTTTTTGAACATTACTAAAAACTATGTAACCGAAAAGCTTTCGGAAGAGTTTGAGGTAAGTAAGGCCGATAAAATAGATTTGCTGAATAGGTCGGTGGCGTATTTCAAGTCTCACGATTCGTTCGATAAAGAGGATTTTGAGCAGGAAGTTTTTCAGGATAAAAACATCATCAAGTCGTTTCAAAACTTTGATACGATATATCGCGAGGAAAACGAAATAGAGTTAGAAGATAATTTTGATATATCGTCACAGGCTGTTAAAAAGCAAGCCAGGGTGTTTAAGTCGGTGCTTAAGCTGGATAAAAACTTTCATATTTATATTCACGGTAATCGTGAATTGATAGAAAAGGGAGTGGATACAGACGGACGTAAGTATTACAAAATATATTTTAACGAAGAAAATTAATGTGTTTGCTTAACGGGTAATGCTGTTGAGCGAGGTGGCCATGTTTTGTCCGAACCCGGAAACTAAACCGCTAAAAGGGTTAGAGAAGCCATTGGGGTTATATTCGAAAGAGTTGTTCTTTGGATTAAAGAAGTAGTTTTCGTTATTGCCTTGTGCAACGGTTGCTTTAATGCCGATGTAAGAGTGTTCTCCCACTTTATAATCCATTCCAAGCGAAAGGGCTTTATAGTTGTTTTGTTTGTTGTTCAACGAGCCTGCATCCATCATCAAAGCACCGTTAAGACTTACGCGTTTGTTTAACTGATAAATTCCTTCTGCAAAAACCATATTACCCGAAACACTGCGGTTGCCTCTGTTATAAAGCGCTTCCTGATTGTTGAGTGGCATAAATGTGTTGCCGGCTACGGTATAATGCAATAATCCGACATTCAACTGAAATTTTTTGGTGAGTTGATATCCTATTTTTGGAGCAATAAAAGTAGTTACACCTGTTCCTCTTGATGAGTTAAGAAAGCTAACACTCGTGCCCATACTGAGAGAGGTTACTACTTTTTCGCGAGAGAATAATTTGGGTGATGAGGGAGAATAATAATCGTCAGAAGTGGTTTGTGCAACAGCCAAAACAGCTAAAAACAAAAAACAAACAGAGGTTATTAACTTTTTCATTCTTGATAAATTATTGAGCAAAGTTAGATAAAAATCATTTAAACAAATACTTTTGTAAAAATTTAACAGCAGGTCAACATGAAATTATTTATTAAAAACATAGACAGAGATATTAACGAAATGCAACTGGAAGGACTGTTTACTCCTTTCGGAGAAGTGGTTTCGACTAAAATTGTGTACGACAAAATTACCTGGGAATCGAAGGGATTTGGGTTTGTAGAGATGGAAAAAAAGACTGATGCATACAAAGCTATTGATGCTTTGAACGGCAAAGAAATTAAAGGCCGCCCGCTGAGTGTGGAAATAGCCATTGATAAACCAAGATAATCACAAGGCAACGCACCCAACTCAGAACAGTAACTAAAAATATGAAACGATTTAAAATATCCTTATTTGTATCGAGCATACTTGTTATTGTTCTGTCTGTTTATTTATTTAATAGTTGTACGCATTCTTCTGCAACAACGAAACCTGCTGTGGCGGTTGCTGTTTCCGTTCCGGAAAATAAAGACAGCATTAATAAAATCAGAAAGGAGATTAACGCCATTGAAAAAGCAAAACAACTGGATGCGGTGTTTACTGAGGAAGCAAAACTGAAGGGATTTAACGGAGTGGTGCTGATAGCGCAAAGGGGACAGGTTATTTACGAAAAAGCGTTTGGTTATTCCAACATAAGGAAAAAGGATTCGCTTAAATTGAATTCGGTCTTTCAATTATCGTCTACATCCAAAACACTTACTGCGGCCGCTATTATGCTTCTTGCTGAGCAAGGTAAGTTAAAACTAAGCGATAGTATTCAGCAATATCTTCCTCATTTTCCTTATCACAATATTAGTATAAAGATGTTACTTACCCATCGTTCGGGATTGAGCAACTATGTTTACGATTGCGAGCCATATTGTGTAAAACCCAATATTTACAACGGCTGTGTGTTCAATAATAAATCCATGCTGGATATACTTACTATCAATAAGCCGAAGATGTATTATTTGCCCAACAAAAAATTTGAATACTGCAATACCAATTATGCTTTGTTACCTTTAATAATTGAAAAAATCACGGGAATGACATTTGCAGATTACATGAAGAAAAACATTTTCGACCCACTTGGTATGCACGACACATGGGTGCATAATTCTAAAACCGATTCGCTTCATAAAAATGTCACCATTGGTCATAATGCTTCAGGCAGTCCGGAACGAGTTGTTTTTGCTGATGATGTGGTGGGCGATAAAGGAATTTATTCTACAGCAGAAGATTTATTTAAATGGGATCAGTCGTTATACACCGAAAAGCTTCTCAAAAAAGAAAGCATCGACCAATCGTTTGTTGGCTACAGCAACGAACACAAAGGCAAACGCAATTATGGCTACGGCTGGCGTATGATTGATAACGGAAACGGCAACAAAGTGGTTTACCACAATGGTTGGTGGCATGGCTACAACAGCGAGTTTTTACGTAGACCAAAAGATCAAACTACCATCATTATTTTATCCAACAAAGATAACCGAATGGCTTATCAGATAAAAGATGTAATGCCTGTTTTAACTTCATCTACTGAAGGAGTAGATGTTGGCGGAGGAGACTAACCACAAAGAATATTGAGCGAAGAAGATACCATAAAATTATTTACCCTATCTTTGCGCAAATTTTAAAACTAATTAAAAATCACAATGAAAAAATTATTTTATTTATTATTGCTTTTACCGTTAGCCTTTGGTTGTGGCGGTGGTAAAAAAGACGGGTTGATTTCTGCTGAAGACAGTTTACGTGCAGTTTCGGGAGGACAGTCAGTTCGTATTCACGACCAGGATTCGAGTATCCAATCTTTTATTCGCGGATTTAATGAAATTCAGGATAATCTTGATTTAATTAAAGAAAAAGAAAAAATGGTGAGCAAAAACAGCAAAGATGCTGAAATGCGCAAATCTAAACAGGAACAAATAGTGGATGACATACAGGCTATGTATGACATGATGAACAAGAACAAGCAACGACTTGCTGCTATGAAAGCAAAACTTGGCGATTCGAATAAAAAGAACGAAGTGCTTGAGAAATTCATTACTCGTTTAACAGCGGATTTGGATGCTAAGAATATTCAGATTGAAGAATTAAAAACACAGCTTGAGCAATTAAATGTAGCTATGGCTTCGTTGAATACAAATTATGAAGAAGTGAAACAAGAATCGTCAGTAAAAACAGAGAAATTGAATACCGGTTTTTATGCATTTGGAACTGCCAAAGAATTAATTAAAAACAATGTGTTGACCAAAGAAGGTGGATTTATTGGAATTGGTAAAAACCAAAAACTAAAAGCTGATTTCAATAAAGATTATTTCACTAAAGTGGATATCTCTACTACATCATCAATTGTTTTAGGTGCTAAAAAAGCTAAGATGATTACCACACATCCTTCGAGTTCCTATAAAATAGAAGGTGCCGATGGCAAAGCTGACAAGCTAACCATACTTAATGCAGAAGATTTCTGGAGCGCTTCTAAATATTTAGTGATAGTAGTAGAATAAGTATTCTCTCTGCGGTTTACTTCAGAATTTTAACACACAAACAAAAACGCCTTACAAATAGATGTAAGGCGTTTTTGTTGTTTTAAAGCGTGTCGTTTTTAATGTTCTTGAACAGAATTTACATAAACAAACGTATATTCTTTATTCTATCGGATAATAAACATCAGTGAGCCATTTGGCGGTGTCATGCTCCAGCATAGGGTCGGTTACGTATACTTCCCATGGAATACCATTTATCTTCTTGTTGTGCTCCTTTGCCCATTTTTGAATAGCATCGTGGGCAGTGCCCGATTTATCGTAAGCTCCATAATAATGTGCTACCACTGCATTCTGAGCTTTCATTTCACTTGTTTTAATTTCGCCTTCGCCTTTTATCATTTTATTCATCGGAATGGCGCATTCCATATCAATACTCTCAGGAGAAAAGCTGTGATAGAATGTAATCGGAGAACCTATCTGTTGCATATTATTTTTTCGCATAAACATCCCGATACGCCCGTAACTGTTACCTATATCACCCGAAATGGTTTTTAAGTTAGTTTTCATTCTGTATGAAGCAATAACTTGTGCCATCGTTTTAGTGGTTTCAATTATGAGTTCATGCCTAACTGGTATTAGTGTTTCTGCTGCAGCCTTTTCGGATGCTATTTTCAAATCTGCTAATCCTTTTTCAAAATCCGGGCCTATCATTTTATCGGCAAACAAAGTAAAATATTTAGACGGAACTTTAAAGTACCAAGGCATGTCTGCATTTTTCGAATCCATTGCCCAAATAACTTTTACTCCCCCTTCTTCCTTTTTGAGTTTAAATGAAGCATAACTTTTACCCATTCCCTGCATCATCATAATAGCCTGAACAGAATCATCGGCAACAGATTCAGCTATGCTCATGGTACCTTCGCCCACATCACTGTTTCCTTTCCACGAAAAACTTGCACCTACTCCCTCCGTTTTGGCACTGTATGTTTTCACCATGTTCGGGTCTTTGTGTTCCCATGGCGACCACTTTTCCCAGTTGGATAAATTATTAATTTCTCCGAAAATTATTTTGGCCGGAGCGTTAATGACAGTTGCTCTTTCGATATGCGATAAAGAAGGCAGGAAGAAAGATACGACAATAATTAAGAGAAGGAATACGAACAGCCCTTTTAAAACTTTTACTACTATTTTCATTTTTATTCTTGGTTTGGTTAATTATTATTATTGAATAACGATGCAAATATAATTCAAAATTTAATTTACATGTAACGTTTAAGGAAACGATACAAATCTATAATAATGTACATTCGCACAAATTTGAAGAATGCGGATATTATTAACATATTTAAAGAAATTAAAAGCATTGGTGGCCTTGGCTTTATTATTAGCCACGTTCAATCAGTTGTTCTCATTGCTCGACCCATGGGTGTTTAAACATATTGTGGATGATTATGCGTCCAAACCATCAGCATACACCAAGTATGAATTCATTCGAGGGGTAGGTTTGCTTATTCTGCTTTCTATGGGTTTTGCCATGGTGTCGCGAATTGCAAAAAACTTTCAGGACTACTTTGTAAATGTTATCACACAAAAAATAGGAGCTCAGATTTATTCTGACGGATTACAACACTCACTTGAATTACCTTTTCAAGTTTTCGAAGACCAGCGAAGTGGAGAAACACTTGGCAAATTGCAGAAAGTAAGGATTGATGTGGAGAAACTAATCATGGCATTTATTAGTGTGTTGTTTACTTCTCTGGTAGGAATAGTGTTTGTGATGGTTTATTCTATCAACATTCACTGGTCGGTGGCGGTGGTTTATTTTTCTGCCATTCCAGTTTTGGGATTTGTTACTTCAATGCTGAGCAAAGGAATTAAAGTGATGCAAAAAAAAATAGTTGGAGAAACCACAGCACTTGCAGGTTCCACCACCGAATCGTTGCGAAATATTGAATTGATAAAAACACTAGGACTTGCCAAGCAGGAAATTAGTAGACTGAACGGAATAACACTAAAAATTCTTGGACTTGAACTAAAGAAAGTACGCTATATCCGCAGTATTAGTTTTGTTCAGGGAACATTTGTAAATCTTTTGCGAAGCAGTATTTTGTTTCTGTTGTTGTTTCTCATTTTTGCAAAAACATTAACACTAGGTGATTTGTTTTCGTTGCAGATTTATTCTTTCTTTATTTTCGGGCCGTTGCAGGAACTGGGCAATATCATTAATATTTACAGAGAAACAGAAGTGTCGCTGGAAAATTTCAGTGCTATATTGAACACACCAAAAGAAAAGAAACCCGAAAATCCGGTTGTGTTAGAAGGTCTGCAAACACTGGAGTTTGAAAATGTAAGTTTCAAACATCAGTCGGCAAGCAACAAGGCTCTCGATCATATTTCATTCAGCACAGTAAGCGGTGAAACCATTGCTTTTGTTGGGCCATCGGGTTCCGGAAAAACTACATTAGTAAAATTATTAGTTGGACTTTATCATCCACAGGAAGGAAAAGTAATGTATAACGGCAATTGCGGAAATGTAATCGACCTCGACCAATTGCGCTCTCAGATAGGGTTTGTTACACAAGATACGCAACTCTTTGCCGGAACGATTAAAGAGAATCTTTTGTTTGTAGCACCTAATGCAACAGATGAAGATTGTATAAATGTATTGAATAAAGCTGCCTGCCAAACTTTGCTGCAACGTGCCGACAAAGGTTTGGACACGATGATTGGAGAAGGCGGAGTTAAAGTTTCGGGAGGAGAGAAACAGCGATTGTCCATTGCACGTGCTTTGCTTCGTAAGCCTACACTGCTTGTTTTTGACGAGGCCACTTCGTCTCTCGATTCGATAACGGAAGAAGAAATTAGCAAAACCATTCGTGAATTATCGATAGGACAAAATCAAATAACCATTCTGATTGCCCACCGACTCAGCACCATTATGCATGCCGACAAAATTTTTGTTCTAGAAAGAGGAAACATAGTGGAACAAGGGAAACACGAAGCTCTTTTAGATCAAAAAGGATTGTATTATGCAATGTGGCGTCAGCAAATAGGCGAACGACACGATGAAAGAAAAGCAAATTAAAATTCCGGAAATTCTTTCTGTTAGTTTTTGTCGGCTGTAACAGTTACCTGAAGTGTTTTGAATTGTTTGCGGCAACCCGAAAAATCAATTTCAGCAACATTAATGTTTCCGCGAACATCGCCCCAGTTAAGCGTTATGGAATTACTTCCATCATTTTTCACCACGGTACATCCCGCAGGAAACGACCATTCGTATTTGCAGTTTGCTTGAGCGGGCACGGTATATATTAAGTTCTGCTCTTTTTTACTTACTGCTGCTTTACCTATTATTAAAGGAGGAGCGATGAGTCCAAAATCGTAAGCTGTCCATAGTGTAGAAAAATAATTTATATCTTTCGTAAAGAACCCATGTTTACCTCCCTGTGCAGGGCATTTGCCGGGGTCGACCAAGAGAGCATGACTCAATTTATTTATCCTGTAAAACAAAACCAATTCATTATTGTTCGCATCCTTATATGCGTTTCGTTCGATATCGGCTGTGTTTACAAAATTGCTGATGGTTTCGGTTGGCGTTAAACTCAGGTGATGCAGATTAGTCCATTGTTTCATCAGTTCAGTGCCATTTCGTCTGTTCACCACCCAATCGCTGTTGCCATGATAAATAATCATGCGAGGATAATTACCTCTGTAGTCAGGATTTTGTTTACGAACTATACTCCCCCATTTCTCAGCAGATTTAACTCTCCAACCAAACATACCCATCAATGCAGACACATACCCATTGCCCATTTTATAAGCACCACCTTCGAATATAGCACCCGAATTAAACATGTCGGGATAATCGGCCATCATGTTTACACTCATTGCAGCTCCTGCCGAAAGCCCGGTAATATATACTTGTGCAGGATTGATGGGATATTTTGATTTCATATACTCCACCATTTGTTCGATAGAATAATTTTCTCCTCGATTTTTATTAGTGTGTTTTCGTTTGTAAAATCTGAAACACCTCATCGGGTTATTAAAGCCTCGTTGCTGAGGATACAATACATAAAAATTATTGTCATCACCCAGCTTGCTCCATCCTGTTTGACGTGAAACACTATTGGCGCATTGTAAACAGCCATGCAAAACAACCACCATTGGTGCAGGTTTCGACTGGTCGATAGAGGAAGGTATATGAACAAACATTTTTAAATGGCCTTTGTTTTTTCCAAAATGTTTGACACGAATTAGTTTCTGAGAAAACCCCGGTAAACTAAAAACAAGAAGTAAAAAAAGAAAAGCAAAACGATTTTTCATCAATGATTGCAGGGCTGACAGCATGATGCCGAATTATTCAAAATCTTTGTATAACAAATATTTTTTGCGGATAACTTTAAATTTTGCAATATCTTTTTGCCAGGTAGCGCGAATCTCATCTTCTGTTTTACCTTCTGTTATCTGTTGTTTCAGCATAGAATTACCGGCATGATAATTAAAATTATCATCGAAGAAGGTAGCTTTGTCTGTAGAATTCTTGTAGATGCCAGATATCCAAAATAAGTATATTTTTTTATAATCTTTCATGTATTCTTTCCCGAAATCAGTAAGGTTATAACCCTTGCACAACTGACCATTGTACTTTGGTTCCATGGCTCCTGGCTTAGGTTTGGGAGTAAATTCGTAAGAAGCTTTTGGCAAACCGGGATAACCGATTACCTGAAACGGCAAATCGGTGCCTCTGCCTACCGCCACCACAGTGCCTTCGAACAAACCAAGACTTGGATACAAATATACCGAAGCCATGTTTGGCAAGTTTGGCGAGGGTTTGATGGGCAGCTGATACAAGTCGCTGTGGTCGTAATTTAAAATTGAAATTACTTTTAAATTACATTTCACTTTTCCTTTTAACCAACCTTCTCCATTTATCATCTGAGCAAATTCTCCAATGGACATGCCGTAAACAATAGGTACGGAGTGCATACCCAAAAACGATTTGTACTTCTCTTCCATCACCGGACCATCTATATAATAGCCATTCGGATTGGGACGATCGAGCAAGATAAGCTGTTTGTTATTTTCGGCACAAGCCTCCATAACGTAATGCAGGGTGGAGATGTAAGTATAAAAACGTACACCTACATCCTGAATATCGAACACCACCACATCCACATCTTTTAAATCGGCAGGAAGTGGTTTTTTATTTTTTCCATAAAGAGTAATGATGTGTAAGCCTGTTTTAGCATCGGTTTCCGACTTCACTCGTTCGCCTGCATCCACCAATCCTCGAAAACCATGTTCGGGACAAAATACTTTTTTGACATTAATGCCCTTTGAAATCAAACTATCCACCAAATGTGTATTTTTGATAACCGAAGCCTGATTGGCTACCACTGCCACTGATTTGCCCGCCAATAAAGGGAAATATTCAGCTGTGCGGTAAGCTCCCACAGTAACATCGTTTACAGTTTTTGTTTTATTATCAACAGAAGTGATACCTTGCGCCTTTATTTGGGAGGCCATCAGCACAACAGATATCAATAAACAAAATTTATAAATCTTCATCTTCACAGTAAAATTGTATTTTTGTAAATCTTATTTTAAAAAATAACGTCAAAGCTAATAAATTTTGAATACAGAACGTTTTATTGCCAAACGAATCATAAGCGGTAAAGGAACCACCAATCGGTTTTCGCGACCTATTGTGCGCATATCGGTGCTTGGTATTGCTCTCGGACTGGCGGTTATGATACTTACCATCTGTATTGTTATCGGTTTTCAAAATGTTATTAAAGACAAAATTATTGGTTTTGGTTCGCATATTTCTATTACCAATTACGATAATAATGTAAGCAACGAGCCTCACCCCATTAGTAAAATTCAACCTTTCCTTACCGAGTTTGCCGCTAACCCCGACATCAAGCATGTTCAGATGTATACCACCAAAGTGGGAATTATAAAAACTAAAACGGTGAATGAAGAAATTCTGCTGAAAGGAGTAGGCAGCGACTACGACTGGAATTTTATTAACAAAAATACGATAGCCGGAAAGTCGTTTATGGTAAGCGACACAGGGCTTTCGCGGAGCATAGTGGTTTCAAAAAGCTTGTCGGACAAATTAGGTTTGAATATAAACGACAAGGTGGTAATTTATTTTTTGACCAAAACCAAAGACACCATGTCGAACGATTATGAGCAACGTGCCAAGGTGTTTTACATTTCCGGAATTTACGAAACCGGTTATACCGAAATAGACAATGTGCTTGCATTGGTTGATATCAGGCAGATTCAGAAATTAAATTATTGGAACGAAAACCAGATAGGAGGTTTCGAACTTACGGTTCGCGACATTAGTAAATTGGATAAGATAAACGAACAAGTGGACGAGGCCATTGGACAAGGGTTGTGCTCGCAAACCATCAAAACTACTAATGCCAGTGTGTTTTCGTGGCTCGATTTGTTTGATGTAAATGCTATCATCGTTATAACTTTTATTATTCTGGTGGCGGGTATTAATATGATTTCGGCTTTGCTTATTTTAATTCTCGAACGCACCAACATGATAGGAATACTAAAGGCTTTGGGAGCAAATAACAGAAGTATTCAAAAAATATTTTTGTACAACGCCATGTATTTAATCTCTCGAGGTATGCTCTGGGGCAATGTGCTGGGCATAGGTTTGGCTCTTTTTCAAAAACAATTTGGTTTGTTTAAACTCGACAAAACACAATATTATATGTCCACCGTTCCTATCCACATCAATGTGGTGGATTTAGTGCTGCTCAACATTGGTACTTTTGTATGCTGCTTTTTGATGCTTATTGTTCCGAGTTTTATTATTTCGAAAATAACTCCTCTAAAAGCTATTCGATTTAGTTGAGTATATCTGAGTATCCTATTTTGGATTAAACATTCATGTTTTCCCTACACTCTCACCCCCATCACCAATATATCATCTATCTGCTCCACTTCCTTGCGATATTCGGTAATGAATTTATCTAAGGCTATGCCTTGTTCCTGCATTGGTTTATCCTGAATGGATAGAATCAAATTTTTAAATCGTTTACGCGTAAGTTTCTTTTGTCCAGTTTCGCCACCAAACTGGTCGGCAAAACCATCGGTGAAAAGATAAATGGTATCTCCACTGTTTAAAGTGAAGGTGTGATTAGTAAATGGTTTACTATCCTCGTTCATTCCGATGGGTTGTTTGTCGGCACGAGTTTCTGATAGATTGAAATTTTGTGGACTGTCATGCTGAGCCTGTCGAAGCATCTTATCCTCACGCACTCCTTCGACAAGGTCAGGATGACCTGCACGCACTATCCATAATGGATTATTAGCCCCTGCCCATTGCAATTCCATGGTTTGAAGATTAAGGCTTGCCAACGAAATATCCATACCATCTTTAATACTTTCTTCGCTCTTACTAAAATTCTCAATTACTATTTCTGCTGTTTTATCCAGTATTTCCGAAGGTTTGGTTAAACCAAATTCTCTTACTGCTCTATTCAGTGCATTATGACATACTACTGAAACCATTGCTCCCGGCACTCCATGACCAGTACAATCGCAGGCAGCGAAAAGAATTAGCTGATTAGCTGATGTGTTGATTAGCTGATGTGATGAAGATTTACTGTTTCTGCTTGTTTCATTAGCTAATAATGTAATCGAATCATCAACTAATTGAACTTGTTCCATCCAATAAAAATCTCCGGCTACTATGTCTTTTGGTTTGTAGAGAATAAAAGAGTTTTCTAAATATTGTTTCACAATACGAGCGGGAGGAAGTATGGCGGTTTGAATACGAAGGGCATATTGTATAGATTGTGTTATTTCTCTGTTTTTTTCTTCTACTAAATGCTTTTGATTTGTAATTATTAAATTATCCTTATTCTTACTTCTAAAGTTCCGGTAACTAACTCCCGCCAGTAATACCATTAAAACAAAACCACCGATAAAAGCATTTCGCTGAAAGGTCTGTTGATTTAATGCCGCCTTAGCTAGAGCATCTTTATTATCCTGCTCTCTTTTATCTATTTCTTTTTGCTTCTTATATTCTGTCTGTATTTTTTCTTTAGTTGCCAGCTTATGTATTTCATCACTTTTTAATTTATCCCGAAACAGTATATAATGTTTATAATGTGTAAGTGAACCAATGCTGTTTCCTGCCACCGAGTCGAGTTGCGAAGCAAGCAGTTCGGCATCCCGTAGGGTGGCAAAATCGAAAAATTCCTTACTGTTTAATGCAAAGTCGTTGTATTCTTTGGCTTTTTTGTAATTCTTTTGTTTGTTATAAGTTTGGGAAATATAAAGATTTGACCACGCAATAGCATTTTCGTCTTTAAGTTCTTTTGCTATTTTCAGAGCTTTGAAATGATATTCAAGTGCTGTAGTTATGTCTCCTTGCTGGGTATAAACCGAACCTATTTTATCCAAAAATTCACTAACAAGTGATTTTTCCTTTAACTCCTCAGCAGTCATTAGTGCTTTTTGATAATAGAATATTGATTTCGTGTAGTCATTATTATCCTTATACATTTCTCCAATGTGAAGATATACTTTGCAAAGTTTTGTTTGCCACTTTTTGGGTTGAAGCAGCAAGATGGCTTTATTAAAAGATGCAATTGATTTGGAAACATTGTTTTGTTTGCCATACACTTTTCCCATTAAAGAGTGCACGTATGCAAGATAATCGGTATCGTTTATGGTGTATAAAATGGACAATGCATTATTATAATTTTCTAACGATTGAGCTATTTCCCCTTGATCGTTATACATATCGCCCATTTGACTATACGAACCTGCAATACCTTTTTTATACTGCATCTGCTTAGATATAGATAATGCCTGTTCGCTATACCGCAACGCTTTTTGAAAATCACCTTCCGAAAAATATTCCTGACTTACCAGACGGATGGTATGCACCAGGTTATCTGTATCCTTCATTTCTATGTAGATCGAAAAGATATTTTGATAATACTCACTTACTTTCCCGGTGTCGTTTTTATTCTTGTAGTAAACATAGAAAAAATATTCAAAAGACATCTTTTCTTTTAGTAGGTCCTTTCTTTTTTTCTCTTCTTTTGTTTCAGCAATAATTTTGTTTACTAAATCAATTGCCGGCTCGGCATATATCAAATTATCCTTTACATCACATTCATTACAAAGTGCTTTATATACCCTCAACCGCGTTGTATCCTGCTTTGCATTCTTTAACTCCACCTTCAGCGAATCCATCTTTTTGTTTTGAGCAAGCAAAGCACCTTGCACCAAAAACAATAAAACCAATATGGCTAGAATTCTACTTTTCATTTCTAATTTATAATTCAACATTCATAATTAAACTCTCACCCCCATCACCAATATATCATCTATCTGCTCCACTTCCTTGCGATATTCAGTAATGAATTTATCTAAGGCCACGCCTTGTTCCTGCATAGGTTTATCCTGCATGGATAAAATTAATTCTTTAAAATATTTACGGGTAAGTTTCTTTTGACCGTTGTCTCCACCAAACTGGTCGGCAAAACCATCGGTGAAAAGATAAATGGTATCACCACTATTTAAAGTGAAGGTATGATTGGTAAATGGTTTACTATCTTCGTTCATGCCGATGGGTTGTTTGTCGGCACGAGTTTCTGATAGATTGAAATTTTGTGGACTGTCATGCTGAGCCTGTCGAAGCATCTTATCCTCACGCACTCCTTCGACAAGCTCAGGATGACCTGCACGCACTATCCATAATGGATTATTAGCCCCTGCCCATTGCAATTCCATGGTTTGAAGGTTGAGACTTGCAAGCGAAATATCCATTCCATCTTTTATGCTTTCTTCGCTCTTACTAAAATTCTCAATTACTATCTCTGCTGTTTTATCCAATATTTCCGAAGGCTTGGTTAAACCAAATTCTCTAACCGCTCTGTTCAGCGCATTATGACATACCACCGAAACCATTGCTCCCGGCACTCCATGACCAGTGCAATCGCAGGCAGCGAACAAAATGATTTCAGATTTCAGATTTGAAATTTCAGATGGACGTACTGAATTTGAAATTTGAAATTTGGAATCTGAAATTCCCACTTGCTCCATCCAATAAAAATCTCCTGCTACTATGTCTTTTGGTTTGTAGAGAATAAAAGAGTTTTCTAAATATTGTTTTACAATACGAGCAGGGGGCAGTATGGCGGTTTGTATGCGAAGGGCATATTCTATACTGTCTAATATTTCGCGTTGTTTTTCTTCTACCACTGTTTTTTGTTCTACTATTATTTTGTTTTGTTTGTTACGAATGCGAAGCGAACGAAACACAAAGCCGGCAAACACCAATACCGACAGTAATCCTAAACAAACAAAAATAATAATCAGTTTTTGTTTTTTGCTTTCAGCTTTAGTTAGGGCATCTTTCTTCTCTTGTTCTTTTTTATCAATTGCTTTCTGTTTTTCGTATTCGGTATTAAATTTTTCTTGTTGAGCGGCTTTAATAATATCATCACTTTTTAATTTGTTTCGATAATTTATGAATTCTTTGTAGTGCTCAAAAGCTCCTTTGGTATTGCCAGTAGCTGAGTCAATTTGATAAGCAAGTTGCTCTAATGTACCACAGGTTATAGCACCATAATAATTTTTCAGTTTAAAACAGTGTTCAAGATATTCTTTTGATTTCTGATAATTCTTCTGTTTCATATAATCTTGAGTAAGGTAAAAATATGTATCAGATATGTAGTTATCTTTTTTTTGCTTCTCAGCAATTTCTAATGCCTTTAAATGATAATCAATTGCTTTTTCAAATTCGCCTTTATCAACATAAACATTACCTATACTGTTATAAACAGTTGCAATTACATTGTCATTTTTAAATTCTAAGCCAGTAGACAAGGCTTTGTTATAATAAAGGAGTGCATTGGTATAATCTGTATTGTTTTTATACATATTGCCTATAAATCCAATGGTAGTCCAAGTTCCAGCTTTGTCATTGTTTTTAGAAAAAAGGTCTAAGGCTTTTTGGTAATATTCGAGCGACTTTGATGTATTGTGTGTCTCACTATACAATCCACCAACGGCAAAAAGAACTTTTGCAATTTCCCAATAATCTGTGGTTTTATGTTTGTCAAAAAGATCAAGCCCTTTTTCAAAACTGGCTAATGCCTGTTCATAATCTTTCTGACTTCTGTACAAATTTCCAATCTTGAATAAAGAGTTTGAAATTCCGAAATAATAATTTCCCTTTTCGGCAACCTCTAATCCTTTCTGTGCAAATTCAAGTGCTTTGGGTAGATTTCCGATAGTCTTATACGAAGTAGATAGACCCAACAAATAAGTATTAATTCTTGCAGTGTCTTTTATTTCGTAGGATAAGTTCAAGGCCTTTTGCCAAAAAGATATTCCTTTTTCAAAATCAGAATTCGAGTATAACCGGCCTTCGAGGTCGTAAGAATATATTTTATGAACAATAATGTTTTTTCTTTCTTTTTCATCTTTTGCAATAGCGAGCAATTTGTCCGCCAAACTTTGGTATTCGGTTATGTATTTTGATTGTTCCGTTTCATCCGCATTATTACAAATTTCCTTGTAAATATTCAACCTGGTAGTATCCTGCTTTGCATTCTTTAACTCCACCTTCAGCGAATCCATCTTTTTATTTTGCGCAAAACAAACACTCTGAAATAAATTCAGAATAACAAATAAAAACATCGGGAATTTGTTTTTCATAAGCCGGGTGTATTTGGTAATTCGTTTCAAAATTAACTTTATTTTTTAATAAAAAAAACTCCCGCCTGCTATGCAGTGCGGGAGTAAAATTTCGAAGTACCAGTTCTTGTTATTAAGCAGTAGGCTCTGTTGCAGGTGGCTCCGGAACTGTGGTTACAGCCGTACCTCCGGTACCTGCCACCATGCGCGGTATCCATAATACCAGCGCTGTCCATTCGCTCACTCCTTTAGTTCCTCTTGCTCTTACCTGAAAACAATACGTTTTGCCCGGTGCTAAATTCGGAAACGACATCACTTTCTTTTTTGTTATGGAGGTTATGCCTGTTGGAGGCAGTTCTCCTTCTTTCCAAAAACGACCTTCGTAATTACTTGCGAAACGTTTTTTATCATACGCCAGCATCACTTCGCCCACAGCTCTTCCATCCTTTGCTGACACATTGGTTGGAGTTTCGGGTATTTGTGTGGCGCCTTCAAATGTTTGAATTTCGTATCCTGTCGTTTCCCAGTTGGTAACATTGCCCGGATACTTGTCGCGTGCATAAATGCCTAATTCTTTAAGAGCTGCTCTCACTTCTGCTTTAGCATCCTCGTGAAGCCCCTTATAATTAATTACTCTTCCTTTTTGCCCTAATACTACCAGAAAAGCATTAAAGGAATCTAGCAGTGCAGTTAATTTTGCTCCGGAATCTGTATACAGGGCATTACCTGTCATGCAGTCTATCACAAAATTTACAAACACTATCATTGCCTGATCGGATAACTTTGTAAATCCGAGTTTGAAAATTGGTTTTTTTTTCATGATTCTTTTTTTTTAATTGTTGTTTTTATTATTTATTGGTACTACGAAATATTTTTTCATTCTTTTTATTTAATCAGTGCTCTTGTTTAATCACCCGGATAAATTTCTTTTATATATAATAATTTAATTACTCTCTTTTTTTTACCCCAACCTTCACGTCCCTCCCCCTCTCTTTTGGAGAGGGGATTCAGGGGAGAGGCTTTTTCCGCCCCTCCCCCTCTCTTGCGGAGAGGGGATTAAGGGGGAGGCTTTTTCCGTCCCTCCCCCTCTCTTTTGGAGAGGGGATTAAGGGGAGAGGTGACGTTTTCTTAACTTCTTTGCCTACTTTTACTGCAAAGAAGTCTTCTTATTTTAGTAAGAAGCCTTCTTTTTTATTTAGGAAGACTTCTTTTTATTGTAACAAGTCTTCTTTTTTTTCAAACAACACTTCTTTTATTTGTAAGAAGACTTCTTTTTTTACGAAGAACACTTCTTTTATTTGTAACAAGACTTCTTTTTTTAAAAAGAAGTCTTCTTTTAAAAAAAAGCACTCAACTTTATTTCATTTCCACCCTCTTTTATTTCTTCTCCGTCTTCTTTTGGCGGCAAAACAGCTATCCCTTGCGGGCATTTGCTGGCGCAAGTACGAAATAATAGTTGAGAATTTTTGTAGAGAGAATCTCTACACTATAATTGAGGCTTTGCAGGGCATTTTTCGGAAAATTGCTTCAAATGCTTGTTATTAAAGAAAAGTAGGTTGGGTGATTAATAGTTGTGGCAAAAGCGGGTTATCGATTTTATTAAATCTTTAAGGTCGGCAAAACCATTTCTGGTGCACATTCGGTTTACCTGATTATTCACTCCGCTCATTGGATATTTAACATCGCGAAAACAATCGCGTTTTATAAAATCGGCAATTTCTTTCCTACTAAACTCTACCCACGAAAGCAAGGCTATTTTTAATTGACTCTCGGTTAAATTTAATTGATAACATTCTTCCAGCACAGCATCCAGGTTGTAAATAATCAATTCATGCAATTCGGCTTCGGAGGGTATTTTTTTTATTTCGAATCGTACAGCCTTATTCAAGTATTTGCGGAATACTTTATTTTTTTCGAGTTCCATTTTCTTTCGCCAAATAGCATCTCTGTTTTTGCCCGTTAGCACGTACTCCACACGCCAACCATTGGGTTGATAAATAGTATAAACATAACTTTCCATATTACTTCAATTTATATGAATCCCCTGTTATTAATATTCTACATCAAAAATAATAAACCACCTTTTTTATTTTTCTGCTCGTTTTATCAAGTTATTAAATGGGGGTTGTTAAAAACTGAGGGCCCCAGGGTAGGCATTAGGGGATGAATAGGAGGGAGAATAAAGTTGGATTAACGCAATGCGTTTTTTTAGATTAGCCTTGATAATCAATGATATTTTTTTAATTTTGTTGCGTGGATGTAATTGTTATCCGTAATAATGAGAACGCGCGTAACGAACTTTATCGCAACGAATGAAACTTAAACAAACAACAATATGACACAAGACATCGGAACACAGTACCAAAAAGACAACACAATAGACAAGACAGGTTTTAAAACAAAAGCCCGACTTCATCAATCAAAATACAGAGCGAATGTTTTGCAAGTTGATTTTAAAGATTATGGTAATCGGCTAACAGTTGAAGATGGACTTGCAGGTAAGAACTTTTATAACGGGTTTAATGTTTTGGAGGCAGTTAACAAACGTTACCCAGGTTACAACAAAGGACTTTATTCTGATATGCTTCGCAGTGAACATATACCTTTCAATATTTTTGTTCCACTTGACAAAGACAAAAAATATTGCGCTAAAATATTTAACAAGTTTTTAGGTGGAATTATTAAAACAGTTGATGATATTAAGATTGAATACGCACCAACAATTACTACTGAAAAGAAATATCTTGCCGACAGAACATCGTTTGACGCATACATTGAATACACAAGCAATGACGGAGCAAAAGGAATTATTGGAATTGAGGTGAAATATACGGAACACGAATATGCACTAAAACCAAATTCAAAAGAAGAGGCAGACATTAAAAACCCTAATTCACTTTACAACTCTGTAACAGACAAATCAAAACTTTATATTGATGGTGCTTTAGAACAACTGAAAACAGACCTATTCCGACAAATATGGAGAAATCATATTCTTGGAGAAAGTATTTTACAACACGATAATACATTTAAACATTTTACTTCATTAACTCTTTTTCCTTTAGGGAACACGCATTTCATAGACACAAGCAAAAAATACATTGAACTTTTAAAATCTAATAACAACAAATTTATTCCTGTTACTTATGAAGATTTTATTTCAATCGCAAAGGAAAATTGTCCGAATGAAGAATTTAAAAGTTGGTTAGAATATTTAATAGCACGATACATTGTTAAATAATGGACAACAACATAGACATACAAGCGGACTTCATTACATTTAAAAACCAAATCATAAACAAGTTTGGCGAACAGTATTTTGACCAAGCAGAAATATTCTTTGTGCGTGCAATGAAACAAGCAGAACAAGGATTAATACATAGTGCCATTGCAGACGGAAAGTTTGCATTAGACCTTACGAACTATTCAAGCGACCAGACAGGTATTCAATATCTCATTGGCTTTCTTTCACAGCTACATTGCGACATTGGACAAATAAATAAATCAAAAGCATATTACGAACTCGGTGTAAAACTACTTGACCCGAAAGACGAAGACGACAAGCGATTATACAAAAATCTTAAAGAACTTATAGACGGTGAAAGCTGGAAAGGCAGTATAGACGGCACGAACGAATGAAAAAAGAATTACTACGGATAACATAAGATTCCTCTGTAAATTAATGGGAGCGAATTGGTGAGTATAGGGCAAAGAAAATCCGTGTCACTGGTTAGTGATTTTTAAAATAGTTCGGTTGCCACTTCTGATTATAGTTTTTGTTATTACTGTATACCTGCCAGATTTGAAGTCATATAAAAAATGAAGATTCCTCTGCGAGTTGTGTTGTATTGCTACATCACGCTCAAGTATGTGTTCTCTGTTAATCCCTCCTGTTGGGCGTAGCACACCGCTACGTCCTATTTAACCGGCATCTTGCCTAATACTAAAAGCGTAAAAAAGAAGTCCAGAGGACTTGTTAAATGCAACGTAAGGAAAAACTGCCCTTAACGGGGCGGTAACTTGAAACCAGAAACTTTCCAACATTAAACTATCCTTTTCATAGAATATGATTGTTAGCATGTATCTAACTTCTTTGCTCAAATCTTAAATTAATTTGTAGATTTGTAAATGATTTGATGATTGTGGTGTATGGCCACAGAAAAAGAAACACAAGCTAACGGCCTTGTAATTGCAGTAAAAGAATGTAGAATGAATTAGAAGGCATGAAAAAATATCTGCTCCTCATTGTTGCGCTCCTCATAATTTTGGGAATTGTTTTTTCCCATAATAAGTCCGTTCATTTCGAAACCACCTCCTTTGCCGAAGTAAAAGCATTAGCCAAAAAAGAAAACAAACCCATATTTATTACCGTGTGTACTCAATGGTGTGCGGCCTGTAAAAAGATGAAAAATACTCTTTATACAGAAGATGTTGTGGCCGATTTTTGTAATTCTAAATTTATCAATTACGAACTCGATGCCACCAAGGGTGTGGATAAAGAATTCGAAAAAACCGGTGAAATATCCTGTTACCCTAACCTGATGTTTATGGATACAGAGGGTAAAATAATTCACCGGGCATGCGGAGCTCCTGTAAATACAGAGGAAATGATGAAACTACTCAATGATGTTTTTATTCCCGAAAAAACATTTGGATACTACTATTATCAATATGATAAAAAGATAAAAGATGCATCGTTTCTGTTTGGTTACCTTCCTGTTCTCAAAAAAAGCAACATGCCTTATGAGCATGTAGTAACCGACTATTTTAAAGCACAAACTGACCAGCAACTTACTACCAGAGGAAATTGGGAAGCAATAAAAAGTAATTGTACCGATTTTAAAAGCAGAGAATTTATTTATGTAGTAAATAATCTGGACACATACAAAAAGCTGTACACCCCCGACTCTGTAAAAATTGCCATGGTTAACCTGATAGACCAAATTATAATATGCAAAATGGTTCAAAGCAACAAACATGTAAGCGGTGCGGATTTGGAGTTTTTTAGAGGTTTATTGCATTCGTTGGATAAAGATATTGAGGAACAAGCATTGTTTATGACAGACTTGTATTATTTACACAAATCAAAACAACGAAAAGAAATGTTTGAGTTGATAAAAGAGAGAGGAGATAAGTATTTCGAAAAAATACCAGATGAGGAAATTGTTGACGCTATTACTGAGTATTGTGATGATACGGTTTGTCTGAAGTTGGCAGCCAATCATTACAAAATTAGAATGAGTAAATATGTGCCCGACACTAAAGATGAAAAGAAGATGAGATTTATGGCAGGCGTAAGTAAAGATTACACCACTGTTTTAATAAAACTAAATAGAAAAAATGAAGCGAAGAAGGCAATCGAAAATTCTATTGCCGGTTATAATTTGAATTTAGATGATAAGTTGAAATATGATGAGGCCATTAGGCTCCGCGATAAAATAAATAGTATGCCTGATTAATGATGTGTGAACACTGAGCTTTTTACACTTCTAATTCAATCGAATCAATAATTCAAATTTGCATACTATATTTATTACTCTTTGCGCCATCTATATTTCCATAATATTAAAAAGTTCAAATCATGTTTTTAGTCGGCTTCGCTTATTAGGGTATAGTAATTGCAAGAAACATAAAATACTAAGAAAGGAGTAAATACCTTATACTGTTAAAAGAAAATGAACATGTTTTTTAAATTTTTTTAATCAAATGAATAAATTACGGAGCGCCCTATATCTCATCACTGCTTTTGTTGCTTGTAATACTAGTGTGTTTTCTCAAAACCGCGCAGTACGTTTTGAAACAACTTCGTTTGACTTGGTAAAAGCAAAAGCTATAAAGGAAAACAAAATTATTTTTATAACCATTTGCACCAACTGGTGCGCACCCTGCAAATGGATGAAAAAAACACTTTATACTAACGACACAGTAGCCGATTATTGTAATGCTAAATTTATAAATTTTGAAGTTGATGCTACTTTGGGATTGAACAAAGAGTTTACACGCACAGGCGAAGTTGAGTGTTTTCCTAATCTGATGTTTATGGATGCCGATGGTAAAGTTGTTCACCGTTTCTGTGGAGCCCCTCAAACAGCCCAAGAGATGATTGATATGCTCAGCAAAGTTTTTGATACCCCAAATACTTTCGGATACTATTATTACTCCTACAAATTGAATAAAAACAATCCTAAGTTTTTGATGGATTATATTCAAGTTTTGCAAAAGACACAATTGCCTTATGAAAAAATATTAGCTGAATATTTCAAAACCCAGAAAGACGAACAGCTCACTACGCGTGTCAATTGGGAAGTGCTAAAGGCAAATTGCCAGGATAACCGGAGTAATGAGTTTAATTATTTTATCCGTCACCAGGCAGTTTACAAAAAGTTATATACAGACGATTCTGTAAACACTGCCATGGTTGATATTGTGGAACGAATTATTCAGGAATTACTGGTATTTAATAATTATGTGATAAAGGAGTCAGAATTTCTGTATTTCTGCAATCAGATTGCTTTACTCGATAGTCCGGTGAAAGAACAGGAATTATTTATGGCACGTGTGTTTTATTATCGGAAAACACATAATCGCAAAGCAATGTTTGATTTAATACATAACGAAGGGAAACAGTATTTTGAGAAAATACGGGATGAAGACATTGCTTCTTCTGTTGCTGAATATGCTGAGGATACAGTTTGTTTGCGCCTTGCATCAGCTCATTTCCGTATGTTGCTAACAAGAATGGCTCTTTATGATAATAACGAATCTAACATTAGTTACATTGCTAATTTAAATAAGAAGTATGCTCAGGTGATGTATAAATTAAATGATAAAAAAGAAGCATTAAGGGCTGTTCAATTATCGCTTTCCGGATTTTCTAAAGACGATACAAATAAGGAGAGGTATAACGAAACAGAAGAGTTGTATAAGAAAATACTTAAGATGCCTGATGAGTAAAGGTAGAGAAACTAGAACAGGTTTTATTTTATATACTCCTCAAACGATATCCCTTTTTTAAACTCTTCTGAATACACATACTGTTTGATATGTTCAGCCCATTGTTTGTGCGATTTCTGTTTGTCCAATATGGCAGTATCAAACGCTTTTCCAAAATGTACTTTAATGGTGTATCCTTTTTTCTTAAACATTTCGTCTGGTAAAAAAAGCATTTCTATGTTGGCTTTAACACCCACTCGCTTGCGGAAATTAGCAAAACGATAAAAGAACTTAGAGTTTTCGCCTTCTATAAACACTGGCACAATCATTCGTTTGTGGTCGATGGCTTGCGTAACAAAACTTTTCTTCCATTCCAAATCTCTTATCTGCCCATTCTGCTTGCGCGACACTAGTCCTGCCGGGAAAAAACCGATAGCGTCTTCTGTCATCAACACACTTTCGATAGTGCGCAGCGAAGTAGGAGAGGTCGATTTTATTTTATTTATGCCTATAAACACATCGCCATAGTTCTTTAAATTTTTCAATACATCATTCACCACAAAATGAATGTCGGGCCTCACTTCGCCAATAGCTTTTACAAATGCCATTCCGTCTAGTCCTCCCAGCGGATGATTAGCTGCCAGTATAATTCCACCCGACTTCGGGATATGATGCGCGTTAACCGAAACCACATTAGCACCGAGCAGTTCGATACAGCCGTTGTTAAATTCAATTCCGTATTTGTCTTTCAACTCATGCATCACAAAGTTTATTTCATCTTCGTGAAGTTTGCGTTTCAGATATTTTAAAACAAAGCGAGGCAACCACTTTTTAAGAGTGGGAGCTTTGTCTTTAATCACTTTTTCAATTTCAATAAATTTCTTTTCAGACATACTTATTTCGATTTGCGCTTATCATAGCGCGAGGGGAAAGCTAATTTCAGGGGTTAATTAATTTTTTTATTTCCAACTCCAGTGCTCTGATACGGTCGTTTAGTTTAGGTAAACTTCTAAACAGAACATAACTTCTTTTGTATTCACCAATCTGAAATGCCGGTGAACCTTGCAATGTTACACCTTCTGTTTCTACAGTAGAACCCACTCCCGACTGTCCGGCTATCTTTATTCCGTCAGCCACTTTAATGTGTCCTACTACTCCGGCTTGTCCTCCCATCATTATATTCTTTCCTAGTCTTGACGAACCGGCAACAAATGAACCACCTGCTAACACACAGTTTTCGCCTATCTCTACATTATGTGCTATCTGCACCAGATTATCCATCTTCACTCCTTTGCGAATAATAGTAGAACCCATCGTAGCTCTGTCAATAGAAGTATTAGAGCCAATTTCAACATGGTCTTCGATTATTACATTTCCAATCTGAGGAATTTTTTTGTAATTGTTTTCCGAGTTAGGTGCAAACCCAAAACCATCACTACCAATAACGGTGCTGGCATGAACAGTGCAATGATTGCCAATTACACAATCGTGATATATTTTAACTCCTGAATAAAAAAGACAATTGTCGCCAATGGTTGTATTGTCGCCCACATAACAATGTGGATATAGTTTTACATTGTTACCTATTTTTACATTATTTCCGATGTACACAAAAGCGCCTATATAACAATCGGTGCCGTATGTAGCGCTTGAAGAAATAAACGAAGGTTGCTCAATTCCTTTTTTATCCTGCGAAATGGCATAATACATTTCCAATAATTGAGCGAAACTCCCGTAAGGGTCTTCCACTCGAATGAGTGTAAGAGTTGGTTTAATGGGTTTGTCGAGAACAACATTATGCTTAAGTATAACCACAGAAGCATCTGATGTGTACACATAATTGGTATAAGCTGTGTTCGACAGGAAGCACAAACTTCCGGTTACGCCTTCTTCAATTTTTGCAAGGCTCGACACCATTACGTTTTCGTCACCTTCCACTTTGCCCTTTAATAATTCTGCTATTTGTTTTGCTGAAAATTTCATAGTTCAAAGGTACAAAAAAACTTTGTTTACAAATACAAGTTCAATTTACACTTAACAACACTCAGAAGTTAACGGCATAATTAAGTTGGCTTCCAACCTTAAATTCATCCATATTCAACGGCTTTCTTTATATTTGTCCACACAACACACGACAAACCTTTTTATGCTGGAATTAAAATTTAAACCATTTCCTGTATTGGAAACAGAGCACCTTCTATTACGAAGGATAACTAAAAAAGATGCTGAAGATATTTATGCATTTCGTAAAGAACCAGAAGTGATGCAATATATTGGGAAACCAACAGCTAAATCTGTAAAGGATGTAAAGGAACTAATAAGCAAAATCGATGATGGAATAAAAAGCAATTCGAATATTGCATGGGGAATTACCGTTAAACCTTCCAATATTGTTATCGGAACTATTGGATTTCACAGCGTAGAGAAATATCATTACAGAGCCGAAGTAGGATATATGCTTAATCAGAACTATTGGAACAAACGAGTGGGGAGTGAAGCGTTAGAAGCTGTCCTTCGATTTGGTTTTTTATCAATGAATCTTCATTCTATAGAAGCCAAGCTAGATTCAGCAAATGTGGCTTCCAAGAAATTACTAACCAAATTTAATTTTGTAACCGAAGCTTACTTTAAAGAAAACTATTATTTCGAAGGGCAATTTCAGGACACCGAAGTGTGTTCGCTTTTAAGAAAAGAATTCACGAAATTAGATTTGCCTAAATAAAACGACATACAAACCAAGTAATCTTTAACACCCCAAACTAGAGTTGTTTTTTAAAACTCTACAATTATACCTAACGTTTCAAGGAATGTGCCTGTAGGGTTATCTAGCATCTTTGTTTTATACGCTGCCGGATTAGCCGGATCAGTTTGTGCATTGCCGTTCGCATCTCTTTCAAGGAGCAATATAGGCGGCTGATCTGTTTTGAACATATAGGAGTTTTGCATATCGAAATATACATCAAGCGACCATTTTTTAAAGAAGAACTTTTTGTCTACCCTCCAATCGAGCTGGTGAAAGGCTTTTAAGCGAACTGAATTTAATCGGTCGTAATCAGGCAAGCCGCGGCCGTTCACATCCCATACGGTTTTAATCGATGAAGTGGTAACATCTATTGGAGTATAAGGTGAACCTCCCTGATATCTCCATTTAATACCGGCTTCCCAATCGTGTTTGAATTTTTTACCAAACGTAAGCGAAACAATATTACCATTGTCCCATGCCGATGGATTGTAATTGTTGTGTTTGTCTTCAAATTCACTTTTTACAAGCGTATATGCTATGATACCATAAAATCCTTTGTACAGTTTTTGTTGAATCATAAACTCCAGTCCATACGCCCGTCCTTTTGAAATGGAAGTTACAGGCTCATTGCCGATAACTCCGTAATCTCCTCCCAGATTGGCAAGGGATATAGAGTCGCGAAGTGCAAACGGATACTTGTCGTATATTTTATAAAACCCTTCTACTGTTATTTTGGTGTTTATTTTAGTATTGTATTCAAAACCTGCTACCAGATGGTCGTTGGTAATATAGGTTACTTTATTGTTTCTGTTCACGAGTGTGTTTGTAGAATCTCGGTAACCAAGCACAGTGTAGGCTGGTAATTGATAGTATCGCCCCATATTAAAGTTAAAGCTTAATGATGGGGTTATGTTTAATGCAAGAGAGAATCGTGGCGAAAGCTGGTCGGCAGGATTGTTTAACTGAGCTGAATAATCAGCAAAGTCCGTGCGTGCACCAAGTGATAATACCAAATGCTGATTGAACACTGCTCTGCTTATCTGCGCAAATAAAGCATATTTATTAAAGTTCAGTGTTGAATTAAAATTGATGGTTCGGATGCCAATGGGAGTGCTGATGACATTGAAGGTGGAATTGGTATAGGCTACATTTTCGAATCCTCCTCCGTAATTAATTTTAAAACCGTGGTTACGATACGTGTCTTCCAGTCGTATTTTGTTCTCAATTTCTTCCGACACATAATCCAGTATTTTGTTGTTTGGATTACTATCGTCATTGTTTTGAAACTTGTAAGAGCGGTTGTGCAATTGATTTCTACTTACCACTAATGTCAGATAACTGTTTTCAAAGAAATGTTTGTAGTTGGCTCCGGTTGCGTAATTCCATTGTTTGTAAACAGGCAGGTATCCCAAAATGTATTTTTGCTGTTCGGTTTTATTGGCATCCAGGTTTAATTTAAAATCATCTATCGCTCCCAAACCTAATATCGAAATTTCATTTTTATTATTCAATTTGATTTTTGTTTTAAACTGAACATCGTTGTAAATTGGGAGAAAGGGAAGTTCCAAAAGTTTGAACAGCCAACCAAGATATGATCTGCGTGCCGAAAGAATGAATGTTGCTTTTTTGCCTAATGGTCCGTCAAACGTTAAACCTAAGTCAGATGAACCCAGAGTAGCTGTCGTCACCAGTTTTTCAGAGTTGCCGTCTTTTTGTTTGAAATCAAAAACAGAACTCAATACATTTCCCTTATTGGCAGGGAAAGCTCCTGAATAAAAATCGACTTCACGAATAAAATTCACATTAATCATTCCTACCGGCCCTCCTGACGAACCTTGTGTGGCGAAGTGATTGATGTTGGGCACTTCTATACCATCAAGGTAAAACCGGTTCTCGTTTGGTGCACCGCCTCTTATTATAATATCGTTTCTGAACGACACCGTGGTAGCCACTCCTGCCAGTGATTGAACCACTTTTGAAATATCTCTGTTACCTCCCGGATTTCTGTCAATCTCCGAAGAACCTATGGTTCGCAGCGAAACAGGACTTTCTTCAGTTTTGTTAAATGCAGAGGCAGAAACTTCTACCACCGATAAACTGTCGATTTGCTGATCGAGGGCAATATTGAGAACTGTAGGTGTAAAATTATTTACCTGTATTTCAAATACACTTTTCTTGCGAAACCCAACAAAGGATGCGGATATATTGTAAAGTCCGGGTGTAAGATTCTTTAATTCATAATTGCCGTTCACATCTGTGGTGGTAGCAACTGAAAGGGTTGTTATTCCTACTGAAGCAAAAGGTATGGCTTCATTATTAATTGCATTATATACCTTTCCTTTTATCACACCATTCTGAGCAAAGGAGTTTGTTAAAATAGTGCTTACTATCGTTAATAGCAGTAATCTTTTCATTTATTAATTTGGTTGATTTGAAAATGATTTATTGATAAATCATCATTGGTTTATTTTAGGACTGCAAAGTAAATACAAATGAATTAAATATTGAATACTCTATTCGAATAAAGTATGAAACATTTACATTTTTTAAGAAGTTAAATGATAAAAATTGATTAATGACAACACAATGAGTTGCTTCTCTTATTTGTTTGATTTGTTATAGGTGTCATAGAGCGATTTCACTTTCATAGTTAATTCTGATAGAGTTATATTTGAATAAGGCAATGCCGGCTGTATCGTGTTTTTTCTTTTGTAATAAATTGTTTTGGTTTCATTTGGCAGGAGGTCAAAATAATTTTCCAACAACTGAATCTCTTCTCTGTTTGAACTCAGGAAGACATCTTTTGCTAATGTGTTACAAAATATTTGAAGAGCATCTTCGTCCGGGAGATTAACGATTCTAATATCCGGTTTCTGCAACAATAAGTCTTTTGGTTTTACAAAATAGTAGTTAGCTTCAGCCGTTTTTGTATTACTTATTTTGATTTTTGCGTTAAATACAATTTGTCTGAAATTAAATTTGCTCAAATCATTCTTATTTATCGCGAAGTAAGATGCACTGCTGTTTTCCTTAATGGTTACAGTTATATTTTTATTCCATAAAACGGTGCCGTTAAAGTCTGTTACTTTCATTTCGAGAGTTCCTGTTCCTTTCTTCAACTCATCATTAATAATGTAAATTTTCACACTGTCGCTTTCTTCAGTAATTGAAATAAGAACATCCTCATAACTCCTTTTTACTTGATAATGGGAGGCTTTCCAATTGCCGAAATAGTCTATAGTGCTCCATGATGTAACCGGCCAGCAATCGTTAAGTTGCCAATACAAGGTTCCCATACAATAAGGTTTGGCTCTGCGATGTGCCTCAATAGCTGTTTTCATTCCCTCTGCCTGTAGTACTTGCGAAACATAATCATAGTTTTCAAAATCTTTTGGAATTATATAATCACGTTGCATATAGATGCTGATGGTTTGATATCCTGTAGGATGTTTTTGATGTGCATTGAAAATAACGGAATCAAATCTGAATTTGTTTGTATCCGAATAAACAGGATAGTTGTACGGATTAAAATCATCCGGATTTGTATCGTCTCCACCTCTCCTAATTGAATGTATTTTTTTATTGTAAATCCCAATTTTATAAAAAGTAGTAATATCCGGCATCCCCTGAAAACCATACTCACTCACAAATTTTCCAACCTTTTGCTTATAAATATCAAACGGCTCCATGCCCCACCAAACGCCCCAGTAATGTAAATCTCCTTGCAACAAGCTTTCCTTATGTCCCCAACCAATGGACGGGGAAGATTGCCAATAGGCATGTTCGGTATCGCTGTGAGACAAAATATCAGGAATGTTTTTTTGAAAGAGATTAGTATAATCAGTCCATATTTTAGCAGAATCCTGTTTCGAATAGTTATATTGTTTTTGCCATCCCCAGTTTTTCCAACCTTCATTCATTTCATTGTTACCACACCATAGGGCCAGACTCGGATGGTTTCTAAGTCTTGTTACCTGTTGTTGTATTTCTTCTGAAACATTGGAAACAAAATGTTCATACCCCGGATACATTGCACAGGCAAACATAAAATCTTGCCACACCAAAATTCCTTTTTTATCACAGGCTTCATAAAATGCATCATCTGCATAAACACCACCACCCCATACCCGAAGCATATTCATGTTTGCATCTACTGCATTTTGTAATGTTTTTTCATAATCCGCTTTTATATATCTTGGCAGGAAATTATCAGAAGGAATATAATTTGCTCCTTTCATAAATACCGGAACACCGTTTAATTTAAAATAAAATGATTTGCCTGTACTGTCTTTTTCCTGAACCAATTCAAGGGTTCGAAGGCCGATGTTCATTTTCTTCGTGTCCATTTCATCACTGCTGGATAAAGATATTGTAAAAGGATATAGAGGGTGTTCTCCCAATCCATTCGTCCACCAAAGTTTCGGCTTTTTAATTTGATATTCGAGATAGATTGTGTTTAATCCTTTATGTAAATCTGTGTTTTTCGAAGTGTTAATATGTTCAACATAATCATCTGAATCTTCAATCCAGTTTTGCTGTACAGTACAAGAATAATTTCCCGGAACAGAACAATTAACAACACAATGAAATTCCAATAATGCGATGTCTTCATTTAGTTTCTTAAGAACATATTGAACATTTTCTAACTTAGCATTATTCCAGAAAATTAGTTTTAGATCCTTGTAAATTCCGCAAGTAACCAATCGAGGTCCCCAATCCCATCCATATTGGTATTGTGCTTTTCGAGTGAATACTTTTTCATCTCCTGGTAATGTATACATAAGTTTTTTTGCTTCCTCTCTTCCTTTTTTTACACATGATTCAAAAATGATTTTTAGTTTGTTCTCACCTGTATGGATATGTTTTCTTACATCAATATTCCAACTTCGAAACATATTGTCAGCTGAGAGAATCAAAGAATCATTCAGGTAAACGCTTGCATAGGTATCCAAACCGTCAAATTGCAGTTCGATATGTTGTTGGGTAATTTCTTTTTTTGAAACAGTGAACGAAGTAATGTACTCCCAGTCTTCGTTTTCTATCCACTGCACTTTCTTTTCATTGTCGCCAAAATAAGGGTCGGGAATTAAATTGTTTTTAAGTAAATCTGTATGCACTGTTCCGGGTACAGTTGCAGGTAACCAATTCTTATTTCCAACTTTGCGGAAATGCCAATTTGAATTACATAATGATTTTTCTGTTGTTTGAGAAAATGAAAATAGGGGAAGGAGCAATAGAAGCAATAAATTCTTCATCTTTTTTGTTTAAGACAATTTGCTCTTCAGTAATTTCACTTCATCAAGATTGGCAATTTCAGAATTGTCAGTTATTGCAGATGAATGAAAAAATGGGGTATTTAATTTTTCTCTTAATGAGGAAATATTGGAAGAACGTACTCCTCCTCCCGGCATTATTATTATTCTATTGTTTGCTTTTTTTACCAATTCGGCTAATAATTCTATTCCTTCAATGGCTGTTGTTTTTTGTGCTGAAGTGAGGATAGTCTTAAATCCACATTCAATGATGTCTTCCAATGCATCCAAAGGCTTGTTTACTTTATCAAATGCACGGTGAAACGTGCAGGGGAGGGGATGAGCTAATTCAACAAGTTCTTTATTTTTTTTTTTATTTATATCTCCGGTTTCATCTAGTATCCCGAAAACAAAGCCATTTATACCCATCTGTTTTAAATCTGAAATATTCTGTTTGAGAACTTCAAATTCGGAATTGGAATAAATATAGGTTTGCCCGGACGGATTGAGCATTATTACCAAATCAATACTAAGTTTTTCTTTGGCTTGTTTTATGGTATCATACGATGGTGTAATACCACCGCAATTTATATCCTGACAAAGTTCTACTCTGTCTGCACCTCCCTGCTGTGCTAATAGTGCAGACTCTAAATGAAAGCAGGCGATTTCAAGTTTTGATTTCATTTGATGACTGAAAAATAAAATTATTTATTTCATAAAATAATCCGAATCTACAAGATTGTTGCCCGATCCATCATATATTGCATAATTAAATCCGCTTTGTATACAGTAGGCTCCATGCTGTCCATTCTGATTGATGGCAATAAAACCTACCTGAATATCTTTTAAATTCTTACCTCTGTTCTTTGTGATTCTAACTATTCGAGCTACGGCTTCTTCGCATGCTTGCTGAGGAGATTTTCCTTGTCGCATTAATTCAACAACCAGGTGACAACCAGCAATACGAATTACTTCTTCTCCATGTCCTGTAGCCGTTGCCGCGCCAACTTCGTTATCCACGAATAATCCGGCTCCGATTATTGGAGAATCACCCACACGACCGTGCATTTTATAAGCTAAACCACTTGTAGTACATGCTCCCGAAAAGTTGCCGTTTGCATCCATAGCAATCATACCAATGGTGTCGTGATTTTCAATATTCGCCTGAGGTTTGTAGTTACTGGTTTTTAGCCATTCTTTCCAATCCTTCTGCGATTCTTCTACCACACCTTTTTCTTTGGTGAACCCCTGCGAAAGCGCGAACTGCAAAGCTCCTTCTCCAACCAGCATCACATGAGGTGTCTTTTCCATCACCGCTCTGGCTACTGAAATAGGATGTTTAATGTGTTCGATGCATGCCACTGAACCTATGTTTGCGAATTCGTCCATGATACAGGCATCCAGTGTAACATGTCCATCTCTGTCTGGTCTTCCACCTAATCCAACGCTTCGTTCTTTCATGTTCCCTTCTATCACTTTCACACCTGCTTCCACAGCATCCAAAGCTCTCCCGCTGTTCGCAAGTGTTTTCCATGCTTCAGCGTTGGCATCTATTCCAAACTTCCAGGTTGAGAGAACAACAGGTTTAACACTGGTCAATCGGTTTCCTGTCTTTTGTTCTTTTGCGTCCGCCTTTGATAGATTGGTTAATATTGCTGCTGTTGCCAAAGCAGATGTTTTGATAAAATTTCTTCTGTCTTCCATATTTCTCATTTATTTTTTGCCGATAAAATGTTTAGCATAATTCACTTTCATCTTATCCAGAATTTTCGAATGTAATTTTAATCGTTCATTAAATTTCTTGAAATCTTTTTTATCGGCTGGTGTCCATAATGTTTCTGATAATGCCGCCATACGTGGCATTGCCATATACTGAACTTTGCTAAAATCGGTGATGTATTCCGTCCATACATTACCTTGAGCTCCCAGAATAAAATTTATTTCTTCTCCTGAAAGAACCTTTGGAGTGGGATTATAGGCATACACTGAATCAAGGGGATTGAACCCTCCGATGGCAAGGGGTTCGTCTGCTTTATTCTTTGATTGGTAATGGTCGAAGTAACATGGTTTGCCGGGAGTCATCACCACCGGGTGCTTTAGCTTAGCTGCAGCAATACCTCCGTCAGTTCCTCTCCAACTCATCACCGCTGCATTGGGAGCTAGTCCTCCCTCCAGTATTTCATCCCAACCTATAATCTGTCTGCCTTTCGAATTGATAAATTTTTCTATACGTGTTATAAAATAATTTTGCAATTCATTTTCGTTCTTCAATTTTTCATCCGTCATTCTTTTCTGACATTTGGCGCATGCTTTCCATCTGTCTCTCGGAGCTTCATCTCCGCCAATATGGATATATTTCGATGGGAATAAATCGAGAACTTCGGTAAGTATGTTTTCTAAAAATTGAAATGTTGAATCATTGCCGGCACAATATACATCGTCTGAAACGCCCCATTTAGTGTAGGTCTCAAAGGGGCCGCCTGTGCAGGAATATTGAGGATATGCAGCAAGTGCAGCAAGCGAATGACCCGGCATTTCTATTTCAGGCACTACGGTAATATGTCTTGCCTGTGCATAAGCCACCACCTCTTTAATGTCTTCCTGAGTATAAAAACCTCCGTATGGTTTAACATCGTATTTATCATCTTTTGATGGGTTACCTTGTTTGTCCCATTTAGGTTTACCAATAATTGTTTCTTTTCTTTGGGAGCCAATTTTTGTAAGCAAGGGATATTGTTTTATTTCGATGCGCCATCCCTGATCATCTGTCAAGTGCCAGTGAAAAGTGTTGAACTTATATAATGTGAGATAATCGATATACTTTTTTACTTCTTCTTTGCTGAAGAAATGACGGCTGCAGTCAAGATGCATTCCTCTCCAATTGTAGCGAGGCGAGTCTTTGATGTCTGCACACGGGATTCTTAATTCGGCAGTACCAAGTACTCCTGCCGAAGTTTTTTCAAGAGGCATTAACTGTATCAATGTTTGAAATCCGTAAAACAGTCCGGCATTGCCTTCGGCTATAAAAAGTAATTGATTTTGATTCATCATCAAATCGTAATTTTCGGTGAACCCTCTTTCAAAATCGGGTTGAGTGATGTACAGGTAATTTCCATCCTTAGGCAGGTCGGGTATTATTTGCAATTCAAAACTATAATTAGATATTAAATAATTGTTCAAATAATCTACTTCGGGTTTAAATTTAGTATTCGATAAAACAATTTTAGTGGCAGGAGTAAGCACAAATTCATCATCGAGTTGCTTTACTTCTTTTGGCCATGGAATGAGAGGCAACACTTTTGAGGTGTTCCCGTTTTGTGCAAAAGCGCCTCCCCATTCTTTTTTGAACGGGAGAGAAAGGAGAATGGCTAATATAAGTAGTGTTTTTTTCATTTCAATTTAGTTTATTTCTTTCCAAATTAATGATGCTGCGCCTAAAATGGCCGCATCATTTTCTTTCAGTAACGAAGGAAGAATTTTAATTTTGTTTTTATAAATGTTCAATAAATTATGTTCAAAGCTATCGATGGTTGGTTTGAAAATAAGGTTGCCCGCCAACGCCAAACCACCAAATAAAAAGATGGCTTCCGGACTGGTATACGCCACACTGTTTGCGAGTGCCAGCCCTAATATATCGCCTGTATAGGCAAATGCCTCCAATGCATGTTTGTTGCCTTCCAAGGCTTTTTCGTAAATAAACTTTGAGTTGATGAGTTGTTCATCTTCTCCGGGTTCGGGGTAACTTGTAGCCGATAATTGTTTGTAGGTGGTCACAATTCCTGTGGCCGAACAATAGGTTTCGAGACATCCTTTTCTACCGCAACCGCACTGCCTTCCTTCCGGAAACATGATTACATGTCCTATTTCTCCCGCAAAACCATCGTGACCATAAATCATTTCTTTGTTGGCCACAATGCCACTGCCAAGGCCGGTTCCGAGAGTGATGAACATAAAATCTTTCATTCCTTTGGCTCCGCCAAACATCATTTCTCCAATAGCGGCTGCATTCGCATCGTTTGTCAACAATGCCTTTACATTCAGTTTGCTTTCGAACATTGCGGTAAGCGGAATGATACCTTTCCACTTTAAATTAGGAGCAAACACAATGGAACCATTAAAATAATTTCCGTTGGGGGCACCAATCCCTACACCGGATAATTCATATTCATTACTGAATTGCAGCATCGCGTTTTCAATATGCGTTGCAACTTCTGCAACCAAGTCTTCGGGCAAAGGAAAGTGTTCTGTAAAGATGGTTTCTTTCAGAAGTATTTTTCCTGCTGCATTTACCAATCCGAAAGTGGTATTGGTTCCACCTATATCAATGCCCGCTGCCAGCTTTTGTTTCATAGTCTATTCCCTGTGATTTTAAAATTGTACTAACTTTCCATGCATAAAATGCTAAATACGCAAAGCAAGCCACACCCACCAAATAACTCCATTGTATTCCTAATATAGAATCAGAAGATAGAGCTCCCTGCAACCAACTGACAAGGCCTCCTCCCATAATCATCATAATTAAAAAGCTCGACCCCTCGTTGGTATGTTTTCCTAACCCAGCAATAGCGAGTGTGAAAATACATGGCCATAACGTGGAACAAAATAATCCAACGCTTATGAACGCATAAACACTTACCATGCCGTTCGAAAGCATTCCGATAAATAGGGCAGTGATGCCGCATGCTGAATAAATTAATAATTGCCGAGCTGGATTACCTTTGCTCATGATGTCTGCTATTATCAAGGCAACGATTACAAAGGCATAAATATAGAACGGTGTTAAGTCGTGGCTGGCAATTTTATTAACCAATAAAAATACACCAAAAGCAATATAAGGCATTAGGAAATTTAACATGGTTTTTATTCCTCCTTTTACATTAAACGCACCCACAGAGGATGTCCAGCGACCAATCATTAAACTGGCCCAAAACAAAGAGACATAAGGCGAAACCTGGTCGGTGCTCACTCCGGCATGTTGTTTCATAAACTCCGGCAGATTGCTGGCAGTGCTTACTTCCACACCTACATACACAAATATGGCAATCATTCCCATTAACAACTGAGGGTATTTAAGTGCGCTCTTTCGTTCGGCTGCCACAGGTATTTCAGAAGGAGCATCGTCATTTACCGAATGTATTTTATTAGGGATAGAAGAGAATTTGAAAATTACGGCAACAATAATAAATGCCGCTCCCAATATAAGGTAAGGAGTTTTTATGCTCTCTATACTTGCTACCGATTTACTCCCTGCTGCTATGGTTCCGAAAATAGCAAAGCTGATTAAGATGGGCCCGATGGTGGTGCCCACATTATTAATCCCTCCTGCCAAACTTAGTCTTTGCGAACCTTTGCGAGGGTCGCCCATAACGATAGCTAAAGGATTGGCTGCTGTTTGCTGCAACGAAAAACCTAGTCCGACAATAAATAATCCTGAAATCATCAACGGAAATGAAGCTGTTTGAGCAGCCGGATAAAACAATAATGTTCCAATAGCTGAAATTACCAACCCTAATGCTATTCCGTTTTTATAACCAATGCGATTAAGAATATCTCCTCCGGATGATTTTGAAATTAAATAGTAAATAATAGACCCAACTGTGTATGCCACATAAAAAGCAACAGAAATTAATTGTGCCTGCCATTGTTCCAGGTTTAATTTTTCTTTAAACACCGGTATCAGTATGTCGTTGCTGGCAGCCACAAAGCCCCAAAAAAAGAATACTGAAATTAAAGTAAGTAAAGCCGATGGTTTTGTTTCATTAATTTTCTCCATAAATGTTTTCAGTTTTTAAATCGAACGAAAATAGATAAAAAACATTTCCCACATCTCAGTTACCATTTCAAAACAGCATGCAGTTATCATTATTTTTTAACAATGAATTTTGAACCACTTTTTTGAATGCTAAAGGAGAAAAAAAAATGGATGAAAAATAGTTTGTTTTTTTGTTTTTCTTTCTGTACTTTTGGTGAACCAAATTCGGCTTCTGTGATAGTTGTGTTGATTCGCTTTTAAGGATTGAACTTATGTATCGGCACTCTTAAAAACAGTGAGCGTTTTGTAGAAGTGAATTCGGAACTAGGGTTGGTAAGGAATAAATTTATAAAACAATAAAAATGAGAAAAGGTCATGAAAAGATGTTTTCGAAATATTTTTGCAAGCGAAATTGACTCGTTTAATTCACTTTTGGAAAGTTGCGAATTTCTTGTAAAGAAAAACACTTTTCTAATAAAGAAATTCTCAACTTTTGTAAAACAAAGTACTCTTCTTGTAAGGAAATTCTCAACTTTCGTAAAGCAAAGCACTTTTCCTTTAATGAAATTCTCAACTTTTGTAAAACAAAGTGCTTTTCATTTAATGAAATTCTCAACTTTTGTAAACCAAAGCACTTTTCTTATAAAGAAATTCCCAACTTTCGTAAAACAACCTATTTTTCTTTTAAAGAAATTCTCAACTTTCCAAATTAACGCAAGTTTCCAATTAATACCAACTGTCCATCCTTTAAGTTTCTTGAAAAAACTTGAGTTGGGAGAAATATGAGAAGATAAAATGATATAATTTAAAACAAATACTATGATACTATCTACAATGATTCTGAATTTTAACATTCGATTGGTTTACCTTGTTGATTATTTTGAGGAAAACACGGAGAGGTTTGGTTTTACCGAATTAGAAATGGAGCTTTTCGCCAGTCTTTGGGAGGAGTGGAAACAAACTTACAGAGATTATACCAACCCTTTAACCCATTGCGACAGGTTTGCTCAAGATATTAATGATTTGCACGACCGTTTTTACAAACTGGTATCATCCATGAAAATTAGGGTTGCTAATTCAGGGGTTGAATTAACTGCAGTCGACAGGGCATTTTTGGAAATAAATACCAATAAAAAAGTGAGAGGGAAAGTACCTGTTACGGATTATGCTCCTTCGCTGGTGTTGCTCGAAAATGGTAGTTTGGTAATGCGTTTTTTTGCAATGGACCCCAAACACATGGGCACCAAACGCAAACCCGGTGGAGCCGCTTACGTTGGCATATTGCTGGCTTATACCGAGCAGGGAGCACCGCCTCCAGCACCCGAAGATTACAAAAAGTTGAATGCTGAAAAGAAGACTATTTTCGAAGTAATCGTTCCAGCTGATAAAGCAAAATTGGTGCGTTATGTAAAGGTATATTATATTAGTCCCACACGTGAAGAGGGCAAAGTGTCCCTACCCGTTATTGTGAATGTACTTAAGTAGGGGCATAGACCTTCATCTGGAAATTACTGTACATATATCGAATTTTATATTCCCTGTATTAAGGTTTAACTCACGATTGCGAGACATCTATTTTTAGTTTAACCAAAAGGTGTAGGGATATCTCAATTATTATTCTATATTTGTATCATTAATCACCATCATAAAACTATGCACACATTCTCCGAAAAAATTATTGTGTGGTATAACCATCACAAACGCGATTTGCCTTGGCGCGACACCAAGGATGCTTATCATATTTGGCTTTCCGAAATTATCCTCCAACAAACAAGAGTGGAGCAGGGGAGGAGCTATTATGAGAAATTTGTAAAGCGATTTCCAACTGTTAAAAAACTTGCCTCAGCCGACACAGAAGAAGTGATGAAACTCTGGCAGGGGTTGGGATATTACTCCCGTGCGCGTAATCTCCACGCTACAGCCCGCATCATTGCTGATAAATATAAAGGTAAATTCCCTACGGACTATAATCAGATACTTGAGTTGAAAGGTATAGGTCATTACACAGCTGCTGCTATTGCTTCGTTTGCTTGCGATTTGCCACATGCTGTTGTCGATGGCAATGTGTACCGAGTGCTTTCGCGTGTGTTCGGAATTCAAACTCCAATAGATTCTACCGAAGGAAAGAAAGAATTTTTTGCTTTGGCTAATCAGTTGCTCAATAAAGAAAAGTCCGCTCTGCACAATCAGGCCATTATGGAGTTTGGAGCCATGCAATGCAAACCCGTATCGCCCGACTGTAAAGTTTGCCCTCTAAATCACATGTGTTTTGCTCTGGAAAAAGAGCAAGTAGCCGAATTACCGGTAAAATCAAAAACTACAAAGGTTCGTAACCGATACTTTAATTATATTGTTTTAAAACATGGTGGCAAAACAGCTATTGTAAAGCGAAACGAAAAAGATATCTGGAAAAGTTTGTATGACTTTCCATTGATTGAAACCAAAAAAGAATGGACCGAAAGCCAATTTCTAGCCTCTGCCGAATGGAAGAGTTTTATTAAAAAAAATAAATATTCGGTCACATCTGTTTCGAAAACATACAAGCATGTGCTCAGTCATCAACACATTTATGCTCGTTTCTGGGAGATTAAATGTATCGCCTCACTAAAGTTGGTTGCTCCCGAAATAGCTGTAATTATTAACGAAAAGGAGTTAGATAAATATCCCATCCCTCGTCTTATTGATTTATATTTGAGTAGTAAGGGAAATTAGTTGGTTGTTTCCTTTTGGCTTGAAAATATATTTATCTTTTCGCTAAAAGTTAAATAGCTATAAATTGAAACTGCGCCTTGTAGTTATGGATAAGGCGTTTGCCGATATTTTGAAATCAAGGATTCAATATGGCTTCATTGTTGTCGAGGTAAAATTATATTAATCATTAAAAACTATTTATTATGGACAGAAAGGATTTTTTGAAGTTGGTGGGAACCAGTTTTGCAGTTATTACAATTGGCAGTTGCCTGGATGGTTGCAAGAAAAAGAGCAACTCTGCCAATGCTCCTGCGGTAGATTTTACACTCGATTTAAATAGTTCGGCTTGTGCACCGTTGCATACCAATGGTGGATATATCTATAATAATGGTGTAATAGTAGCCCGTACCATGTCCGGAACCTACATTGCCGTTTCTCAGGCTTGTACTCATGATGGAGTATCTGTGGTTTATCAGGGTTCGGGAAATGATTTTTATTGCAGTGCTCATGGTTCAGTGTTTTCGTCTAGTGGAAGCGTTACCTCCGGACCTGCGGGTTCTTCACTCAAACAATACACTTGTACTCTTAACGGAACCTCACTTAGAGTAAACGGATAATAAAATAAGTTAATACCTGAAGAGACCGGGAAAAAGGCAATGTAAAGTCTTTACCCGGTTTTTTAGTTAAAATTAAATACGTTTACTTACATAATTAAATCGAAGGAAAAGCAGTACTGCTGCTATTCCTAATCCTAACGACAATCCGTACCATACTCCCTGAACACCTAGGTGGAATGTAAAACCAAACACATAGCTCATTGGTAAACCTATAATCCAGTAAGCGAGTAAGGTTATAAAGGTTGGTATTTTTACATCTTTTATTCCCCTCAAAGCCCCCAAACCAACCACTTGCACACCATCGCTAAGTTGAAAAAATGCGGCTATTACTATTAGTGATGACGAAATACCAATAACTTCGGTATCGTTACTGAAAAGTGCCGGCAGTTGATTTCGGAACACAATAAAACAGATGGCCATTAAACTCATAAACACAAGCACCATAACAAAAGCGCTGAATCCGGCAGTTCTTACTCCTTCCCTGTTTTTAATTCCGAGCTGATTGCCCACTCTAACTGAAGCTGCAGCCGAAAGTCCGGAAGCCATCATATAAGTGGTGGCCGCAACACTTAACGCTACCTGGTGTGCTGCCTGAGCTTTAGGACTTATCCATCCTATCATTACAACTGCGAATGCAAATGCACCAACCTCGAATACCCATTGTAATCCTGAAGGAACACCTATGGCCAGAATCTTGTTAACCAGTTTTCGGGTCACCTTTATTTTGTTGAATCCTTTCCAATACACTTTGAAATGCTTGTTATAATAAACATAAGCAAACATTCCGATAGCCATCACCACCCTCGAAATAAATGTGGCCCAGCAAGCTCCCATCATTCCCATAGGGGCAAAACCCCAATGACCAAAAATCATCAGATAATTCAACAATACATTTAGCAAATTAGAACCGATGGTAATTAGCATGGCCACCCGAGTGAACGATAATCCTTCAGTAAATTGTTTAAAGCCTGAGAAAAAACAAAGCGGAATCATACCAAGCATCATAACATTTAAAAATGGGATAGCCATATCCACCACCTCTTTTTTCTGATTGAACAGGTGCAGAACAGGGGAAATAAAAACGAGTAGAATAAAAAGTAAAATACCCATTACAGTATTCACAATAATACTGTGTTTTAATAACAAAGCATTTTCTGAAAAGTCTTTTCGGCTGTCGGCAGCAGCCACTAATGGAGTAATTCCGTAAGAAACCCCAAGCCCAAAAACCAGTACTAGCATGTATAGGCTATTCGATAAGGCCACTGCGGCCTGTTGCATGCTCCCTATCTGACCAACCATTGCTGTATCTACCACACCCACCATTACATGTCCGAGCTGACTCAGAATCACTGGGTAGGCAAGCAATAATGTCTTTCGGTAACTGCTTATATAATTTGGTGATAATAACGAATTCATTCGGGGCGCAAAGATATCTTTTATACCTCACACCAATCAATTATTAAAAAAACATGTGTTTTAATGTTAAATTTTTAAATATCCATGCAACCTTTTTTGTTTTTTATTTGTCTATTAAGTTAGCGTAGTTAGAAAGTAATCTTTATTTTTACGCCTTCAAAAAGTATTTATTAATTTATTTATCAAAATGAAAAAAGTTTTACTTATCAGTTTTCTTGTCACTTCTATTGTTATTCAAGGTTTTTCACAATCAAAAATCATTATGCCTTCATCTCAGTATCAAATTCTGAAATCTAAGGGGCAATTAAAACAAGGAGTTGAATACGTCCCAATCAGCGAAAATCACCCTAGCTCTGTTTCGTCCAAAGTTACGAAAGAACACCTTGACCGAATGAATTATAAGAGTGTAAACACAACAAGTTGCAGTTGTCTTGTCCCAATCGATGGAACATTTAGTGTTGCTGAATTTGTTGGTTACACACCACCAGATTACAGAAATGACGATGCCTCTACAGCACTTAAGGCGTTACCTTTTACGTTTTGTATGTATGGTTCAAATTACGATTCAGTTTATATTAATAACAATGGAAATATCACTTTTAATAATCCATATTCTACATACTCTGCAGTTGGATTCCCTTCTACTACATATGTTATGGTTGCTCCTTTTTGGGCAGATGTAGATACTCAGAACCCGGCAAGCGGGCTCGTTTATTATAAAATTACTCCCACTTATATGATTGTTCAGTGGAAAAATGTTGGGTATTTCAGTTCTCAGGCAGATAAATTAAATACTTTTCAGTTAATCATCACAGATGGGACAGACCCAATACTACCTCAAGGTAACAATATTGCCTTTTGTTATGGTGATATGCAATGGACTACTGGTTCGGCTTCCAGTGGAGTAAATGGTTTTGGTGGAATAGCAGCTACGGTAGGAATTAATAAAGGAGATGGAGTAAATTATGTGCAGATGGGGCGTTTTGATCAACCTGGACTAGTTTATGATGGAGGATATGGAAACAATGATGGTGTGAGTTGGTTGGATAATCAATCTATGTATTTTAATGTGTGCAGTGGAACTAATATTGCTCCTATCGCCTCAGGTTTGAATAATTGCGACACTATTAAAATTTGTGGAAGCGGTGATACACTTTACCTTAATGGCTTATTTTTAGCACCTGAAATAGGTCAAAATACCACCATTACTGTAAATTTGATGGGAACCCCTAATGCTTCCGTAATCAGCAATGTTTCCGGAAACTCTGCTGATGCTGTAGTTATGATTGTTGCTACCACAGCCAATGCGGGGGTAAACACCATTCAATTTACGGCTACAGATGATGGGATTCCAGTAGGGACAACAGTAGTGAATGTCAATATTTATGTAGATACCACCAATCTAACCAATTTTAACCCTATAATAACTGGAAATCTTGAGTTTTGTGAAGGAAGCAGTTCTGTATTAACAGTTAACCCTGGTACCTACGATAATTATGTATGGAACAACGGCACATACGGCACTTCACTTACAGTAGATACCACTGGCACTTATTATTGTACTGCCAGTTTAAACGGCTGTTACAAATCTACTTCCGTTCAAGTTGTCGATCATCTTAATCCGGTTCCATTAATTACTGGTCCTACTTTCACTTGTAATGGTAATCCTACAATCATTTATCTCGATAATTCTACTGCTTATACAAGTTATACTTGGTCTAATTCCACCACCAATGATTCGTTAGGAACCAGTGGAGGTACTTATACTATTACCGTTACAGATACCAACGGTTGCCACGGTACATCTTTACCAATAACAGTCACCAACATCACACCTCAAGTCACAATCTCTGGCTATGTCCCTTTTTGTCCTGGCGATAGTACCGCTTTAATCGCAAATCCTAATCCTACATCGGGTGCCACTTATAGCTGGAGTACTGGAGAAACTGCGCAATCTATTCAAGCTACCGCTGCAGGTACCTATACCGTTACTGTTACCTATCTTGGAAATGGTTGTAGTTCAGATACCACCATAATTGTTACTACACTAGACCCACCTGCTGCTAATTTTTCAGCTAGCCCAGGAGGACAGTCTGGCCCGCTTGTGCCTATTTCATTTACTGATGCATCTACGGTGCCAAGCGGAACCATTGCTACTTGGACTTGGGATTTTGGTGATTCAACTGGAGTTACACATACTTATTTATCACCTACAATTCCTACTCATAGTTATGCTGTAAATGGGATGTATATAGTAACTTTAAAAGTATGTGGCAGTAACGGATGTTGTTCAACCATCGAGTATCCTTATACAATAGTATCTGAAATAGAAATGCCGAATGTGATTACACCAAATAATCCAGGAGCAAACGGATTAAATCAATTTTTATATTTCAAACATCTTGAGTACTTTCCTGGATCAAAGTTATTGGTGTACAATCGCTGGGGCAATAAGGTATTTGAAAGTAACGACTATGATAATAAATGGAATGGTGGAAAAGAATCGGATGGTGTTTACTATTACATTTTAAGTGGTCCGTTATTTAAAGAAGCAAAATACGGTTTCTTCCATTTATTAAGGTAGATTAAGATTAAAGCTCATTTTCAAAACGACTTCTTATTTAAAATAAGAAGTCGTTTTGTTTTTAGTAAATCAATAAAGGAATAAACAAATGAAGTAATTTCTTAATTTCGCCAGCCAATGGCAAGTGCTTTTTTACATACACCTATAGATTATCTCAAAGGAATTTGGACAGCTCGTGCAGATATGCTGAAAAAGGAATTGAGGATTTTTACGTATAACGACTTACTTCGTTTTTACCCTTTCCGTTATGTAGACCGTTCAAAATTTTATAAAATTAACGAGGTGAATGACACCTTAGCTTATGTTCAGTTGAAGGGTAAGATAGTCGGTACACAAATGCTGGGCGAAAAACGTTCACTGAGGTTTGTGGCCAAGTTTATGGATGATACCGGCAAAATGGACCTTGTGTGGTTTCAGGGAGCAAAGTGGTTTTCAGAAAACTTTAAACCCGACATGAACAAAGAGTATGTGGTGTTCGGAAGGCCAACCGAATTCAAAGGAAAATACAATATAGCTCATCCCGATATAGAACCTGTCTCGGATGAAAATGCAAAAACAGTTAGCGGAATGGGTGCTTTACAAGGGTTCTATAACAGCACGACTAAACTTACGGCTCGCGGACTGGACTCTAAAGGAATTGCTAAATTGTTAAACACGGTTATTTCTATGCCGGGATATCAGATTGACGAATGTCTATCGCCAGATATCATTTCGAGATTTCAATTGATGAGTAAGGAAGAGGCGGTGAGGCAAATTCATTTTCCGAGAACCACTGATTTGCTTAAGAAGGCTGAATTTCGATTGAAATTTGAGGAGCTTTTCTTCATTCAACTAAAATTATTAAAACAAAAAAGTTTAAGAGAGAAAACTACAAAAGGTTTTGTATTTTCGAAGGTGGGAGATTATTTTAATAATTTTTACACTAATTATCTTCCGTTCGAACTTACCGGTGCTCAGAAACGAGTAACAAAGGAGATTCGTCTGGATATGGGAAGCGGCAAACAAATGAATCGATTGCTACAGGGGGATGTGGGTAGTGGAAAAACATTGGTGGCCTTGCTTAATATGTTAATAGCGATGGATAATGGTTTTCAGGCCTGTATGATGGCGCCTACTGAAATTCTCGCCAATCAACATTTTCAAACTATCTCGGAATTGGTGAAAGGGCAGAACATAGTCGTGGATATATTAACCGGTTCGAAAAAGACTAAACACCGTAAAGTGGTGCACGAGCAATTACGCTCGGGCGAATTGCACATTCTCATTGGCACACATGCATTACTGGAAGATGATGTGATCTTTAAAAATCTTGGTTTGGTAGTAATTGACGAACAACATCGATTTGGGGTGGCGCAACGAGCAAAAATGTGGGCCAAAAACTCTCAACCTCCTCATGTATTAATTATGAGTGCTACGCCAATTCCGCGTACTCTGGCCATGACGCTGTATGGAGATTTGGATGTGAGCACCATTGACGAAATGCCTCCGGGGCGTAAATCTATACAAACGGTTCATCGTTTCGATACGCATCGCGATAGGGTATTTGGTTTTATGCGAGAGCAAATTGCCTTGGGCCGACAAATATATATAGTGTATCCTTTAATCAAAGAATCCGAAACGATGGATTATAAAGATTTGATGGATGGTTACGAAAGTATAGCAAGGGCTTTTCCTATGCCTCAATATCAGGTTAGCATAGTGCATGGACAAATGAAACCCGAAGCGAAAGATTACGAAATGCAACGATTTGTAAAGGGCGAAACACATATTATGGTGGCCACTACGGTTATCGAAGTAGGAGTTAATGTGCCTAATGCATCAGTAATGATAATCGAAAGTGCTGAACGATTTGGTTTGTCTCAACTTCATCAGTTGAGAGGAAGGGTGGGTAGAGGTGCTGAACAGTCTTATTGTATATTGATGACTTCGTATAAATTGTCGGCCGAAGGAAAGCTGCGCATGGAAACCATGGTAAGAACCAACGATGGATTTGAAATAGCTGAGGTGGATTTAAAACTTCGCGGTCCGGGCGATTTGGCCGGAACCACTCAAAGTGGTGTACTCGATTTATCAATAGCCGATTTGGCTAAAGATGCTCAGATACTTTATGCTGCCCGAAACATGGCTCAGGAGCTTATTTCGGACGACCCTCATTTAACTAAACCAGAAAACGCCCCAATCGTTCAGTTTTTTAATTCCTACTTCCGAAGCGAAACCAATTGGAGCAAGATTTCTTAAAGTTTTCAACATTTTTTTAGTTCAAAGCAACCTTTTTCGGTTTTTTGCGTCTTATATATAAGGACAAATCATTAACTGAAACCTATTTACTCCGGTAGCCTATGAAATTTGTAATACTATGCATGTTTGGATGTTTGTTTGTTTCAGCTGTTGGTTGCAACGAACCACCCAAATCAGACAACCAAATGTTTGTTGAAACATTAGACTCTATCACCACCGAAAGGTCAACTTTTATTCATGCCAATGATGCTTCAATAAGAAAATTGGCTGATAGTAGCAAATAGTTTGTATTAAAGTTCATCAGTATCATTTACGTTTACGATAATTAGGTTTCAATTTTTCGAAAGATTTCCGAAAAAATAGTTCATTTCAAAAAATTATTATATTTGTGCCATTATTAATTAATTAAATTCAAAATAATGAAAACAGGTACAGTAAAATTTTTCAACAATGCAAAAGGATTTGGGTTTATCACCTCAGATGAAGGAGGTCAGGAATTGTTTGTTCACGTTTCCGGTTTAAAAGACCAGATTCGCGATGGAGACAAAGTGACTTTCGATGTTGCAGAAGGTAAAAAAGGATTGAATGCAGTGAATGTGAAAAAAGCGTAATAGCTATTATTACTTTAAACAAAAAATCCCGCTATCTGCGGGATTTTTTGTTTAATACTATTTCGAACTTTTTACTGTTAACTTTCCTTAATCTGTTCTCCTTTTACCCATTTCTCTTTAGTGGGTTTTCCTTTCTCATCATATTCTATCCACGCACCATCCTTTTGATAATCATAAAGTGAAGGATTGAAAATCATACTGCCTTCGGCCTTAATGTTACCGTTTTCATAGTATTCTTTCTTCGAATAAATTCTTTTCTTTGGATTCACCAGTTCAAATAATTCTTGCGGTTTGCCATCTTGTGCATACGACCTTCGGTAAATAAGATATTCCATGTCTTTCGAATTTTCTTCGGTATATTCTACCTGACCATTTTGATAATAATCGGTCCAAAACTGCGGACTGTTTTCGTAAAATGTTACAGTCGATTTTATTTTTTCATCCGAATAAAATATCTGCAAGCTACTTCTTTTGTATCCCGAAACAGAAAATGAGCGTTCTACATTTCCATTCGGAAAGAAATTCTTATAAAGCGTAAGATGTCCGTCTTCGTAATAACCTTTATGAATTACTTCTCCTGTGGTGTAATAATCTTCCACCCAACCCTGACAGGCATAACCTTTCTTTGTATTTCTTACACTATCTCCTCCTATTTGAAAATTGAGCTTATCATACATTTTTATTCCATAATCCGGGTCAATCACTTTAGCGGCATCATACCTTTTTTCTTCGGGTATTTGTCCTTTGAACTGCGCAACGGACGTTTTTACAGAAATAATGATAGCAAGAAGGAAAATAGCTTTTTTCATACAAAAGTATTTTAGAGTTTAGTGTATCCCTTTATCGGCCAAATAACGTTCGGCATCAAGAGCTGCCATGCAACCACTGCCGGCTGCTGTTACAGCCTGTCTGTATGTTTTATCCTGAGCATCGCCCGAAGCAAACACTCCCGGTATGTTGGTTTTGCTGGTTCCCGGAACGGTTGATAAATATCCCGTTTCGTCCATATCCAACCATCCTTTGAAAATATCTGTGTTAGGATGATGGCCAATGGCAACAAAAAATCCAGTGATGGTAAGTGTACGTTCTTCGCCTTTATCGTTTACTATTAATGCACCTTCCACCGTTTTATCACCAAGTATTTCTTTGGTGGTACTGTTGTAAAGCACTTCGATATTTGCGGTGTTTTTTACCCGATGTTGCATAGATTTGGAAGCGCGCATTTCGTCTCTTCTTACAATCATGTATACTTTTCTACATAATTTAGCAAGGTAAGTAGCCTCCTCCGCTGCTGTATCGCCAGCTCCAACTATAGCCACATCCTGACCTTTGAAAAAGAAACCATCGCAAACGGCACAAGCCGAAACTCCAAATCCGTTTAGTTTTTGCTCCGATTCCAGTCCCAGCCATTTGGCCGATGCTCCTGTGGCTATAATTACACTGTCGGCAGTGATGGTTGTTTTTTCATCAATCACTACTTTATGCATCGGGCCGGTAAAATCTACCGAAGTAGCCAATCCCCATCGGATGTCGGTACCAAAGCGCTCTGCTTGCGCTTTAAAATCTTCCATCATTTCAGGGCCCATGGTTCCTTTAGGGTATCCCGGAAAATTTTCTACTTCGGTTGTAATAGTAAGTTGCCCTCCCGGTTGCAGGCCTTGGTACATTACCGGTTTCATATCTGCACGTGCGGCATAAATAGCAGCAGTGTATCCTGCCGGTCCGCTTCCTATAATTAAACATTTAACATGCTCTGTTTTTTCTTCCATAATAAATTTTATTGATACTATTTAATTCGAAACAAAAGTACAATTTGAATCTAATATACAAATCAGATTTTATTCACAATCGAGTTATTCAACATTCGCCTTGCGGGATGCTTGAAAGAACTACGGGTGAGGCATAATGGTATCGAAGGTGGCTCCGAAACCGGCCCAAACACCAAGTGCTCCGTCTCCCTGAATGTTTGAAAAGATAGAAGCCGGTGCAGCAAAAGGATTCCCATTGTTCTGCACAGCTTGGTCGTAAGAGGTGTAAAACTTACTAACTGCAGCATCGATGGTACAAAACTTAATGTAAATGGTATCTGTCTTTTTATAATACCCTCTTTCCTTTTTTGGTTCCAAAGCATCGTAAGTGGCTTGGGTAGCATCATATGGTTTGTCGTAATTAAAGTTAAAACTCTTTCCGTCAAAAAACGAATCATCAGTTGTTCCTCCAAATGGCGAGACAAATCGCCTGTTGATGATGATTCGTTTTCCGTTTAACACTACCGATGCTGTTGGTTTTTTAGCGAACCATTTGTAGTCATTGCCCAATCCGGCAGGGTCGGATAAATGAGCCCATGCATAACCTAAATCTGTTTCGGGAGCTTGAGCTTTCCACCAAACGGAATCTAGTTTGATGAGTTGAGGAATGGTCGTTATGCTGGTATAGGTTTTTCCATCTGCCTTCACCGTGAGATAATATGTCTCTCCTGCTGCCCCAATAATTGTGTTGCCTTTATATAAAACAGGAATTGCAGCTGTGGTATCGATGTTTATTCTCAAAGTATCGGTAACTCCTGCATGTGTTACCCATGCGCTGGCATTTGTAACCAGAATATTCGAAAAATTGACAGGGTCGGACAATGCACTGTTGCGGGTAATCATTACCTCAGCATACTTGCCGTTTTCTATGTTACCTTCAATAACTATTTTAGGATCGCCTTTGGCTATATCCAGGTTAATATCTTCCGAACAGCTTACCAAAAGCGAAAGGGACGAGAGAGCTAATAAATATACTTTTTTCATTTTCTTAAAACTTAAAATTCCATGTAATAGAAGGTACGATACCAAACAAGTAAACACCCTTTGCTTTTATTTTTAATGTGCCGTCATAAGCGCTGCCTTCGTTGGCATAATACATAATGTAATAATTATGTCGGTTGTAAGCGTTATATACACTCACATTCCAGCTCGAACCATAATCTTTAGCCCATGCTTTTGGCACAGCTAATGTAGATGCATCTCTGCCATTTCTTTCGTAACGCTTGGTTACTCGGGCTTTCTTTCTTTCCCAGTGTTTATCTTTGTTGGGAGTGTAGGTAGCCGAAAGGTCCATTCGGTGATAGGCCGGCATCCGGAACGAGTTGCGGTCTTCGTATTCGGTCACAAATTGTCCATCTATGAAGTAATACGAAACGGGCAGTGTTACAGCATTGCCTGTGCCATACACCCAAATAGCCGATACTGTCCATTTCGGACTGATGTCGTAACTCACCACAATAGACACATCATGTCTGCGGTCATATTTGGCATAATAGGTTCTTCCTCCGTTAATATCAGGGAATGTTCGTTTGGTGTATGAAAGGGTGTAACCCACCCAGCCATTAATTTTCCCTACTCGTTTTTTTAAGAAAAACTCTGCACCGTAAGCTTGCCCCTTACCAAACACAAAACTATTGTCGGCATTATCATACACACCGGCCGAAGGCAAAGTACCATCCTTATATTCTATCTGATTTTTCAAATCTTTGTAATAGATTTCCACCGAAGTTTCGAACATATTATCTTTAAAATTGCGGAAATAACCCAGCGAGTATTGCGAACCTTCTTGTGGTTTTACCAACTCCGAACATGGCACCCACGTGTCGGTTGGCAGGGTGAGTGATGACAGCGACACCAGATTAAGATATTGCAAATTGTAAGTATACGAAGCTTTGATAGACGATTTGGAGTTTAACTGAAAACGGATGCTAAAGCGTGGCTCCAGTCCTCCATAATCAGCCACCTTCTCATTCGAGTTATAATGTCTTACTCCCGAAGTTTGTCCTGTTATTGGGTCTTTCAGATAACGGTCGAAAGGGCCAATTTGCATAAAGTACGAATACCTTAGTCCTGCATTCAGTTTTATTTTCTCTGTTAAGTCAAAATCATCCGACACGTACACCGCCATTTCGTGGGCTTTGTCTTTTTTTACATCACCCAAATCAAACTGTGTATCTCCGCTTTTGGCCGATACCGAAGTAGGAGTGAAGGTGTGGAAAATATAATTAACTCCAAACTTTACCTGATGCCTTATGGTAGGATAATATCCAAAATCTACTTTACCATTCCAGTCTCTTATGCCCGAAAATAATTTGAAATCAAATCCACTTTGTCCGGCATCGAACTGAAATTTATAATCAGAAAAAATAGCCGACACATTCATAAACAATTTAGGACTGAAGAGGTGATTCCAACGGAGCACACCAGTGGAGTTTCCCCAGCTTATACCCATATTAAACCCTGCTGCTTTATCGTTAAAAGTCATTACATCTCTGCCAAAGTATCCACTCAAAAACAAACGGTCTTTGTCCGAGAGGCGGTAGTTTATTTTAGCATTCAAGTCGTAAAAATACAAGCCCGAATTTTTTTGCGGACTGCCCGGTGAAGAAAATATATGCAGAAGTTGGTCGGCATAGGTTCTGCGAGCCGAAACGATAAACGATGCTTTGTCTTTTACTATAGGACCTTCGATAGTAGCACGCGATGAGATAAGCCCCAAACCTCCTTCGGCATGATAACTCTTGTTGTTTCCTTCTTTCATCTGTATGTCGAGCACAGAAGCCAATCGCCCTCCGTACTGAGCCGGCATACCACCTTTTATTAAATTAACGCTGCTTATGGCATCGCCATTAAACACCGAAAAGAAACCCAGTAAATGCGCAGGGTTATAAACTACTGACTCATCGAGCAAAATTAAATTCTGGTCGGGGCCGCCACCTCTAACATAAAAACCCGAGTTGCCATCGCCAGCCGATTTAACTCCCGGCAATAGTTGTATGGTTTTCAAAACATCCACCTCGCCCATAAAAGCGGGTATCTTTTTTATCTCGGCCATATCGAGCTTTATGGTGCCCATATTGGTGCTCGATACATTTTTATCGGAGCGCTCCGATGTTATTTCCACTTCTTTTACATTTATGGAAACAGGCTTTAAATCTACATTCAGCCTTACATCTTTGTCCAAGGTAATGTCCTGCTCAAAATTGGCATAGCCAACGTATGACACTACGACATGATACGTTCCTTTTTCTACCGTAACGGAGTAAAAGCCGTACACATTAGTATTGCCCCCTTTTTGAAGTTCTTTTAAATAAATGGTTGCGCCTATGCTGTACTCGCCTGTGCTGGCATCTTTAACATACCCACTGAGGGTGTACTTTGGTTTGTCTTGAGCTTTTGCGGCCTCGGTGCTCCACATAAGGCAACACCAGAGTAATAAAGCTGTTTTGGTTATTTGTTTCATTTGGTTGTTGGTTGCTCAAAAAAGGTGATTATTTCTCCTTAATTATTTGCGGCTGCAAAACTATCGAAACTAATTTACATAGAGGATAAAGATGGGTTAATTTTTAGGAAAATTTATATTGGAGGTTTGGGTTTTGGGTTTCAGGTTGTCATTTCGAGCGAATCAGACTCTGGTTAAGCGTAGCGTCTCGCTATGTCTTTTTTAACAAATCCTTCGGACTTATATCTTTTCCAGTTTTAGTTTTCGGTAAAATGCCGGTTAAACAGCACTTAGCGGGACGCTACGCCCAACAGGAGGTTATACAAAAAGCATTTTCCACTTCATTGGTTGTCTATCCAAATTTTCAAAAAGATTGGTTTTACCCACTCATAGGCCTAAATTATTTTCCAAAATGAGTGCTTGGCTTACCAAAAAGCAACCTTTGCCCACCGGTAGCCGATTATTGCTAACCAAAATCCTAACCTTGCCGACTCCTCGGCTGATATTGCTGACAGGTAAGCGAACTTTTTTTACAGGTATCCGAATATTGCTAACCGGTAGCCAACCTTGGGCTACCAATGGGCAAGGGTTGGCTACTGATGGCGAGCATTGGCGACTGATGAGAAATCATCGGCTACCGGTAGCCAACCATTGCTTACCTGTACGCAACCATTCGCCACCAGTAAGCAAACTTGGAATTTTAGTCGGCAATGGCACTTGCCACTGAGCCGGCACGGATACATAAAACAAAAATAAAAGAAATCAATTAAATTATAATACTTATAACAGATGGGTACATATGTTAAACAAGGCGATGGAGCGTTTGCCGACCAGCTTACTCCCTCGTTAAGCGTAGCGTCTCGCTACGTTTTATTTAAAAGTTCTCCGGACTTATTTCGTTTCCTCTTTTTTAGTTTTCGGCAAGATGCCGGTTAAACAGGACGTAGCGGGACGCTACGCCCAACAGGGGGAAAGATTGTAGATTGATTATTGTTTATTGCCTATTGCCTATTGCCGAATTGAACAAGAATTCACACTTAAACTTTAATCCGTGAATCTGTGGCTAACTTTCCCCGCTTTTCATCCTACAAATCTAAAATTCTAAAATTTCCCCTTACTTCCCCCAATTTGAAATTTGAAATCTGGAATCTGAAAAATTTTCCCCTCATCGTGTTGCTATGTTGCATTTCAAAATAAATAGTAGCTTTGCCCTGCAAAAAAAATAACCAAACCGATAAGCATGAAAAAAATACTATTACTAACGATTACCCTTTTAAGTTTAACCAGCTTAAAAGCATTGGCCAATCCGGGCGATACAGTGGTGGTGCAGACATTTACATTTGGCTCTCCTCAGGATGCCTGGTTTGTGTTTCCGAAAGACACCCTGCGCTGCGAAAAAGTGCTGATGAAATATACCCTGAAATGCAACCCAGGTCAGAATCCAGCATGCGGAGAATGGGATTATTTAACCTATACTTATTTGTATAAACATACCCACTTGCTCGACTCAACAATGATACATCAGCCTACGTATACGGTAAACGGTGCGGCAGTGTCGCCATCGTACGGATATATGAACAGCCCATCTTACAGTTATCATCCCACATGGCAATATAATATGGTAAACACCGGCACCACTTCACTAACTACTGCCACCATAGGTAATGGTTCGGCTGCCGATAATATACCGTTTGGTACGTCTTCGCCTGTATCGCATGTGCAGTATTTATGGAAAGCTTCTGAGATAAGTGCAGCAGGTATGGCTGCCGGAAACATTACGGGGCTTCAGTTTTACTTGCAAACATTGGGAGGAGCGATGCATAATTTAACCATTCGCATGAAACATACTCCGCTGGATTCGCTTACGCAAAACACTTACAGCGACACAGTGCTTACTACTGTATACACGCACAACACTCAGTTTTCGTCCACAGGCTGGAACAGTTTGCAGTTTACCACTCCCTTTAACTGGAACGGAACTTCGAATTTGATTATAGATATAACGTATGATAATACTGCTTCGGCACAGGATAACGAAGTGGCGTCTACAGTAACTTCTTTTCCTGCATCTTTATATAATGCCGGTTCGGACAGGGTGGCTTCGTTTCATCAAACGGGGTTTGTAAACGTGCCATTAAATAATAAACTGGTTTCTATCGATTCGTTTGTAACGGTTACGTTTTGGTGTTATGGCTCTCCTGCACTTCAACCTATGAATGGTACTGCTTTCGAAGCGGTAGATTCGGTTGGGAATAGATTGTTGAACTCTCACCTTCCTTGGTCGGACAGCAATGTGTACTGGGATGCAGGTTACGGAGGTACTTCATACGACAGAATTAATAAAGCGGCTGTTTCGTCCGAAATAAAAGGGCAATGGAATCATTGGGCTTTTACTAAGAACACTGTGACCGGAGTAATGAATATTTATCTAAACGGAACATTATGGCATACCGGTACAGGTAAAACAAAAAGCATGAGGGGCATTCATCAATTCCGCATTGGTAAAGGAAATTGGGGAAGTTCTGAAACATACGAGGGCAAGATAGATGAGTTTGCTGTGTTTAATGCAGAATTATCTCCTGCGGTTGTTCAGGCGTATATGAATAAAAAAATTGATGCACTTCACCCTAACTATACTAATTTGGCTGCCTATTACCATTGCGATGATGGCAATTACCAAACGTTTATGGACATGGCTCCGGGTGCTCATCCTTCGGCAGTTCTTAATTCGGTAGATAATCCATTGCGTCAGGCCAATCAGATTGTTTCCGATTTTTCTCGTACTACTTTTCGCCCGAATATTATTTTAGAACAAGGTGTGTACACCCAACATCTGGATTCGGTGTTGGTAGTTGATTCTACTTTGAATGCACCGGTACAGATTATTACCTATAACGATTCAATTAATAATCCAGGAGTGGCTACCGATACTATGACCGTTTGGCCATCGTATTATAACAACTATCTGTACACCCCTCAGGGAGTGGCTTACGATTCTACATTGGTTACACCTGATAGCATTATTCAGGAACAATATTACAACTGGTACACCAAGTTTCCTCAGGTAATACGTTATGAGTTGGCAAGGTTTATTACTCCTTACGGAAACGGATTGAGTTTGGGTAATGGGTTTACATGGACATTTGATGTGAGCGATTATAGAACTCTTCTTGCCGATAGTGTGCACCTGAATGCTGGCAACTGGCAGGAATTATTAGATGTTAAATTTTTATTGATAAAAGGAATTCCTCCTCGCGACCCTATTGCTGTGAAGAATTTATGGAACGGAGGGTTTAACTATGGAGGAGCCAACGACTCGATAACTCACCTTGCTACGCTGAATGTGCCAATTGGTAACAATGCTTTAAACTCCAGATGGAAATCGCGAATTACTGGTCATGGTATGGACACACCTCAAAATTGTTCGGAGTTTTGTGCAAAAACGCATTACTTTACTGTTAACGGAGTGCAACAATATTCTAAAGCTGTATGGAGAGATAACTGCGATGTTAATCCAGTTTATCCACAGGGCGGAACATGGGTGTATAGTCGCGCTAACTGGTGCCCCGGTGCCGAGGTGTGGACTTACGACTGGGAGCTTACTCCTTATACCATTCCCGGAACTCCTGTATCTCTTCATCACTCTGTCGACCCTTATATACATTCGGGAGGATGGGATTATTTTCAGATAGAAGATCAGTTGGTAACCTACAGCGGGGCTAACTTTACGCTTGATGCAGCTGTGGAAGATATTCTTTCACCGAGCAAAGATCAGATGTGGCAACGCATGAATCCGGTGTGTACAAATCCTATTGTGAAAATTAAAAATACAGGTTCTACTACATTAACATCTCTTGATATTACTTACGGTTTAGTGGGAGGAACATTATCTACTTATCACTGGACAGGCAGTTTGAAGTTTACCGAAATAGCTACCGTAACATTAGGTACGTTTGCTTGGCAACAAGGAGCAACAGAATTTACCGTAACGGTAAGCAATCCGAACGGAGGGGTAGATCAGTATGCCAACAACAATACAAAGCTTACCAGTTTTACCTATCCACAGGTTGTTCCTTCACAAATGGTAATTGTTTTGAAAACAAATAATTTTCCCCAGGATAATCAATACACACTAAAAGATGATGCAGGCAATGTGGTATTTTCTCGCAATGGAATGTCAGCAAATATAACCTATCGCGACACGCTTAATCTAGCCAACGGATGTTATACTTTTGAACTTACCGATAATGCTGCCGGCAATGGTGGTGGCGGTGGTGATGGATTATCCTGGTGGGCGAATTCAGCGCAAGGTGCCGGATATTTACAATTTCGTAAAGTAACACCGAATGCTGTTATCAAAACATTCGGTGCTGATTTTGGTGGTAAAATATATCAGCAGTTCACGGTTGGTTTAAACACCGGTATCAATGAATATATATATGTAGATAAAGCACAGTTGCATGTATATCCAAACCCAACCGATGGACATGTATACATCAATATTGATTTGGCAAGTCGTAAAGATGGTAAGGTGGAGATATTCGATATGCTGGGCAACAAAGTATATAATTACGAATTTAAAAACCTCACTGCCGAAAGTGTTGAAGCCGATTTATCCAATCTGTCTAAAGGTATTTATACGGTTACCCTTCGCTCGGGAGATGAATTTGTTTCACGTAAATTAATACTACAGTAAATCTTTTAATAAATAGCAAAAACCCCTTTCAGCATTAAAAATCTGAAAGGGGTTTTTTATTAACATAAAATTAAACAGTGAATCGTTATTCAAAATATTTTCATAATCTTGGAAAATAAAATTTGATTCGCTTCATCAAGCATGCAAAAAGCAATTTGGTATTTGTGTATTGTTCTCTTTATTTCGTCCTGTTCAACTCAGGGAGAAAAAAAAGAAACACGCACGGTTTTTAAGTATAACGAAATTGGTTCGGTTACATCATTAGACCCTGCCGCTGCTGTTAGTTTCGAAAACATCGCAGCTGTTAATCAGCTTTTCAACGGACTGGTGCAAATGAACGACTCTCTGCGTATTCTACCTTGCATTGCTTCTTCATGGGCTATTTCGGAAGATGAAAAGACCTACACGTTTCGTTTACGTAATGATGTGTTCTTTCACAATAATTCATGTTTCGCAAATGCAAAAGGAAGAAAAGTAACAGCCCGCGATTTTGTATATAGCTTCTATCGACTGCTGGATGCAAAGGTTTCGAGTGCCACCACCTTGCTGGTGTATATAGATAATGAAAAGCAAAAGGCATTTGAAGCACCTAACGATTCTACCTTTCTAATTCATCTCAAAAAACCATTTGTTCCTTTTCTGGGGATACTTACGATGAAATACTTTTCTGTGGTTCCTCATGAGGCCATAGAAATGTATGCAGACGATTTTAGAATAAACCCGGTGGGTACAGGGCCGTTTAGTTTTAAGATGTGGGAAGAAGGTTCGAAGCTGGTGATGCTTAAAAACGAAAATTATTTTGAATACGATGGCAATAGTCGTTTGCCTTATCTCGATGCAGTTTCGGTTTCGTTTATCAAAGATCGCGAAACTTCTTTTCTTAACTTCCTGAAAGGTGTTACCGATATGGTTTCTGGCATTGATGCTATCAATACGGATGAGGTATTTACTGACGAAGGAGCATTGAATGATGAATACAAAACAAAATTCAAATTGCAAACCACACCGTTTATCAAAACAGATTATCTCGGTTTTGTAATTGACGAATCTCAGCCCATCGTAAAAAACTCACCTCTGAAATTATTAGCCATTCGCAAAGCTATCAACTATGGATTCGACAGAAAGAAAATGGTACAGTACCTGAGAAGAAACATGGGAATTCCTGCCACCGCAGGATTTCTGCCTCCTGGTTTACCTTCGTTTGATGCAGCTAAAGTAAAAGGATATGATTACAATCCCGACCGAGTAAGAGAATTGCTTACACAAGCCGGTTTTCCTGAAGGCAAAGGCCTGCCCGACATTACCCTTTCTACCAGCGAGCAATACATGGAACTAGCCGAGTACATTCAATCGCAATTGTCCGACTTTGGAATAAAAATAAAAATCGATGTACAGAAACCATCAGTGCTTTCGGAGAATGCTTCGAATTCTAAAATTAATTTCTTCCGTAAGTCCTGGGTGGCCGATTATGCTGATGAAGAAAATTTCTTATCGCTGTTTTATTCTAAAAACTGGAGCCCGAAAGGATTTAACTATACTCACTATTCCAATGCAAGGTTTGACGAGTTATATGAAAAGTCTCAGGAAGAACTGAACGACACAGTAAGGTATAATTACTATCGCGAAATGGATAAACTCCTGATCGAAGATGCTCCTGTAGTTCCTTTATATTATGATGAAGTAGTACGTTTGGTAAAAAACAATATCAGCGGACTCACCGTAAATCCAATGAATTTATTAAACCTTAAAAAAGTTAAGAAAGTTAATTTGAATTAGAAAACACTAATTCACTTCTAAGAAAGTAACAATAGGAAAATGGTCGGATAGTTCTTCGCGAATGGTTTTGAAATTGGTGGCTTTAAATTTATCGTTATGCAAAATATAATCGATACGGAACGAAGGAAACTTGCCCACATAACTGCGACCTAAACCATTTCCGCTTTCCACAAAAGCATCTTGCAGATTTTTCGAAATGGTGTGATAAGCATACGAACCCGGAGTATCGTTAAAATCACCACACACAATTACCGGATAACGGCAGGATGCAATACTGGCCGAAATCAGCTCTGCTTGTTTCGAACGTTTAATAAACGCTTTCTTGAGTCGTCTTAATATATTCTTCGACTGTTCCATGTCTTCATTCTCCACATCGTTTTGCAAATCTTCGATGTACTTGTAATCGTTAGATGCAAAAGCGATAGACTGCAAATGCATATTATAAATCCTTACCGTATCCTTACCAATTACAATATCCGAGTAGATGCACACATTATTGCTCTTGTATCCGAAATTAATTTTGCCTCTTGATACAATAGGAAAAGAACTAAATGTAGCTATCCCGAAATGCTGATGAAGCCTTGCCTGAGAGGTGTACTCCACATGCACATATTTTGCTTTTTGCAATCGAACCAACGAATCCAGATTATCAAACTTACTGCTGTCGCGAGAAAAGAACTCCTGCAAACACATGATATCGGGACTTTCGTCAGTAATCAGGTTAAACATTTTTTGTCGTGTTTCCAGATTATGGCTCCAATTGTACAAATCAAAAACTTTTACATTATACGACATCACCTTAATTTGTTTTTTACTAGCATCGTGTTTGCCTTTAAAACTAAACTGAGCATAATGATGAATATTACTCCAGCCGGCAAGAATTACAATAAGCGAATAGAACACCCGTTTGCGGAGCAGAATGGCCCAATAAATAACAAAGAGAAGATTAATGGCAACCAGTATGGGATAACCCAATCCGAAAAAGGCAATGAAATAAAAATTCTCGGGGCTTACATGAGGAGCAAGATAGGCAATGAGTAAACAAACTACAGCAACGTGATTACAAAACGTGATGGTCTTGTTGAAATACCCTCGTTTCCGTTTCTTTATCCTCTGGTCAGGTTGATATATGTTGTTGTCTTTTGCCAATACCGGGGCTATTTCTTACTTGCTTTAAATAATATTTCTTTTTCCTGTTTACTTAAACTTTCATAACCTGCTTTCGAAATTTTATCCAGTATAGCATCTATCTGCTGCTGGTTTACGTTTCGCTGGTAGTTGTATTCTTCGTCCGAAACCGAACGTTTGTATGCCACTTTCATTTTACTTCGCGGAGTAGAACGAAACATAGATTGTATCCGTTCAAAAAAAGAATTGATACCTTTTGATAAATCAGTTCCGCGCTTGAATTGCTGAATAAAAACATAACCCATCAATGCACCGCCCAGATGAGCCAGATTACCTCCCACATTATTATACGAAGCCACACTCAGCACATCAATAAACAACACAAACAAGGCCACATATATTAATTTAACCTCTCCGATAAATAACATATTGATACGATAATGCGGCACCAATGTGGCTGCCGCAATAATAATAGCAGTAACTCCAGCCGATGCTCCCAGCAAATGTGTGCCGATAAATCCATGAAAAAACGGAAGCAGATTAAACAGCATTGTTATCAACCCTCCTGCTATTCCTCCCATCATATAGAGCGGAATTATTTTTCTGGAATCAGTAAAGTTGGTGAGTATTTGTCCAAACCAGAACAAAGTAACCATGTTCCAGAAAATATGCATCAGGTCGAAGTGAACAAACATATAAGTAATGAGTGTCCACGGACGGTAAATAAAACCTTCTATACTGATAGGAAGCGAAACAATATTGTTGTAAAAATCTTCAACCAACAATGTGCTTACACTGCCCCCGACAAAGAAAAAAAGTATTTTGGAAATACTGATAATTAAAAATACAGCAACATTGACAATGATTAAACGGGTAATAACATTGCCACTTTTTATTTTCTGCTTTATGTCTTCTATTATGTGATTCGCCATTTCTAAAAAATTGTTCTTTTATTTTTCTTCCAGAACATGATTAAAATAAAACCAAACAACATACCTCCTAAATGAGCAAAGTGTGCCACATTGTCATTCGGATTGTTGGCAATTCCAAAAAATAATTCGGCAGCACCATACAACACAACAAACCATTTTGCTTTAATCGGAATAGCAAAATAAATATACAACAAAGTATTTGGAAACAGCATACCAAAAGCCAGCAATATGCCAAACACCGCTCCCGATGCACCAATGGTAGAGTTATTAATCAATATATTTATTTCGCCCATCGTACCGTCTATAAAGTTTTTGCCTTCGGCATACACTTCCTGACCTTTGCTCAGCACCAGTGTCAAGTCTTCGGGCGATACCTGTGAATAAAGTGACTCCAATCGAAAATACGTTACCGCCAATTGAACCACTGCCGCACCTATGCCTGTAATCATGTAATACGTAAGGAAACGCTTCGAGCCCCAAAAGTTCTCGAGCACATTGCCAAACATCCATAAGGCAAACATATTAAAGAACAAGTGAGAAAAAGTAGCGTGCATAAACATATACGACACCAGCTGATACGAGCGAAACCGTTCCGAAAGCGGAAAGTGCAACCCTAAGATGTCTGATAAATCTATTTTGTATTGACTCTCCAGCACCATCGATGCCAGAAAAAATAAGCCGTTTAGTATCAATAAATTTTTTACTACCGGTGGTAATACACTGAAACTATTCGGTCGATATTGTTGGTAACTCATTAATTTTTTTAGTTGTTCGTTATTAGTTGTTCGTTCCCTCGCCCTTTTTGCCTACTGCAAAATTGTCCAATTGCCTACTGCCAAATTGTCTTTTCCCCTCTTGCCTATTCGCTATTCACTATTGGCTATTCCATCATTTCTTAAACCTCTTATCCAAATCTTCGCTCGAAAAAGTAGTTATTGTTGGTTTTCCCGAAGGTGTGCTGTAAGGCATACTGCAGGCAAACAGCTCATCTATCAGGTTATTCATTTCTTCCTGCGTTAATGTTCTGCCCGATTTTATTGACATATTTCGTGCCATAGAACGAGCCAGATTCTCTCTTTTGTCCGATTTTAATTCCTGCAGGTTTTGTTTATAGTTTTCCAGTAAACCTTCCAGCAGCGCCACCGAGTCCATATTTACCGTATCGGCAGGTATCCCGTGTATCACAAATGTGTTCTTTCCAAACTCGCTTATGTCAAAACCCATGGCATGAATTTCCGGTTGCAGTTCTTTAACCAATGCAAAATCCGAAGCATTCAGCTCTATTGTTTTCGGAAACAGTTCCTGCTGTGTAGCCGACTTATGTTTCTCAAACGCCTCTAGTATGCGCTCATATAATATCCTTTCGTGAGCCCCCTGCTGGTCTATCACCATCAGTCCCGTTTTAATATGGGTCAAAATATATTTGTTGTGCAACTGATAAGCCGTTTTCAGACTACTTTCGTGCAACTCATTATCCCAATCGGCATCTATCGTTTGCTGATTGTTCTCCTCTTTTTTAATCTCTATCTCCAGCTGATTATCCGCATGGCGGCTATACATTTTTTCCCAATTAGCACGGTTCGATAATTCTCTTTCCGAAGTGTTGCGCTCCGGCAAAGCCCCCGTTACAAAAGGATTAAAATTAGGATCCACCTTTATTGTTGGCACTTTATAAATACCATCCACCGGTTTCAGAGGCATGTTATACAAATGTGCTTCCTGGTCAAAATCCAAACTCGGAGCTATATTAAATTGCCCAAGCGACTTTTTGACAGTGGAACGAAGAAAAGCATAAATCGCTTTTTCGTCTTCAAACTTCACTTCCGTTTTGGTAGGATGTATGTTTATGTCTATACTTTTGGGGTCTACATCCAGCGTCAAAAAATACGATGCATAACTGTCCTTGGGCAGCAATTGCTCAAAAGCCGACTGCACCGCATGATGCAAATACGAACTTTTTATAAATCGTTTGTTCAGAAAAAAGAACTGCTCCCCCCGGGTTTTCTTTGCAAAATCAGGCTTTATCACATATCCCTTTATGTTCACTATTCCTGTTTCTTCCTCCACCGGCACCAGCCTTGTGTTATACGAATTGCCAAACAATGCCATCAGCCGCTGTTTCAAATTGCCTGCCGTTAGGTTAAACAGCTCTGTGTTGTTATGAAAAAAACTAAACCCCACCTGAGGATTAGGAATAGCCACCCGCTGAAACTCATCCATTATATGGCGCAACTCCACAGCATCCGTTTTCAAAAAGTTTCGCCGGGCCGGCACATTATAAAACAAATTTTTAATCGCAATACTCGTTCCTTCCGCACAACTGCTCGCCTCCTGCCTTTTCACCTCGCTGCCTTCTATCTCTATCATCACCCCCACATCATCCCCTATCCGTTTTGTTTTTAGCTCCACCTGAGCTATAGCCGCTATCGAAGCCAGCGCCTCTCCCCTAAAACCCATCGTACGGATAGCAAACAAATCGTCTGCCTTTCTTATTTTCGAAGTAGCATGACGCTCAAAACTCATCCTTGCATCCGTAGCACTCATCCCGCAACCATTGTCTATTACCTGAATCAACGTTTTGCCAGCATCTTTCACTATCAGCTTTATGTTTCCTCCCCCTGCATCCAGCGCATTTTCCATCAATTCCTTTACTGCCGAAGCTGGCCTCTGAACCACCTCTCCGGCCGCTATCTGATTGGCTACTGAGTCCGGTAATAAATGAATTATATCTGACATTATTTCTTGTTTCTTTTTGGGCAAAGATAGGATTTTAAATTTCGGGATTCCATATTTCAGATTTCAAATTAATCAACAATTATTAGGGCGCATCAAAGCAATCTCTCAAGTTCAATTCGGCAATAGGCAATAAACAATAATCAATCACCAATCTTTCATTTGCCTACTGCCCAATTGCAAAATTGCTTAATTGTTTTTAGGGCACCATCCTTATCTCCCTTCGTATTCCCCTCTCCCGCTATCCGTTCCAAGTCCGCCCCCGCCATTGCCTGCACACTTCGGGCTTTCCACTGCTATCGGGTGCAGTTAGTCAGCGCCTCTTTCTTTGTTAGCTTTAAGTAAGCACGTAATAATACCCCAACCGTCTCGCATCTCCCCCTCTCTTGTGGAGAGGGGATAAAGGGGAGAGGTACTTTCAACCCCGTTAGGGGTTATATGTTGGTAGCCACGGGTGAAACCCGTGGTAATTCAAATCCCCACCATCCTCCTAAACCCCTTTAGGGCGGCAAACAGCCAGTGGCTGTTTGAGCGAGTTCGTGCGTCAGCTGGTAGCCTCGGCTTTTCCGTTTTCTGTTTTATTTTTGTTTTAAAAAGAGGGTTGTGCAACGGCTACTTATGTTAGCTGCTGTGCTTTCTTTCGTCTGTCTTGTGTTCTGTCAGTTTTAATGATGTTATTTAATTTCAAGTTTCGTCCAAATACTGTCTTGTTTCAATTCATTAATAAAGTCGTTTTTCAGTTCTGTGTTAGGAGCAGAATATGGAATTTCTTTTATGTCCGTCTTAAAGCAAACTTTTTCTTTACAACTAAACTTTGTCCATTTCAAAGTTACCGCATTATCTTCTCGTGTCTTAACAATAAAAGCAGGAAGGTTTTTATTTATAGTGTCAGTTTCTGCTGCCCAATTGGTTGCTTTGTCAACCCGCAAACTGTTGCAAAGTAACAACACTGTATTATTCTTTTGTCTATATGTTCCTTTGTAATATGTGTCGTTGCCAACACAATAGTTAACTGCAACAAATTCGCTGTCATTTAAAAATAAAACATTCCCAGAACAACAATCACATTCACCCGTTGCGCGACATAATACTGTGTCAAAGTCTGGAGCTGTAACGTAAAGTTGTCCTGCAAGATTGATTTTTGTTAAACTGTCTCCTGCGGTCATTAATGTTTTGTCTGCTGTATTTGATTTGCAAGAGAATAGTCCAAGTGTCAATATTAAAACTATGTTGTATTTAGCGTTTTTCCAAAGTGTCATTTCTCTTTCTTTTATCAATGTCAGGCTTACGTTACGTTCGGTTCGTAGCATTGCAGCTAACAGTTATTATGCGCTACTCCTAATCCATTTATAGCGCAATGCATACCTAATTCGGCAGGATTTGCGCTATAACTTGTTCTATTCAGTAGCGTATATTTATAATAGTTTGTCAAGTGGCGATTGTATTTTGCTTAAATGTTTTTTGCTCACGTGTGTGTGTATTGATGCCTTTGCCGTTGTTTCCCTCCTCCAAATCTTCCTCGCTTAAATTCTTTTACAAATATATACTATTATTATATACCCAAAAAACAATCCCACCCATTTCTGAGCGGGATTGATGTTTTAATTCTAACCGTTTTTTATTGCTGTTGGCAAACCGAGTACTTTCCTTTTTAAGGATTGTACTTCATCTGTCAAGGATAGTACTTTCCTTATCAAGGATTGTACTTCATCTGTCAAGGATAGTTCTTTCCTTATCAAGGATTGTACTTTATCTGTCAAGGATAGTTCTTTCCTTATCAAGGATTGTACTTTATCTGTCAAGGATTGTACTTTCCTTATCAAGGATTGTACTTTATCTGTCAAGGATAGTACTTTCCTTATCAAGGATTGTACTTTATCTGTCAAGGATTGTACTTTCCTTATCAAGGATTGTACTTTATCTGTCAAGGATTGTACTTTCCTTATCAAGGATTGTACTTTATCTGTCAAGGATAGTACTTTCCTTATCAAGGATTGTACTTCATCTGTCAAGGATAGTACTATTTTTAGGAAGGATAGTACTCCATTTAGTAAGCCGAGTACTTCCTTTAACAATTGGAGTACTCCATCAAACAGACCGAGTACTCCATTTAACAAGTCGAGTACTCCATTTAACAGACCGAGTACTCCATTTAACAAGTCGGCACGCGCGATGTACACTTAAACTCCGTTTTACCCATAGCCCAAGTTATTATATGCGTTTAAACGAAGGATTTTTAAGGTTTCGTGTTTTTCAGGTTTTGGGGTAAAATGCGTTTTAAAGCGATTTTTTGAGAAATTATCACCTCTCCCCTGCCCCTCTCCGCAAAAACACCTCACCCCTTAATCCCCTCTCCGAAGGAGAGGGGGAGATGCGTGACGGTTGGGGTAAGTTTTAAGTATACATATATATATATGTATTATATTTGTGGGGGGGAGGAAACGGGTTTGGTTTAACACCTGAAAAGGCGAGAAAATAGTTTAGCAAATTTATATGTTAACAGCAAGCGTAATGCCCGAACCTAACCGAACAACTATAGCGTGAAGAAGATTATAATTATATTGACAATTGCTTTTAGTTCTTGCAACAAATTTAATTGCGAAGAAGATTTAAGACAAGCAGGAATTAACTTCACTGAAGATTTTACAATACTAAAATATGATTCGGATGGAGCTCTTGGTGATTGGGATGATAACTTTCAATTAAAAATTAGCGACAAAGACGTGGAACTATTTATAAAAAAGGTACAGCAAACAAAGGGCTATAGAGAGTATAAGGAAAAAGAAATAGGTGAAGGAACTGATTGTTCAATCCCAGATTCCGATAGAATAACAGGTTATAAAAGAGGGACGACATTTTACTACTATATTGAAAAGAAATATGTAAAAGGGAAAGCAAATGAAAATTATTGTATTTGGTTGACACCAGACAAAACATTTCACTTTGCATATAGAATGGAATGAACACCCCTTCCTCTCCCTGGTTTCATTATAAAACTAAAACAAAAATAATTTCAAACCTCCGTTCAGCAATGTTCGGAGGTTTTTTTGTGAAAGAAATGTAACCTCCAAACTCGCAAAAGAGCGAGTTCGGAGTGAGAACTGAAAGCTAACAAAGAGAGAGGCGCTGACTAACTGCACCCGATAGAAGTGGAAAGCCCGAAGTGGGGAGGCAATAGCGGGGGCGGACTTGGAACGGATAGCGGGAGAGAGGACTACGAAGGGAGATAAGGATGGTGCCCTAATGATTGGTGATTGGTGATTGAGATGTAAGATTTGAGATGTGAGATTTGAGATTGACGGTTGAACTTGAGAGATTGCTTCGCTACGCTCGCAATGACAGACACGAAACTTGAAACTTTACACTTTCTAACTTTAAACTGACAACTCTAAATTAAATCTTAAAAGTAATAGCCTCCGAAAAGCTAAAATAAAAAGGAGCAATGGGAACTACGGGGTGGGTGTCGTAAATGCTGTTGAAGTTAAACTCTATGCCCACATGTTTGGTAATGTTAACATCCCATTTAATAACATTGGCAATGCGGGGGTAGATAAAAAATCGGTCGGGACGAGTTTGCAAAAAGGTGGTGAAGAAAAAATCGCTGTTGTCGCTTACTTTAATTTCGAATTTGATATACGAGTTGGATTTGATATACTGAGTTTGCACCGAAGGGGCGTTATGCGGAATGAGAGTGGAGTCGTAAACAGCGGTGTAGTTCCATTGTTCCTGCTCGTACATTACGCCTGTGGCAAGCACAATATTGAACCGAGGATGAACGTAATTATTCCATCGGATGTTAGAGCCCGCCAGAGAGCGATACAAAATGCCTCGCTTGTTGTCCCACTGATACTGGGCATAACACTCGGGGTGTACTTTGTTTTTATAGTTATGCCGATAGCGAAGATGAATAAAACCGGTGTTCAGGATATCGTCAGGCCCGTTGTAAGTAAACCGGAAACCGGATGAAAGCAACAGCAATTCTTTCGATTTTTGAAGAGACATGTCGAGCGTGTTCGAAGCATCATAAATGGTTGTTTTTTGTTTATCCACCTCCAGCCCACTGCCAAATACTGAATTGAAAAGGGCTTTGGATTTATATCCTGTTGTATCTATCTTATCAATAGAGATGATTTGCGCCCGCAACAATGGGGAGGAAAAGATAAAGAAAGTAAAAAAAAGAAGTAAGCTGTGTTTCATTCAAAGTAATTGATAGTGCAAAGTAACAAAACTTATGGCAATAATTTGATGTGAGATATGAGATATGAGATTTGAGATGGGTTTGCTTTAAGAAATCCGAATGGTGAATATAAATTATGAATGCTTAAATCAAGGGGAGTGGTTTAAGTGAATTCTAACTATTGTTTATTTTAGTACTTTTGAGCCCCCAAATGAAAAAAGTAGCATTTCATACATTAGGTTGTAAACTTAATTTTTCCGAAACAAGCACCATAGCTAGGCTGTTTGAAGAGCAGGGGTATGCCAAAGTGGATTTTAAACAGCCTTCGGATATTTATGTAATCAATACCTGCTCGGTAACAGCTAATGCTGACAAGGAATGTAAGCAGATAGTAAAATCGGCTTTGAGTATTTCGCCCGATGCATACATAGTGGTGGTGGGCTGTTATGCCCAACTAAAGCCCGAAGAGATAGCCGATATAGATGGTGTAGACCTGGTGTTGGGTGCATCGGAAAAGTTTAAACTGCTGAATTACCTGAATGATTTGACTAAAAAAACAAAAGCGGAAGTGTATAGCTGCGAAATAGAGGAGGCCAACTTTTTTGTGGATGCTTACTCCTTTGGCGACCGAACACGGGTGTTTTTAAAAGTACAAGACGGATGTGATTATACTTGTTCTTTCTGCACCATTCCCATGGCGCGCGGAAATAGCCGCAGTGATAGTATAGAGAATGTAGCCGCTAATGTAAAAAAGATAGCTAAGCAGGATGTAAAAGAGATAGTGCTTACAGGAGTTAATCTGGGTGATTTTGGAAATGATAATTCGAACGATTTTTTTCAATTAGTACAAACATTGGATACACTTGCTTTTACTGAAGGCATAGAGCGATTCAGAATCTCGTCCATAGAGCCCAATTTGCTAAAGGATGAAATAATAGCATTTGTGGCACAATCGAAGCGGTTTGTTCCGCATTTTCATATTCCATTGCAGTCGGGTAGTAATAAAATACTGAAAGCAATGCGCAGGCGCTATTTGCGCGAACTGTATGCCGAACGAGTGGCAACTATTAAAAAGGAGATGCCTCACTGCTGTATAGGAGTGGATGTAATAGTAGGCTTTCCGGGCGAAACGGATGATGATTTTCTGGAAACATATACTTTTTTAAACGAATTGGATGTGTCGTATCTGCATGTGTTTACTTATTCTGAACGGGATAATACAGATGCTGTGAAACTGAAAGACGCAGTGCCTATGAATGTGAGAAAGAAACGCAACAAAATGCTTCGCATATTATCTGCAAAAAAACTAAGAGCTTTTTATGAGCAACATTTGGGCGAAACCCGAACGGTGCTGTTTGAAGCCGATAATAAAGACGGATTTATGCACGGATTTACAGATAACTACATTAAGGTGAAAACCCCTGTAAACAGCCAATTGATAAACCAACTAAAACAAGTAAAGCTAACCGAACTGGATGCGGATGGCTGTGTGTTGGTAACGGTTTTGGATGCGTAAGGCATAACTGAGTGAGGCAAGACTACCTGAATTATTTTTCAACAATATTATTTTCAAAAGACACAAGTTCAACCTTTTATTATTAACAATAAAAAGAGGCCCTTTGTAACCCGCGTGTTCTCTCTATATTTGAGCATTAAATAATTTTATATAATTATAAAGATGCTTACACGAATATCATTAATCAACTCAAAAGGCTATGGAAAAGCCGAACTTAAATTAGATAATTGCGACTCGCTTCAGTTGGTGGGGCCTAATAATATTGGGAAAAGTACACTTATTTATGCTTTGAACTTTTTGTTTATTGTAGACGGACAGAAAATGTCGTTTAGCGGACAACGAAAAGGAGATAAAGAAACCATTCACCATTATTTTCCTACTCATAACAAGAGTTTTCTGGTGTTCGAAATGAACAAGCTCGGGTATTCGTGTATATTGGTTAAAGCCAATTCGGACTGGGATTTGGAGTATTACCGAATAGAAAGCGAATATAACGAAGAATACTTTTTTGACAGTCAGGAAAAACATCGTATACGCAGTTTTGACGAAGTGGAAGCTTTGCTTGCCGCTAAAGGAATTGAATACAGAAAGTATGCAAACAAAACAGAAGTGTTTAATGATGTTTACAAAAGAGGGAAAAACAACAATGCTGTGGTTTGGCTTGAAGATGCAGTAAAAACGGATGGACTGAGTAATAACTTTTCGAAGATATACCGTTACCTTATCAACTCGAAACTTATTACCAATAAAACGCTGAAAGATTCGTTGATAATTGCCGATAACAGAGAAAATGAGGGGTTGAACTTTTCGCAACGAAACAAAACGGATATACTTAGTTTGTTAAAAGCAAATCAGGAAATACGAAATATTAAAGCAATTCAGCACGACTTTTTGGAGTTCAGAGAAACAGTACGTGTCTTTAATTCGAAATCGAAAATTGTAAGTGAGTTGATTTATTGTTTCAACAAAGCATACGTTTCGGCTATTCCTCAATTTGAAAATACAATTTTGGAAAAAGGACATAACATAACTTCTATCCATAATGAAATAAACGAAATACTTCAACCGAAGGAACTCGATTTTGCCACACGAATAGGTGAGAAAAAATCGGATATAAAAAACAAAACAAATTACTTCCTTGATAAGCAAGCTGAGTTGAATGAAATCAACAAGTTTGAGACCATTGATTTTCTAAATGAACAACTGAGAAATCTGGATAAATCTCGTAAAGAAATTGAGTCGAGGATAACTACTATTGAGTCGCAGAAACTTTCGAGCAAGCAACTAGAGGCAAGACTCGAAAAAATAAATCAGCAAATAGCGTTAACCGAAAAACAAATAGATAACTATAATAACCTGCTTATTCATAAAATTTCGGATGATGAGGATGTGAAAAAGTTGTTGAATACTGTTCTTTCGGAGCAGGTAGCTAGCTTGTCGAGCAAACAAATAAAAAAACCTATTAAGAAAATATCGAACAAATTACTTAGCATTTTTGATGGTGAGATTGATATTTCCAAAGGCTTGCTTTTAAAAGAATTTAAATCGGTAAAAGAATTTAAGGACGAACTAAAAGCACTGGAACATGAAAAAAACCAAACGCTGGAACTTCTGAAAGTGGTTACCGATAAAGAAAAAACGGATGCCAAACTAAAAGAAATTATTGGGGAGATAGAGGAGATAAAAGAGAAGGTGAAAAAGATAGTTAGTAAACCTCAGCTCGAAAAACACCTTGCAATAGTTCAAGCAGATATCAAAAAGCTTACAGGCGAGCAAAATGATTTGGATGAAGCCTTGAAAGATTTGGTAAAAGAAATAGCGCAAAAACAAATAGCACTGGAGGCATTCCAGGATGAGAGAAGGAATTTTGAGGTAAGGTTGAAAGAACTTAAAGAACGTAAGATGGAGATAGAAACCATTACCGACATTGAGCCTACTGAATTTGAAATAACCGATAATCTCGACCACATTTATCAGAAAATAAAAATTCATCAAAATGATCGTTTAGACATTAAGCTAAATAAAGGAAGGGTGTTTGACAGTTTGAAAAACAAACTGAATAACGATATAGCCGATGAAGAAGAGTTTATCAAATTTGTGCAGGAAGAGATACTTTGTTTGAGTGATAAAGAAAGAAGTATTGACGGCCTTTTGCAAAGTATTTCAATGCAGTTTGCTACTCCTGCTCATGCCTTGATTAAGCGTTATGATGAATTTAAGCAGTTTGTTTATAATAAATTTAATACCAAACTTTCTAAAACTCGTATTTCTAACATTGAGTCGATGCGTGTGGAATTACTGGATAATGAACGTATCATTGGAGAGTTAAAGAAAATAAGCGCTATTCAGGAGTTTAACGGGCAAATGAGTTTTGAATTTGATCAATCAGAAAACTTAAAAATACTAAATACTTATTTGGATAACGGAAAGAAGATAAGTTTTGATGAGTTGTTTAACATTCAACTTGTGTTAACTATTCAAGGGAATGAAAAGCATGTGGACCTTGCCAATCAGGTGGAGTCGGATGGAACTGACAGAATGATACGTTTGGTTATGATCATGTCGATTATTAACCGACTTGCAATAACTGATGAGCAGAATAAGATAGTTTTGTTTATTGATGAGGTTGCCACGATAGATAAACAAAATCGTCCGGAGATTGTAAAGTTTTGTAACGAACATTTCTTTATCCCGATTTTTGCCGCACCAGATGCAGTAGAAGGATTCAATAAATACTATTTTATTTATCCTTCTAAAAATAAGATTAACATCAATGAACGACAAAATGCAATTGTTGTTGAGAAAAATGGTGTAGTAGAAAAAATAGGAAAAAAAGTTAAATCTTAATTAGTCTAATAAAATGAAGGCAGAACCAAGAACCGTACTCCGATTTTTGTTAGAGTATTTTGATATTGTAAAAGACCTGTTTGATGCACAAACAAGGGATAACATCATTACATACGAGGTAATGAATGAAATTACATCCAAACATAAAATGGATGTAAAGATTCAGTTGCTGGAGTATAAAATAATAAGTAATGTTGCGGAAAACTATCAGTTTCGTCCGGTATTCGCCAATTTGATTGAGTTTATTCTAAGCGAGTTTAAACCTATGTTGCCCGAAACGATTGAAAAGTATCATGTTTCGATTGGTGAGCTATTCAGGAAAATACGTGAAAATATCAATGGAGATAGAGTTATCTTAAACCAGCGCATTAGTGAACTGAGTAATGAAATCAATAATTTCTATGAATCGGTAGAAAAGAATACGCTTGCGCTTTTGAATGAAACGCGCGAATTGAAAGCCAATGTAAAGAAAGTGGATTACCGTGAGAAAATTATTCGTGCATCCCGTTGGATTGATGAGTACATTATTCCGCTTAATAAAATTCTTGACTTAAACCATTCTACATCGCTTACCACTAAACTGTATGAGGTGTCGGAATATACAAATCGTTATCGTTTAAATTTTGATGATGAAGGAACGCGAATTCAATTCGAGAAACTCTATTTTTCATTGATTCAAGTAAACGATAATCTATTGCGGCAGTCAAAAATTCTGACAAATGAATTATTGCCATTAATTGAACGAATCCGGACGGAGTCAATCATTCTTTCCGGCTGGATTAATTTTCTTAAGGCACCTCACAAGAAAAAAGTTCCGAAAATACTTGAAGTAAAGAGAAACTACATTTATTCGAAAGATACCTTTTTTAATGCGGCAGAGTTTTTTGATGCCTTCAAAAATGATGCTGATGTATATATAGAAGATGAAGAGTATGCAGATGAAAAATGGATTTTTGACAAACAACATTACAAAGACAAATTGCAGGAAAATATGCCGGTGCTTGATTTCTTTAAATGGTGTAACAAAACGTTGAAAGAAGATTATAAAAAAGTAGAAATAGAAAAATTCTTTGCCCTTACATCACTTGCATTTGAAGAGGATTTACAATTGGAATATCCGGCCAAAGCAGAATTTGACAAAATAAAAATAAACGAGTTAACATTAACAGTACCAAAAATTACAATTAATAAACATGGAATATCCTAGAAACCACCGCAAAATTGTAGACGAACTCATGAGCGGTAAATTTATTTTACCCATTGAACAGCATTACGAAGTATTAAAAGAAAATGAAGAATTCTATATTGATTTTTTTAAAATTTCTTTTAATTATGATTTGAAGTTTACTCAACATTACGTGTATTTAGTATCTGATGAATCAGCAGAAATGCTTTCTAGAGATATGTGCATTTTCTTTGCTGTTTTGAGTTACGAACTTGACCGAGACGGAAAAAACTTCCTTGAACGCATTCAGTACACCGAGTTTGAACTGGATGAATTAGAAAATTATTTTATCAATTCATCCTACATTGATTTAATTCAAAGCAACAAACAATTGAAAGATGCAGATGCTCGCAAGAATTTTATCAATACTTTAAACAGACGAAATATACTCGAAAAGATTGGAGACAACAGAATACTTTTCACGTCAGCGCATAAATTCTTTATGGATTTCGCATCTGATATTGTGAAATTTGAAAACGTTGAGGAATAACAAGGTTATTTAGTCAATCCGTGTTTTCTTTAAAATAAAATCAGGTGTCGATCACCTGATTTTGTTTTGTACCTTCGTCCCGAAATCAATTATTACAATAATTCATTCATACTAATATAACGTGTATCCATCCATCTACTATGCCCTGAAAGACTTGTTCGGTTGGGATTTGCCATTCTTTAAAATGATTCAGAGTTTTGGCTTTTTTGTAGCCATTTCGTTTTTGCTGGCCGCTTATTTTCTGACCAGGGAGTTAAAACGAAAAGAAAATGAAGGGTTGTTGACTACTACCACTCGCAAAGTGTTGATAGGAGAAAAAGCTACACAGATGGAGCTAATCACTTCGGCCATCATCGGGTTTCTGATAGGATATAAAGTGGTGTATGTGCTTTTTAATTTTTCGGCATTTACCGAAAATACACAGGGCTTTTTGTTGTCGTCAAAAGGAAATTTGTTTGGAGGTATTGTTTTGGCTGTGGTTATGGCCTTTCTTAAATACAGAGAAAAGGAGAAAACAAAATTGCCTGAACCAAAATGGATAGAAGAAACAGTCCATCCGTTTCAGGAAGTTGGAAATATAACGTTGATAGCGGCTTTTGCGGGTTTGCTGGGCGCTAAGGTGTTTCACAATCTGGAAAACTGGGATGAATTTGTGAAAGATCCGGTGGATGCATTGCTTTCGTTTAGCGGGCTAACGATGTACGGAGGACTAATATGTGCTTCGGTGGCTTGTATTTATTACGGATTAAAAAAGAAAATACCTGCTCCCCACCTGATAGATGCCACTGCACCTTCGCTTATGCTTGCTTATGGTGTCGGTAGATTGGGTTGTCAGATAGCCGGTGACGGTGACTGGGGGATAAATAATGTGGCCCCAAAACCGGGTTGGTTGAGCTGGGCACCTGATTGGGTTTGGAGTTATGATTATGCTCACAATGTGAATTCGGTGGGGGAACAAATTCCAAATTGTGTGAATGATAAGTTCTGTTACCATTTGGTTCCACCTGTGTTTCCTACTCCTTTTTACGAAACCATTATGTGTTTGATTTTGTTTTTTGTGTTGTGGAAAATACGTAAACGCATTACTGTTCCGGGAGTGTTGTTTTGTGTTTATTTAATAATGAATGGCGCAGAACGCTTCGCGATAGAATCTATACGAGTGAATACATTGTACCATATCGGCACGTTTGGATTTACACAAGCTCAGTTGATTTCTGTATTGTTATTCATTACGGGAATTGCGGGGGTGTTTTACTTCCGAAAGAAACACAATGCCACGAGTGTTCAGAAAAATTAAGTAAGATTATTTTTCTATGTCTGTTTCGTTATAGATGTGCAAATCGATATAGTATAAATCGGTTGCTACTTTAAAATCTTCAGGATGCATGTCTTTTAAATTAATGGTTTGCTGCCCATCTATAGAAGGATAAATTTCAGTAAATACATTTTTATCGGTGGTGATTTTAACCGGCATGGAAAAGTGAGATAGCTTAATAATCTGCTCTTCTTCGTCTGTGGTTACGGTTTTGAATTTGTAATAATAATTAGCCTTTAAATCCATAAAATCCTTCCATAATATAATTTCGAGAGTAGGAATACACTTGGTGCGCAAGTAGACATTAAAGAGGGAGGAGAAATTAATTCCGGAAAGGTCGTTAAAGTATTTTTCAACCTCGGCAGAAGTTACACTCTGATATTTGTATTTGTCCTGAATACCTCTGATGATGGCAAAAAAACGAGGGTCGTCATCCATCAAACTTCTGATGGTGTGCAAAAGCATAGCCCCTTTGGAATACATATCGCCCGAGCCTTCGTTGTTTACATTGTATCTGCCAATGATGGCTTCGTCATTACTGATGTCTTTTTTTTCAGCGTTGATGTATTCCAGGTATGCATCGTGCCCGTAAAGATATTCGATGTAGAGCGCTTCGGCATAAGTTCCAAAACCTTCGTGAATCCACATGTCGGCAATATCAGATGAAGTTACACTGTTTCCCCACCATTCGTGTGCGCTTTCGTGAATAATGATGTAATCAAACTGATATCCTGTTCCGGAACGGTCGTATCCGAGGTATCCGTTTTTAAATTTATTTCCGTAAGCAATACAGCTTTGGTGTTCCATGCCCAGAAAAGGAGCTTCTACAAGTTTGTATCCATCATTCACAAAAGGATATTCACCAAAATAATTGTAGTAAGCATCCATCATGGGTTTTACCTGAGCAAATTGTTTTTCGGCTTTGGTCGCATTGTAAGGCAGTACATAATAATCGAGCGTGAGTGTGTCGGGATAGTCTTTGTTTTTATAAAAATCTTTGATGTGTTTGTATTTTCCAATGTTTACCGTTACATCGTAGTTATTGATGGGATAAGAAACATACCATTCGAAACGGGTGTAATTATTATCTAAATGTGTGGTGCGTTTTAATCTTCCATTCGATATTTCATTCAGCCCATTGGGTACAGCCACTCTGATGAGCATTTCGTTAGGTTCATCGCTTTGATGTTCTTTGCAAGGATACCATAAACTGGCACCGGTACCCTGGCATGAAACACCAACAAATGGATTGCCGTCTTTATCTGTGGTCCATGTAAAGCCACCATCCCATGGAGGATTTTTAGCCACCTGAGGATTTCCGGAATAAAAAACTTTGATACTTTGGGCGGTTCCCTTTCGGATACTATCGGGGAAAGTTACAAACACAGCATCGAATTGACGAGTAAACTTTAATTCCTTTGTATTGTATAGAATCTTTTCAATCTTCATATTGCTGAATAAATCAACCTGAAGTGTTTTGAAATTTTTAACTGTAAGAAATTTGATGGTATTGCTACCGCTTATGAATTTATTTTCGATGTCGATTTTAATATCCAGGTCGTACATCAAAATATCATAACAGGAACGAAAGGGAGTAATCTCTCCTCTCAGCGAATCGGCTTTGGTGAATTTTTTTTTAACTTCATAAGAAGGTTGGGCTATTGCAGAAATAGTGAATAAAAAAAACAGAATAAAAATAGTATTATGTTTTTTCACTTATTTGCAATTAAAAATTCGTTTACTCTTTGCAGCACCATTGCCTAATTTTTCAGCTCGTTTGTAATCTTCACAAGCCAGTTCTGATTTCTTTTGCAGTAAAAATAAATCGCCTCGTGCTAATAAAATCGAACTGTAGTCAGAATTAATTTCTAACATTTTATTGTAGTCTTCAATGGCACTTTCATAATTTTTGGTGGTGAAGAAGAGGATGGCTCTTTTATGTAAAATGTCGAGATTTCCGGGAGCAACTTTTAGTGCACGCGTTAAGTCGGAGATAGCACAAACCAAATTACCTTTTTGCGTTTCGGCAATGGCACGCTGATTATATCCATCTGTACTATTCGGATTTTTTTCGATTGCGACATTATAATCCATCAATGCTTGTTGATATTTACCCATAAAATCGTAGGCATTGCCTCGAAGTATAATTGCTTCGTTGTAGTCTTTTTTATATTTTAATGCATAAGTACAATCATCAATTATTTTGTCGTATTTCTTTAAATCAAATTCGGCTAATGCCCTGGTGTAATATGCAAGTGCATTGGTTGAATCCAATTGTATAGCTTTGGAACAATCTTCAACAGCACCGGCATCATTTCCCATCTCATCCTTAATTTCGGCACGTTTCAACAGAGCAAACACATCAGTAGGTTCCAATTCCAGTCCTTTGTTGTAATCTGCCAATGCAAGTTTATTGTTTTTCAGTTCGCGATGCATATAGGCTCTGTTAAAATAGGCAGAAGAAACATCTGGATTGATGGCAATGAGTTTTGAAAGAACTTTGATTGAAAGTGAATCAGAGCCAAGTGCACTGTAAGCATGAGCCTGGTTGATGTAGGCCATAGTGTACTTATTATTCAGTTGAATTGCTTTTCCAAAATCAGCGATGGCCAAATCGTATTTCCGTTGCAGGTTGTATAAATATCCCCTGTTATTATAAATCTCTGCCATGTTTGGTGCAATGGCTAAAGCTGAATTGAAATCATTTATTGCATCATCATACTTTTGCATTCCGCTAAAAGTGGTTCCGCGATTCACCAAAGCTTCTACTTTTTTTGGGTTGAAATAAATTGCTCTTGTGTAGTCAGAAATGGCTTCGATGGTATTGCCAATGTTAGAATATGCAACTCCTCTGCTGTAATAAGCTTCAGCATTTTTCGGGGAATCTTTAATTACTTTGTCGAATACTTTAATGGCTTCTGTGTATTTTTTTTCTGCAAGCAAACTGTTACCTGTTTTTAAAGCAGGGTCAGAGATGGTGACAACTTGAGCACGAAATACAATGGTAACAAAACAAAACAGAATAAACAGAAAACTTTTTTTCATCACTTGTTTTAAAAAAACGAACAAATATAAAAACAAAAACGCCTCGTAGCACAAAGCAACGAGGCGTTTTGTTAATAGAAGAATAACTATTTCGATTTTACAATCTTTCTAGTTTCGGAAAGTAAACCTTCTTTGTATGTACGAACAAAGTAAATTCCTGATGGGATTGCATCTAAATTCATTTCAATGGTTCCTTCAATCGAAGATAATTCAACAGATTTAACCAAAGAACCAACAACGTTCAAAATTTCAATTTTAGATAAGTTATTATACGTTAAACTAATTTTTTCGGTGAATGGATTAGGGTACACAGATGTCAAGAGATTTTCACTAGGTTCTTCAATTCCTACAGGTGTTACAGTGAAACTAGCCAACATTGAAGTTCCCATTAATCCACATTTGTAAGCATATGTTCCTGCTGTAGTAATTGTGTATGAGAATGTTTGGCCAGTAGTAGATAGATTTGGAGAATTAAAAGCTGCAGCCCCTGATGGAATAATTATGCTTGCAACGTTGTGCGTCCCTGCTCCTGCAGCCAATGTCCAAACAATAACATCGCCAACTGCTGCATTTAATGCTTGTGGAGAAAAGGCGGCAGACCCTATTGAAACAGGAATGTTAACGGCATTTGAATTAATGTTACAAAAGATGAAACTTGATGCTAATAGAATTGTGTAAATTTTTTTCATTTGATATAATTTTATTGGTTAATACTTCGTCAAAGGTAATACATTTTTAATATGTATCAAAATTATGAAATAACCTCCTCTAGTATAGCTATGGATTTTACTTCGCCAAATCCTATAATATGAAATTGATAAAAAAGGATGAGCGATTCTATTAATTGTTTTCTTTCTAGTTTATTCAGCTTTATGGTGTTGATTGTTTCAAACGATCCACAAATGAAGGTATAAAGTTGATTACTTCTTGAGATGCTTAAATAAAAAGGATGTTCGGGAACTGAATTCTTGAAGACTCCTTCTTTTAAATCGAATATAGAATTGTTATGAATATATTCCCCTTGGGGATAAAATCCTAAGTGTTTTGTTAATCGCAACATAAAATACAAATGAAAATTTGAACAGTTTCTGTTTTCAATATCTAATAACAATAAAGAATTTTTAATAAATTCGAATAACTCTGCATCAGAATGAGATTCTTTAAGCGATTTGTAAAGAATTTCGTTCACGAATAGTAGGATGGAGCTTTTTACGATTTGATAGGGAATTGTTTGATATGGAGAGCTGTTGTTAACTTCAGTCATACGTTGAAGTTCTCCCTTTTCAGAATGAGTTACTTCTAAGTCTATTATTGAGAGTGGCTGGAAGAGACTGGCTTTTGTTTTAGATTTTTTTGAACGAGTACCATTAATAAGATATGATTGCAATCCAAAATCTTTGGTATATAATTTAACAATTAAGCTGGTATCTGAATATTTCTGACAATGAAGAACGATTCCACTTGTTTTGTGTAGCATACTGGAAATTACCTGTTTCAAAAAAGTAGAATTACTTTTAATTAATAAACAGAATTTTTGAGACACATTTTTGACTGCCATCAACACTTGTGCAGAATACCATGTAAACTCCGGTACTCACTCTTTCCCCTTTAAAATTGGTGCCGTACCATAATGCCTGACCTCCTTCTGAAGTAGTTTCATACACTAGTGTACCACTTATATCCGTAATTTTTACAGTTGAACTTTCAGACATTCCTTTGATTGCAATTGGTCCTGTATAATCTGGTTTTACTGGATTCGGAAACGCATACATACCGCTACAATCGTCATTGCTTTCGGTTGCAGAACCTCTGAATTCGATTATTCCTTTCGCCGTTCCAAAAAACACTTCACCTGTTTTATGGTTAATGGCAATTGTTCTAACATCATTACTGAAAAGCGGACTGTTGTTCTCATCAAAATGATAGATTTGCTGTGTTCCGTCAGCTGACATTAAAAATACACCAGAATTGGCGGTTGCAATCCATTTTCTATTGGCATCATCCACAGCAATAGCCTGAACCAACTCTGTAAGTAATAAAATTTGAACATGCCCATCTTGAGTTAATAATATTTGCTGTGAATCAAAATTCTGACCAGAGACAAATGCATTTTCAGGAGAATAAAATACAGAAATACCCTTATCCGTTCCAACCCAAATTTCTCCATTTTTATCTTCTGCCATACAATAAACATTTACACTTGGCAAAGCTCCGTTTCCTGAAGCTGATGTTAGGATTTTAGTATTTGCAGAGGAGGCGGTAGAATAATTTCCCGATGCGCATACCATCATTCCTTTTCCCTGCAATGCAACCCATTTTTGATCATTTTTATCAATTAGTACTTGCCTTACATAGGCTCCACCTGCACCAATCATACTAGTGAAATCGATAGCAGACCAAGTTCCTGATGAAGATTTTTTAACCAAACAATGCGGTACAGATGAATTACCAACCCACAAAGTTCCGTTAGCATCCATTGCCATGCCATCGGTCTTAATAGACCCAGCAACGCCTAATGTGCTGTTGGTATTGTTATAATATTTTACCGGAATATTATTGTAAAGTTCAATCACTCCATGTTCCCATGAAGAAGCAAAGCCATGTTTTTCATCTGCTGGATCAACTAAAGTATTGACCAAATCTAATAGTGTGTCAAAGCCAACTACGCTAGGGTAAGCTCCTTTTAAGTTAGTCCATGTATTATCCTTGTATGTATATATTTCGGCAGCCCTCCAAAGCCCATATGCACTCACATCGTATCCTCCAGGAACAACCAATAGGTTTCCTCCAGAACAACTCATCCCAAATGTTTTTTCGCTTGCAGGCCCATTAGGGTAATGATATTCTGAACCATAAGAATGTCTCCATGACACCAAACCATTGTTTCCATCAGCAATCCACATATCTCCATTGGAATCATAGGCCGCACTATTTGCGTCGGTAACATAACTAGAAGGGCCTCCAAAAAACCATGAAGAATAGGCTGTTGAACCAATAATTGAGTCGTACAAGGCAGCAGAACCCATCATAACTACTCCTAACTTATTGTTAAATACTCTTAATTGACGAACTGTATAGCCTGATGACTGGAACCATGGATTCCAAGAAGTATCTACGGGATTATAAACACTTATTAAATCCTGAAAAATCACTCCATTTTCTAAAAATTTTGAGCGATTAACATAAATTTTTCCTTGGAAGGCGGCAATTGTGCTGTATTTACCAGTAGGCAAATTTTGAACTCGATGCCAGTTGTTGAAATCAGCTAAGTTGGTGTTTTGAAAAAAGGCTTTGTAAACCCCAACTTCAGTAGCAACGTAAAAATAAGTGTCATCTGAAGTGATATCATATACTTTCATGGCATTTCCGTTTGTTCCAATATAGTAGGTATCCGAGACTTCCATTCTATACATGTCGATAACCACAATACCAAACCCGCAAGCCAGATATGCAAATTGGTTCGAAAAATAAACATTGTAAATATGTTTATCTCCAATTATGTTTTTGCGTTTGATATCCGAAATATTAATGATTGAATTGGAATTGTCAATGATATCGATGTTGGAATTTTCATAACAAATGATGGCCTTGTTCACGGTATGATTAAATCCAACCACCTTACCTTGCACATCTGATAGGCCGTTTATTTTTGATAAACGATCCATGGAATTGTCGCCTTTATTGAAGGCAAATATTCCGCTTTTGGTAACGCAATATACTTTTCCGTTTCCTTCGGCCACAGCCACTCCGCTCTTATACGAAAGGTGGTCAGCCCAATGAAAGATGGGTACATTTTGGGCTATTCCAAAAGTGATGACGAACTGAACAGAAATTAATAAAATTATATTTTTCATAGATAATTACACATAAGGTTACAATACTAACAAAAAACTTCACGTATTATTGCGTAAACTTAAAAATATTTTTTCGAAATCGACTTTAGAATAATCATCATTTGTTGTATTTTTTTGATTCTTCTTTAATGAATTCCAATACTCATTACTTAATTTATATCTTTGCGCCCATTCAAAGGCTTCGTAGTTCAACTGGATAGAATGGCAGATTCCGGTTCTGCAGGTTGGAGGTTCGAATCCTCTCGAGGTCACTAAATAATCCAATAGGATAAAATGGATGGAGATAGTTCTGGTTTTCGAATTATCTACTACTTATTCCAACAATGGAATTAAAAAGTTACCGCTACTTCCTTTATATTATTGTAAGTAATCTTAGAAATCGCATTCAGTACATCAGGCAGTTTTTTTACATCTTTTCCTTGTGTCATTACTGTGAGTAGATATGGTGTTTGGTCAAGATAAACAATGCCCGATTCGGATAATTGATGAATTTCTGGATTGTTTCGGTCTCCCCACTCTCCAAATTTATGAGCTAACAGGATGCTATTAGGAAGGCCGCTTTGAATTCCGTCTTTAAAGTCGCATTCGGTTAATAATTCAGCAATGAACTCTGAATCTTCTGTTTTCAAGTATCCCGAATTGTAAACTACTTTTAGAAAAGCGGAATAATCTTTGGCCGAAATCTGATAATTGATATCATGTACATCGGGCACAACTAACCCAAAATCGGAAAACATTTTTTTGAATGCATCCAAATCAACATTGTTATTTAAAATAAAAGTTGCGTTGTTATCCGAATAAGCAATCATGTATTTGAGCAATTCTTTTATGGAATAGGTTCTTCCCGGAACAATCTGATTGGAATTGTACGTTTGCTGAGGCACTCCGCTTTTTGGTAAATTAAAAACTAATTTTTTGTTCAATATTCCCGGATTTCGTTCTTCCATTTTTAAATAGGTGATGAGTATTGGCAGTTTGATGAGAGAACCTGGATGAAACATAGCGTTTTCATTTATACTTATAAAATCACCTTTGCCAAATACTCTAATGTAAACCGAAGCATTGTCGAGTATTCCGTTTTGTTTGAATCTAGATATTGCGTCTTGTAACTCTATTTTTAATCCTTTGTAGTTACCCGATTCACAGGTTTTATCGGCAAACAATAAAGGGTTGATTAATTTAAACCCTTGTAATCTTTGGGCAGTTAATTCGCATGAAGAACCTGATGATTGAACGGTTTCAGGTATGGAAGTAACGGAGGCTGCATGGAGATTTGATTTCTTGTAGGCCTTATAACAAATAGCAAACGTAACTATACTAGAAGCTACAGAAGCTACTAATAGCCCTTTTATCGTTACTTTTTTATTTAACATTTTTATTTAGTTTTGTTATAGGGAGGCGAATGTAGAAACAATATTCAGTAGTTAGCGTATAAGTAGGTATAAAGGGTATTCTCGTAGACGAACATGGCTTTTGCTTAAGTATAATAGATAAAAAAAGTCCTGTTATTTATTTATAACAGGACTTTTCTATTTTATACTTAAAAAGACTAGTGTTTCTCAGCACAAACTGATCCGCAGCTTTTCATACATTCTTCTTTTGTTTTGCAACCTTTGGTGCAACCTTCCATACATGCACTTTCTTTTTTGTTTCCACATGCTGCTCCTTCTTTTTTATCGCAACAAGCTTTTGCTCCAGCGTTGCATATCTTTTTACATTCTGTGCAACCTTTTGCTTCGCACTCTACGTGGCATTTCCCAAAACATCCTTTTTCGCAAGCTATTCCTTTTTCTTTGCATTTATCCATGCACTCTTGAGAACAATCTGTCATTCCGGCATGTTCCATACACATTGCTTTTTCGTCAGGCGAGCATTTCATCGAATCGCAATATGCTGCACATTCTTCTATTGTCATTTGTGCACATTTGCTCATGTCGCATTTCATTTCCATTGCACCTGCACAACATTCTTTTTTCATTCCGCTGCACTCTCCGCCTTCTGTTGCACCTGCTACAGGAGCCATTGAAATGTATGGAGCAATTACCAACGAAACAATAGACATTAATTTGATAAGAATATTCATTGACGGGCCTGATGTATCTTTAAACGGGTCTCCAACTGTATCACCGGTAACAGATGCTTTGTGTGGCTCTGATTTTTTGTAATACATTTCTCCGTTTATCATTACTCCTTTTTCGAATGATTTTTTAGCGTTATCCCAAGCACCTCCGGCATTGTTCTGGAAAATTCCCATCAATACACCCGAAACAGTAACACCGGCTAATAAGCCTCCTAATACTTCAGGGCCGAATGCAAATCCAACAATAAGTGGAGTGATTAACGCAATGGCTCCCGGAAGCATCATTTCGCGGATAGATGCTTTGGTAGATATTTCCACACATTTTTCGTATTCAGGTTTTGCTTTGTATTCCATTATTCCAGGAATTTCTCTGAATTGTCTTCTCACTTCGTTCACCATATCCATTGCTGCACGACCTACTGCTGCAATAGCCAATGAGGAGAAAATAAACGGAATCATTGCTCCAACAAATAATCCGGCCAAAACATTGGCTTTGTAAATATCGATGGCGCTAATTCCGGCCACTCCAACAAATGCGGCAAACAATGCCAAAGCAGTTAACGCTGCCGAAGCTATCGCAAATCCTTTTCCGGCTGCAGCTGTGGTATTTCCTACTGCATCCAAATTATCGGTGCGCTCTCTAACTTCAGGTGGCAATTGGCTCATTTCGGCTATACCACCTGCGTTATCAGCGATAGGGCCGAAAGCATCAATGGCTAATTGCATTGCTGTAGTAGCCATCATTCCGGCTGCAGCTATTGCCACCCCGTATAAACCCGCAAAATGATATGATATCATTATACCTCCTGCTAATGTCAAAATAGGAATAACTGTAGATTCCATACCTACCGAAAGTCCTCCGATAATATTAGTAGCATGTCCGGTTGCTGATTTCTGAATAATACTGTTTACCGGACGTTTGCCCATAGCTGTATAATACTCCGTAACGATACTCATGATGGTTCCTACCACAAGTCCAACCATGATAGAAATAAATACATTGATATTAGTAAAATCATATCCTCTCAAATTCATATTAACCGGCAACATGTACATTACCACAAAATAACTGGCAATAGCCGTTAAAATGATAGACGACCAGTTACCCAAATTCAAAGCTTTCTGAACACTGTCTTTTTCTCCTCTAATCTGAACAAAGAAAGTTCCGATAATGGAGAAAACAATACCTAAACCGCAAATAACCATTGGCAGCAATACCGGTGAGAAACCATTGAAACCGTCAATTGCAACACCGTTTTCTTTTGGCATTACAATTTCTTGTCCAAGGACCATTGTAGCCAAAATAGTAGCCACATACGAACCAAATAAGTCGGCACCCATACCAGCCACATCACCTACATTGTCTCCTACGTTATCAGCTATAGTGGCAGGGTTACGCACATCGTCTTCGGGAATTCCTGCTTCTACTTTACCCACTAAGTCTGCTCCCACATCGGCTGCTTTGGTGTAAATACCTCCACCCACACGGGCAAACAAAGCGATTGACTCAGCTCCTAATGAGAAACCGGTTAATACTTCGATAGCAGTGCGCATTTGCTCACTGTCCACATCCACTACATTAAATATTTTAAGGAAAATGATAAACAAACCACCTAATCCAAATACGGCTAATCCGGCCACACCTAATCCCATTACAGTTCCTCCTGTAAACGATACTTTAAGGGCTTTTGCCAAACTGGTACGAGCAGCCTGTGTGGTACGAACGTTGGCTTTGGTAGCCACTTTCATTCCTATGTATCCGGCTGTAGCCGAAAATACTGCTCCTATAATAAAGGCAACGGCAATAATCCAGCTGGAGTGGATAGGATGACCATGTATTTCGTGTACAGTACCCGAAAAGGCCAGTAATGCCGCGGCAAAAATTACAAATATGCTCAATACTCTCCATTCGGCTTTCAAAAAGGCCATAGCTCCTTTGGCTATGTAGCCAGCAAGTTCTTGCATATTGGCATCTCCTGCATCCTGTTTGCTTACCCAGGCCGACTTCACTGCCATTACTATTAATCCTAAAATCCCGAAGAGGGGTGCTAAATAAATAAAGTATTGATTCATTTTTTAATTAATTATTTTTTCCTTTTGTTTCTATTATAATTCTTTCCCTTTTTTAAAAGGGGTGCAAAACTATACAAATTATCCTAATTAGCAAAAAGAGATTTTACCTTATACGGTAATTTTTATAGAAATCAATAATTTCGGAGGGGAGAAGAGTCGATTGAAAGTTGAAATGTTGGAAGTTTCAGGTATTAGGTTGTCATTATGAGCGCAGCAATTTCCATATTATCATTATTCAATAAACCTACTATTTATATTGCGTAAAATACGACAATAAAAGTCCGAATATTTCTGAACGGAGGTAATTGTTGCGGTTGGAAGTTAAAAGCAGGGGAATTAGAAATTTTAAGCACCGATATGAAGAGGGAGTTTGACAATTGGGGCATTCCGTTTCGGGACTTCTGTAATTATATTACATTTTCTTATCTTTAGTTTATAAATTCGTGTCTTGAGTTAATCAATTCGTGTCTCCAGATTATAAATTCTTGTTTCCAGATTATAAATTCGTGACTTGAGGTAATCAATTCGTGTATTCAGTTTATGAATTCGTGTCTCCGGATTATAAATTCGTGTCTTGAGGTAATCAATTCGTGTCTTCAGTTTATTAATTCGTGTCTCCAGATTACAAATTCGTGTCTCTAGTTTATGAATTCGTGCCAAGGTATTTGAGGGTTGGTTTGTTGATTTGTTGGTTTGGTCTGTTGTGTTTTTAGCCTTGGTAATTGAAGAAATTGGGTTTTTATACTGGAAAATGTAAAATTTGTTAGGTGTTTTTCAAGAAATCGGTGGGTTTTTTAAAATTAGGGATGTGGTGTTAGTAGGAAGGAGAGGTTTGACGATTGTTTCGGTGGGCACATACATTGTATGTAGGAAGAAAATCTTCTAACTCAGAAACGAGATAGTTGGGAGGGAAAAATGTAGGGTAACAAAGAGCGATGCGATGACTAACTGCACCCGACCCGTGCGAAGTATCCTTTTTTTGGTTCGATGGAGAAGTAGGGAATAACCCTTCGACAGGCTCAGGGTGACGAGAAAGCTCATGATGACTGAGAAAAAGATACCGTGCGAGGGCGGGAGAGAGGACTACGAAGGGAGATAAAGGATGGTGCCCTAACGATTGTTGATTGGCGATTGGTTATTGAGCATTAGAGATTGCTTGGCTGCGCTCGCAATGACAAACTCAAACTTTAGCTAAGATATGAGCAATGCTATGTTAAAATTGCATTGAAAGGAGAGGTAAATCATTATTAAAATCAATTTATCTTTGCTTTCGATGTGCTAAAATGGCTAAATGAAAAGGGTGTTTTTTTGGGTATGTATTCTTATGGGTAAGGTGGGCAGTGCTCAGGTAAACGATAAGTTGCCTGCTGCAAATGTTTTCAAAATTGGAAACTACACGGTAACCATGAAAAATTCTTTTGAGTTTTACTCGGTAGATAAACAGAGTAACGATACGCTATTAATCGAAATTTGCTCGAATAATATGTTCGCTCCTTTTGGTGTGTTTAAAGATACCAATGCTATTAAACAAAGCCAGCTAAAAAATTACCGAATGAGAAACCGAATTGGTACAGGCGAAGATGCTCATCTGGTGCAAACCACCCTTACTAGCGACACGAATAATTTGGAATATTATTTTTTTAGCAATGCAGAAACAGCAGCTCATTCTTATATAATAAGAGGAAATATTTTTGATCCTAAGCTCAAAATTTTTAATACCATTCAGCTTGGCGTTGATAAAAAGACTTTTTACGATACCTTTTTTATTTCGTATCCGCAGGCTTTGGAATCGAATTTTAATTATGTTATACTTCAAACATGTGTATTTGGTATTCAACATATTTATCGATTTGAGAAAAATAAGTTGTATTCGGTGCGGTTTCGCTGCCCCAATTGTGTGGGGGTAAAACGAATTGACAAATATTAAGAGGAGGAAGAATTATTTAGCCAAAATTTTCATGGCATCTTTTACCGGTATTAGTTCATCTTTATTATAGGCTACCAGAAAGGCATCTTTTATTCCAAAGTTTTTTTTGATTTCTTCTTTATAATCTTTGGCTTGTTTGTAGTCTGTGAAAGCACCTACCAGATAACGCAAATTTCCTTCGTTGTCTTTCTGAGCTTTTACATTATTCATTTTTTTGAACACTGCTTGTAAATCTGCCGGAGGTAAACCTTTAAACTTGCCTACCTGTATTTTTATAAACACTTCGTTTTTGTTGGCGTGCATCACTGTGGAATCTTCTTCCACCACCATTGGTTTTAGTTCGTCAGCCAAAATAGGTGTTACTCCTGCTTCTTTCATGGTAATGCGCACACCGTCTTTGTAAGCGGTTACATAAGTGCCTTCATAACCTTTGTCAGTAAGTTCGTTTTTGTAAGAATTGGCTTCTTCGTAATTTTTGTAAGAACCACTGGTGTAACGATACACTCCGTCTTCCATTTGAATTTCTACTACATTATTAATATCGTTCAAAACTGATTTTGGCAATCGTTCTTTAAATGCACCAATCTGAATACGAAATACAATGCCCGGAGTTTTAATGTCGGTGTAAGGGTAGTAATCTTTTTCGGTAAGTTTTTCGTTATCTTTATAATTCCTGAAAAGTGTTTTTTTCTTTACAGGTTTTGTTGTACGGCCTTGTAGTTTGGTTAGAGCTGCTTTGTTATCGTCAGCGTTATCGGCCAATGCATTTACATCTTCAGGAGTTTCTTCAGTGGTGGTACCGTTGGAGTTCTTATGTTTAATTTTCTTAGGATACGGACTGTAAAATTTTCCATGTTGTTTTAAAACCACACGTGCTTTACTAAATCCAATGGCAATCATTTCCAGTTTTCTTTTCTCGGCATATTCAAGAATATGAAAATCGCCTGCTGTGTACATAGCAGTGTTTGGGCTAATTTCGTTAGTTCCCAAATCAGGAATGCTTAATAAAATATTCATAAGTGGTACCGGAATATTTTCGCGATAGGTTCCCAAATCGACCATATACTGTTTTTTGTAAAATTCGTCGTAGGCTGTTTGCTCGTTGTGGGTATGAACCACTCTTGGATTGTATTCTCCAGTAGAATCCATGTAAACCAAGTATTGACGGGCCTGAAGAGAATCGTTTAGAGTGACACCTCTTAAATCTACAATTGCCTCTTTAGCCGACTCGGGCTCGTCATCTTTAAAATTAGGCACATTGTCCAAATCTCCGTCAAGAGGGCAACCCTTGCTGTTTACCGAAACACCGTGAGGAGTACCGGGACAATCGTCTCTGAAATCGGGAACTTTATCACCATCTTCGTCTGCTTTTTCGAATGAACGCATCAGTTTATAATCCGCATCTTTCACTTTTCCGAAGGTATAACTCAACGAAACAGACGACATCATATAGTTATCTTTTTTACTGTTTCCGGCTCTATTTCCAATGCTGCTTGCAGTAATTCCATCAATGTAATCGGTAGAAGTGAAATGCATCACAGCTCCCATTTTAAACTTTAAATTATCTGTCAAGTTGAATAAAATACCGGCTCCAACAGGCAAGGCAAACGCAGTGGTGGGGTAACTGCCAAAACCATCTGCATTTGATGCTCGTATATCAGTTTCAAATTTATAATCTCGCTGAATAATGACAGCATTGGTAGCATTAACATCGTTTTGGTCTAGGTTTCGGATGGTGCCGTCTGACCAGTAATGATAAGCTATTCCGTTTTTGTCAAACAAATCTGTTTTAGAAGAAAATTGAAATGCTTCGAAACCTAAGGAAATAAAAGGGCTAGCAATGCGATCTTTTTTGAGGAAGTTACCGAAATCGTATTGAACATTTATTCCTCCAGAAGTTATTTGCGATTCGAAATTAAGGTTTCTATTGTTTGCGGCAAAGCGTTCGTTGGCCGATAATTTTCCGTAAAGAAAGAAGATGTTTACATCCAGGTAATCGGTAATAGCGTGTCCGAGATTGGCTTCCAAAGCCATTTTACTTACGGTTGGAGAAGTAAAATGCTTGTCGTACATATCACCGTAAAAAGAAAGCATACCAATACCAGCACCAAACTTAGGACGAAAATAAAACTTCTTTACAGGTTTATCATCAGCTGCCACATAGTTGTGAGCAGCAGAATAACGAGCAGCCGAATCGGCCGGAGATGTCGAACCATTCTGGGAAACAGCAATACTGCTGATAAGTAAGAAAAGAAAAATATATTTTATTTTCAAAAACATTCGCAAATGTAAACAAAAAACCCAATCTAACATTTCGTTGACCTGAATGCTAAATTGGGCTTAAAAGTACTATTATTTGTTTACTACTTATACCATTTTTGGCTGGTAATCATTAGTGCCTCTTGAACAGTAATACGTTTTCCTTGATTATAGGCAGTTACCCAAGCATCAGAAACACCTTTAGTTTTTATTTGGTCGCGTGCATCATGAGCTTCTTTATATACTTTATGCGAACCAACCACATATTTAGTAAATCCATCAGCCATTTCAGTGTTTACTTTTTGTTTGATATTGTATAAAGAAGCTAAACTTTCAGCTGTTCTTGCATTGCGCAATGCTGCTATCTGAACACTATACGAAACATTACCCTGAGGAGAAGGTATAGTGGAAGCAGATAATTCAGGAACTTTAGGTTCAGGAGCTGATTTAACAGCAGCCACTTCTGGTTCCGCTTTTTTGATTTCAGCAGGAGTTTCTGTTTTTACAACAGGAGGAGTTACTTCCGTAGTTTCTTTGTTGACTAATGGCTCAGCTATTTTGGTTACAGCAGGAGGAGGAGTAACAGCTGTTGATTCTGTAACAGGTGTAGGAGGTGTTACTACTGGTTGCTCGTTAGTGTTAGCAGGAGTATTAGCATTTGCAACAGCAGGAGTTGAACCAGCTACAAGTATATTTACATTACTAGTGGCAACCACAGATCTTTTTGTTTCATCGTTTTCGATATAGGAAAATGAACCATCAATAGGCTGCATTCCGCTTGTACCTGAAACAATATCTACTTTATAAGATATTTTAAAAGTAGGAGTAGTAGGTAACGACACCCACACAAATTTTATTTTTCCATCAATAAACGAGAATGAAGCACCTGCAGATTCTTTAGCAGAGGCAACTAATCCACCCGGTAAGGTTTCGATATACTTTGCAAATCCTCCAATATTACCTTTGTTAATTGTTATTTCAACATTGAAAGACGATTCGGATACACTTTCAGGAACATTTCGGGTACAAACAACTGAAGAAGCTTCAGGGCCTGTAGTAGCCGCAGGAGGAGGTGTAGGAGTTACATTAGTTGTTTCAGGAGCCTTTGTTGTAGGAGTTTCTGTTACAGCCGAAGGTGGTTGATAAGCAACTGCTGGTTCTGGCACTTTTGTAGCCACTGCGGGAGGAACAACAGTGTTTGTTGCAGGTGTTTCTGTAGTTGTAACCGGAGGTTCTGTTGGAGTAACTGTTTCTGTAGCGACTGCTGCAGGAGCATTTCCTTTCAAATCTTTTGTTAATACCACTATATCTTTCGAGTCTTTATAGTTTGCTTTCGATTTTAGTCCTACCATATGAGTATCGGTTTCTTCTAAAGCTACCATACATTCTTTGTCAATTGATAATTTGGAGAAAAGGAAAAAGCCTGTTGTATCGGTTATGGTACTCTGAATTACTTCACCTGAGGCATTTTTTAATAATACTTTCAAATTAGAAATTGGAGCATCTTTGTCGTCAAAGTAATTTCCGGAAACGGAAACAAGACTATTTTTATCTGTATTTGCTGGAGGAGTTACTACAGGAGGCGCACTAACAACCGGAGCTGGTTTTGCTTCTATATTAATAGTAACAGGAGAAATTTCTACTTGTTGTTTTACATTATTCACTACATAAGCAAACTTTCCGGCAATAAATTTATCACCCGGAACAATACTTCCGTCAACTTTTATTTTATAGGATATTTTCATCTCTTTATCGTTTGGCATAGCCATCCAGATAAATTTTACCGAATTATTCGAAAAAGTAAAAGACGCACCATCAGTAGCACCGGCAGTTGCTTCAAAACCATCAGGTAGTTCCTGCTGAAGCTTAGCAAAGCCATCGGCATCTCCTTTCTTAATCACTAACTCAACGGTAAATTCACTACCCACCTTAGCGCTTCCCTGTGCTTTTTGTGTAATGGTAATACCATCAGCGAAAAAAAACTGATAAATCAACAATGCGAATGTGTTGAATAATAATAAAAGATATTTTATCATGATATTTTGGTTTTGGTTTTACTTAATTGTTTTGTTGTTTTTATTTTACTTGTTATTAATTTTAATTTATTGTTCAAAGAAAAAGTCAATCAGATCATTCAGTTTTTCAACAGTGAAACTAGAGTCACCATCAAAGAAGCTGTCTATCGCACCTGTTATTTCATCCGTTGAAATAAATCCATCATTATTTTTATCTGCAGGTTTTAAAGTTCCAGGTATTTTAGACAGAGCTCCAGAGTTGTTTTTGTTTTCCTGTTTTGTTTTGTTTTCAACTTCGTAGAGATAAGCCAATGTTGGGTTATCGTATAATAACTTGCTTCTTTCAGTTGCAACCGAATCAAATTGCATCTGACGAGCAGCTAATGTAGAATCGGAAAGAGCACTGCCAAATTCGTCTACTACAGCTCCTGGGGCAGTATACGGGTCTCTGTCTTTAAAATTAGGAACACCATCTTCATCCGAATCCCAAGGGCATCCAAATGGATCAGTCTTAACACCTTTCGGAGTTCCGGGGCAACGGTCATCTTTATCTTTTATACCATCACCATCGGTGTCCATTTTGTCTAGAGCCGAAAAATCAACAGCTTTATATTGAGGGCGGCTGTCGTCTTCCATTTTACCGAAATTATATTGAAGAGCAAAATGTGTGAACAAATATTTATCGTTTCTTCCGGTTTTTACATTATCAATCCAATCCGTCATAGTAACATAATAAGTGGCTCCCAGATTAACATCTATATTATAAGCAAGTTTTAATTTAACCCCTAAACCAAGCGGAAAGGAAAGAGAGCTTCGTTTATAATTAATCAATGAATCTTTTAATTGTGTTTCGTAAGTGTAATCTCTTTTTAATTCTACCGATTGGAAATAGTTGGGAGCCGATTCGTCAATATCGCGAATAGAACCATCTCTCCAATAATGATAAGGTCTGCCCTGAGCATCGGTTAAATCTCCGTGCGGATCGAATTTCAAAAATCCGATACCGGCTAAAACATAAGGAGCCATTATACTGTTACGTTTTAATAAATAGTCGTTATCAAAATGAGCAACTACACATAAATCGGCTTGTATTATTTTTGATTCGAAGTTCAAGTTACTGCTTTGAGAACTTTCGTTGTCAGAAAGTTTACCATATAAACCAGAAAGCGATACTCCTAAATATTTGCCTATTCTTTCTTCAACAGTAAGATTCATACCGCTTCTCATTTTAGAGAACTTGCTTAATTTTATTCCGTTTCCTAAATCTCCGTCAAAGGTTAGTATTCCAACACCCAAAGCAGCAGACGGGAGTTGTTTAGCCTTCTCAGGAGTTGTTATTTCCTGTGAATTGATTGCTCCAATCAACACACACTGAAAAACTAATGCAAATAAATATTTTGTCATTTTTAGACCGATTAATTTATTATATGTATTCGTTTGTACCAAGGGGTATTTGTTTTTCTTGGACAAATCTATTCCTAAATGAAGTAGACTTTTCACCTGCTACTTTTGTAATTGCAAACATCAATATGTTGATAACCGCTTTTTTGGTTTTTTATTATTTGTATGCTTGTTTGTGAATAAAACTGCTTTGTAGTGTCAGTAAAATAAGGCATAGTCATGTTTTTGATTAGATGTGGAAATAAAAGAAATAAACACGTTATTAACAATTTTGTTTTAATAACTATTGACCTGTATTTTTAAAACACGAATTGAGAAAAACAAAAAAAGAGAAGCGGAGATGAGTTCCTTAAATTTGGTGTTTTTTAAGAAAGCACGATTTTATTTCATTTCTTTTCGTGCGAAAAGTAAAACCGGAGCCTGCCTTTTTTTCTTATATAATTAGGGTAATGAAAAAAATAAATTATTCATGATTCTGTTTCCTAAAGAAAAAAAAGAAATGTTAGGAATATGAACATGTTGTTTGAAATGTTTAAGAAGGGCTTCCAGATTCTCCTCCGAATTTTGAATGAACAAAGATTGTATTCAAGAAAAAATATACGAATTTGTATTTGAAACATTTTTATGCGTACATTTAGCATCGAATTTGAGTAAATCTAATCTAAAAACTTTTAAGAAATTGAAAAAACAATTACTACTACTACTTGTCTGTATAATTAATGGTTTTGCACTAAGTGCTCAGTCGTTTCAGTTGTTTACAGAAGATTTTGAATCCACCAATGCTTTTACCCTTAACACACCTGGACCCGGTTCTTCATCTGGTAATAACAGATGGACAGTAACCAACAATTATACAGGAGTTCCTTTATACAACAATACCATGAGTGAGGATAGTACTTATAGCGGTTCCATTGCATTTGCACCTCACAGTAAATATCTTCATATTTATGATTCATTTTCGGGTATTACTAATGCTAATTATGATGCTACAACAGTGTCTGACAATTTTTCATGTCTTACCAACGGCTTGTGTACATTGGGAATGGATAGTGTTCATTTTATTTTTTATTACCTGTGCGAAGGCTCTGCAAATGCTCATGGAGAAGTTTATTATAGTATAAATGGTGGTCCTTGGATCCAAACAGGACAAGCTCAGTATAAGAATAAATACAAATGGCAATACGAAGACATTACTGACCCAGCATTCAGTAATCAAACCAACTTGCGTTTTGGTTTCAGATGGTTAAACGGGAGCGGTACTCCTCCTTCTAACGAATCTTTTTCTATAGATGATATAGATGTTGCAGCCAGTTACGGAAGCAATACAGGAAATCCGGTTACATGTACTGTTGACAGTGTCGTTCCGAATCCGGTGTGTCAAGGTAACTATATTTATATTTATTGGCACTTGTCGGATACTTTATGTGACGGAAGTTATACCATTCAACTTTCAAATTCAGGCGGTACTTTTCCGGGAGCAAACGCTTGGATATTTAATGTGTATTATCCTCAAACTAGCGGTGTAATGGTTATTCAGTTACCAAATACTGTACTTCCCGGAAGTTGTTATAAAATACGAATCAATCGAACCACTCCTCTCCCTGCCATCACAGGAATCGCCAGTGCATGTTATTCAATAATTGCTTGTCCTAATACCATTTCCACACTCCAACCTGTCGTCACCATGGATACAAATGCCGTCTGTATAGGTAGTGCTATTGATATTCCATTCTGGTCGGAAGGTGTGTATCTTATTGGCAATTCATACACAGCTCAGCTGTCCGATTCAAACGGAGTTTTCCCGAGTTCTCCAACTATAATAAATGCTTCGTTTGATCACAATACCTATTCACCAGTTCTTCCCCCTTATCAGCCAGGGTCAGTTTCAGGTATAGTACCAACAGTGACACCTGGGTGCAATTATTATATCCGTGTTGTTTCCAATAACCCTACTGCAATCGGGACCCCCTATGGACCTTTCTGCATTCGGCAGTGTGATATAGAAACCAACAACAACACGGATCTTCATTTTTGTGTAACCGATTGTTCTGTGCTTCCTCTTGGGCAGAACACGACAATACCGGTTGGTACAAATACGTTTGATTCCACCATGACAGGAGCGGTGTATGGGTTTGGGAATATTTTCAAATCTCAATTAATGAGCAGTATGACATTTGCTCAGATTGGTTCGGACGGGATACTAGGCCATGTAGCAGCCACACACGACACCATAATGCCTATTCATGCTCCTTGTAAAGATAGTTTAGCTATTAATCCTCCTTATGGAATTCCGCTTGGAATGAATTATATGAGAGCAATTGCAACGAACACCACTCAGCCGGATAATGCATTGGGTAGTTTGGTAAGAGTTACCATTGGAGCTACGCATTCTGTGGGGCCTTCTGTAGACTGTTTGAACTACACCACATTTATGCCGCAAGATACTTTTTGTTTAGGCGATCAGATATATCCTGAGTTTTCGCCTTATAATTATTTTGATAATTCCACTTATCAATGGATTATAAGCGGATTCAATAATGGCAATCCTTTTTCAAATCTTCAGGGCGCTAATTCAAACAATACTGGTTATGCATTCAATTTTCAACCGGGAACTTATACTTTTTCTGTTCTGGAAACCAATAACGGATGTATAGGACAATGGGGACCTGTTAAAACAATTGTGGTACTTGGGCCTCCAAGTGTTGCTATTACCGGACCAAATGTAATTTGTTTGGGCGACACCGTTCATTATTCGATACCCGCACAAGGTGTGGTTACACTGGGTGTTTGGAATAGCACTAATTCAAATGGACATTTAATTAATTCAACCAATACAGAAACTAATGCAATCGGTCAATCTACCGGTACATTTTTACTAACTGTGCAAGCGGTTAATACATGTGGTTCGGCTTCGAATTCACGAAGCATTACTGTAAAACCATATCCGAATGCTAATGCTGGAAATGATACTACTGTTTGTGTCAATCAGCCGATAACCCTGAGTACACCTACAGGAACAGGTTATATGTACAATTGGGTAACGGGAGGTACTACTGTAAATTCAACACATAGTTTTACGGTTAATCCGGTATCTACTTCCACTTATGTTGTTACCGTTTCAGTTTCGGGAGGATGTAAAACAAGAGATACGGTGGTGGTAAATGTGCAAACTCCTACCGGAGTTGCATTTCCTGAAAACGTTTGTCCATTAGGTAATAATCCGATTACATTGGCTGCCGACAGTTCCGGAAGTAGTTATTACTGGTTGCCGGGAGGACAAACAACTCCAAGTATTTCGGTAAACGATACGGGTGTTTATTCGGTAGCGATAACAATGCCTGGAAGAGCTTGTGCAAGAGTTGTTACATTTAATGTGGCTCCCGAACCATGCCCTCAGGATTTGGTGTTAGCTATGCCTAATGTATTTTCGCCAGAAGGAAATGGTGTGAATGATTTTTTCACTCCAATTACTACTGGTGCTTATGCTGACTTTAAAGTAAAAATATACGACCGTTGGGGATTGCTGGTGTTCGAATCTGCCGACCCTTTCTTTAAATGGGATGGTACACACAAAGGAAAAAAATGCCCGGATGGTGTTTATTATTACATTGTAAATTATTTGCAAACTGGAAAAGATAGTCAGAGTCAAAGCGGATTCATAACCTTAATAAGAAAATAGTCACTTGTTATTTGTTTTTCCCCCTCTCGAGTGAGAGAGGGGGAAACTATTTTGATAGGGTTAAATAAAACAAAGATGAGGTTGCTTCTACATATATTTTCAGCTGGTGCTAAGCAGGTTTATTTTCGACTTGTTTTGTTAGTTGCTTTTTTATGTGTTGCTAATCCCTTCGTTTCTTTTGCTCAGCGGCCCGACCCGATATTAAAACCCGGACAATACCTTCCTCGTCTTACGGGATTATATTCCAGCAAACAAAGTCTCCCTTCTCCAAATAATACGGATGATACAGAGAATTATTTTCCTGAAAAATTTCCTTTGGATAAAAATCATTGCAAAGAAGATATTAGCAAACGTACGCCTACATCGAGAACATACAAGTCGGATGATGGGCAAATAGTGGTGGAAAATTCGCTTGCAAACATAAATTATTATGATAAGAATAAAGAGTTGCAGCCACTCACTCCCAATTTATATCCTGCATTAAACGGATGGATGGGCAAGTGTCAAGAGTTTCCTACTTATCTTCATCCTGATGGAAGTACCGAACTGACTTTATACGAGCATACATTTTCTTTTAATAAAAATTGCCGAATAAATAATCAGCCAATTAATATGACTGATTACACGGTAGGAGTAGAGGGTATGTATGCTCATGAGGTTTATCCTTCAGTTGATAAAAAAATCGTGTTTTTTGAAAATATGATAGAAACCGATTACATCATTCAACAGCCCGTTGCTAGTAACGGACAGGACATTGTTTTTTCGGAAGAAATTAATTTGCCTGCCGGATATACTATTGTAAAAAATCCAAAACCTGTGCAGTTTAGAAAAGAAGGAGTGCCGATGGTGAACGATGATGAGTTGGATGAATACATAGTGGTGGATGCAGAAAAACGAGTGCAATCGCAATTAAAGACTCCTGTTTATTATGATAAAAAATATAAATCGATAGCAGGTAAATATGAAGTAGTAACGGAGAATAACAAGACCATTCTGAAATATGTTGTGCCTGCATCGTGGCTAAATGATGCATCAAGAGTATATCCGGTAACTATCGACCCTGTGGTATTTGGCCCGTATTCATGGTATCCTCCTCAGTTTGGTCCTTACAGTTATCCTACAGGTTGGTTACCGAGTTGTCAGGCTCCTAACTGGTCATCCGATAGTATGCTTATTACTATTCCTGCCAATGTTACTGTAACACATTTGATAACTTGGGATAGTTATTATGCGGATATGGTAAATGGAATTTTGATGGTATGGGGAGCTATGTACTTGCATTCGCCTTGTGGCACAACACCTGTGTTTGTTGCCGGTGGAGTAGGGGCCGACTCCTCCGGATATGCTTACCTGGATAGTTTCAATTTGGCAACCTGGGTTGGTTGTTGTTTTCCTCCATCGTGTAGCCCTCAATCATTTTATTTATCTCACCATTTTCAGCGCATTGCTATGTTGGGGCCTGGTTGCAATTTAACTATGGTTGGTTATAGTCCGGCAAGTCCATGGAAATTTCATTGTTTCTTTATTGGGCGAACAGTAGAAACCTCTCAAAGTAATGGATGGTTTCTGTTTCCTTCTCCGGTGTGTTCGGACACCTGTAATGTCAAGTTGAGAGTTATTAGTAATTATGGCGTACCTCCTTATACGCTCACACATCCGTGGGCTGCCGGAAGCTTGACGTACGGCACTGCAACAGGTGGATGCAATAGTCACGGAACAGACACAATATCGCTTACCATTCCCGGATGTCCTACGTATTGTGGTGTTAATTCTACATTGAGTGTTCCTCCGCCCCATATCACAGATGTTTGTGGAGATACAGTGGCGGGGCTTTCGCCTAAAAATATTACCATTCATCCTGCACCCGATGCACAAGCCAGCAATGTTACTGTTTGTGCAGGTATGCCCATAAGTATTGCTGTTACATCGTGTGTGCCCACAGCCACATTTATATGGACAGGTAGCGATGCCAGCAGCGGTACAGGAAATATTTCGAATACTAATACTGCTGTGCCAGGAGTTATTACATACACCGCTACACCAACAGCCAATGGATGTGCAGGCGCTCCTGCTATAGTTACCGCCACCATAGCCAATCAGCCAACGGCATCTCTTGTGGCTTCGGGCAATTTTATATGCGGAGGAATTCCGATTACCATTACCGGTTCGGGTGGGCCGCCTTATCAGTGGAGTGGAGGAAGCACCGCCACTACAGCTTCAATCACTGTTACTCCAATGCTTACTACTGCTTATTATTTAACGGTAGGTTCGGGCAGTTGTACCGATTCGGCTAGTGTTATTATTCAGGTCGATTCAATGCCTTTGCCTACTGTGGCCGGAAATCAGGTTATTTGCGAAGGGCAGAGTACTACTTTGGTTGCTACTGGTGCATCCACTTATTTATGGAGTGGAGGTGTAAACAGTACTAATGCAACTGTTACTGTTTCGCCAGTATTAACCACTACTTATTATGTTACTGGTACTACTTCTTGCGGAAGTTCTATAGATACTGCTGTGGTTACGGTTAATCCTATACCCAATGTTTACACCGGAAATACAGATACTACCATCACTGCAGGAATTACTTTGCAGTTGAGCAGTTTTGGTGGTAACTCTTATATATGGAGCGGAGATGGTTTGTCGTGTTCAGCTTGTCCCGACCCCATTGCACAGCCTCTAACCACTACTACGTACACATTAACAGGAACCGATTTGAACGGATGTTCTTCTACCGATTACTTTACGGTTACCGTATTGCCGGGAGAAGATATTTTATATATACCGAATACTATTACCCCTGACGAGAATGATAAAAACGATGTTTTTTATGCCTATGGCATCAACATAAAACATTTGCAAATGCAGGTGTTCGACCGTTGGGGAGAACTTATTTTTGAAAGTAATGATAAATCAATTGGCTGGAATGGTATGCAAAACGGGGATTATGTGGGTATGGGGGTGTACGTTTATGTTATTCGTTGCGACTTTAACGATGGCACCAGTGTGAAACGAATTGGAAATATTAATGTGATTTATTAGTGCATTGGTTCGATTGATCAATGGTTAATTAGTTTCCTACCTATTCCTAATCTTATAATCTTCTGAACGCCTCACCCCTGAACTAGCACACAATCCGGCTCAAACAGCCACAGGCTGTTTGCCCTTCCCTCTCCAAAGGAGAGGGGGCGAAGCTTAGTGAAACATGAATTTTGTTTATAATTAGGCTCCCCTCTCTTTTGGAGAAGGGCCGTGGGTGAGGCGTTTTGTTATTTATAAATAATGTTAAGGATGGGTGCAATTAGTATAGTTGTTTCTCCTTCCCCAATTTTCTTCCTTTATTAATTAGTATGCTCTGAACAGCGATTCCAAAGGGATGTTTAGTTTTTCGTGCAAATTACGAATCATATTAATGGATAGTTTACGCTTGCGGTTTAATATCTCGCTTACTCTGTTTCTTGAACCAATGATATTAGTGAGGTCTTTTGCCTCGTAACCCAATTGTTCCATTCTAAATTTAATCGCTTCAATTGGGTCAGGAGCATCTATGGGGTAATGCTCATCTTCATATTTTTCAATCAAAATACCAAGAATCTCTAATTCGTTTCCTTCCTTAGTTCCGGGACGAGAATCGAATATTTCTTCCAAACGGAGCAATGCTTGTTTATAATCTTTTGCCGATTTTATGGGTTTAATGTTCATCTGTTGAATTATTAAATTGTGTTAGCGTCTATCCTGTTGTAAGCAGCATGTGTTCCCACAAACCGAATCCAAACCATTTTATATTTATAATTTATCTTTACTATTAAACGATACGAATTGCCTTTAATATTAAATACAACCCTGTTGTTGGCCAAAAAGCTTGCACTCGGATAATTTATTTTTATATCTTTTGTGGAACGCCAATCAGCAGTGTTCGTTTCGTCATACCAAGCCTTTAATTGCTGTTCGCTATCGGCATGTTTTTCCCAAAACTCCTTCAATGTTTTTTTTGCAATAACTCTCAATGTCTTTTTATATGGGTACAAATGTACGAATCGTTTTTTAGGAATGTTCCCAAATGGGGAACTTTATTTTTAAGAGGTGTTTTTTGTTTATTACTTTTTTCATCTTATCCGTGATGTAAAATATTTTTATCATAAATTAACCAACCAAATAAATTATTTTGTATTTTTGAACCATCCTATTCAACTGACAGCAAAAGCTTAAGTCGATTGAGGCGAAATGGTAATTCTATTATTTTTTAGATTTTGTTGGTTTTTTGTTAGGTTAAAATAAAAGAGTGCGCTGATTTGTATGATTGTTTAGGATAAAAAATGATTGCTTATAATACAATTGGAATTAGGAAGAAAATGAGATAGAATAGTATGATCGAATTTATGATAAAGTGGTTTGCACATGCGTACTTCTCTTTATGCACAACATCATTTTTTATCATCACTTCAATCATAAATCATTTTCAATTCTTACCTATCATAATTATCAGCGTACCATTTTTCGAATCAACAGAAAATTTTGTATAACTTCAATTTTTATAGTATGAAAACAAAACGCTATTTAACCAGCACTAAAACACGCAGAAGTATTGTCCGTAAAAGTTACAAGTCCGGAAAAAAACAAAAAAAGATACTGATTTTATTGAGCACAACCACCGTAATTCATACGGTTATCGGTTTGCTGAAAATGCCCAGAACAGTGGCTGCAAAAGGTGTTCGGGCTTCCGAAATTTCAAGGGCTGTGGCAGCAAGCACACGAGTGACTACTTCGGCAGCAGTAATAACTGCACTCAATCAAAAAATTAATACCTATACTAAAGCCACTCCAAAAACTCGGCCTGCAGCAGAACTAGCCATGATGAAAGCTCTCAATTCTATTCTTCGTAATTATCAAACTACAGCAGATAACGACCCTGAAAATGCTTTGGACATATTTGCTTCCGGAACATTTGGAACTAAAGGGTATGGAGGACGCACTCAACAAGAATTTAAAGTGAAAAATTCTACGGTAACTGGCTCAGTTACTCTAGTGGCTAAAGGAGGTGGAAACTATTGTTGTCATGTTTGGAAGTATTCTCTGGATGGAGAGAACTGGAATTGGATAATGCCTACCATTAAAGCTAAAGCTACTATCGAAGACCTTCCAGAAGGGCAAACTGTTTATTTTACTCACGAGTTAGTTACCGGAAAAGGGCCACAAGGTGTAAGTCAAATATTCAAATTAGTGATAGGCTGATTAGTAATTTGCTTTGCCAAGTATACAAAATACATAAGTAGTTGAGTAAAATGTACAACAACTCACATTGTTGTTACAATAATTTCTCACATTGTTACAATATTATCTCACATTGTGAGGAGAATCTCTTACATTATTACAATAATCTCTCACATTCTTACAATAATGTCTTACATTATTACGATAATGTCTCACATTGTTATAATAATCTCTAACATTATTACGAAAATTTCTTACATTGTTACAATAATTTATCACATTATTACGATAATGTCTTACATTATTACAACATTGCCTCTCATTATTACATTAATGTCTCACATCAATATAACAACTCAGTATTCTGCTTAAACATAACAAGTTTAAAGGGGAATTTCTTCGTCTGTTCTTACTGCCAATCAAATATTAAAAAGCTAAAGTGAAAAGGGAATAATGAATAGAAAGATAGTAAAGGAGTAAAATTTCTTTGCCTTATTTTTCATAAAGCAAAACATCAATTTCATTTATTTTTTTAAAATCTTTATCTGCCGTAAGTAATGGTAATGAAAGATATTGTGCTGTGGCGGCAATAATAGCATCAGGTAATTTCAATTTATTTTTAACGCGATGTGTGATTGCATTTTTTTTGATGGAAGGATTAATATCAATAATAATACAATCGTTTAATAATTCAGAAAGTTTATCTTTTTCATGCAAAGAATATTTTCTATACGACAATAATTCTAATTCGGTGATAAATGAAATGTAAACTGAGTTGGAATCGAGCAGAGAAACTAATGCTTCGTCTTTATCGAGAAGGTAAATGAGAATATTTGTGTCAACAAAAATATTATTGCCATTCATCGCGCATTTGTTTTTGAATGGATAATGCGTCTTCAGAGAAGTGAATAGCTCCGGAATATTTTTTTGCGTTAAATACCCTTTTATTATTTCCAGATTTAAGGAATTTCTCTAAAATTCGCTTGCTTGTTTTTTTATTAATGACCAATACCATACTACTATTTTTTTTGTAAAAGTACGAAAAAGAAAAATACTACTATTAAAATAGTGAACCTATTTGGAGAATGCATCCAACAACTAACAACCAACAACCAACAACTTACCCTTGATATGAGCGGTATGGCAAAGGGAGTTTATTTTTTAACAGTAAATAGCAAGAAGGGAATAGTGAATAGAAAAATAGTGAAGGAGTAAGGATGCAAGGAATATCCATAGTTAAAGAATAAAGAAAAGGCCTCCGAACAAAATAGTTCGGAGTTTTTTTTGTTTTATACGGCCCCGATGAAGCAAAATATGCCTTGTATCTGAAAAAAAAGAGTACTTTTGTGCTCCTTAAAAAAAATTAAAGAAAAATTACCAAAAACAAATTTTGAAAATGAATATTATTCAGGAGAACATTGACGAGTTAAATGCAGTATTGAAAGTGGAAGTATCGGCCGAAGATTATCTGCCGCAAGTAAAATCGGTATTGAAAAATTATCAGAAAAAAGCCAGTATACCAGGGTTTCGTCCCGGTAAAGTACCTGCAGGATTGATAGAAAAACAATACGGAAAAGGAATAAAAGTGGATGAGATTCAAAAACTGTTGAGCGATTCATTGATTCAATATATGACAGAAAAAAAACTGAATGTATTGGGAAGTCCGTTGCCTAAAGAAGGTACCGAAAACACTATTGACTGGGATGGAAGTAATTTCGAATTTTATTATGAATTAGGTCTTTCGCCTGAGTTTTCGGTAGAAATTACACCGAAAGATAAATTGGTTTTTCAAACCTTGAAAATAGATGATGCTTTGTTAAACAAAAACATTGAAAGCATCACCAAACGTTACGGAAAAGTACAACCTCAGGAATCGGTAAGTGCTGATGATTTATTGTATGGAGAATTTGTTCAGCTAAACGATGCAGGTGAAGTGGTAGAAGGCGGAATTAACAAAGCAGGTTCTTTGTTTCTTGACAAATTAGTGGATGACGATACCAAAAAAATGTTGTTGGGTAAAAAAGCGGGCGACCAAGTAGTGATTCATTCTACTAAACTTTCGGCAAACAAAACCGACCTTGCAGCAATGCTGGGAATTGAAAAAGGGATTGCCGAAATATTGAACTGCAATATTCAGTTCACCATTAAAGAAATTACACATATCGTTCCTGCCGAAATCAATCAGGAGTTTTTAGATAAAGTGTTCGGACCGGGTGTGGTTAATTCGGAAGAAGAATTCAGATTAAAAATAAAAGACGAACTTACGGAGAGTTATCTGAATGATAGCAATACCAAGTTTTATTACGATGCAATAGATTATTTAATGTCTAAAATAAATTTTAATTTGCCGGAGAAGTTTTTGAAACGTTACCTTACTTTTTCGAACAGAGATAAATTTACACCTGATGAAGTTGAAAAGGATTTCAGTCAATATTCTATTGGAATGAAATGGCAGTTGATACAAAACAAACTGACTGATGAGTATAACATTAATGTTACAGAAGAGGACATGGTTGATTACATCAAAAATAACATCATCCGTCAGTATGGAGCTCATTTGCTGGAGTCGATGGGAGATGAAGAGTTAACCAAAACAGCAAAACGTGTGTTGGGTAACGAAGAGGAGGCTAAAAAAGTTCATGACGACCTTCTTGTTTATAAAATGAAAGAGCTTTTTAAATCAAAATTTACTTTGGAAAATCAGGAAGTAGATTATGATGTGTTTTTTGGTGTGAAAAAATAGAATTACCTTCGCATCGCAATCAAAGAAATTAAATTCTAAAATCTATATATATGTTCGACAATAATGAATTTCGCAAGTATGCTGTAAAGCACAAAGGAATCAGTGGAAGTACATTCGATTCTTATTCCCGTCACAACGTTACCAGTATGACCCCTTACATCATTGAGGAGCGTCAGCTGAACGTAGCTCAGATGGACGTATTTTCGCGTTTGATGATGGACCGGATTATTTTTCTGGGAACAGGAATTGACGATCAAGTAGCTAATATTATTCAGGCACAGCTATTGTTTTTACAATCAGTAGATGCTAAAAAAGACATTCAGATTTATTTGAACAGTCCGGGAGGCTCTGTTTATGCAGGTTTGGGGATTTATGATACCATGCAATATATTTCTCCTGATGTAGCTACCATTTGTACAGGTATGGCTGCTTCGATGGGAGCGGTATTGATGTGTGCTGGTGCAAAAGGAAAACGAGCTGCTTTGAAACACGCTCGTGTAATGATTCATCAGCCAATGGGTGGAGCAGAAGGACAAGCATCGGATATCGAAATCACAGCTAAGGAAATTCAAAAGTTGAAAAAAGAATTGTACGACATCATTGCTAAACACAGCGGACAAACGTATGAAAAAGTGTGGGCCGATAGCGACCGCGATTACTGGATGACTTCGGAAGAAGCCAAAGAATACGGTATGGTGGATGAGCTGTTGTTCAGAACAAAATAAACAAAGCGTTTACTGAAAATAAAACGTAAAATTAAATGGTTATGGGCATTGCCGGTAGCCATTTAATTTTTTAACAAAATACCCGGAGCGAGTAGTTAATCATAAACCCCGATTTCTAAATCACTCAATTAAAAAATGGCAAAAGAAAAAGAAGACAAAGAAATTAAATGCTCTTTCTGCGGAAGAAGCAAGCAAGGAACAGATGTTTTGATAGCCGGTATTACGGGGCATATCTGTAATCATTGCGTTGCTCAGGCACAAACTATAGTTCGCGATGAAGTGAGTCAGCGTACCAATTCTTCTATGTATTCGGCTCTTCAATTACTCAAACCTCATGATATCAAAAAGCATCTGGATGAGTATGTAATAGGTCAGGATGAAGCAAAGAAAGTGCTTTCGGTAGCTGTTTACAACCATTACAAACGATTGATGCAATCGCAAACCAAGACTACTCACAAGGACGATATAGAAATAGAAAAGTCGAATGTGATTATGATTGGCGAAACCGGTACTGGTAAAACGTTATTGGCTCGTACCATTGCTAAAGTGCTCAATGTGCCTTTTTGTATTGCTGATGCTACTGTGCTAACAGAAGCAGGATATGTAGGAGAAGATGTGGAAAGTATTTTATCGCGTTTGCTTCAGGCTGCCGATTTTGATGTAGCTGCAGCCGAAAGAGGAATAGTGTTTATTGATGAATTGGATAAAATTGCCCGCAAAGGAGATAATCCTTCCATCACCAGAGATGTTTCGGGAGAGGGAGTTCAACAAGGTCTTTTAAAATTGCTCGAAGGGTCTATAGTGGGTGTGCCTCCTCAGGGCGGACGTAAACATCCGGAACAAAAGATGATTCAGGTGAACACCAAAAATATTCTTTTTATTTGCGGAGGTGCATTCGATGGCATTACCCGTCATATAGGAAATAGATTGAATACTCAAGCTATAGGTTATAGTCTTGACAAGGATGTAGAAAACATTGATAAAGAAAATTTGCTTCAGTATGTTTCGCCTCAGGATATCAAAAGTTTCGGACTCATACCCGAATTAATCGGTCGTTTACCGGTACTTACTTATCTTAATCCGTTGGATGCCGACACCCTGCTGAGAATATTAAGTGAGCCTAAAAATGCATTGATAAAACAATACACTCATCTATTTGAAATGGATGGAGTGAAAATAAAGTTCGAAAAGGGGGTGCTGGATTACATTGTGGAGAAAGCAATGGAATTTAAATTGGGAGCAAGAGGTTTGCGTTCCATCTGCGAAGCAATCATGATCGAACTGATGTACGATACACCTTCTAATCCATCGGTGAAGGAAATAAGCATTACACTAAAATATGTAAAAGATAAATTGAAAAAATCATTAATCAACAAGCTGAAAGCCGCATAGGTTTTTGCTTTGATTAAATCGGAATCGAAAATCCTGCTTCGTGTTTGCGAGGCAGGATTTTTTTATTCTATACTTTTCAACACCGCAAAATTTTGACACTTTAATATCTACTTTTACAAGCAAACTTAACGAACGATTTAAGAGAGCTAAATTGTTAGAATCAACATTAAAAACTATTAAAATACAATGAATTTTTCCCATCTTCATGTGCATACCCAATTTTCGCTGTTGGATGGAGCAGCCGATATTTCTTCGCTTTACAAAAAAGCGGTAAACGATAATATGCGAGCTGTTGCTATTACCGATCATGGAAACATGTTTGGTGTATTCAAATTTGTAGCAGAAGCCGGCAAACACAATACGCCCGAAAACCCTAATAAAATTAAACCCATTGTAGGTTGCGAATTTTATGTGGTAGATAACATGCATAAACGAGCCTTTACAAAGGATGATAAAGATGTGCGCTACCATCAGCTATTATTAGCCAAAGATGCCGAAGGATATAAAAACCTGGTTAAGCTTTGTTCCTATGGTTATATGGAAGGGTTGTACGGAAAATACCCGCGTATCGACAAAGAACTTATTCTGAAATATCATAAGGGCCTGATTGCAACAACCTGTTGTTTGGGAGCATCTGTGCCTCGTGTTATATTGAGAAAAGGAGAGGATGAAGGTGAAAAGGAATTCAAATGGTGGCTGGATATTTTTGGTGAAGATTATTATGTAGAGTTGCAACGACACAATATTCCAGAACAAAATACCGTGAATGAAGTATTGCTAAAACTTGCTAAAAAATATAATGTAAAAATAATTGCTTCTAACGATTCGCATTATGTTGACCAAGAAGATTCCAATGCTCATGATATTTTGCTTTGCATAAATACTGGTGAGAAACAAAGTACACCAACCATGAAAGATTTTGGTGATGACGATTCTGTTTCTTCAAAAGGAAAACGTTTTGCTTTTTATAACAACGAATTTTATTTTAAGACAACAGCTGAAATGACTCAGCTTTTCAGCGACCTGCCTCAGGCCATTGATAACACCAATGAGATAGTAGATAAAATAACTCCGCTCAAACTAAAGCAGGATATCATGTTGCCCAATTATCAAATACCTGATGGTTTTGCCACTCAGGATGATTTTTTGTACGACATGACTTACAAAGGCGCGAAAGAACGTTACAAGGAAATTACACCTGAAGTAGATGAACGATTGAGATTCGAATTGTTTACTATTAAAACAATGGGTTTTGCAGGTTACTTCCTTATTGTAGCCGATTTTATTAATCACGGAAAAGACATTGGTGTGTTTGTTGGGCCTGGTCGTGGTTCTGCTGCGGGTTCTGCGGTGGCTTATTGTATTGGAATAACCAACATCGACCCGATAAAATATAATTTACTATTCGAACGTTTCCTTAATCCCGACCGTAAAACAATGCCCGATATTGATACGGATTTTGATGATGAAGGTCGTCAAAAGGTGATTGATTATGTGGTGGAGAAATACGGAAAGAATCAAGTTGCACAAATTGTAACCTATGGTACAATGGCTGCCAAAAGCAGTATTAAAGATGTTGCCCGTGTTATGGATTTACCATTGCAGGAATCGAATATGCTAGCCAAACTCGTACCCGACAAACCCGGCATTGAACTGGACAGAGTGATGAATGCTCCGCTTACAGGAGATGACAGTCTGGAAATGAAAGAAGGTTTGATGGCTGATGATATTGAAAATGTAAAGAAACTACGTGCCATAGCTGATGGAAATGATTTACAGGCAACCGTTCTGAGAGAAGCATTGGTGCTCGAAGGTTCTGTTCGCGGAACTGGTATTCATGCTTCTGCTATTATCATTGCTCCAAAAGATTTAACGGATATTGTTCCTATATCGGCCTCCAAAGAAACCGAGTTGTTCATTACTCAGTACGATGGTAAAGTGATTGAAGATGCCGGTGTAATTAAGATGGATTTTTTGGGACTCAAAACACTAACTATCCTGAGAGATGCCTTGAGACTGATAAAGGAAAACCATGGAGTGGAAATGGAGATAGATGATGTTCCGTTGGACGATGCTGCTACTTTCGAACTTTATCAAAAAGGAGATACCAATGGTACATTTCAGTTCGAAAGTGCCGGAATGCAGAAGCACTTGATTAATCTGAAACCGGATAAGTTTGCAGATTTAATTGCCATGAACGCATTGTATCGTCCCGGCCCTATTGAATACATCCCTAACTTTATTGCGCGTAAAAGCGGTAAGGAAGCCATTACATACGATTTGCCCGAAATGGAAGAATACCTTTCGGATACTTATGGTATCACGGTATATCAGGAGCAAGTCATGCTTCTATCGCAAAAGTTGGCAGGTTTTACAAAAGGTGATGCCGATATTTTGCGTAAAGCAATGGGAAAAAAAGACCGTGGCACACTGGATAAAATGAAAAGCAAGTTTGTAGAAGGTGCCACTGCTAAAGGACATCCTATTGAAAAGCTTGAAAAGATATGGACTGATTGGGAAAAGTTTGCTCAATATGCGTTTAATAAATCTCACTCTACTTGTTATGCATTTGTTGCATTTCAAACAGCTTATTTAAAAGCTCACTATCCTGGCGAATACATGTCGTCCGTGCTAACTCACCATTTAAGTAATATTGATAAAATTACTTTCTTTATGGATGAGTGTAAACGTATGGGAGTGCCTGTACTCGGCCCGGATGTAAACGAAAGTCAATATCAGTTTTCGGTAAATAAAAACGGACAAATCCGTTTTGGAATGGGAGGAATAAAAGGGGTTGGAGAAAATGCCGTAATTGCAATAGTTAACGAGCGTAAAGAAAATGGCCCTTACAAAAATGTCTTCGATTTTGTTCGAAGAATAAATCTGAGAGCGGTAAACAAAAAGACATTAGAAAGTCTTGCTTATTCAGGTGGTTTGGATAGTTTCGGCATTCATCGTGCTACTTATTTCTTTACCGAGGGGAATGATAATTCCAATTTTCTGGAACGCGTTATTCGCTATGGTGGTTCACATCAGGAAGGGGTTAACTCGGCTCAGGTGTCGCTTTTTGGAGAAGAATCTTCAGCAGATATTCCTGAACCTAAAATACCCGTATGTGAAGAGTGGCATAAATTAATACAACTGAAAAACGAAAAAGATGTGGTTGGTTTCTTTATTTCAGGGCATCCTCTGGATACGTATAAACTGGAAATGGAAAACTTCTGCTTTCATTCGGTGAGTGATACAAAAAAACTTGAAGAAAATAAAAACAAAGAACTTGTGTTTGGAGGTATCGTTACTGCCGTTCACAACGGTGTTACCAAAACCGGAAATCCCTGGGGGAAAATAACACTCGAAGATTATCGCGAATCGGCCGAACTGGCTTTCTTTGGTGAGGATTATGTAAAGTTCAAGCAATATATGGTTAATGGATTGTTTCTATACATCAAAGGTAAAGTACAAGAACGATTCAGACAGGCAGATAATTTAGAATTTAAAGCAAGTAATATTCAACTGTTATCTGAACTGCGAGATAAACTTGCCAAAACCATTACCATTAATGTTGGTTTGTCCGAATTGAATGATGATTTTATTTTAAAAGTAGAAGAGATACTTAGCGAAAATGCAAACGTACAACCCCGCAACTGTTTGTTGCGTTTCCGTGTGATAGATGCGGAAGAAAATATTTCTGTTTTTCTGCCGTCAAAAAAAATAAAAGTGAATCCTAATAATGAGCTGTTAGAAATGTTAGAAGTCAATCATCTTACTTATTCTTTGAATTAATGTCTGACAGAAGTCACACTTGTTGCGATTCATATTTTATAAATTTGCCGGGTTTTAAAAAATGAATACAGACGCAATAATTGAAATAAAGAATTTAGTGAAGTCGTTTAAAGGCTCATCATCGCCTGCTGTTAACGATGTTTCATTTACCATTAGTCGGAATGAAATCTTTGGTTTGCTAGGCCCAAACGGTGCAGGGAAGACAACTACTATTTCTATTTTATGCGGATTATTCCCCCCTACAAGAGGCCATGTTTTAATTGATGGGAAAGATTTAAACGGAGATTTGGATACTATCAAACAAATAGTGGGAGTAGTTCCTCAGGACTTGGCGCTTTATCCTACACTCACTGCCCGCGAAAATCTTAGTTTTTATGGACACATGTATGGACTAAGCGGAAAAACACTGAAAGATAAAATCAGTATGTGGCTTGATAATTTCGGGTTAACCGAGGCGGCCAACAGGCGAGTGTCCACTTTTTCGGGAGGAATGAAACGAAGAGTAAATTTGATTGCCGGAATATTACACAGTCCTAAGATTTTGTTTTTAGATGAACCTACAGTGGGGGTGGATGTGCAATCGCGTAATGTGATTATTGAATATTTAAAACAACTGAATCAAACCGGGACTACTATTATTTATACATCACATCACATGGACGAAGCAGAGCACTTTTGTACTCAGGTTGCCATTATCGATCATGGAAAAATAATAATTGAAGGAAGTCCTAAAAAATTAATTTCGGATAATGCCGGATGCGAGAATCTGGAATCTGTTTTCCTTAAACTAACTAACCGAGCTTTGCGCGATTAATCGATACGTATGTTTAAAAAGTTATTAGCAGCAATAAAAAAAGAAGCACTAATTCTATTACGAGATAGAGTAGGGCTTGCTATTTTATTTCTGATGCCAATGATTCTGATTTTTGTAATGACACTTATTCAGGATTCAGCTTTTAAAACTTTAAATGAAAAAGGCATTCCTGTTTTATTTGTTGATGACGACAAAGATTCGTTGGGTGTAGATATCGAAAGGGGATTGCGTAAATCGGAATTGTGTTCGTTTCACGATTCTATAAACGGAAAACCTGCCACTGCCGATATAGTTAAACAAGCAGTAGCAGACGGAAAGTTTCTGGTGGGGATTGTAGTTCCTAAAGGAGCTACCAAAGCCATAAAGAAAAATGTGGCTTGGTTAGTTCAGCAAACATTAAGTGTGGATTCTGTGTCCGAAAAAAGCAAACATCTAAAATTCGATTCGGTAGAAATTGCCATCTATATTGACCCTATTACCAAAAAGTCTTTTATAAATTCGGTAACCAGCAGCCTTCATGAATTTATTTCGAACATAAAAACAAAGATTATGTTTCGTTCGTTTTCGAGCGAACTCGATGCTCTGATTCCGGACAAAAAGCCAACTCCTGATAATGTATTCGGACAAACTCAGATTATTAAATATAAAGAAGAGTATGCTTCAAAAAGCATAGGTGAAATAGTGCCAAATGCAGTTCAGCATAATGTTCCGGCCTGGACTATTTTTGCAATGTTTTTTATTGTTCTTCCATTAGCTGGTAGTATGGTGAAAGAAAAAAATGAAGGCAGTATATTTAGGTTGCACACCATGCCGAGTTCTTTTCTTATCCTCATCAACGGAAAAATAATTGTGTATGTTTTTGTTTGTCTAATTCAGTTTGTGCTGATGTTGTCAGTAGGGCTGGTGTTTTTACCTATGCTTGGACTCCCCACATTGATAATGGGACAGAGTTTGGCCGGGATCATTATCATTACTATTGCTACATCGTTTGCTGCTACAGGTTATGGTGTAATGGTTGGAACCATTGCGACAACAGAACAGCAAGGGGCCATAGTGGGTTCGCTTTCTATTCTTCTTTTGTCAGCTATTGGAGGAGTGTGGGTTCCTACTTATGTAATGCCCGAAGTAATGCGAAACATCAGTGTAGTTTCTCCCCTCAACTGGTCGCTTGAAGGATTTTATGACTTGTTTCTTCGCAACGGAACAGTGAGTACCATCATTCCTCAGGCAATAAAATTGATTGTTTTCTTTTTTATCACTATGGCTGTTGCGTCATTTGTAAACCGTATGAAACGAAAAATTTAATTCAACTTCCTCTTTCCTAAAAAAAGGACTGAGAAATTAGATAAGAAAATAGAATAGGATAATATAAAAGGCCTCCCCCAAAAAGAGAGGCCTTTATTTTTAATAGGCGTAATCGCTTAGGTATTCAAAAGGGGTATTTAATTTACCATCTATGCAAATGGATGCTCTGTTTATTACGTTGTCAGGGTCTTCGTTTATCAAACAAGGTAATACTCGTTCCATTAAATCTTTTCCAAAATCATCGCTTGAATCGCGAGGTAATTCACAAGGTAAATTATCTACTGCCATAATACAAACGGTATGTTTGTTAAATGGCAAATCTTCTTTGTCCTGTTTAATATTGTATCCGTAAAACGGATCAGCAATAGTACTCGAACGAATAGTGGTAGGTACGGAACCATTCATGTCGCAGGTAATATCTGCAATAACACTAATTCTGAAATCGTTTTCTTTTGTATCAGAAAGCTCAAACATACGAGGAGCTTTGGGGTCCCAGTAGTGCGATGAAATAAATATATCCGTCACCTTGGTATACTGTCGGAAAATAGATTTAAAATGTTCAGGATGCTGAAAAAAGTCGTGCAGGTCGAAATTATGGTCATCCACACGTTCCACATAATCTCTCGGGTTTAGTTGACAATACACAGGTTCGCGGAAAGATGCCATAAGAAATTCTTCGGGAGTAACCTTGCGAATACGCAAAGCGCTTAAGGTTTCTATCACACCGTTAGCCACTCGTCCACCACCGGTAAGTGCTATTTTGATATTAGGTAATTTGGCACGTTTTAATTCTTCTTCCATTTCAGCACGGTCTCTGCAAATATTGGCAGGCTTAAGCTGGAACAAATCGTATTTTTTACCATAACCTAATATTCCGTTGTAAGCCCCTACAATGCCAGCATAACGACCAAAGCCGATAATACGATTGTTGTTTTTGTCTGTCAGCGTTTCGTAATCGATCATCTGAATTTTCTTTTCAATAAAAGCTTTCATCAGTTTCTGATTATGCGCTTGTTTTTTGATAGTATGCGAAAAGAAAAAGTATTTTTTCCCTGGAATCAACAAGTCTTTTGGCACCTCTTTAACTCCCATCAATATATCGCAGCCGCTTAGATCTTCTTTAAGCATCACCCCAAATGCCGTGTATTCGCTGTCGGCATAACATCTTATTTTGCTGGGTTGCACAAATATTTTAATAGAAGGATAAGTGCGCATTAACTCTGCACAGATTAATGGAGTTAAGGGAACACGTTTATCAGGAGGATTCTTTTCTTCGCGTAGTACGCCAATTCTTAGTTTGTTCATTTTATTACAATTTTAGGGGTGCAAAGATAGTTTTAATTAGGAAAGGAGAACCTAATAGAGGGTGATATGCAGTATTGCAATTTTGCAAAATTCTTATATATGAAGAGTTATTCTCTTTTTTTAGTCTTAAAATTAATTTGCTTTAAATAAGGGTGCGATATTTGCGTATCTTTGCGCTCAGTTCTTTTAAACAATAGGGGTCGTACGGTTTTGACAGCGAGTGCGATTTTTATGTAAGCATGTCGTGTGTTGTGAATATGACACGTAAATACTAATTCTCAAATTTCTATATGGCGAGTCTAACTACGCTATGGCTGCTTAATACCAAGTATTAAGTGCCTTTGTTTCCGGAGAAGCTCTGATCTTCTGCGTCTCCAGCGAAGCATCATAAACGAAGAAATAGTTGCGAAGAACTTCGATTCGCAATGAGATAAAGAAGATAAGTAAACCTGTTGGCCTGCAAACTTGCCTAAGTTTAACGAAAATCAAAAGTAAGCTACACATGTAGAAAGCATATTAATTCCTTGTTTGGACGAGGGTTCGAATCCCTCCGACTCCACTCCATGGGAAGGTTACATAAGTAGCCTTCCCTTTTTTGTTTCACCTGTAAGCGCTCTAATTCCTAAGATTTCATTGCTATCACTTCTTTGAGCAAAGCGATGTCATTTTTTAGTTTTTCATTCTCTTTTTCCAATTCTTGCACTCGTGTGGTGAGTTCATTGCTTGCATGTGGGCCAAATTCGGCTGGTAAAGTATCGGCAATTTCTCTGATGAAATTATACTTCAAAATCTGGCAAACATCGTATAGTGTACCCAACGGCAGCACCGGCTTTTTGAAAAAACCGGCAATGGTGGATGGTTTCATCCCCTGCATCCTTGCCCATCCCGATTGATAAAGCCTGTGATCTTTTACATATTTTCTTAGCATTTCACCTACATGAGGCGGCTTGGCTCCGTTAAACGGTGTACGTTTGGTTGATGTTCGCGACATTTTTTTAATTAGTTTAGTTATCGTTTCTGACGGCAAATATACAAATTTAGAATTAGTGATACTTATAGTAGGTAATATAATTACTTTATAAGGGTAATTATATTTATTATATTAGGTAAATATTAATCTTTATATTGGTAATTATATTACTCAAAATTGGTAAAAGAATATATTTAAGTAGGTAATACGATTACTTAAAGTAAGTAATTATATTACTTATTAATAGTAATATGTTTACCTTTATAAGGTAAGTATATTGCCTTTTATAATGAAATGAATTACTTTTTTTAGGTAAATGTATTCCTTATTATAGGGAATAATTAAATTATAAAACTATATTAGAGCTTAAGGGAATAATTATTCTAATAAGAATAGAGAGAAATTTAAAAAAGTGTATTAAATTAATGGATAACTCCTACTTGATGTACCCCCCTAAAGTGAGATGAAGTGATTCTGCTTCTAAAATAGGTTGGTTACTTAAGCACCGTAACACTTCCAATATATTTATGGTCTTCTTTGTGATTATCTTTTAAATTTACCACGTAAACATACACACCATCCTGCACCAAGTTCCCCATATAGGTTCCATCCCAGTGTTTAGATAAATCATCTCCATAAAATAACAGATTTCCCCACCGGTCAAAAATTCTCATTTCGTAGGAAGTAATGCTTTCGCCCAAACCGTAAAACTCATCATTCACACCATCTCCGTTAGGAGTAAAAGCATCCGGAATATAAAAAGTAAATACACCTTCTATAGAAATACAATGGGTTACAGTATCCGAACAATTCGCATTTGACGCGGTTAGTAACACGCAGTAAGAACCTATTTGAGAATATTCATGTGTTGGATTTTTGGCACTACTGAAATTATTTGGCATTCCTGTATCTCCGAAATTCCAGCTCCACATAGTTGAATTGGTTGATAGATTAGTAAAATTAACAACCGGGAAAGTGATTAATGATGTCAATGGTGCTGTGAATTCAGCCACAGGCACCACATTAACTGTAACAGTTCCCGTTCCCGAACTAGAGCACCCATTGGAGGTTCCGGTTACTGTATAAGTAGTTGTTGTGTCAGGAATTACTACTATATTGTTAGAAGTAGAGCCCGTATTCCACGAATAAGCAAGTGCTCCGTTGGCCGTAAGCACTGCTGAAGTACCTGCACACACCGTTACCGAATTTACACTAATTACAGGAAATTGATAAACCGTTATGGTTGCAGATGCAGTAGTGCTGCATCCCAATGCTGTTCCGGTTACAGTGTAACTTGTGGTAGCTGTTGGAAACACTGTAATGGCCGCAGTATTTGCCGCAGTATTCCATAAAAACGAAGTGGCATTACCCAACGCAGTTAAGGTTGCCGGTTGTCCTGCACAAGAAGAGATCGAATTTACAATAAGATTAGGAAGAGGATTAACCGTAACAGTTGAAACAGCTGTTGCCACACATCCAAGTGTTGAGCCGGTTACCGTATACGTAGTGGTTACAACAGGAGAGGCTGTTGCTGATGCTCCTGCAGCCGTTACTCCTGCACTCCATGTATAACTCACCGCTCCTGCTGCTGTCATGGTGGCCACAGCTCCGTTACATATTGTTGGTGAAGTAACGGTAACAATCGGAAGCGGATTAACCAGCACCGATATGGTGTCTCTCGCACTTTCACAGCTAGCTATGGTTTGCGATACATAATAATTTGTTGTTCCTGCCACAAGTGTCGAAGGTGTTGGCGAAAGCGCATTTCCTGAGCCTCCTGCCGCAGCGGTGTACCAAAGCAAACCCGCACCGGTGGAAGTCAGGGCGGGTGCAACATCGTTCTGACAATAGGTAAGCGGTGAAACAACAACAGGTGGAGCAGGGGCACTAATGGTGACATTATAGCTGACTGCAGTTCCTGCACCACAAGTACCGGTTTCGGTAACAGAAACAGTTCCTACTCCGGCCGCACCAAAACTCACGGTTATCTGGTTTGTTCCTTGTCCGGCCGTTATGCTTGCTCCTGCCGGTACAGACCAGTTGAATGTAGAACCAGCAGTATTGGTTACAGAATATATAATACCTGTGGCATTCGGGCAAACAGGAGTAGTACCTGTGATGGCCGATGTTACGGGCAAAAGAGTAACCCCTACAGCTAAACTGACTGCTGTTCCCGGTCCGCAATTGTTTGTTTCGATCACAGAAACATTGCCACTGGTTACTCCAAAGGTTACTGTTATTTGATTGGTTCCTTGTCCGGCTGTAATGGTTGCACCTGCCGGAACGGTCCAGGCATAAGTGTTTCCAACTGTATTGGTAACTGAATAAACAACTCCTGTTGTATTTAAACATACAGTTGCAGGTCCTGTAATGACGGAGGTTGCAGGCAAAGAAGTTACCACAACAGCAAAGTTGACAGCCGCTCCCGGTCCGCAATTATTAGTTTCTATTACAGAAACATTGCCTGAATTTGAACCGAAGGTTACAGTTATTTGATTGGTGCCTTGTCCTGCTGTGATACTTGCACCAACAGGAACTGCCCATGCATAGGTATTCCCAACAGTGTTGGTTACAGAAAACGTTACACCAGCTGTATTCGGACAAACAGGTGTAGTGCCTGTAATAGCCGATGTAACCGGTAAAGAGAATAAAGTAACAGCAAAATTTACAGCTGCTCCCGGTCCGCAATTGTTGGTTTCTATTACGGAAACATTGCCCGCAGTCGCTCCAAAGTTTACTGTAATCTGGTTGGTGCCTTGGCCGGCAGTAATTGTTGCTCCTGCCGGAACGGTCCAGGCATAGGTATTTCCAACCGTATTGGTAACTGAATAAACAACTCCGGTGGCATTCGGGCAAACAGGGGTAGTACCTGTAATGGCTGATGTAACAGGTAACGGAGAAATAGCAACAGCAAAGTTAACAGCCGCACCCGGTCCGCAATTATTGGTTTCTATTACGGAAACATTGCCGGCATTGGTTCCAATGGTTACGGTTATCTGATTAGTCCCCTGACCGGCTGTAATGACAGAACCGGCTGGCACTGTCCATGCATAGGTTGAACCTGCTGTATTGGTAACCGAATAAATTACACCGGCAGTGTTTGGACAAACTGGTGTGGTGCCTGTGATAACTGATGTTACAGGTAAAGTGGTAACACCAACAGCAAAGTTAACTGCCGCTCCCGGTCCGCAATTGTTTGTCTCAATTACTGAAACTGTTCCAGAAGTTACACCAAAGCTAACTGTAATTTGATTGGTACCTTGACCGGCTGTTATGACTGCTCCTGCCGGAACAGTCCAGGCATAGGTATTTCCAATGGTGTTGGTAACAGAATAAGTAATACCTGTTGCATTCAAACACACAGGTGTAATTCCTGTTATAGCTGATGTTGTTGGCAATGGAAAAATGGCAACAGCAAAGTTAACAGCTGCTCCCGGTCCGCAATTATTCGTTTCTACAACTGAAACATTTCCCGGAGTAGTTCCAAAATCAACAGTGATCTGATTGGTGCCTTGTCCGGCTGTAATTGTTGCACCTGCCGGAACGGTCCAGGCATAAGTATTTCCAACCGTATTGGTAACTGAATAAACAACTCCTGTTGTATTAGGACAAACTGGTGTAGTGCCTGTGATGGCTGAAGTAACAGGTAATGAAAAAGTGGTTACAACAAAATTTACTGCTGTTCCTGGTCCGCAATTATTCGATTCGGCAACGGAAACAGTACCAGCAGTCGCTCCAAAGTTTACAGTAATCTGATTAGTGCCTTGTCCTGCAGTAATCGTTGCTCCGGCAGGAACGGTCCAGGCATAAGTGTTTCCAACTGTATTGGTAACTGAATAAACAGCACCTGTTGCATTCGGGCAAACGGGAGTAGTGCCTGTAATGGTTGATGTGACAGGCAATGAATAAGTAGTTACAGCAAAATTTATGGCTGTTCCGGGTCCACAATTATTCGATTCGACAACAGAAACAGTGCTTGCTGTTGCTCCAAAAGTTACTGTTATTTGGTTGGTGCCTTGTCCGGCTGTAATCGTAGCTCCTGCCGGAACGGTCCAGGCATAAGTATTTCCAACAGTGTTGGTGACTGAAAAAACAACTCCTACAGCATTCGGACAAACTGGTGTGGTGCCTGTGATGACTGATGTTACAGGTAACTGTGTAATCGTAACCGGGAAGTTAACGGCTGTTCCGGGTCCGCAATTGTTTGTCTCAATTACTGAAACTGTTCCAGAAGTTACACCAAAGCTAACTGTAATTTGATTGGTACCTTGACCGGCTGTTATGATTGCTCCTGCCGGAACAGTCCAGGCATAGGTATTTCCAATGGTGTTGGTAACAGAATAAGTAATGCCAGAGGCATTCAAACAAACCGGAGAAGAGCCTGTGATGGCTGATGTGGTTGGCAAAGGTGAAATGGCTACAGCAAAATTAACTGCCGGACCTGAACCGCACATATTGGTTTCAATTACTGAGACATTTCCCGGAGTGGCTCCGAAAGTAACGGTTATCTGATTGGTGCCTTGACCGGCTGTGATGGCAGCTCCTGTCGGAACAGTCCAGGCATAAGTATCTCCGGCAATATTGGTAACAGAATAAATTACCCCTGTGGTATTCGGACAAACTGGTGTGGTACCGGTAATGGCTGAAGTAACAGGTGGAGGAAGTATAGCAACAGCATAGTTAACTGTAGCTCCCACTCCGCATGTTCCCGTTTCGGTAACGGTAACATTTCCTCCCGTAGGGCCGAAGTTTACTGAAATTTGATTACTGCCTTGACCCGAAACGAGTGTAGCTCCTGCCGGAACTGTCCAGGCATAGGTACTGCCGGTGGTATTAACTACTGAAAAAAGAACTCCTGCAGCATTTGCACAAATAGGTGAAGTACCCGTGATAGCTGATGTAACTGGAAGTAAAGTAATAGCTACCGGAAGACTAACAGCAGCTCCTATTCCACACACATTCGATTCGATAACAGAAACGGTGCCGCCTGCAGCTCCCCAATTGATGGCAATCTGATTTGTACCTTGCCCTGAAGCAATGGTAGCTCCGCCAGTTACTGTCCAGCTGTATGTATTTCCAGCCACATTGGTAACCGAATAAGCTATACCGGGAGCATTGAGACAAACGGGCGAAGGGCCAATGATGGGTGTAGTTACAGGAATTGGTGTAACCACCAAGGCATAATTTACAGCAGGTCCCGGCCCGCAAACATTGGTTTCTACCACAGAAATGGTTCCTCCGGTTGTGCCGAAATTAACGGTAATTTGATTAGTGCCTTGTCCGGCTGTAATGGTGGCTCCTGCCGGAACCGTCCAGGCATAGGTATCTCCAGGAGTATTGGTAACCGAATAACTAACACCTGCTGTGTTCGGACAAACAGGTGTGGTACCTGTGATGGCTGATGTAACAGGCAAAGGAGTAACAGCAACGGCCATGTTAACAGCTGCTCCGGGTCCGCAAATATTGGTTTGAACCACCGAAACGGTTCCGTTTGCACTTCCCCAGTTAACGGTTATCTGATTGCTACCTTGTCCGGCTGTGATGGTGGAACCTGCCGGAACGGTCCAGGCATAGGTGTTTCCAACAACATTAGTAACCGAATAAACCAATCCGGTTTGATTAGGACAAACGGGAGTGGTGCCTGCAATGGCTGATGTAACAGGTAAAGGGAAAATAGCAACTGGAAAATTAACTAAAACTCCCGGGCCGCAAACATTACTTTCTGTAACCGAAACATTGCCTCCTGTGCCGGCAAAGGTGACTGTAATCTGATTGGTACCTTGTCCGGAGGTAATAGTAGCACCTACCGGAACGGTCCAGGCATAGGTATCTCCGGGAACATTGGTAGCCGAATAAATAACACCTGCAGCCGTAGGGCAAACGGGTGTGGTGCCTGTGATGGCTGAGGTAACGGGCAATTGAGTTACCACAACTGCAAGGTTAACGGCAGCTCCGGGTCCGCAAATATTGGTTTGAATAACAGAAATAGTTCCGTTGGCTCCGCCCCAGTTAACAGTTATCTGATTAGTGCCTTGTCCGGCTGTAATGGTGGCACCGGCCGGAACGGTCCAGGCATAGGTGTTTCCAACAACATTAGTAACCGAGTAAATCAATCCAGTTTGATTAGGACAAACGGGAGTGGTGCCTGCAATGGCTGAAGTAACAGGCAGAGGGAAGATAGCAACCGGAAAATTAACTGAAACTCCGGGTCCGCAAACATTGCTTTCTGTTACCGAAACATTGCCTCCTGTACCGGCAAAGGTTACTGTAATTTGATTGGTGCCTTGTCCGGATGTAATGGTAGCTCCAGCCGGAACGGTCCAGGCATAGGTATCTCCGGGAATATTGGTAACCGAATAAACGACACCAGCAGCTGTAGGGCAAACGGGGGTGGTACCGGTGATGGCTGATGTAACTGGCAATTGAGTTACCACAACTGCAAGGTTAACAGCTGCTCCTGCTCCGCAAATATTGGTTTGAATCACCGAAACGGTTCCGTTTGCATTTCCCCAGTTAACTGTTATCTGATTAGTTCCTTGTCCGGCTGTGATGGAGGTTCCTGCCGGAACGGTCCAGGCATAGGTATCTCCAACAACATTGGTAACCGAAAAGATTAATCCGGTTTGATTAGGACAAACGGGAGTGGTGCCTGTGATGGCTGAGGTAACTGGTAAAGGAAAAATAGCCACCGGGAAGTTAACGGCCGGAGCAACTCCGCACGGGTTACTTTGTATCACCGACACATTGCCTCCTGTTCCGGCAAAGTTTACTGTAATTTGATTGGTGCCTTGTCCTGATGTAATGGTAGCTCCCGGAGGAACTGTCCAGGCATAAGTGCTTAATGCCACATTGGCCACAGAATAAACAACTCCTGAAGCAGTAGGGCATACGGGTGTTGTTCCGGTAATAGGAGTGGCAACGGGCAATGGAGTAACGGAAACAGCCATGGTGATGGCCGGGTCGCTGCGGCAAATGTTAGACTGAATAACAGAAACGGTTCCACCTGTAGTGCCAAAATTAACAGTAATTTGATTTGTACCTTGCCCGGAAGTAATGGTAGCACCTGCCGGAACGGTCCATGTATAGGTTATTCCAGCAACAGCCGGAAGAGAATACACCATGCCGGTGGCGTTAGGACAAATAGGTGTTGGGCCGGTGATGGGTGCCGGAACAATAGTTACACCAATTACAGTAACCACTATTGGTTTTCGATAAGTGCCGGGGCAAAACCCTGCATAATAAGTGGCGGTAGCAAACAAAGGAGGGGTGGTATAAGTAGGGCCTGTGGCTATGGGCGCTCCTCCAACCAAAGTTGTGTACCAATAAATGGTGGCACCAATAGGGCCATTTATAGAAGCCGTTAAAGTAGCAGTGTTTCCGTTACAGATGGTAATATCGGCCACGGTTATGGTATCGTGAGTAATGAGTTGATTTATAAGTCCGCTTGCACCTTTTGTTGCTCCGTTTGGAGGAAATTCAGTAAGTCCAGCTGAGTTTGTTGTTCCGTTGTTTCCACCATTTCCAATTTGAGTTATTGCTCCTCCTGCTGTGGCAAGGTAACCAGCACCGCCACCTCCACCAGGACCTTCAGCTTCAATACTGCCTGCAATAAGAAATTGTGTGCCCCCGGGGCCTCCGTTGACGGAAGCGGTAATGCCTGAAAGTGTTCCAACACTATTTATAATAATAGTTCCACCACCACCACCACCGGCAGCTCCATCAAATCCTGAATTTAAACAGGCTCCTCCAGGAGCTACAATACTTCCCCCTCCGCTTAAAGTACCATAATTCATTATGTATACGATTCCGCCTCCTGGCATTCCAACACCAGCAGCTCCATTATCCCTGTCACCGGCACCACCACCACCACCCATAAAAATTTTACCTGTAGAATAATCGAGCGGCCGTCCTCCTAATCCTCCGTTAGCTTGACGGTTATCTCCTCCCCATAAAGCATTATTCGTTCCAGTAATCGTTGCATTCTGGTCTGTTAAAGAAGTGGAATAACCACCTCTTCCTCCACCTCCTGAAGTATGAGCTGAAAATCCAGGAGATTCCAAATCCCAGGCTGAAACCCAACCTGCACCTCCTGCAACACTTGGATTTCCTTGGCCATCCCAAGTAAGCAATGATGAAGCATTAGCACCACCACCACCACCAGCATTATGACAATCACCACCACCACCTCCATTAGCGAAAGCTCCTCTACCATACTGCCCACCCAATGTATTGTAATCGGCACCATATCCTCCAATGCCTTCTCCTTTATTGGAGCCCACTGTGAAACTTGTTCCTGCATATTGTGTTCCTCCGAAGCCAGTGGGGTTAAGGGGAGCCAAACCGCCTCCCCTGAAACCTATTGATCCAGCTCCTATTTGTGCTCCAACATTGATAACGGTGTTGTTTTGAACTTCGATTGCTACAACCCCTCCAATATAAGCGGCTCCCCAAGTTGTGCCTGTTATTGCACCTGGACTGTTCAATACAAGAGAACTGTAACGAGGAACTCGTACAATCTGAACACGGCCTGCTGCTGTATAGCTGTGAATTAAGCCACAATCAACTGTAATATTAGTAGCATTGGGAACTGAATTTACCTCACAAAATTCATAGTTACCGCAGTTGTTATATGAAACTATAGAACCTAAAGTACTATTGTTTGGAATCCCTTGGAAAATACCACTACCAGCAGGCACTTCAACAGCTCCACCACTCAACGTGGCTCCTTGCATCTGAATGATCATTATCAAATCACCTGTGGAAAGTGAGGCTGCAAATCTGCCGTTGGCATTTAGCCCGCTGGCAGCAACAGTAATAGAAGTTGTTCCAGCAGAGGCATCTGTGGTTAATGTTGTGTATTCATTTATGATAACATTAACAGCATTAATTGTAACCGCCCCATCTTTTCCTCGTTGAGAAAATGATTGAAAAGATACCGAGATTAAAAATATAAAAATGAGTACCCCCTTTTGTATGCTCATATTTTAGTTTTGTTGATATTCTGCAAAATTATGATATTTTACTTTAGATTGTTTTTTTACAAGTAATAAATCTGTTAAATTCTCAAAATTATGCGTTGAGACTAATTGTTTGTTGTATTATTGAAGGATTTAATCGAGAAAATGCACCTTTTAAAAAAGCAGTTTTTCTCCTGGAAAAGTGAAAATATTTTTTGTGGAGGTGATAATAGTTTTGCAATCAAAAAGGAGACTTTTTTTGTCAATTGCTTTATAGCATAAATTGTATCTTTAATATCTAAGAACTTAAATGCACAATCTGGCTTAATTTCGAATCTGCTTTTCAATCTTTTTTTACAATCTTTAAAATAAATAGCTGACCTTTGTACCTCGAATGAAAAAGAAAATAGAAATACTGGCTCCTGCCAAAAATCTGATTCAGGGCATGGGCGCTATTAATGCCGGTGCCGATGCTGTATACATTGGTGCTCCACAGTTTGGCGCACGAACCAATGCCACTAATTCCGTTGAAGATATTGAAGAGCTGGTGCGCTATGCTCATCTTTTTAAAGCCCGTGTATTTGTGGTGGTAAACACCATTCTTTACGATTATGAATTGGCGGAGGTAAAACAGTTGATTCATCAATTGTACCAAATAGGTGTGGATGCCCTCATCATACAAGACATGGCCATTCTCGAAATGGACTTGCCGCCCATTGTAATTCATGCCAGCACACAAGCCAATAACCGAGACCCATTGCATGTTAAATTCCTGAAAGATGCAGGTATGAAACGAGTAGTATTGGCGCGCGAGTTGAACCTCGACCAGATAAAAGAGATAAGCCAAAGCACAGATGTGGAATTGGAGTTTTTTGTTTCGGGAGCGCTTTGTGTTTCGTTCAGCGGCAATTGTTACATGAGCATTGCCGGTGGCGAACGTAGTGCCAACAGAGGTTCTTGCGCACAAAACTGCCGCTTGCCTTATAATTTAATTGACGGCACCGGAAAAACACTCATTACCAATAGCCATTTATTATCTATAAAAGATTTAGACTTGAGCGACCAGTTGCCCAACTTGATTGAAGCCGGCATTACTTCGTTTAAAATAGAAGGACGATTGAAAGATATGGTATATGTAAAGAACAATACCTCTTACCTTCGAAAAAAATTGGATGCTTTTTTAGAAAACAACAAAAACTACGAAAAGGCTTCGTCAGGAAAAACGCATTATAACTTCGATGCCGAGATGGACAGAAGTTTTAACAGAGGATATACCGATTATTTTGTTAACAAACGAAAAGCAAAGATTGGTTCCTGGGAAAGTCCGAAATCGCAAGGGCAGGTAATAGGCAACCTTCTGGAAATAAAAGCGAATGGCTATGTAATCGAAAACAGCGATAAGTTAAACAATGGCGATGGGCTATACTTTATCAATGAGCATGGTGAACCGGATGGGATGCAAATAAATGTTATTAATAACAATGTGGTGGTTCCTAATTCGTTTAAACCTATTCAACAGGGAACGATAATTTATCGCAACTCGGATGCGAGTTTCAATAAACTAGTAGAACGGGAAGACAGTGCTATCCGAAAAATAAGTGTGAAACTGCAATTTGCTGAAACCGCTGATGGCTTTCAGTTATTGGCCACGGATGAAGACGGACACAAAAGCGTTTCCTCTTTTCAAGTCCCAAAAGAACTTGCAAAAAATACAGAGTCGACCCTTCCGAACATCAAAAAGAATTTATGTAAAACTGGGAATACCCCATTTGTGGTGGAGGATATTGATATTGAATTTTCGGAAAATTGGTTTTTGCCCATCTCTAAAATAAACGAAATACGAAGAGTGGTATTAGAACAATTGATTGATATCAGAGTGAAAGAATACCACCGCGAAGAATATCAGATAACCAAAACCGACCATCCGTATCCGGTGCAGCAATTAGATTTTACCTACAATGTGTCGAACCAATTGGCCCGTTCATTTTACAAACGGCATGGTGTAACCGAAATAGAAAAAGCATTTGAACTGCAATGGGACCCCGGCAAATCGAGGGTGATGACAACAAAATACTGTGTGAAGTATGAGTTGGGAAAATGCTGGCGATTTCAGAAAGACACCATGGGCGAAAAAGTAGTGGAACCACTCACTTTAAAACAAGGCGAAAACGAATACAAACTTAAATTTAATTGTAAGCCTTGCGAAATGGAGATTTGGGAAAAAGATGCTGAGATTACTTTTGAGAATGATGAAGATTGAGCTTTACAATCAATACGAATGAAAATAAAAAGGGAAGATTACCACACGTAATCTTCCCTTTTTTGTTTTATTTGAAAGAAAAAACTGCGAGACAATTAGAGCAATTTAAAGGAGCTGTGACAGAGCAAAGATTTAGTGTTTTTTTTGTTATTTTAATTTAACTCAAAGAAATCTTCCACATTTGAATAGATAGGTTTAATACAGTACTCCCCGTTTTTGTCAATATACCCCCAGAAACCATCTACTTTTGCGCACGCATGCCCTTTTCTAAATTCAGATGCCCTTTTATATTTTGTCGGTATAACCAATTTCCCTTTGTTATCAATATATCCGAAGTATCCGTTAAATCGCACCCTAGCTAATCCTTCTTTAAATTCACCCAAATTCGAATAAACGGGTTGTATAACAATAGAGCCATCCCTAGTTGCAAAACCCCAGTTTTTTGAAGTTTTAAACTCTATTATACCTTTATTACAATCTAAAATTTCTTCGTAAATAAGTGGCAAAATCAATTTCCCTGATGTGTCTATTACACCCCATCTACCTTCTTTTGCGACTAATGCGACTCCTTCATGAAACATATGTGCGTCTGTATAACTAAACTTAATTTTCAAATGCCCTAAAGTGTCTATATATCCCCAAATTTCATTCTGTTTAACCGGAGCTAATCCCTCATTGAAAGATTGTAAGTCATCATATTGAGGTTCCACACTTATTTTATCCTTGGTAGAAATGAATCCCCATTTATTTGCTTTTTTAAAAGCAATTCTGTTTTCATTCAAGCTTTTCAAGTTGTCGTATGTTGGTTTTATGAGCCACTCCTTTTTTGTTGTTAGCACACCCCATTTTCCATCCAATTTTACAATCGCTAAATTTCGATTAAATGATCTTGCATCCTCAAACCCATTTTCATTAATGAAGTGTCCTCTAAGGTCTATAAAGTTCCAATGTCGCTTGTATTTTACTAAGCCATATCCATCAGAAAATTCTTTGGCATCAGAAAAACTATTGTCTGAAATAAATGCACCGGAAGTATTAATATATCTGTATTCCCCAGATTCTATTATAATAGCAACGCTGTCTTTAAATGGATATGCCCAATCAAACTGAGGTTTTATAACAATTTCCCCTTTTAGATTAATATATCCCCATTGAAATTTATTCTTGAAGGGAAATAATCCATTATTTGGCATTCCTATTATAGTTTTATTCTGAGTTGTAGGTATTGCAATAGAAACTGTTTTTGTATCGATGTAGTCAAATCCTTGTTCAAACAAATACTCTCCTTTCTGATTTATGACATGCCACTCTTCTCCAGCCTTTAGACGAACAAATGCAGCTATATTTTGAGTATAAACTAACGTTCGGATTATATACAATAATATGAAGAGGGTAAACTTTTTCATTCTTGTTTAATTGTTGCCGTTAGAAATTTCTCAAAAGTTAGTTAAAAAGTCAAGGTAAATATTTAATACTAATTCGCCTTTATCAATTAATTTCATTTTCAAACTTAGTTACGAATATGTGGTTTTATTTTACATGCTGCTAAGCAAAATGTTTCATGTATCGAAGTTTGAATTAAAATAGAAAAACAGTTATATAATTTAAAGAAGCATTAAGCTGAGCAAATAATTCTTTCAATGTAATAAACGACCAAAATCTTTGAATCGTTTTTCTTGCCTTATCCTTTCTTTACAAACTTGCAAAGAATAACAATGGTTTGGTCGTTTATTTTTCCTTCTATTTGTTCCGGGTTATCGTGTACTAGTTTTATCTTTTTCACCACTGTACCTTTCGATGCAGTAAAGTTGGTACCTTTCACATTGAGGGCTTGAGTAAGCACCACATTGTCTCCATTTTCGAGTAAGTTACCATAAGCGTCTTTGTGCACTTCGGCCACTTCAAAAGCCGTCATTGCCCATTGCACAATGTTCTCATCCAAATCAACAGAACTCATCAAATCGCTTGCCCATGCTTCTTCTTTATGTTGATTCAGTATGCGGTAACTCAAAGCTTGAACACTTGGGTATGGACTCCAGATACTGCCCTCTAAACAACGCCAATGAAAACCAGCATCTTTATCATCCAACGCTTTGAGGCAGGTTTCGCAAATGCCTACTTGATTATCTATTGAATCATCCGATTTTGGACTAACGGTATATTCGATGGTAGCAGGTTCGGCATTGCACAATTCGCATAAATCCTGATTCCTGTTTTTGAGTTCCTGATTGATTGACATAACTAAATTTTAATGATTAATTGATTAACTAATTTTTTAACAAGGCGCAAAAATATACAATAATTAATACAAAGGACGTTTGATTGAATTGATTGTTATTGGTTATTGCTATAAATGGTATTAAATAGTTGCTTTTTCTAGTCAAGGTAAGAATCTCCTCAATTTTTACTTAAAGATAAAATTCAGAAAAATTAGGACTTTAGAGGTTTTCTAAATACAATGACTAGAGGAAACGGGACAATCATTCAAACTGATTAACTTCTTGGCAATAGAACTATTCGTTTTTGACGTTATGCTTTTCTTTAATTTAATCTTTTCTGTCAATTTGTTTCACATTCCAATGGTGTTGCGTCACATTCCCGTGGAGTTGCGTTACCCTCCTGTGGAAATGCGTCACATTCCCGTGGAGATGCGTCACACTCCTGTGGAAATGGTCACACTCCTGTGGAAATGCGTCACACTCCTGTGGAAATGCGTCACATTCCCGTGGAAATGCGTCACACTCCTGTGGAAATGCGTCACACTCCCGTGGAAATGCGTCACCCTCCCGTGGAAATGCGTCACATTCCCGTGGAAATGCGTCACACTCCTGTGGAAATGCGTCACACTCCCACGGAAATGTTCAGAATGTTTGTTGATTTAAGTCCAACATTAACCATACTGCTGCACAAATCCGTAATCTCTAAGCAAACTTCCGTTGATTTAGGTATTACTGTAACTGGTTTACGTCCGCACACTATTATTTTGTGATTATTGTCTCAGTTTATAATAACCATTTCTAAAGGTTTGCGAATGTTTTCTTGGAATTTGTTGCAAAGTGTAATTAAAAATTGATGGAAAGGGTGTAAATAAAACCGTATATTTGCACGAATTTTAAAGTAAAAAATTCAAATCCCCATTCAAATGTCATTAGATTCGAACAAATTTGTAGGCGAAGGCTTAACCTACGATGATGTATTGTTAGTACCCGCTTATTCGGAGGTACTGCCCAGAGAAGTTGATATTTCTTCTTATTTCACTAAAAAAATAAAATTGAACACTCCTGTGGTTTCCGCAGCTATGGACACAGTAACGGAATATCGACTGGCTATTGCCATTGCTCAGGAAGGCGGCATAGGTGTGCTTCACAAAAATATGACCATTGCCGAACAGGCTGAACAAGTGAGGAAAGTGAAACGTTCGGAAAGTGGGATGATTTTGGAACCGGTTACCTTGCTTGAAAATGCAACAGTTAAAGATGCTGTAGCATTAATAAAAGAGTATAAAATAGGCGGTATTCCGATTGTTACCTCTGATAAAAAACTGGTCGGTATTGTCACCAACCGCGATTTACGTTTCGAGAAAAATATGAAACGTCCTATTCGGGAAGTGATGACGAGTAAAGATTTGATAGTAGCTAAAGAAGGTGCCGACCTTGTAAAAGCGGAACAAATCCTGCAACATCATAAAATAGAAAAGTTGCCGGTTGTGGATAAAAAAAATAAACTAATCGGTTTGATTACCTACCGCGATATTATTAAAGTAAAGGTGCATCCATTTGCTAATAAAGACGAATTGGGAAGACTAAGAGTGGCAGCCGCTGTGGGTGTTACAGCTGATATGATGGAGCGTATTGATGGGTTGGTACATGCAGGAGTAGACGCTATTATTATAGATACCGCCCATGGGCATTCAAAGGGAGTTATTGATTCGTTAATCAAAACCAAGAAAAAATATCCTAAACTGGAAGTGGTGGTAGGCAATGTGGCAACCGCTGAAGCCGCACTGACATTGGCTAAAGCAGGGGCCGATGCTGTGAAAGTAGGTATTGGGCCGGGGTCTATTTGTACCACTCGTGTGATAGCAGGAGTAGGGGTTCCGCAGTTAACAGCGGTTATGGAAATTGCAAAAGTTCTGAAAAAAACCGGTGTTCCTTTAATTGCTGACGGAGGTATTCGTTTTACTGGCGACATCGTAAAAGCACTGGCTGCCGGAGCAGATTCGGTGATGATGGGTTCTATGTTTGCCGGTGTTGAAGAATCTCCGGGCGAAAATATTATTTTTGAAGGAAGGAAATTCAAATCTTACAGAGGTATGGGTTCTATAGAAGCCATGCAAAAAGGCAGTAAGGACAGATATTTTCAGGATGCTGAAGATGATATAAAGAAACTTGTTCCCGAAGGTATTTCAGGAAGAGTGCCCGTTAAAGGAAACTTATCAGAAGTGGTTTACCAGTTTGTAGGTGGATTGAGAGCAGGTATGGGTTATTGCGGAGCTAAAAACATCTCTGCATTACAAAAAGCAAAATTTATCAGAATCACCAGTTCGGGTATCAGAGAAAGCCATCCTCATGGAGTATCTATAACACGCGAAGCTCCTAATTACAGCCGATAAAATATATCTCCTCCTGCCTTTCTCAAAAGGAATAGGGGAGGAGGAGAGAATTATTATTTTATCGGAAACACTTCATATATCACCTGCTGTATCTTGGTTCGTATTCCTGATTTTGCAAGTTTGTTGTCTTCTGCATCCGGATTAACCCTATTTGATAAAAACACATAAACAGTTCCGTTAACAGGGTCGGCCCAGGTTAAAGTGCCAGTGAAGCCGGAATGACCAAAGCTTTCGGGGCTACAGTAAATACTTACCGGACTTTCTTTACCAGCCGACATTTCAGGTTTGTCAAATCCCATTCCTCTTCTGTTATCAAAGCAGAATTGGCACTTTGTAAATTCTCTAACAGTTGATGAATCAATATAACGTTGTCCTCCGTAAGAGCCATTATTCATATACATTTGCATCAGAACAGCCAAATCATTAGCATCCGAAAATAAACCGGCATGGCCTCCAACACCGCCCAACATGGCCGCTCCCTGGTCGTGTACATCGCCTCTTAAAAGTTGTTTTCTGAATTTTTTGTCCAATTCAGTTGGCACAATACGGCTGGTGTCAAATCTGTTTCTTGGTTTGTATCCCATTGTTGTAAGCCCCAGCGGAGCATAAAATGTTTTTGAAGCATACTCATCTTCAGTGGCAGATGTCGTTTGTTCAATAATTTTTTTTAAGAAGTAATATCCCAAATCGCTGTACAAAAATTTCCCTTTATCTTTTATCGGTGAAGCTATAATCTGCTTGTAAATGCTGTCTTCATAATTCTTATTAATATATAAATTTTCGGCTACACGCTTAGTGTATACATCGGTTTGTGTTTTGTTATAAACGGCTTTGTCGTATTCGCCTTTGTTCATAGTCTTTTTCCAAAACGGAATCCATTCTTTAAGGCCAGCCTGATGCGCCATCATCTCACGAATAACAATATTTTCTTTATTGCTGCCTTTTAGATATGGCAAATAAGTAACAAGTTTTTCATTCACATTAATTTTCTTTTCATCGGTTAGTTTCATTACACAAGGAGTGGAAGCACCAATTTTGGTAACCGATGCCAAGTCATAAATGTCGTCATTTTTAACTTTTTCTTTTTTAGAATACGTATGATATCCGAACGATTTCTGATAAATTACATTTCCATCTTTGGCAATAAATATCTGGCATCCCGGATACACTTTGTCCTTTATCCCTTTCAAAGCAATTGTATCAATTTTAGCAAATGCCTTCGAGTCTATACCCAATTCTTCGGGTATGGTATATTTAAATCGTACAGCTTTTGTGGTAATTCCTGTACCTACTTTAAAATAATTACTAGCTGTAACAGGTAGTTTTCCGGTAGCAGCAACTCCACCAAAAATTAATTGTGCTGCATAAGTCTCACTCCATTCAGTATCTTCATAACTCATCACTATTGCATCGGCAAACTGAATACTGTCCGTTTTAGCAAGTATATAAGGGTTTGCAGGTATATTTACTATCAATTTACTTTGATGCATAATAGATTTAAGCATCGACATTTGTAATGCACTTAGTCCAAAATCTTTTTCTGGTTTGTTGTTGGTACTGCTCAATTGTACAATCACAAGATTATAATTCTTTAGTTCAGTTAACAAAGTATCGTATGTTTCTCTTTTGGCCTCTTTATCAACTGTGAAAGGCATTATCCCGGCATAGTTTCCCAGCATTTTCTGAAACACGTTCACCTCTTTTCCTCCAAGCGAAAGTGAAGCTATGCGCAGAGTGTCCAGTTTTTTTAAAGGAATAATTTCGTTTTTGTTTTGAAGTAATGTAAGCGAAGCTTCCGTTAGTTTGCGATTAAGAACTTCTGCACTTATCGTATTCAGGTCGCTATAAAGGTTTTTGGTTTTTATTTTTGTGTAATGATTTAGCCCGGACCATTGCTTTGCTAATAGTATCTTCATGCATCGCTTGTCTATTTCTTCCTGCGATACTAGCCCACTATCAATTGCTTCTTTTATTTTTTTGATAGCCGTTGGAACATCTTCAGGAAACAACATAACATCATTACCTGCCAGCAAAGCCTTCAATTCAACTTCGCCCGGTTTGTAAAATTTGGAAACACCTTTCATGTTTAAAGCATCAGTAAAAACAAGTCCCTTGAAACCTAGTGTGTCTTTTAATAAACCAGTAACAATTCGTTTGGTAAGTGTTGAGGGTTGATTAGGTGTGGTGTCGAGTGCCGGAATGGAGAGGTGAGCCACCATAACACTGCCGAGCCCCTGAGCAATGAGTTGACGAAATGGATATAATTCCAGAGTGTCCAGTCGGGTGCGCGAGGCTTTAATAGTAGGAAGTGTTTTATGCGAATCGCTGTCTGTATCGCCATGTCCCGGAAAATGTTTTGCATTTGCCAGCACCCCGTTATCCTGCATTCCTTTCATATACATCATTGCTTTCGAAGCTACATTGTATTTGTTTTCGCCAAACGAGCGCATACCAATTACAGGATTAAGAGGATTGTTGTTTATATCAGCATCAGGTGCAAAGTTTATTTGCATTCCCATTCGCTTGCACTGACGGGCTATTTCGACTCCCATCTTATAAATGAGCGAATCATTTTGAATCGCTCCTAATGTCATCTGTCGAGGAAAACGAATGGTGCTGTCAAGTCTCATCGATAATCCCCATTCTGCATCCATAGCCACAAATAGCGGCACTTTAGACATTGCCTGATATTGATTAGTAAGTAAAGCTTGACGAACAGGGCCTCCCTGAAAGAAAATAAGTCCTCCAATTTTATTTTCTTTAATGAGTTTTTTTATCTCTTTGATATGGGCTTTGTCCTTGTTGGAATAAGCTGCCACCATAAATAGTTGCCCTATTCTTTCTTCAGGTGTCATGGTTTTAAATACCGAATCTGCCCATCGGGAATTGCCATCATAAAACACAGGATTCTGTACCAAGGTTTTGTTTATAAAACCATACGAAAGAACAGTAAGTAAAGAAAGTATAGCGAGATGAATCTTTTTCATTTTAGTAGTTAAATTGTATAAAAACAATGTGATAAAATTACCTTTAATACACCCCCTATTCTGAATTGAATTCTTAACTTTTCAACTTTGATTTGTTGATTGAAACTAAGACTGCATTCGCTACCCTATGTTGTATATTCCTATTTTCGTACAATTCATGTTTTCAAAAATGTATAAAAGAATATTTAATTTAATGGTATTAATGATTAGTGTGCTAATCGTTAATTTGCTTACCAGTTATATTACTCACCGTATTGTGCATTACAAAACCGATATCAATCCTTATAAATTCACAGCCATTGCTATGTTTGCACTTGTATTTATTCTGGTTCCTTCTTACCGTTATATGAGTTCAAAAATTGAGGTTCTTGTGGCACGTTTTCTTGTTTCGGGTACTAATTCGTTGGGTAAAACTTTAGGTTTACTATTTTCATTTTCACTAGTGGCAGGTGTGTTGTTCCTAATATACCTCTACCATTGGTTTAATATAAATGTATTCGATTTACTTTCGACTTCCACCCTAAAGTAATTGCGTTTTTTCATTTGAAATTAAACACTGTTATTAATTGTCATTATTTATTTGACTTTTCTTTCTTAATAACACTTTGCTTACTATCCCCTTCTTATCAGCATTAATTTACGACTGTAGTTTATTTAACTTACATGACTAAAATCATCTTTTATTTTACGAAAATGGATTTGAATAGTACTACATTTGGAACTTGAAAATTAAAATATAAACCTTTTAAAATTGTAAAATTTATTATGGCAAATGCAGTACCCTCAGACTTAGACATTGCACAAAGTGCAAAAATCAGACACATTAATGAAATAGCTGCCAAATTAGGCATCGCTGTTGACGACTTGGAACATTTTGGAAAATACAAAGCCAAGTTGCCATTGACATTAATTGATGAAGAAAAAATCAAGCAACACAAATTGGTTTTAGTTACTGCCATTAGTCCAACACCTGCCGGTGAAGGAAAAACAACAACATCTATCGGATTAACCGAAGGGTTAAATATAATTGGTAAAAAAACAACTGTTGTATTACGCGAGCCTTCATTAGGGCCTGTCTTCGGTATCAAAGGAGGAGCTGCAGGTGGAGGTTATTCACAAGTAATTCCAATGGAAGATATCAACTTGCATTTTACAGGTGACTTTTCTGCAATCGAAAAAGCAAATAACTTATTGGCAGCTTTGATTGATAATAACATTCAAAACAAAACACGTAATCTAAATATTGATGCACGTACTGTAGTTTGGAAACGTGTGATGGACATGAACGACCGTGCTTTGCGTAACATTGTTATAGGTCTTGGAGGAACCACAAACGGAACACCGCGTCAGGATGGATTTAATATCACACCAGCTTCCGAAGTAATGGCTATTTTGTGTATGTCAAAAAACATTGAAGACCTAAAAACAAAGCTTGGAAATATCTTTGTTGGATATACATTCGAAGGGAAACCAGTATTTGCAAGAGATTTGAATGCACAAGGAGCGATGGCAATTTTGTTGAAAGATGCTATCAAGCCAAACCTTGTTCAAACCTTAGAGGGTAACCCAGCCATCATTCACGGAGGGCCGTTTGCTAATATTGCACAAGGAACCAACACCATCATTGCTACAAAAATGGGATTGTCATTAGCCGATTATGTGGTTACTGAAGCAGGTTTTGGTGCTGATTTAGGTGCCGAAAAATTCATGAACATTAAATGTGGTTATGCCGGATTAAAACCAAATGCAGTAGTGCTTGTAGCTACTATCAGAGCGCTGCGTCATCACGGTGGAGCTAAAAAGGAAGAGTACAACACGCCTAATTTAGAGCGTGTGAAAAAAGGTTTCGAAAACTTAGAAAAGCATGTTGAAAACATCTTGAAATTTGGAATCAAACCTGTGGTTGCTATCAATAGTTTCATCAGCGATTCTAAAGAAGAAATTGATTTCATCAAATCTGAATGTGCTAAGTTTGGTGTGGATGCTGTTGTTTCAGAATGCTGGGCAAAAGGCGGAGCTGGAACCACCGACCTTGCCAAAGCGGTAGTTAAAGTTGTCGACAGTGGTGAAAATAATTTCAAACCTTTATATGATTGGAATTTATCGGTAGAAGAAAAAATCAAAATTATAGCTACCGAAATTTATGGAGCTGATAGTGTTGAATACTCTGCAAAAGCACGTGCCGGCTTAAAAACCATCAATGCGCTTGGCTATGATAAATTGCCTATTTGTATGGCTAAAACACAAAAATCTTTGTCAGATAATGAATTCAAAATTGGCCGACCACGTAACTTCAGTGTTACCGTTCGTGAATTTGAGTTTGCTGCTGGTGCTGGTTTTGTAATTCCTATTCTTGGCGAAATGATGCGTATGCCCGGCTTACCTGTTACTCCAGCTTCCGAAGGTATGGATATAGATGCAAACGGTAAAATAACCGGATTGTCATAATTTATTTAGTAAAGCATATACTATCCCTGTTCCTTAAAAAGAAACAGGGGTAGCGTATGGTCATATTATACTTTATGTCTTACTGCCTTTGCGGCAAAAAATAATATAATTTAAATGGCAAAAGTTGAAAAGTGTTCTTGCGGTACTGATGAAGAAGGGTTGCTCGAACGATTAACAGAAATCATTAATACCTTAAAGGATAAACCGGGCGCTTTAATTCCCGTTCTTCAGGCCACACAAAGTCTCTTTGGCTTTATTCCTCAGGAAGCCATTCTCAAAATCTCCGAGATGCTCAACGAGCCATTATCAAAAGTATATGGAGTCATCACTTTTTATTCTTTCTTTTCTCTCAAACCTCGTGGCAAATATGTAATTCGTGTTTGCCTTGGTACCGCTTGTTATGTGCAGGGAGCAAACGAAATTCTAACCGCCCTCAAACAACAGTTAAGTGTCGAAATAGGAGAAACCACTCCCGACAAACTTTTTACTCTTGATGTCGGGCGATGCTTCGGAGCATGTGGTTTAGCTCCTGTTATTATGGTCAATGATGACGTTCATCAATGGGTAAAACCCTCAGATGTAAAAAAGATTTTAGGAACCTACTCAAGACGTAAAGTAGTAAATAAGGAGGAGGAATAATGGAAGACACAATCAAAAATACTCATTCAATAAAAAATGCAGAAGAGCTGAATGCCCTTCAAAGCAAGCTTACTTCGAGCAAAGAATTCAATTCCGAAAAAATCTACATCTGTGCCGGTGGAGGTTGTATCGCTTCTGGTTCCATGAAAGTAAAAGATGCTTTTGTCAAACAAATTGCAGAATCAAAACTCAACGGAACCATCGAAGTGATGGAAACCGGTTGCCTTGGCCCTTGTGCACTTGGCCCTGTAGTGGTCATTGGTAAAGACGACACATTTTATCAAAGTGTGCGTGCCCAAGATGTAAAAGACATCATCGAAAATCATTTAGTAGGTGGTCAGGTAGTGCCTCATCTCCTTCATTTGGTGGGCGACACCAGAGTAGCCAAAAAATCAGAACTTCCCTTTTATAAAAATCAAGACAAGAAAGTTCTTCGAAACTGCGGAAAAATAAATCCGGTTAAAATAGAAGATTACATTGCCTGCGGAGGCTACCAAGCCCTCAGCAAAGCATTATCCTCCATGACAGCCGAAACAGTAATCAACGAAGTCACAGCATCAGGTCTACGAGGTAGGGGAGGAGCAGGATTCCCTACAGGAACCAAATGGGGCTTTGCACGCAAATATCAGGATGACGAAAAGTATATTCTTTGCAATGCCGATGAAGGCGACCCGGGCGCTTTTATGGACAGAAGCATTCTCGAAGGCGACCCTCATTCCGTTATCGAAGGCATGGCCATCGGAGCCTTTGCCATTGGCAGTTCTCAAGGCTATGTATATGTCCGGGCCGAATATCCTTTAGCTGTCGAGCGTTTGCAAATCGCCATCGATCAGGCACGTGCTTATGGCCTCCTTGGTCACCATATCTTTGGTACCGCTTTCAATTTCGATTTGGAGATTCGTAAAGGTTCTGGAGCATTTGTATGTGGCGAAGAAACCGCACTCATCACTTCCATCGAAGGAAACCGTGGCGAACCTCGTCCTCGCCCTCCTTTCCCTGCCGAAAAAGGATTATGGAACAAACCCACCGTCCTCAACAACGTTGAAACCTTTTCAAACATTCCTTTACTCATCAATCAGGGAGGACTTAAGTTTGCCGAAACAGGCACAGATAAAAGTAAAGGCACAAAAATATTTGCACTTGCCGGAACAGTTAATATTTCCGGTCTTGTCGAAGTCCCTGTCGGTACACCTTTGCGCAAACTCGTTTACGACATCGGTGGCGGAATCTCCACAGGCAAACCCTACAAAGCAGCACAAATAGGTGGCCCATCCGGAGGATGTATCCCTGCCGAACACCTCGATGTTCCTCTCGATTACGAATCCCTAAACAAACTCGGAGCCATCATGGGTAGCGGTGGTTTAATCGTTATGGACGAAAGCAGCTGTATGGTCGATGTCGCTCGTTTCTTTCTCGAGTTCGTACAAGACGAGTCCTGCGGAAAATGCGTTCCCTGCCGCGAAGGCACCGCTCGTATGAAACAAATTGTCGACCGCATTTGCCAAGGCCAAGGCCAAATGTCCGACCTCGATGAGCTCGAACGCCTCGCTGGCACCGTCACCAACGCTTCCCTTTGCGGCCTCGGACAAACCGCACCCAATCCCGTCCTTAGCACCTTACGTCATTTCAAAGACGAATACATCGAACACATCCGCGATAAAAAATGCCGTACTGCCGTCTGCAAAGACTTAATCGTTTTCGAAATCCTCGATGCCTGCAACGGTTGCCAGTCCTGCAAAAAAGTATGTCCGGTCGAAGCCATACATGGCGAAAAAAAACAACACCACATCATCAATACCGACCTTTGTATTCGTTGCGGTCTTTGTTTAAGCACCTGTAAATTCGATGCCATTGTTAAATATTAATTTATATTTGTAAAACATTTAATGTTGATGATTTCACAATACTAACAGAGAACTTAATGTTTTCTGTCGTTTTATAACATAAATATTAGTTATCGATAATGCTAAGAATCTTGCTTTCTTGAAAAAGATGAACTAAACCTTCAGAACTAAATTTAATCAAATGGAAAATATTACAACCTTAATCAAACAGACAATTAATAAGATTGAAAATACAAACCACAGAAAAAACCACTTGACTGGTGTTCCTTCTGGGTTGACAGAATTAGACATCATAACATCAGGTTGGCAGAAATCGGAATTAATAATTATTGGTGCACGACCCGCTGTTGGTAAAACTGCTTTAGCATTGAGTATTGCAAGAAATGCAGCTATAGACTACAGTAAATCCGTTGCTGTTTTTTCACTAAATGAAACAGCAATTCAACTTACAACAAGGCTTCTTTCTATTGAATCAGAAATATCTACTTATAAACTAAAAAAGGAAGTAATAGATGAATTTGACTTGAAACAATTCAATTCAAAAATAAAGAAACTTGCTAAAGCTTCTTTATTTATTGATGATACACCGCATATGTTAGTTTCTGAAATGCGAATAAAAATATTGAAACTAAAAGAAAAACAAAATATAGATTTAATCATAATCGAAAATCTTGATGAAATTAAAGACGATTTACCTATAAAGCGTTCACGAACACAAGAAGTTTCATCAATCACAAGTTCATTGAAAGCATTGGCAGAAGAATTAAACGTTCCAATTATTATTTTTACACAACTGAATCGTTCTGTTGAAAAGAACGAAAATTATATACCATCTACAATTGATATACCACATTACAAAGGAATAACAAGAAACGCATCAACAATTATGTTTCTTCACCGTCAAGAATATTATGGTATTGAAGTTGACGAAAAGGGTAACTCAACAAAGGGTGTAGCTGAATTAATAATTGTACAACAAGACAATGAATTTTGTTTTGATACAGTTGTCAAACTAAAATATGAACCTATGAGATGTTATTTTTCGGATTACATAAATGAAAAGGAAACCCGCAAACATTCTAAAAAACAAAAAACAAGAAAAGTATAATTTAAAACTAAAATTATGGGACAGTTTATCAAAGTTGATTCTAATAGTAAGGTTCCAAATGGAGCTTCATGGCGTGGGAACGGGACAGCAGAAGTTGAAAGCGGGAGAGGACAATATATCTTTGTTGATTCTAATACAAAAGTTCCGAGTGGAGCTACTTGGCGAGGAGATGGATGGGCTGAAGTTGAAAAAGGAAGAGGAGAGTATTTTAATGTAGGTTCTAATACAAATGTTCCAAGTGGTGCAAAATGGCGAGGTGATGGATGGGCTGAACATTAAAAAATTAAATAAGGAAACAATGGGTAGTGAATTACAAAACCTTTCGGACTTTGAGTTTAATGAAAAGTTGAGGATAATTTGGGATAACAATAAATGTGGAATTGAAATTTCTCCAGTTTATCAAGCACAAGTTAGAAAAAACACTGTTACTTTCCTTTCACTCAATCCCTCACTTCTGCCCTCCGAAAAAGGAAAAGCATCATTAGGAAATAATATTCATCCTCCATTCCCAATGATTGATTGTATGAAAGAAAGTCCAAATCCATTCTACAATAAATTTTATGAAATAAATAAGAAAATAATTAACGAGCAATGGACAGTTATTGACTTGCTTTATATTCGCGATTCTAACCAAAAGAAGATTGAGGAAATTTATAATACGGAGAATGGAAAATATTTTATTAATGCTCAGGTTCAGCTAACACTAGACATTATAAAAAAGATACAACCTAAATTAGTTATTGTATCTAATAGGTTTGTAGAAACTATTCTTCTTGAATTTGAGGAATTCAAAGCAAATGCGAAAGTTGATAATGATAACATATATAGGTATGAAGGTATACCTTTCATTATGCGTGAAAGTGGCTTTATTGGTAGTAGGTATTGGCAAACAGAAAAATATAATAATAAGCGAGAAAAGATGTACGGAGAAATAAATAGAGTTATTACACAACTATCAAAATAGGAATTAACCCCAATGTGCTTAGCACATTGGTTTTGTTATTTGTAAATGAAAAAGTATTTAATTCAAATACCAATTTTGTTTTGTTTATTAGAAGCAAGTTCTCAAAACCTTGTTCCAAACGGAAATTTTGAAACTTTAAGTTCTTGTATCACTGGGCCTACAGCAATAAACACCGCAATACCTTGGTACAACCCTAATGGTACATCAACCTCTGGTTATTTTAATGCTTGTGCTCCAGGTAGTGGTTCAAGTGTACCATGCCAAGCAGGTTGCTTTTATTATCAATTCCCTCATTCGGGTGTAGGAATGGCAGCAGCAGAATGTGGCTCAATCGCAGTGGCAGATTACAGGGACTATATTCAAGTACAATTAACAAATCCTTTAATAAATAATAAATGTTATTATGTTGAATTTTATACGAATCACGCAAATGAAAATGGCGGAGGTTATGCAGTTAATAATATTGGAGCATATATTTCTACAACTCCTATTTCATGCGCGATTCAACACCCATTAAATTTAACCCCTCAAATACTATTGCCAGGAAATCCAGTAATAAGTGATACAATAAATTGGATAAAAGTATATGGGGCTTATCAGGCAATTGGCGGAGAAGATTATATTACCATTGGTAATTTTAATTACGACACAAACACGACATTTCAACTTATGGGCACTTTAAATTATGTTCCGGAAGCATATTATTACTTTGATGATGTAAGTATTAATGAAATCGGCAAACCAAATGTAGGAGTAGATACTACAATATGTTTAGGAGATAGTGTACAACTGGGTATTAATAATTATGAAGGTTTACAATATGAATGGCAACCAACAGCAGGTCTAAGCAATGCAGGCATTGCCAACCCTTATGCAAAACCATCCATTACCACCACTTATATCCTTCAACAAACATCTCCTTGCGGTATTTTAAAAGATACAGTGGTAGTAACTATTGGCGGGTGCACTGTGGCAGTTGAGGAGTCAAATAAAACTCCATCATTTAAATTGTACCCTAACCCAAGTTCAGGTGAATTTACCCTTGAATTGGATTTAAAAACAAACGACAAAGTAACTATTGAAGTTTATAATTTGCTTGGTGAAAAAGTTCTTGAACAAAAAGTAAACGGAATGACAGGAAAAAATAAATATCAAATTGATTTAACAAAAACAACCGATGGAATTTATTTTGTTACTACTCATTTCGGCAACGAAAGTCTTTTTGCTAAAATTATTAAAAATTAAAAATGTAATTTTGTTTCCACAATAATGAAACAAAAATTATACAAATACCATCTAACATTTGCAATCATACTTTACAGTATGGTTGCAAATGCACAATGGGTGCAACAAACAAGCGACACCACTGATGCACTTCAATCCGTTTATTTTATTAATGCTGACACAGGTTATACCGTTGGCGGTATTTATGGTATTCACGGAACTATTTTAAAAACTACAAATGGAGGTATAAATTGGATAGGACAACCAAGCGGAACTATTAGTGAATTAACTTTTGTTCGTTTTACAAGTATTGATACTGGTTATGTAACAGGTTTAGATGGAACAATTCTAAAAACAAATAACGGAGGGGCTTCTTGGCATCCATTAGTCAGCGGAACAACTTTTGATTTAAATTCAATTTTCTTTCTCAATTCAAGCACAGGTATTATCGTTGGCGGTAGTCCCATGTCAGGCCAAGCAATCATATTAAAAACAACAGACAGAGGCGCTTCTTGGACATCACAAATTTCAGGAATTCAAACAATACTAACTTCTGTATATTTCACCGATACTCTCAAAGGTTGGGCTGTCGGTCTATACGGGACAATCTTTAAAACAATTGACGGAGGTAATAATTGGACTTTACAACCAAGCGGAACAACTGATAATTTCTTTTCAATTCACTTTCCTGACTCTAATACAGGTTATATAGATTGCGGAAATTATAATTTACTTAAAACTATTGATGGTGGGTCTAATTGGTTCTCTATCTCAATCCCCATTACAGGTACTCATTCAATATATTTTACTTCTGCTGATACGGGTTATGCTGTTGGTTCGCCCCCCGCAATTGTTAAAACAATAGATGGCGGTGCAACTTGGCATAATCAATGTATGTGCGGAACAAATTTCCATTCTATCTTTTTCCCAAACGCCAATACAGGTTATCTTGTTGGCGATAATGGAAAAATATTTAAAACTTCAAATTCTGGTGGAGGCTATATCGGCATCCAAGAACTAGAAAACAATAATCAAATAATACTTTCCCCTAACCCCACAACAGGCCTATTTACTATACAATCAGAAAAAAACAAAATAGAACAAATCAAAATCACTAATCTATTAGGTGAACGAGTTTATCAAGCAACTACTGAAACCATACTCATTACAATAGATTTAACCAACCAGCCTAAAGGAATTTACTTTATCGAAGTAAACACAGAAAATAGTAATTCAAATAAAAAAATAATATTTTATTAAAATATTATTTGCATAATCCAAATATTATGTATATTTGCAACGCGTATTTGAAACACTAACTTTAAAATTTATCATCATGGCATCATCATCAGAAACAGGACACGCTAAAAATGTAGCAAACTTCGAAACATTAAAAGGATTCTGCAATGGCTACGGCTCGCAGTACGACCCTTCAAAAGCAAACATCAAACTCACAGCATTAGGCACAAAGCTCACAGCCGCTCAAGGAGCCCTCACCAATGTCAATTCACTTCTCCCAGCTTGGCAAAATGGTGTCGATTCACGAGAAATCATTTTCAACCCTTTTAGCAAATTAGTTACTAAAATTCAAAATGCTGTCGAAGCATCCGATGTCACAGTACAATTTATAAAAGATGTAAAAACACTCACACGTAAATTACAAGGCAAAAGAGCAACACCTAAAATTAAAGACAACCCAGCAACACCCGAAGACGAAAGCCTTAAAAATATTTCAGCATCACAAATGTCATTCGACCAGCGCATCGAAAATTTTGACAAACTCATTACCCTCCTTGCATCCAATTCCGCTTACACACCAAGCGAAACAGCCGTAAAAGTGGCAACACTTACCACCCTAAAAGGTACAATGTCATCCTCCAATACCAATGTCAAAGATGCTTACACACCATTAAGCAATGCCCGTATTTCAAGAGATGTTATCCTATATGACGACAACAACGGCTTAGTTAAATGTGCATCTGACGTAAAAAAATACATTAAAAGTGTATTTGGTGGCACATCTGCCCAATATAAACAAGTAAGCAAACTACAGTTTAAGAAACCTAAAAAACCGTAATTCGGAAACAACCTACCTCTAAGTGGAAAAACCTTTCCGCTTAGAGGAAAAACCCTCCCGCCAAGCGGAGAATTCCATCCGCCAAACGGAGAAACCCATCCGCAAACTGGAAAAACTTTCCCGCAAAGTGGAGAAACCCTCCCGCCAAGTGGAAAAATCCATCCGCAAAACGGAAAAAGCCTCCCGCAAACTGGAGAAACCTTCCCGCCAAATCCCCAAATCCTTAATCCTACTTCCTAAATCCTACATCCCTTATTCGTATATTCGTATCATTCGTATTTCGTAAAGCCCCTCAAGTATTTCGTAAAGCCTCCCTTATTCGTAAATTCGTAACTATTCGTATTTCGTAAAAAGTCTTCAAAACATGATATTCATCACATCCCCCTTTCAACCCACATTAAGTATTATACTTTTAATTACATTTGCTTCGTGGTGCAAGTGCCAAGCATTTTCACCGCTCAATATCGAATTTCATAAACAATTAATATGTTATGCAAATCACTATCAACAATCAATCTTTTTTAGCTAACGAAGGCGAAACCGTACTCGATGTTGCCAAACGAAATGGCATTTATATCCCTACTCTTTGCTATCATGCCAAAACAGGCCCGGCCGCCAAGTGTCGTGCCTGCATCGTTGCTGTCGATGGCATGCGTGGTTTTCAAACCTCCTGCAATCTCAAAGTGCGTGAGAGTATGAACATCTCCACCCAAAGTCCTGCTGTCATTCAAGCCCAGCGCACCGTTGTCGATTTAATGCTTGCATCCGGCTATCACAATTGTCTTGCCTGCGAACGCAGCGGCACATGCGAACTTCAAGATGCCTGTTACCATCTCGGTATCGAAAAAACCACTTTCCCCGATCATCCAACGGGCCGAAAAGACGAATCTTCTCAGTTCATCACCATCGATTACGATAAATGCATTAAGTGCGGGCGATGCGTAGCAGCCTGCAATCATTCTGTTGTCAACGAAGTCTTAGGTTTCGGTTACCGCGGCCTCGAAACCACTATCATGTGCGATGACGATATTCCAATGGGACAATCCACCTGTGTTCAATGCGGAGAATGTGTTCAGATTTGCCCTACCGGAGCCCTCACCGATACCAAATCAAGAGGCAAAGGGCGTTTCTCCGAATTCGAAAAAGTAAATACCACCTGTCCTTATTGTGGAGTTGGATGTCAGCTCACACTTCATGTTGATAAAGCAAAGAACAAAGTAGTGCGAGTTACAGGCCGCGAAGTATGGCCAAACAACGGTATGCTTTGCGTAAAAGGCCGCTATGGTTTCGAATTTCACGACAGCCCAAAACGCTTGCAGTATCCAATGATTAAGAAAAATGGAATTCACGAACGTGCCACTTGGGACGAAGCCTTAGACCTCATTGCTTCCAAAATAAAAACTACTGTCGATAAATACGGCCCCGATGTATTTTCAGCCTTAGGTTCCGGACGCATCACCAACGAAAATAATTATGCCATTCAAAAATTCACACGTGCAGTTGTAAAAACTAATAATATCGATCACTGCGCACGAACCTGCCATGCACCCACTGTTGCTGGCTTGGCTCATGCTTTCGGAAGTGGAGCGGCTACCAATTCAATCAACGAAATTTTAGAAACCGAGTTGATGTTCGTTATTGGTTCCAACATGACCGAAGCTCATCCTGTCGTTTCTTATTATGTCAAACGTGCTGCGCAAAACGGAGCAAAACTAATAGTTTGCGACCCCCGTAGAGTCGACATTGCTCATTGGTCTGATTTATATGTTCAATTAAGAGTAGGCACTGATGTTCCTTTTCTCAACGGTCTCATGAGCGAGATTCTCAATAACGGATGGCATGACGAAGAGTTCATGAAAAACAATACCGAGAATCCCGAAGAGATGAAAAACTGGCTGAAAGGTTATACCATTCAGGAAGCGTCTGCCGTGTGCGGAGTGCCTGTTGATAAAATGAAGCAGGTCGCTAAAATGTTAGGCGAAGCTAAAAAAGTAAGTATTCTTTATACACTTGGAATCACCGAACATATTTGCGGAACAGATAATGTGAAAACACTTGCCAATTTACAAATGATACTCGGACATCTTGGCAAACGTGGCTGTGGTGTAAATCCTCTTCGCGGACAAAATAATGTTCAAGGTGCCTGCGATATGGGAGCATTGCCAAATGTATTTCATAATTATCTATCGTGTATCAACGAAACCATGATTGAAAAGATGGAGAAAGACTGGGGTGTAACTGGTTTATCTCGTAAAGAAGGTTATAAATTACCTACCATGCTTCACAAAGCCACAACAGGCGATACAAAAATATTATTCTGTGTTGGTGATAATACAGTTCAAACCGAACCAAACACTGCAAAAACAATCAAAGAAATTGAAGCCCTCGATTTCCTTGTTGTAGTTGATATTTTCCCGAATATGACTACCGAATACGCTGATGTTATTTTGCCTGATGTATGTTTTAATGAAGATGATGGCACATATTCTAATCTCGACAGAAGAGTTCAGTTCTTGCGCAAAGCAGTGAATGCACCCGGTGAGGCTCGCCCTACCTGGTGGATTATGCAAGAGCTTGCCAAACGTATGGGCTTCGATTTGAAGTTTACCTCAGCAGAGTCCACCTGGGAAGATATGCGCAGAAGCGGAACCATAATGGGTGGTATTACTTACGAACGAATTCAGGAAATCGGTTTGCAATGGCCTTGTCCTACTATTTATCATCCCGGAACTCCTATTTTACATTTAAACGGTAAATTCACAAGAGGTAAAGGATTGTTTTCTCAAACGCATTATCGTCCGCAAGCCGAGTTGCCTGATAAGGAATATCCGTTTATACTTTCTACCGGACGAAGATTGTGGCATTATCATACAGGAACACAAACAAGGAATTCAATTGGTTTGGAAAATATATTCCCCGAAGAGTTACTCGAGATTAGCCCTGTGGATGCAAAACGAATGAACATAAAAACAGGCGATATGGTAAAAGCTAGCAGTCGCAGAGGTTCCATCACGTTGAAGGCATGGGTTACCGAGCGTTCTCCCGAAGGAGTAACTTGGTGTGCATTCCATTTCCGCGAAGCACACGCCAATGTACTTACCAACGATGCCTATGATAATGTTACCGAAACACCCGAATACAAAGCTTGTGCAATCAGCATTGAAAAAGTAAGCGATGGAGTGGAAGTAACCGTGGATAGAGGTTTCCGTCAAGCACGACCATAAAAGATATTTTATTAATGAATACAATTAGCCACAAAGACTCAAAGACACAAAGGTTCACAAAGTAATAATGACATTTCTTAGTGCCTTAGCGCCTTTGTGGCAATCTTTTTAACTTAAAACAAAACAAAATGAACTTTACAGACATCAACAAACTAATTGATTTTGCAATAGAGCAAGAAAATGCTGCTTATGCTTTCTATAAAGCCGCAGCTGAAAAGGTAACAAATCCGGGAGTAAAACAACTCTTCGAAGAGTTAGCACAAGACGAAAACGGGCATGCTAACTTGCTCGAAATGTATCGAAGAAACAAAGCTTTGGGTTCAATATTTAAAACACAGGTAATCGATTATAAAATTGCTGAAACACAAGATATGCCAGCCCTTTCTACTGATATGAAACCTGCTGATGCAATAGCAATAGCCATGAAACGTGAGCAACAAGCAGCAGAATTATACCGCTCTCTTGCCAAAAATGCAAACGATGGTACCGAAAAGGAAGCTCTTGAAAACCTTGCCAACATGGAAATGGGCCACAAGCATAAACTAGAGAATGCTTTTGTGGACATAGGTTATCCTGAAGTGTTTTAAGAGTATATTGATTTTATTATCATTATTTATTAAAGAAACCTCCTAACTGAGGCGAGAGCAATAACAATGGTATTGTATTTTGTTGATTATTCAACCTGTTATTTAATCTTTTGTTAAGAAAAAACTAGAAATCATGTTTGATTTCGATTTCTGTAATTAGGTGTAATTTTATTTAAACAATCAAAAAACACCATACCTTCAAAATGGTTATACGTTTTGTACAAATGTTTATACAAATACCTTTTTTTCTCTTTTCTTATAAACTTTTTCTCGTTAAATATCATTTTATTTCTTTTGTAAGTTCAAAACTAAATGGCTGTTTATCAATTCATATTTTTAAATGTAAGTACCCGTTTTCAATGCCCCACAAAACCTTTCGCAACTGTCCATAATTTTCATTTCTTCTATAAATACTTTAAATTTGGTTCTACAATATTCCGTACTTTTGCCAATATTATGACTAATATCATATTTTTATAAATGTAAATAATTCGATTTAAAACTTCATTTCTGCAGCTCTTTAGTTTTAAAAGAGATTGTAGTTAATGTTTAAAAAAAATGACAGAACAATTCCCTGCACTATTATTCAATGGAAATCAATTTTCCAACGTCAATGATGCCATTTCTGTTGAAGTAGCCCTCAGCATAGCTGTTAATGGCACCCCATTTACAGTCACTATGCAAACTCCCGGCAACGAAACCAACTTAGTAAGAGGTTTGTTATTTACCGAAAACGTTTACAAAGATCTTCATCAAGCGCCTATTATTCGCGTTACATCCACCACTTCTCAAGGCCATATTTTATCCATCAATGCCGAGGTCGCACCACATTTAATCCTCAAAGATTTTGCAGGCACACGCAATGTTATTTCGGCTTCATCGTGTGGTATATGTGGCAAAACGGAGATAGAGGATGTGAGCAATCTGAAGGTGAAGAATACTGAACTACTTCAACCATCATTGGTTGCGAAGATGTTCGAACAATTAAGCCAAGGGCAAACCGATTTTCATAAATCAGGAGGAACCCATGCAGCTGGGGCTTTTACCATTGATGGAGTAATGCTCACGCTTCAGGAAGACATCGGTCGACACAATGCGGTCGATAAAGTCATTGGTCAGCTTATCAATAGCGGTCGTTTGGCCGAGACGCGTTGCCTCACCGTTAGCGGTCGCATCTCTTCCGAAATCATTAATAAAACACGTGCTGCCGGCATTCCTTTTCTGGCTGCTGTTTCAGCACCATCATCGCTTGCCATTGAGCAGGCGCACGAAGCAGGCATCACCTTAATGGCGTTTTGCCGAGCTTCTAAATTCACTATCTATTCTCATCCCGAGCAGGTGGCAACAGGCATTGGCACTGAAACCCCTATCGTTCAAAATATTTAATCCATGTCGAATAATTTAAGTTACCTATTGGGCCGCAAAGGCATCAACAAAAATTTGTTTGAAGAGCTAGGCAATGCAGCAGCAGAAACTGGTACACCCGATGCACAAACCTTAGACAAACTTCACCTTGATTTTTTGGTGGGCAAATCCACTGTGCATGGTACGGTTTCGTTTTACGATTTCCTAAAACCCGAAAACAAAGGAAAGAAAGCTTATGTATGCAATGGCAGCGCTTGCATGACAGCAGGAACTCAACCTGAATTGCGAAATAAGTTGTCAGCGAATTTTAGTGAAAACGAAATAGGCGAAATGTGTTGCCTTGGTCGTTGCCACGAGAACTCAGCTTTTCATGTGGATGGCAAAAACTTTTCGGGAACAGACATCAACAACATTGAGAATATAAAACAAGGCAGAGTTACCACTGTCGAAAAATACAATGTAGCTTGCAAAGGCACAGCAGTGCTCACCAAAGCAACATTGCCTGTTAAAGAATATTATAAAATCTTCGCCACCTTTCTTCAGAAAACTCCTGATGAACTTTTGCTCGAACTAAAAGCATCGGGCCTGAGAGGTAGGGGAGGAGCTGGTTTCCCGATGGCTTTCAAATTAGAGTCGTGCAAAAACACCAGTTCCGATTCTAAATTTATTGTTTGCAATGCCGATGAAGGCGACCCAGGAGCTTATTCCGACCGCTACATCATGGAGAATCGTCCTCATGCATTATTGATGGGAATGATGATGGCTGGCTATATTGTAGGTGCGTCTTGTGGTGTGGTGTACATCCGTGGCGAATACCCTGAGTCGGTAGCTATTATCGCATCATGTATTGATCAATTGAGAAAAGAAAATTTGCTTGGTAATAACATCAATGGTTCGGGTTTTAATTTCGATTTCAAAGTAATAAAAGCTCAAGGTGCTTATATCTGTGGAGAGGAAACGGCCCTGCTTTCTTCTATCGAAGGGCAAAGGCCCGAAGTGCGTGTTCGTCCTCCTTATCCTACTCAGCAAGGATTGTTCAACAAACCAACCGTAGTAAACAATGTGGAGACCTTGGCCAATCTTCCATTCATTTATGAAAACGGAGGTAAGGCTTATGCAGCCATTGGCACAGCCAAATCAACAGGAACAAAATTAATTTCGTTGGATGGATATTTTCATCGTCCCGGAATTTACGAAGTAGACATGGGTACACCTTTGTCGGTGGTTATTTACGAATTAGGTGGAGGCTTCAGAAAGCCTGTGAAAGCAATGCATATAGGAGGTCCGCTTGGTGGATTAGTACCAATCAGCAAAATCGAAAATCTTTCCATCGACTTCGATTCCTTTGCTCGCGAAGGTTTTCTATTGGGTCATGCTTCCATTGTTTGTATTCCCGAAGATTTTCCATTGATAAAATACATCGAACACCTGTTTAAATTCACTGCTCACGAAAGCTGTGGTAAGTGTTTCCCTTGTCGTTTGGGCTCTACACGTGGCTACGAAATGATTGAGAAAGCACAGAACGAAGATTATAAAATCGACCTTACATTAATGAACGATTTACTCGAAACCCTCGAAACAGGCTCATTATGTGCCCTCGGAGGTGGACTACCTTTGCCTGTAAAAAATGCAATGAAATATTTCGAGTCGGAATTATCACCTTATTTTAAAAAATAAACCAACATGGAACTTACTGCAACCATCAACGATAAAGTCTATCCGATTATTGAAGGAGAAACCATTCTTAAGTTTGTGAAACGACACTTGGGCAACGATTTTGTTCCTACACTTTGCGATGCACCCAACCTCGACCCTTTTGGTTCATGCCGTGTATGCAGCGTGGATGTTGCGCTTACAGCAAATGGTCCTGCTAAATCAATGGCTTCTTGTCATACTCCTGTAATTCCTAATTCGTTTATCAATACGCATAGCGACCGCATTGTCAAGTTGCGTAAGAACATTGTTGAATTGGTACTCACCGACCATCCGCTCGATTGCCTTACTTGTGAGGTAAACAACAATTGCGAATTACAAACGGTTGCTGCTAAAGTGGGAGTGCGCGATGTGCGTTATCCCGAAGGTAAAACACATCTCGACCGAAAAAGAGATTTGAGTCATCCGTATATGACTTCCGATTTTTCGAAGTGCATCAATTGTTTTCGTTGTGTTCGTGCCTGCGATGAAGTGCAAGGCGAAATGGTGCTTACCATGGCTGGTCGTGGTTTCGACAGTCATATAGTGAAGAGGGATAACAAATCTTTTTTCGATTCCGATTGTGTAAGCTGTGGCGCTTGTGCTCAGGCTTGTCCTACTTCCGCCATTTCCGATGTGTTCGAATCGAAATCGATTGTTGCTGATAAAAAAGTTCGCACCATTTGCACCTATTGTGGAGTGGGTTGCAACCTTGATGTTGCCGTGTTGAACGGAAAAGTAAAATCAATACAGGCACCTTACAATGCTGAAGTAAATCAAGGACATACTTGTCTTAAAGGGCGGTATGCCTTTTCATTCTATAATCATCCCGATCGTTTGCGTACTCCTCTCATCAGACGAAATGGGGTGTTGGAGCCAGCCACTTGGGACGAAGCCTATACTTTTATTGCAGAAAAATTAACAGCCATAAAACAAAAACACGGTGCCGATTCCATTGCAGGTATTTCTTCCGCACGCTGCACCAACGAAGAGAATTACTTGATGCAGAAATTTATTCGTGCTGTAATTGGTACTAATAATATTGATTGTTGCGCTCGTGTTTGTCACTCACCTACTGCTAATGGTATGCAGAGAGCATTTGGTACAGGTGCTGCTACCAACTCGGTAGAAGACATTAAACATACGGATTGCATCATGATTATTGGTGCTAACCCAACCGATGCGCATCCTGTAACCGGAGTTAAACTCAAGCAGTTTGCCATGAAGGGCAAAACCACTATCGTGATTGACCCGCGTAAGACTGAGCTTGCACGTTACGCCACCATTCATTTACAATTGAAACCAGGCACCAACGTAGCCTTGTTGAATATGATGCTTTATTTCATCATCTCCGAAGGTTTGGAAGCAAAAGAATTCATCAATAGCCGCACCGAAGGATACGTCGATTTCCGCACACAGATTCTGAAAACAGACATAGCTGCTATGGAGTTGATAACAGGTGTAGATAGAAACTTGGTAAAACAAGCAGCCGTGGCTTATGCCAAAGCAGGCAGTGCTATGTCTTTTCATGGTTTAGGCGTTACCGAACATTCTCAAGGTTCGTATACCGTGATGTTGATTTCCGATTTAGCTATGATTACAGGAAACATTGGAAGAAAAGGAGTAGGGGTGAATCCACTTCGCGGACAAAACAATGTGCAAGGTGCTGCCGACATGGGCTGTCAACCTCACATGGGTGCTGGTTACATGAGTTCGTACGACCCTGAAATCAATAAGGAATATGCTTCATTCTATCAAACAAAAATACCATTCAGCAAAGGATTGAAAATTCCTGAAATGTTCGAAGCCTCTATTGACGGTAAGTTGAAAGCACTTTGGTTGATGGGTGAAGATGTAGTACAAACCGACCCGAACACCAAGAAAGTGATAGAAGCAATGGAAAATCTTGAATTGCTTGTGTTACAAGAATTGTTCATCACTGAAACGGCTAAATATGCTACTGTTGTTTTACCAGGCGCATCCTTCCTCGAAAAGAGCGGAACATTCACCAATGCCGAACGCAGAATTCAGCGTGTGCAGAAAGTAGTTGAACCTCTATCGGGAACCAAAAGTGATGGTGAAATAATGGTCGACATGATGAACAAAATGGGATATCCTCAACCCGAGTATAAGCCCGATACGATGCTCGAAGAGATTTCTAAAATCGTTCCTTTCTTTGCAGGTGTGAAATGGAAAGACCTTGGAGAGAATGGAAAACAATGGCCTGTACTAAAAAGTGGAGGCGATACACAAATACTTCACAAGAAAAAATTCCATCGCGGAAAAGGAAAGTTTCATTATTTCGATTATAAAGAAAGCAACGAAACCACCACTCACGACAAGGAATATCCTTACATACTCACCACCAATCGCGAATTGGAACATTACAACTCAGGCACCATGACCCGTAGAACGGGCAATGTGGATATTCTTACTGAAGACGTGTTGATGATGAATGCAGCAGATGCGTCCAAACATCTCATCAACGATGGAGACATGGTTTGTGTGGAGTCGCCACGAGGCAAGGTAGATATCAAAGCAAAAATTACTGACCAGGTGAGAGCAGGAATTTTAAGTACTACTTTCCATTTCCCTGACCTAATGTTGAACATGATTACCAGCGATGAACACGACAGCGAAGCTTTGTGTCCTGAATACAAAATAGTGGCGGTAACCATCCGTAAAAGCAAAGGGAAGTATAAGTCATAAGTTGTTCCTATGATTGAATCTGTGAATGAAGCAAGTGCTTAGTAACAAGAAGCAAAATAGAGTTCTTAACTTATTTTTTTAAGTACTTTCGATTTGTCGTATTGCCCCAATATTTGTTTTAGCAACTTTTCATTTCTGTTTATCTTTACTCGTAGTAGCGACAAACTCCAGTTGGTTTTGTAAGTTGCGATTGCATCTTTTTCTTGTTGTACAAAAATCCATTGCAACCAATCTCCAAGATGTTGTTTGTTCAAACAATCAGTAAGCGGAACAAAAATAAATGATATTTCATTTCCGAATTGTTCTAGCAATTGACTTACTTGTTCAGCATCTGATAAAGACGAAATAATTACTACTGAAGCGTCCTTTGGTTTTATGTATTCTTTCAGTTCTTTATCTCTATGCCAGTTACAAACAGAAATGTTGTATTTAATCTGTTCTTCTTCATTGCTGATTTGTGTTTGTGGAATAGTTTGGTCTGTTACATACCTAACCTCCAAACCTTTTTGCTGAAGCTGTTTGTACGCACTCCAACAAAGGGTTTTGTAATAGTTCAAAAATGGAATTTCCAAAACTTCGTTTCCCGAAAATTCAAATGCAGAAAAGTAAGATGCGTATAAATAAATATGAGAAGCATAAGGGTCTAATATCTCAGGAACTCGCACCACCAGTTCCTTGTTTTTTGCATAAATCTTCCAGACTATCCTTCTGACATCATCATTACTTTCGAAGTTCTTGTAGTTAATATGTTCTCCTTCCACCTTTTTTATCTCTTCAATGCGTGTTGATGTTTCTTCTGTTTTTCTAGGGAAAGCATTCGTCATTTTTGATGCCTGAAAAACAGGTTGCGTATAGAACGAGCCATTTGAGTCAAGAGGAACTGCGAATGAAAAGAATTGAAAGAAGTCTTCAAAATAAAGAATTACTTTTTCTGTTCTGTATTCTTTAATTTCCGGCAAACTCCAGTTATAGCGTCCTGTTAAAGTTGTGTTGAAAAAGCTTTTTACAACCGGTTTTACTAAATAAAATTTTTGAGAGTAATGTGTTTTGTCATATTTCAATCGAAGTTTAATGAACCCTAAAAATGGTTTAAGGATAGGATGTAGATAAATATCTATGGGTTGTTTGTCTTTCTCAGTTTCATTGACAATAGGTGTTGTTATTCTGAAATCAATACCTTTTTTATTTTTCTTCCAGATAAAGTAGATAAGTGAAAAGGTTACGGATACGAATGCAAGAGCCAGAATTAGTAGCACAAAGCAAACTGCAAAGCGAAAGAGTAATGCAAAAATATCTGTGAAAGCAGATCCGGGTATTTTTTCCTGTGCCTTGAGCCAAAATGTGCCAATACCAGCTGCAATAGCAAACAGAACAAAATACCATGTAAAAGGAATGTAAAATCCAATCTGTCTTAAAGCAAGTTTTACATTCTTTATTGTTTGATTCATTTTTTTGATTGATTTATAACTCAAAATCGTGTGACAATATTACGAAAATTTAATGATAGGTTACGTGTGGTGATATTGAAGGTGAGCTCTCTCGATTCAGTTTTATTTACTTGCTTCCGAAATGAAAATTGTTTTATTGATGGCTGCTTTCTTGCATTAATCAATACATCATGTTTTTATAAATTTGAATTGTTTGACGTAATTCAAAGAATAGATTATAGAAAATTGTATAGTTTTGTAAAAAAGAAAATATGAAAACTTCTAAAACTTTATTATTGTTTTTTGGTATTGTTCTAATAGCCGGATTTGGTGCTTGTAAAAAGGCTAAAGGGTGTACCGACAAAGATTCTACTAACTATAATGTTAATGCGACAGAAGACGATGGGAGTTGTAATTATGTTGCATATATTGTATTTTGGTACAATCAGAGCACATCAAGTCATTTGATTGCTGCAGGGTATTCAAATATTAAGTGTACTATTGACGGTGCCGTTGTTGGTAATACATCATCCAACGCTTATTTCAATACTGAACCTACTTGCGGACAAACTTCTTCTTTAACGATAACAGAACAATTAGGAGATAATAAATCGAAGTCTGTTTCTTATGTTCTATCGGATGCTAACACAGGCGCCATAATTTGGTCAGGCAGTATTTCACTCTCTTCTGGAGTTTGCTCCAAACGCCTTTTGTCGTTTTAAGGTTTGGATTTTAGTCTGTAATAAATAACTTCGTCTCATTAACTTAATGTTTAGCATTAAATAGCAGTATTGTTTTTTAGTTAAAGGTTGGTTAGTTAATATCCAAAATAACCCTAAATTGCTAACTGCATTCAAAAACTCATCAAATCATAGAGGTTTCACAACATAGCTGTTTACACCCAACTTATAACTTTTCACGATATCTTTATCTTCTTTTGAAGAAGTCATTACAACAAAAGGAATATGTGAAGTTCTTGTGTCGCCTTTTATTTCTCTCAATACATCCAAACCACCTATCTTAGGCATGTTCAAATCAAGCAAAATTACTTTTGGTATTTCTTTTAGATCTCTGCTCACATAAACTCCTTTCGCAATACTGTAATCGAGAGCTTCTGCTCCGTCTTATAGGTGTAAAGTTTTTCTAGAAACACTGTTTTTCCTTAAAGCGAAGCCAATTAATTCAGCGTCCTCTAATCCATCTTCTACCAATAGAATATCAATTTCTTGTTTGTTCATACTTGCTGACTGTTGATGTTAATAATGGGTAACGAAAAATAAAATGTAGCCCCTTCGTTTACTTTGCTTTCCGCCCACATTTTCCCGTCATGCTTGGTTATTATTCTATGTGCGATGGAAAGTCCAACTCCAGTTCCTGAGAAATCTCGAGTTCGGTGCAATCTTTGAAACACTGCAAAAAGTTTGTCGTAATATTGCATATCAAATCCAACTCCATTATCCCTTACATAATATATAATTTGGTTTTTCTCTTTATAAGAATTTATTTCAATAAGTATTTTCTCCTTCTTGCTTGAATATTTTAATGCATTAGAAATTAAATTAACCATTACCTGATGTATTAAAGAAACGTCAGCATACACTTCCAAGAATTTATTGAACTTCAATTCTACGTTTGTTATTTTTTGATCTTCGATTAGTTCCTTGACTATAATATTCACAAGATGCTCCATGTTTATTAACTTTTTATGAAGGTTTTGTTTTCCCAATCTTGAGAATGCAAGTAAATCATCTATTAAATTCCCCATTTTTAAAGTGTTTTCTGAAATGATATTAAGATATCGTTGCCCTTCTTCGTCCAATAAAGAAGCATGAGACTCTCTCAGAATTTGACTAAAGCCACTTATCGATCGCAATGGAGCCCTCAAGTCGTGGGAAACGGAATATGAGAAAGAGTCCAGTTCTTTTATAGCAGATGTTAATTGTTCTTCCGCTTTTTTCTGTTCAGTTATATCAATTGAAACACTCAAAAAACTAGGCTTGCCCTCAATTTTAATTTTTAGAATAGAGGTGTTAAACCACTTGATTTCTCCCTTTTTGTTTATTGCAAAGACTTCTTTGTTTTTAATAATATCGTTCTCCTTCATTTGAATTATGTCGGTTAATACTTGCTTTATGGCTAAGTGAAGTCGTAATTCAATGAATGATTTATTTAAAACTTCTGCTTTTGATTTATAACCAAAAAAGGACAAGAAAGATTCATTGCAGTTTACAAGTTTTCCTGTTGCTTCATCATTAATAGTTAGAGATGCTGGATTATGATCAAAAAGATTTTCAAATAGTTCATTTGATTTTTTGAGCGAAGCTGTTCGTTCTATTACTTTTTGTTCTGCAGCATGGCTTAATTCCGATATGGCTCTGTTCACATTTTTTAAATCGGTTACATCCTGCGAAACTGACATGATGGCGTAAACATTGTTTTCTTCATCTTTAAGCGGAATCAATTTAGTGGTTAAGTCATAGCCTTCGATAATTAACTCTTCTGTAGTACTTTTTCCACTAAGCGCATTTACATATCCCTTATTAACAATAAGAACATGTTCCGGTGGTAAAACTTCCGTAATGTTCTTTCCGAGAACATTTTCTTTCACATAACCTAGTCTTTCAATCAAATCTCCTTCAAGTAACAGGTAATTCAAATTATTATCAAGCAAAGCAATCACCGAGCCTGGAATGTTAGAAGCTATCGTTTTATATAACTTTTCACTTTGCTTTATTTTTTGTTCTGCTTGTATTCTTAAGGTTAAATCATTTGCTGAAACCAAACTTACCAACTTTCCATTGTACTCGATCTCGCTTACTATAATGTCAACAAAAATATTTGTGCCATCCTTTTTCCTATGCTCCCAAATTCCTCTTTTTTCTAATTGAACTTTCGTATTCCTTCGAACAGCTAGAAATTTTTCTCGATCCGTTTCAGGACGAATGTCGAGAGCCGTCATCGTTAACATTTCTTCTTTAGTATAACCATAATGAGCTACAGTTGCATTATTCACGTCCAAAAATTTAAACGTGTCAATATCTGCCAACCACATCGGTACAGGATTGAGTTCAAAAATATGTCTATATTTTTTTTCGTTTTGTTCCAGTTGATCTCTTGCAATTTTTTCTTCTGTTATATCATGAAAATTAATAACAATGCCTTCTATGCTTCCATCATTTAATAAATTTATCGCTTTGCCTTCGGACCAAAACCTACTGCCATCCTTTCGTTTTATCATGTATTGAAACGGAAATGTTACACCCGGAAATTCCATAAGGTTATCCATCAGTGTATGCACTATTTCTTGGTGCTCACTAATTACTATTTCAATAAGGGATAGTTTTTGCCTATCTTCCTTTGTATACCCTGAAATTCTGACTGATGCAGGACTCGAAAATATTGCATATCCGTTTTCGTCTAATACCATTACACCATCAAAACTATTATCAACAAGCGCTCTAAATTGGTATTCTCTTCTTACAAGCTCTTCTTCAACTCTCTTTCGTTCGGATATGTCGCGAATGCAGCATTGAGTGCCAATAATTATATTCTTTTCAGATAACGGAACCATCGACATTTCGCACCAGAATGTCTTTCTGTTTTTTCGAATTGCAATACATTCTAAATGAGTTTCCATTTCCTGCCCTGACGATATCAGAGTTTGACTCATTTGTATTTCTTCTATATATTCGGGTGCAATGACATGTTCCAGTTTCAGCTGCTCTGTTTCAATTGTTGTTAATTTAAAAACAGAAAGGAAATTTGAATTTGTAAATTTTAAATGACCGTCATTGTCGATAATTATAATTGCATCGTGTATGTTTTCTACAACTGTTCTATATTTTTCTTCACTTATTTCTAATGAAAGCGTTCTCTGTTTTACTAGTAAATCTAGTTGATTATTTAAGTGATGTAAATTGTTTTCAGCTCTTCTTCTCGCTCTAAAGCTTGCCTCAAGGAATATAAAGACTATTATTAAAATCAGAATTACCATTATTTCCAGTAGGTATACTGTTTTGGAGGTGTTGTTTAAATCCCGTTCCTTTATTTCTTTTTGTCGGTCATAGATGCGAGATTCTATAGCTTGAATACTTGGAATAAGAAAATTAATCCTGTTTAACAATCTTGAATTTTCGACTGTATTAATCAAAATTTTGGCCGTTTCATTATTATTCTCATCAACAAAATTTATTAGCTTATTCGAATAATCAATTTTTCGTACCACAAATTCACTAAGAATATTAATTCTTTTGTTTTGTTCAATATTGTCTTTAGTCAGTTCTTTAAGAGTAGCTAAATGTTGCAAGGTGGATGTACACGACTTTGCATACTGCTTCAGAATGTCTTTGTTTCTGGTAATTACATATCCTTTTACAGTTGATTCAATGTCCTTGAAGTCAGAAAAAGCCTCTTCCGATTCTAATATAACATCTTTTGTTACCGATACCCATTCATTATATTTAACAGATTCCTTGTGGTTGTGATCGAATGTAGTAAATACGAGGAGAAGAAGAGTGATAATTAAAACGAAACCTCCCAATAGTTTTGGGTGAAAACTATTGTTTATAATATGTGGAAGCCATTTTCTCATTTTAATTGGCAAAAGTAGTTTTGTAAAAGCACACTCATTATGACATTGGTCAGTAGTTATTTGTGACCTAAGTCATGCTTTTGCTTTGACACTAAATCAGTCAATTCAATAAATGAAAACTCATGTGTGAGTTTATCTCTAAAGAAATAGATGAATAGAATAATAACATGGAAGTGTAAAAAATTTAATTTGTAATTGCTTTTTGAGGATATATGGTATTAATATGCGAGGAAGGATGAAGTGTTTTACAAGGGAGAATTAATAATTGAGATAAAAAGCCAGAACACAATGGAAATTAACACATGTTCTTTTGATATTTTAAGCATTCCTGAAATGATGTGACGCAATCCAACGGGAATGTGACGTAATCCCACAGGAATGTGACGCAATTCCATGGGAACGTGTCGCAAACTCACAGGAATGTGACGCAATCCCACGGGAATGTGACGCAATCCCACAGGAATGTGACGCAATCCCACGGGAATGTAACGCAATTCCACGTGAATATAACGCAAACTCATGGGAATGTGACGCAATCCCACAGGAATGTGATGCAAACCCATGGGAATGTGACGCAATCCCACAGGAATGTGATGCAAACCCACAGGAATGTGACTCAATCCCACGGGAATGTAACGCAATCCCACAGGAATGTGATGCAAACCCACAGGAATGTGACGCAAACCCACAGGAATGTGACGCAAACCAGGAGTAATAAGCATAAAATCTTAAAGAACACAACGCAATTCTCTTAAAATGCATTATGTAGCGGAGGAATTCTTTCAAAGACTTCCTAACTGGCAGGTAAACCTCATAATTATTAGATAGCTTCAAAGATCGGTATTTATTAGAATTAGCTCCCATTTCATAGAATATATTTTTTCGCTTCAATCATTTTGTGTTTCACAATTGTTAATTACTAAACTTAATTTAATCCTGACTTAATGTTTAAGTAGCATTGCGCTTCTAATTTCGCGTAATTAAAAAATAATGGAAAAATTAGGTTTAAAAATATTAATAATCGACACAAATGAAGAGATAATTCAAATGTTGAAACAAACTTTAGAATCGGAAGGGTACTCTATTCTTGTTTGTAAAAATTCAGCAAATGCTCTGCAAATGGCAATGGAATTTCTTCCTCATCTTATATTAACCGAATTGAAATTGCAGGGATTAGATGGCATCGAGATTTGTTTGGAGGTTAGAGGTCAAAAAGAATTAGAAAATACACGTATTGTAGTGTATTCTGAAATAAATGATGATAACTCACAGGTGGCTGCTTTTAATGCTGGTGCCGATGGTTTTATTGTAAAGCCAATTAAACCTCGTGTGTTGCTAATTCGTTTGAGTGCATATTTAAGAAAGTATGCTCCTTCTCAACAAGAACATGAAAAGATAAAATATCGTGGTTTAAGAATTGATAGAGAGCGTTATTTAATTTATAAAGACGAACAGGAACTCATTCTTCCAAGAAAAGAGTTCGAGTTACTCTCATTACTTTCTTCTTCACCTCAGAAAGTTTTTACTCGCCAGGAAATTTCAAAATTAATTTGGGGGTATGAAGTTATTACCAATCGAACCATAGATGTGCACATTCGCAAGCTCCGCGAAAAATTAGGTAAAGGGTATATCAAAACTTTTAAAGGGGTTGGATACTGTTTAGAGGTATAATCTATTCATTAGGTAATTCAGTATAAATTGTGGGGAATTCCTTATGCAGGTTTCAGAGTTTGATTTACTATTTTCAATAAATATTCAAATCTGATTGGTTTAGAAACAAACTGATTGGCTCCCGAACTCATTGCATGCAATACTTTATAATCGTCATTTACTGCGGTCAGAAATATAAATGGAATAGTTGAAAGCGATTTATTTTTTTTGATTTCTCCACACATAGTTATTCCATCCATTAGTGGCATTAAAATATCTGACAATATTATGTGAGGTATTTCTTGCTTTGCTTTTATTACCCCTTCTTCACCATCCATTGCTGTTACTACATCGAAGTTGTGCTTACGGAAATTATAGGAAAGAAACTCCAGAATGTCTTGTTCATCGTCTACTATTAAAATCTTATTCATTATATTTTTTATTGCAAAGGTAAATGAGTAATACTAATTTTATCAATGGTTAATGTTAATTTATTGTTAGCTCTTTTCAGATATTAAATTATCCGTTAGTATCGATTTTTAATAATAATTTACTAAAAAACAAAAGTCCCGCATTGCTGCGGGACTTTTGTATGATAATTAATTACCAGTTATAAAGAAACTTTCTTATTTAATCATCGTTTGTGTTACCACGTTGTCGTTAGATAAATCAGTTAGTCTAACCATGAACACTCCGTTTTTAAGATTGGATACATCTGTTTTAAGAGTAGTAACTCCTGCAGAAACATGATATTTCTGATTGATAACCTGAGCACCTAAAACGTTGTAAACTTCAACTACAACATCTTTATCAACTTCTGAAGTAACATCAAAATTCAAGAAATCAGTTGCCGGATTCGGATAAAGATTAGAGAATGTATTACCTCCATCATTGCTAGAACCTGCTGCAACATCCACTAGTAAACATGTTGTAATAGCAGTTGTTGAACGAGCAAGTGATGTACCACATGCAGTAAGAGCAGCAACTTTCACAAGCGAATTTGCAGGAGTACTAGGTGCAAATAAAATGGTAACCGAATTGGTACCAGCACCAGTTACGATTGAAGCACCTGCAGGAATAGTCCATACATAAGAAGTAGCTCCTGCTACTGCTACCACTGAATAAGGTACAGGATTAGCTGCAGTTATATCAGCACAAATAGAAGTAGAACCTGTAATAAGTCCTGGTTCAGCAGCTGTTTTGTTTAGTAATAAAGTTTTTGCAGCACTATTTGTACAGTTTCCAACCGAAGCAACAGAAAGATTTCCTGACACAAAGTTAGAAGCAAACTGAACATCAACACTTGTAGTTCCTTGACCAGAAACAATTGTAGCGTTAGCTGGTGCTGTCCATAAGTAAGAAGTTACACCTGCTACAGCAACTATGCTATAAGTTAATGGTGTTAATCCTTGAATAGAAGAACAAACTACAGTAGAACCAGTTATTGCACCAGGTGTTGGAGCAGGACCAGTTACGGTAATGCTTTTTACAGCACTTGTTGAACATGCATTTGCAGCAGCACAAGTAATTGCTCCTGTAGTGTAACCTGCAGGAAAAGAAATCACGATAGAAGTAGTTCCTTGTCCAGAAACGATAGTAGCACCTGCTGGAACAACCCAGTTATATGCTGTAGCATTAGCTACGGCTGCAACTGAATAAATATAAGTAGTTGGACTTGCGCAGATGTTGTTTAATGTTCCTGTTATTGCTAAAGGAGCTGTTACAGCAGTTTTAGTAAGAGCTAACACACGTGCAACAGACGAACCACATCCTGAGTTACCTACTACTGAAATATTACCAACTGTACCAGCTCCTGAAGCTAAAGTAGAGAAGTTAACAGTAATTGAATTGGTTCCCTGACCTGATACTAAAGTAACGCCAGTTGGCACAGTCCAAGTATAAGTAAGTGCAGTAGGAACTGCAACTATAGAATACGTTACCGGGGTAGAAGAACCAACATAGCTACAAACTGCAGCAGGACCTGTAATAACACCAGGTGTAGTAGGTAAAGCTTTAGAGATTGCATAAGTACGTGCTATACTTGAACCGCAAGGTGAAGTAGAGATAACGGATATATTTCCAAGTGCACCTGCACCTGTCGGTGTGTTAAGGTAGTTAACAGTAATGCTGTTTGTTCCTTGTCCTGAAACAAGATTTACGCCAGCAGGAACTGTCCATACATAAGTTGCTCCAGCAACTGCTACAAATGAATAGGTAACAGGAGTAGAAGTGCCTACATAAGCACAAACAGCAGCAGTACCAGTTATTACTCCCGGAGTTGCAGGCAGTGCAGCAGTTATCGCTATAGTTTTAGCAGCACTTGATCCGCAACCGGAAACACGTGTAACGGAAATATTACCTAGAGCACCAGTTGTTGTTACGTTAGCATAATTTACAACTAGAGTTGTTGTTCCTTGTCCAGAAACGATGTTACATCCTGTAGGTACCGTCCATAAGTATGAATTAACACCTGCTACAGCAGCTGTGGTGTAAGTTACAGGAGTTGTAGTTCCTACATAAGAACATACAGCAAGAGCCCCTGTAATAGCTGTTGCGGCTGCAGGGATAGTTTTAGTAATTGCTAATGTTTTAGCAGCACTTGTACATCCGGTAGCACCTACTGCAGACACTGCAATGTTTCCTACAGCACCTGTACCAGTTGCTGTATTAAGATAACTAACATTGATGGCAGTAGTGCCTTGTCCTGAAACGATAGAAGCTCCTGCCGGTACTGTCCAAACATAAGATGCAGCATTCGCTACAGCAGCAATTGAGTATGGAACAGATGTTGAAGTTCCAACATAGTTACAAACTGCGGTTGCACCTGTAATTAATACCGGAACAACTGGTTTAACATTCACTACAACTGTAATTAGTGAACGAGCACTTTCATTTCCGATAGAATTAACTTGTGATACATAATATAAAGATGTATGCGCAGTTGTTGTTAATGGTGTTGGGGCAGTTGCTAAAGCTGTTCCTCCTGTTGCTACTGTGTACCATTTTAAAGTATTTCCTGCTTGTGCGGTTGCTCCTAGTGGTGTAGCAACATCTAGCATACAATAAGCTACTGTTGGATTAACTGTAGGTGCAGGGGGAGTGCTAGTGAAAGTTAAAGAAGGAAGTGAAATTTCATTTCCTACAGGATTTGAAGCAACATAATTCTGATATTGACCGTTAACTCCTGTTCCTACCTGGATGTTTAATTCAAAATGGAAAATACCATTTGTTGTAAACTGACCAATTAATACTTTGTTTGTTGTCGAAGGAAATGGTCCTTGAGAACCATTCAAAGAAGCAACAGAACCGTTAGATGTAGTAAATGAATTTCCAACGTTACTAGTTGCATCAAATGCTGCAAGCTGACCTGATGTAATACCAACAAAAGTTACCGACTGAGGCGTACCTGTAATCATACCGTCTTGCGTATATAAAGGAATTCCCGCTGTAGCATCTGCATTGTGCAAGATTGTGTTGGCTGCGATTAAATTGGCAGCTCCATTGTCTTCCGATTTTAGAACACCCAATTGTCCATTTGCACTAGCTCCGGCTGAAAACCAAGAATCAAGTGCAACTGAATTGCTTGCTAGGTATTGAGAACCAATTCCATTTGGTGTTGTAGCTCCTCTGTCTTGATTATTGAAGAAAGAAGTTGTGGTAGATACTGTCAAAGGATGACCAGCCACTCCATACATTGCCTGAAATTTATATCCGGGAATCATATCTGCGAAAATTCTGTACGTTACAGAACCGGTAGGCAATGCACCAATACTTCCGGTTGCATCTGCTGCATTGGAAACATAGTATTTTTCAACTATAATACCTTCCAAACCGTTTTGTGCGAAGGAATGACCTCCAGCTAACAGTAAGCCTAAGCCTAATATTAATGATTTTATTTTTTTCATATTTATATGTTTTATTAAGTCCGCACCTGCGGCTACCCTCCTCCCTATGAAAGAGGGCAGAAATAGCCGCAAATGAAAGAACTTAGATTTAGATTAGTTACAAGATTGGTTGAAGTTACCTAACAAAATAAGGAAGTCAACGTTGTTAGTAATTCCATCATGGTTGATGTCAGTTGGACATGGAGCTAATCCTCCTGTAGTTTGCAACATAGTAGCATAAGCCCATCCAGATAACCAGTTAGTTCCTGAACCGAAAGCTCCTCTGTAGTTTTCAGGTGTAAAGAAACCATCAGCAGGTGCAACAGTTGTAGTAGCTAAAACTGGATTAGGAACAGCACTGTATTGTGAAGAAACAACATTTGTTATTCCATCCATAACCCAAATTGGAGACACTCCCGGTACTGAAGCTACTTTTATGTTACCATCAGTTACATAAAATTGAGTTGTGTCGGTTGCAGTTGGTGCATGAGATGCCCAGTTTGCATAATAAGAGTTACTTCCAGAGATTTTAGAAACATTTTTTACTAAAGTAGCTGCAGCAGCTCCAGGAGCACCAGCTCCCATTCCAATAAATGTATTGTTTTTTACAATTAATGTTGGAGTACCATTGTTGTTTCTCCAGTTATCATAAGAATCTAGAACAGTAGCACCACTTGATGATAAAGTATTAGATCTTGTTCCTTCTCCTGGTTGATTTCCTGTCCAAAGGTTTAAACCGCAAGCAAAGTTTGCAAATACTGAATTGTAAATCTCTCCTTCAGTAAGTTCTTTAGCACATATAGCTGACATACCTGTGTTGTCAGAGTTTTCTTTTCTTTTGTTAGTACCAATCATTGTTACGTTGTAAATAACAGGGTGAGAACGGTAACCACCTACACCAATTGTTCCGATAGCAACACCAGAACCATTTCCTGAAGCTTGGTCATCAGCATCCATTTCGAAACCATTATCTCCAGCACCTGTTACAGTACCTAAAGTGTCGTTTGAAGAAACACCAACAGAGAAAACGTTTTGTACTTTCCCACTGTATCCATCATCCCAGTCAAACATATCATCATTACCAAACATAAATGTTGCATTTTTGATGTTTACTGTACCTCCCCAGAATTCCATGTTATCATCAGCAGAAGAAATAACTTCTACGTGATCAACAGTAGTACCACGACCAACAGAACCAAAAGAAATACCGTTTAACTCTCCACCTACTTGCAAGATTTGACCTGTAAAACGAACAGAAACATATCTTAAAATACCTGAGTTATCGTTATCGTTAAAAGTGGTGTTGTAACCAGCTTGAGGTGTAGTTAAATTTACACCAAATTGATTTCTGAAATCTGAAGTTGCAAATCCTTCAAATGTTCCCAATCCATCAGCAACTGCTATTTTACCATCACCAACACCTGCTTGAAAAGGTCCGTTTTTGATAAGTGTTAGGTTGTTTGAAGCTTGACCAGCGATAACTAAACCACCCCATTGTCCAACGTTGTGGATAGAGTAAGTTCCGTCCATAGGATCTGCTTGTGCAGTCATTACGATTGGACAATCAGCTGTTCCGTCAGCATAAATTTTACCTCCTCTAGAAACGATTAAGGCAGTTGCTGTGCTAGGAACTCCAGTGTTTACTCCTTTAATTACTGTACCCGGTTGAATAGTAAGCGTAACTCCGTTTGGTACATAGATTTTTTTGTCTAATATCCATAGCTTATCGCAAGTAAGGATAGTGTTTGCTAACAAGTCTCCATCAGCAGCACCACCATTGGTAGCTAATGTTGAAAGGTTAATAGTTGGGCGAGATGACACTGTAGGACATCCGCAAGATGAACCAAGGTTGGTTTGAGCAACACCTGAATTCACCGCTGCGAGAGCAAATACTGCTGACGCAATTAATGTTGAAATTTTCTTCATGTTTTTTTTTTGCTTTTAGTTAATTGTTTTAGTTAATTGTTTTTTGTTTTGTTTTAGAATTGTTTTAATAGTTTTGTTTAATTTCTTTCTGTTTCGTAATGCAAAGGGGTTAATGTTTTAAATAAGTTTGTAATCGAATTAATACGTCACAAAAGTATACGTGGGATATTACGCAGAGATTAAAGGTGTATTATAAGAAGTAAATTATTAAGATAACTAAATGTTATCAAAAGTAAATTCTAATAACTACAAGTTAACATTTGGGTAATGTTTGTACTCTTTATTTTAATGGTTGGTCACGATTCTCCTTGCTGAATTTTTGAATTCTCTTTGCGAATCAATGCTGGATAAATAATAAAGTTTGAAGCGGAAAATTCTGTTGCCTTTTCGAACTATAATAAAAGGATAACCTAAATTATCTTTTACCTGAAATCCTTCGTTGCCAAAATCGGATAACGATTCATAAAATGGATTGGATTGATTCTCTGCAAGTGCACTTTTGAAGACATCTTTGGAAACCTCCATGTCTTTATACTGCTCGTAACTAAAGAATATTCTCCCTTTTGATGTACTGTCTTTGTAAACGGCCACATAATCCAGCGCATATCGCATAAGCGAATTGCTAACTTTTAATGTACTATCTTTCAATATTGCTTTTTTTCCCAAGAGATGTTCAACTTCGCTTAATGGAAAAAAATTAATGGAATGGAACGTGCTGTCGATTTCATGTTGTATTCTTTTTACTCCTTCTTCATTTGTTTTGTTTGTTTGGGCAAATGATGAGAAACTAAGTATAGAAATGATAAAGAAAAAGAGAGTCCTTTTCATTTTATAATGTTTTTGAAATTCCGAAATTTATTCCTGTACTATATAAATATGATTTTACAGGTGCATTAATTACACTAGTTAGCGACCGAGTATACAAAGGTTCTACTTTTATATTTATCTTGTTATTCAACTTGTATTGTAACCCCAATCCTGCCAACATAGCAAAATTTACGGAGTTAAATCCAGATTTTGTTTGAGTAGTATTTCTTTCCCAATCTTTACTGTCATGCCCTGTTATAAGTGTTGTTTTTTGGGTAAGAAATATATTTGCAGAAACACCGGCTGTAACATATAAATTCAATTTACCTGTAGTGATAGAATAATTTGCTTTTAGAGGTATACCCAGATAATAATAATTGTATTTGTAAGTGTAATACATTATTTTTTGTCCGGCAGGAACATCAGTAAATGATGTTTTTTTCGTTTTCTCTCCTTTATCCGATAATAGTATTCCTGTTTCTATGGTTAAGCGGTTATTAAGGCGATAAAGTAAATTTAGACCAACTGTATAACCAAATTTTGCTACTTCAAGAGTATCTCTAATTTCTTTTATTGTTTGACTGGTTTCATCTGCTTTTAAAGTACGGTAGGAATATTCAGGCGAAAAGGAACCACCCAACTCCCATTTATGTGTCTTAGTTGTATCGGTAAGTTTTATTTTGTTAATCGCTGTTAACGAGTCTTTATTTTGTGAGAATACCGCTACATTTATTAATATCAGTAATGCTATGCTAATTATTTTTTTCATTTTTTCTTTGCTTAGTCTTTAACACATCTTACACTGAAACCGTAGGTTTTCAAACCATGATATCTGAAAACATTGGTATTTTTATAATCCAAGTAGCGATACCATGCTTGTGTACCGTTCGGAGATGAAGTCCACCAAAAACCGGTAGAACCTTGACCTGGATCACCCCAACTGGAGTCGAACATACGACATCCCAAAGAAAGCGCACTAAAACAACTTTCGTTTGTATTCCATACATTACTGAAATCTGACCATCCATAGGTGGTGCCTCGCAATACTTTTAATTTCTCTCCTTCGTGTGTTCCTCTCCAACCTGTAGCGTTAGAAACATCAGGGCTCATTCCTAAATGTTGCTCCAATTCCTGCCATTCCGAATCAGTAGGTATATGCCAACCGGTTGGGGCAATGCCACGAGGGTCTGTTACTGCATACCAATTATACAATCGGCCTATGGGGAGGCTTTGATTATTTAAAACATTACAGTAGGCTCCGGTGGTTTTGTGTTGCCACATTGTGTCCATCGACAAACTAATGAAACTTGTATCGCTGGTATATTTGGTGGTTCGTAAATCTTCGGCCATCCACCATTGGTTTCCTATTTTAATAGTTGTATACGTGTTGCCGCAAACATCGGTAACAGAACCAAACTCGGGCAGGTTCATTTTTGTTTCCTGTTTTTTGCAACTGGTTATTACCGTTAATAAAAACAGAAAAGGTAAAAATTTACTCGTTAGTTTATTTTGACTTGATATCATCAATTTGTTTTTGAAAAATAATATTTTTTGTAACTGTTTACTTGTATGTCTTTTTTAGTTCTTCATAAAAGTTTTGCTTTCTGAAGTTGCTCCATGAAATACTCTAATTAAATACAATCCCATCTGAAAGTCTGAAACATCTATTTGTCGCGAAATTGTTCCGGACTGTGTTCCAAAATCATTATTCCTTATTTCTGTGCCATAAGCATCGTAAATGGAATATTTCGTTTCCTGAGCGCCATCAATAGTGATGTCTATATTTAATACATTACTTACGGGATTAGGATAGAGTGTAAAACCTGAATTGCTTATTATTCCTGGGCAAACAAGGTTAATGTTTCTGTCATTGCATTTACCCGGGTAGCAGCACAAATATTGAATGTGATAATTAGCATGTGAGTCGTAATTACATGCCAACGTGTCCATGCAACCAAATACAATTCTGTTATGACATAATGAATCGTTGAAACAAGGTGCATTTGCATTATATTCTAAAAAATTTGGGTCGCCACAACCACACACTGGTGCATCCATTGGGTATTTTAACATTCCTAAAACCGTAGTGTCTGCCCCTACTGTATCGCAAAGCCCTTTAGAAGCTACAAAATTTAACAAATGGCCATTGTTTGTACCTCCGGTAGAATCCCATACTTCGAGATTTAGTTCGAACGTAAGTTCACCGGTAGTTGTAAATTGCCCAACTAAAACCTTATGCCCCGATGCAGCTTCACCAGCCACACCCTGGTTTTCCTGAAGATAAGCATAAGTGCTGTAAAACTTCGAACCTACAAGGCTATCACCGAATACGGTGGTGTCAAGGCCTGATGCTGGAAGCCCGGAATTATTAAAACCATTATCTACCCAATTTGAAAAATGTTCTGTCGAAATCATCATACCATCAGCAGTATCTACCGGGATATGCGCTGCTGTATCATTATTTGTGATAAACCCCGAACTGTGCGAACCTCCTATTAACGAGCCATCAGTGTCATCAGGTTTGTAAACTCCTACATAGCTTGGCGGATTAATTCCACTGCCTACTGCGCATTTACCAATGGTAAACCAGCTATCGAGCGGAAGCATGGGAGTGCTCGAAAAATATTGTTTTTTTACACCATACCCGAAAAATGCTGACCTATCCACACAGTTAAAAAAATTGGCTGTGCTTGCTACTTTTAAAGGATGACAAGCTGTTCCATAGATTTTACGAACTTTGTATCCTGAATCTAACTGAACATACACTCTGTATGTTATGGAACCTATGGGCAAAAAAGGAGTAGGATACGTTCCCATACTTGCTGTAACATTGGTAGTGTCCGTAGCATCCAAGCTATCCGAAATATAATATTTCTCTACAAACACATGATGTATCTGTGCGTTTACTTTGTTTGAAAAAAGTAAAACAGACACTAGAAAAAGGGTAAAAAGTGGTTTCATGCTATCAGTATTTTTTAATTTTTTTCTGTTTTATTGTTCGTTTTTTACTGCCTAAAAGGCATTTTTTTGTCAATTTTATCTGCTAACCTGCGTTTTTGGCCTCAAAATCGTAACTTGTTATACTTTAGGCGGAACAAGTGGCATTTTTTATAGCAAATGCCACTTGCAACGTGTAACAAGTGATGTTTTTTTAACAAAATGCCACTTGTTACGTGTAACAACTTATGTTTTGTAAACTAAATGCCAGTTGTTACGTCTGACAACTTATGTTTTGAAAACAAAATGCCACTTGTTACGTCTGTCAACCTATGTCTTGAAAACAAAATATCATCTTTACTGCCTGGAAAATGAAGTCAGTTTTGTTTATTAAAACTTATAACTCACCCCGAGCAAATAATTAGTACCCCAATGGTACTTGTCATAAACAATGTCGTAATTATCTTCAATTTTATAGGCACGAGTAACAGGAGCATTTAATATATCCTTAATCGTTGCGCTTACGAAGAAATGTTTTCCAATCTTCTGTGTCACCTTAAAGTCGAGTTGATGTCTGGGCATTTCGTAAATATCAGCATAGCCTAAACCTCTTGATCCAATAACTAAACGTGTTCCTTGAATATTGTAGGTAACAGTAGCTGTCAGTCCTATCGAATCGTTGGTATAAGATAAGATGCCATTAATAATATAAGGCGCTTGCCCCAGCATGGTGCGGGTTACTGTATCCACCACATAATCGGTTACGGTAGTTCCCACGACTTCCTGACGAGTTCTTACAAAAGAAGTGTATGATTTAACAAGGGTAACATTGGCTCTAAATTCGAGTCCTTTAATGATTCCTTTTCTTCCTTCCAGTTCAAGACCGGTAACATTAGATTTATCAACATTCACCCAAGTGTACACATCGCTTTGAACAAGTTCAATATGATTTTTAAATTCTTTATAAAATACACTTAGTGAAATATTGTCTTTGTTTTTAAAGTAAGATTCTATTCTAAAATCGTAATTTTTTATTTCAACGGTTTTTAAATTCGGGTTACCTCTCACGTTAGTTCTTAATTCATAATCAAACGTAGTGATATTGGAGATTTCTCTCAAACTCGGACGAGCTATTGTTTGACTATATCCTAAACGAATATTGATTGGGTTTTCTTCACTGTTAATTAATTTGAAAATAACAGTTGCGCTTGGCAAAAGTTTGGTTTCGTTTATTCGGCCCGGTGTTGCAGGTAATGTACCTTCCTGGTAAAATCTTCTGGGGTCATTATCGCTTAATCCCAAAGAATCAAACTTTTTCAAATCGGTAAACATATTGGTATGTTCCATGCGCAACCCGCCGGATAAGCGCAAACGAGGAATCGCCATGTAATCGGCCATTACAAAAGCAGCACTGATTTTACTTTTTCCAAACGAATTGTTAGTTGGGTTTTCATCTCGGTAATAAAACCAATTCATTGTGCTGTATGGCACAGTTCCATTATTACCTTGAGTTATGCCAAATTGATCTAAGCTTAAATAAGAATCAATATCATCATTTTGCATTGAAGTTAAATTATTAGTTCCTTTGCCCAGAAAATAATGATACTGATCAGTCTTGGTGTTGTCTGTTTGATAAGCTCCGCCAAATTTAAGTTTACGAGATAGCCCGGGTTTGTTGCCCAGCGGCAATTCGGCTGATGCGTGCGAATCAAAAATATTATCCGACAAATAACGATAATACCTGTCAACGGAATGTACCAGTGGATCGATGGCGTAAGTGTTGGTGGTTCTGTTTTCTTCAAACTGTAAATATTTAAAGTCGGGAGAATTACTGCTTCCTTTGGTATACGAGGCATTAAGTTCCAATTTCATTTTTATAAGAGGAATGTAATGTTCCGTTTTTAATTGATACACCATCTGCTTTCTCGACTCATAAAATTGTGCCTTTGTGCCAGTAGTTCCAGTTGTATCATATCCGTCCGAAGCTTTATTGGTGCCAGTTAAATTAGGCATAAATAATAATGAAATGCTGTTGTTTGTATTCATTTTATAGGCAACATTTACAAGGGCACTCCATCCATTCGTTTCTCTTCCTTCTATTCTGTTTTCATATTTATTGAGACGTGTGGTTCCTGTGTAAACTCCTTCTGCTACTGCTGCAGGGTCGTAAATAGTATTGCTACCATAACGAAAACCGGCAATAAAACCAACCTGTTTGCCCAATACATTAAGTTGGTCACCCACACTGAAACTTTGACTGAATGCGAGTGGAGCCTTGCGTTGTGTAGTATTCCAGTTATTCGGAAACGATTGACCGGTCTTGGCAGCACCTGCATTAATAGTAGAAAATGCCTGTGAATGATAAGGGCCATTGTTATAAGCCGTAGTTGCTGCCGAAACAGCGGTGGGATTATTAATTAAAGCAGGAGCAAGCAGACCAAGCTTAACCAGCCCCAATTTAAAATATAAATCTCCGGCATTGGTTCCTGTAGCCCATCCGGTAATACCCATTGATTTGAAATAGTCACCTAATCCAAGCGCCACCATTTCCTGATACTGGGAAATATTAGTATTGGTAGATTGAAACTGTGTATGGTCGTGTTCTCTGAATGTATTGTCATATCCCATCCAGTCGGTGTTGCTGCGTTGCGAAGAAATAACATCTTTAAAAGTAGATTGAGTGTTGTAACCAATCTGAGTTTCCATGTTAATAGCCAATTGTTCCGGGTAATCCTTCGTTTCAACTGATATGTATGCACCAGCAAAATCACCCGGTAAATCGGGGCTGGCAGTTTTCATAATAATAATATTATCCACCAAAGCTGCCGGAAACATGTCTAGTTTAATATTGTTTGTAAAAGGATCAAGAGTAGGAATTCGCGAACCATTGATAGTCGTTTTTACATAACGGTCGCCTATACCACGAACAGTTATAAATCCTCCATTGGTCGAAACACCCGTTACACGGGCCACAGCAGCCACCACATTGGCATCTCCTGTTTTTTTCATCGTCTCAGACGAAATGTAATCTATCGTAGTGGAAGAGTTTTTCTTAATGTTTTCCATGTAGTACTCCTTAGCTTTTGTAGATTTAGTAACCACTTCCACAACTGCTAAATCTTTTGTGCTCGACTCCATCACAAAGTCTTTCACGATTACTTCCCCTTTTTTAGGATGTACTTCAAATTCTATAGTTTGATAGCTCACATAAGAAATAGTGATAACCTGTGTTGATGAGTCGGCTAATTTCAGAGAAAAATTTCCATCAAAATCGGAAACGGTTCCCATCGAAGGATTTGATTTTAGGGCAACCGTTACACCTATTAAAGTTTCTCCGGTTTTATCGCTCACCTTACCTCTTATAGTTCCTTGGGAAAAAGAGGAGGTAACAGCAATAAAAATTACGTAAAAAAGAAGGGTTATTTTTTTCATCGATTAGCTTCACCAAATCCCATCCTCCCCATGAGAGAGGATGGGTATGTGAATTAGGACAGGAATAAGTTGGATTAGTATTTAATAAGCTTCTTGGTTGATTTTACTCCGTCTTGCATTATTTCAATAAAGTAGATTCCTTTTGAAAATTCAGACACATCAACTTTTTCGGTGTATCTTCCTGAAATAGCACCAATGGTTTTATCTACCAACACGTTTCCAATCATATCAAAGATTCTGTATGAACTACTGTTCACTTTCTCTGAAGAGTTCAAATCAAGAGTTACAGTGTTAGAAGCTGGATTAGGGTATACCTCAATAGATGATGTTGCTGGTGTTTTTGGTTTATCTATTCCTACTGTGTTACTACAATAATTAAGAAACGATTTGTAGTATGGGTCAGTAATAGGATCAGCTACATAATTTTCAAAAACACCCGGTGTAGGAGTTCCAATTTGGATGTTAAGGTTGAAACAAAAATCACCATCTGTAGTAAACTGACCTACAAGAACGATATTAGTTAATGAATCAGGGCCATACGATCCGTTTAATGACGCAATCGAACCATTAGATGTTGTGAAACTACCACCCACCTGACTGATAGCGTCAAATACTCCACAGTCTCCATTACCTGAATTTCCAATACCAACCACGGTAACCGCTTCAGGTGTTCCTGCAATGCTTCCATCCTGTTGAGTTAGTGCTATTCCTATATTACCAGTTGTGTTTTGTAACATACTGTTGGGCATTACAATATTGGAGACTCCATCATCTGCCGACTTCAATACTCCAACATGACCTGTGCTGGTTCCACCTACTGATAACCATGAATCAAGAGCCACACTGTTATTATGCCAATATTGATTTCCAATCAAATTTGGATATAAGGCCCCTCTGTCTTCATTATTAAAGAAAGTTGTAGTAGTGCTAATATTCATTGTGTGTCCGGGAACACCATAAAGAGCTTCAAACTTATAACCCGGAAGCATATCAACAAATATTCGGTAAGTTACAGAACCAACAGGCAATACACCAATACTGTTCGCTGCATCATTTGCATCCGCAACATAATATCTTTCTACTATCACATTCTCCAATCCATTTTGTGCTTTCAATGTGCTTCCTGCCATAACTATACTAAGCCCCAATAGTAATTTGTTTAGTGTGTTTTTTTTCATTTTTGTTTTTTGTTTTTTGTGATTATTATTTATTTTGATTGTGTTTTTAATTTTTCAGAGCAGCATATGAAATTTCATTTTCTGCTGGATTTTTTGCGACAAAGTTTAAGGTGCCCCCTGTTGGAGTTCCCATTTGGATGTTTAATTCAAAATTCAGTTTACCATCAGTGGTCAATTGTGCTATCAGCACTTTGTTTTCAGGTGTAGAGCCTTTAATTCCCCCGAACACAGCCCACGAGCCATTGTTGCCGGAAAACGAAGCAGCATTGAATGGGTTGTTAAAAAACGAAAGGTCGAAACCGAAAAATACGATAGGTTTTATTTTTTCAGCCTTAAGTCCGTCAGCTTTTTCAAAGGACTTTATTTTTAGAATGGAACCATCTTTATCATCAGAGAGAGGTACTCCGTTGTGTTCGTCAGTTGCAGCTCCTAGTGTAATGTATGAATCGAATGCTGCTGTATTGTTTGTTATTTTAACATCATCAATTTTGTCTCCTGTAATATTTCCCCACCTTATATTATTGTAGAAGTGAGTTGATGTTTTAATTATTAATTCATGATTCGGCACCCCGTAAACAGCCTGAAGCGAATAACCAGGTTTCATGTCCACATATATTCTATACGTGACAGCATCTTTTGGAAGTGCCCCCCCTGTTGTGTCAATAAAACCAATAGAATTAGCAGTAGAATATTTCTCTATAATAATACCCTCTAAAGCTGTTTTGTCGGCTTCAGTAATTAGTTTTTGTACCTGTGCTTTGGCCGAAAAACTTAATATAAGGGCATTTATTAAGACGAATCGATAATGAATCTTCATGTATAAATTATGGTTGTTAAACGCCACAAAAGTCCATAAACATTGTTTCTTTTGGATAAAGCAATTATTATGATTGGGTTATTGCTGGGTTAATTTACTTGTGTTTTGGTCTTAATATTCGTAATGTATTTTTAACAATCAATATTAATAATACTTTGTCTTTGTTCACTGAGGTGATATCTGAAAGTGCTGAAAACATTGAAAGTTATGAGAGTTTTTTGGATTTATTTCTTAGGTTTGACTTCGTAACAATTTGTTTATTTAATCATAACTTTACTCTAATATATATGTTGAGTGATTACAGTATTTTTGTATCAATCAAAATAAGAAATGAAAAAAGCACTTATACTTTTATTATTAACGACTATCATCAACTTAGCTCAAGCTGGAAATTCCTCAAAAGATAACAACAGTGATGTGAATAGTGTAATAATTACAGGAAGAATTATAGATAAAAATACCGGTGAAGAAATAATCGGAGCAGAGATTACCATTAATGATAAGGTTTTGTATTCTGATATAAACGGCAACTTTTCTGTACTTATTGATGTTAAGTTTCCTGAAGCCATTGTTAAATACATATCATATAAAGATACAAAGACCAAAATCAATCCATTTTCATTTAATTCAATTGAAATTGAGATGGATTCCAAATAATTGATTAAAGTCATAATCGAGTAAAACCCTTTGCAGTTAACTATTGTAGAGGGTTTTTTATTGGCCTTTATTTAGATTTCCCCTTTCAATGTAAACTTAATATTAATTTTACATTACATCATTTACCTTTGTGTGTACAAAAAGTAAAATAATTGTTTTGCTAATTGTTTTCAACTATTCAAACCATTTAAAATTCTGAAATCATGAAAAAAATTATCTTCTTAGCAATCGTGAGTTTAAGTTTAACATTCGGAATAACTGCTCAAAATGTTTTAATTCAAGACGGATTATATTATTCCGATAAAGGGAAATTATATTCCGGGGTTTACACTAAATACAATTCTACAGGAACCATAAACAGCACTGTTACTATTGTGGATGGAAAAGTGAACGGTTTAGTAACCTATTATTTCGACAGTGGTAAAGTGAATGAAACCGGACTCTTTGCCGACAACGAGAAAAACGGAGAATGGGTTAGATTTGATGAAAAGGGCAATAAGATAGGAATAGCTTCTTTTGTTCACGGGAAAAAAGATGGCACCTGGTTAATCTGGGATTTTAACGGAACAAAAAGATTTGAAATGCATTATACCCTTGGTGAAAAGACCGGTAAATGGTTGATGTGGGATGAAAAAGGAAATTTGACAACAGAAAAAGAATACACAACTATCTGATTTGAGTTTGAAACTCTCTAATCATTAGTCTTCAGACTAAGTGTTGAGTTTTTCTCCCACCTGTACCCGCCTGTAAGAATAGCTATGAAGCTATCCATAACTTCGGCAAGATGTAATAAATATAAAGTGTGATGAAACATTAAAATAACAAAAGCCCTTCAAATGTTAATTTGAAGGGCTTTGTTATTTTTTAGATTAGTGATCCCGCTGGGATTATAGTTTTTCTGTCAGAACCCTTTAAAATCAATTGTTTTAAAGAGGTTGTTCAAATAAGGTGAAGCAATAGTGAAACTTTTTCAATAAGCAATAATTTGCATCGTTTCCGTTTAAAGAACTGCTGACAAAAGTAAATATATAATCTAATATTAATATTAATACTTTTGAACATTAAATTAAATGTCTGTATTTTTAGATCTTTTCACAACACTAATTTAGCTTTTCGAGTAAGTGAAAATTAATTTTGTAAATGAAAGAGAAGGTGATTTATCGCTGAATTTTGCCATAGCAAGTCCGCTTTCTGTATAAATTTATAACCGGACTTAAGCTTGTTCAACAAATCAATGTAAAGTCATGTTTTTTGAATAATAAATTTATCTTATCTGCCGGATTAATATTCCAGGATAAAAATTGCCATTACCAATAAAGGTAGTGGTTTCTCCATAAACACTCTTTACTTTTATAACTCCTTTGCGATTGTAGTAAGTATGACCAGTTTCATCCTGAACTCCTTCGAGTACTTCATATTTATTTCCTCGTTCCACACCTTCCTTTTCGCCTATTTGTGCAGTAATAGTTGGACTGGCTGTATAAAGAGGAGTCTTGATTTTAAATTCATCAAACTTATATTGCAGTTTGGCAATCGCCCTATTAGTTGCCTTTAAAGTTGCTTTATGAATTTCCTCGCCTTTGGTTGCACTCGAAAATGCAGTAGACTGCACATCTGCCCACGCTTCCTCGTTTCCAACGTAGTGTAAGGTAAAAAGATTTGAATTCTCGAATGCTTGTTTTTTAGCTGGGTCAAAATTAGAGTCGTCCATCCAATAGTTATCATAAAATTGTTTGGCTATTTCGGGTGTCCAATCTAAACGATATAAATAAGAAATGGTTCTTACAGTAAATCCTTTTGCAGCTACAGCAGTGGCTACAGAACCTACATTGGCTACGGTTGCGAGATCCCCGTAACCCGCAGCGCTTGCCAACGCCCCAAAAATTGCCAATCCAGTACTCGCCTGTTTTCCAACCTCTTCTTTATCTAAATATTTAAATTCATTTACTACAATAAACGTATTTCCAATTAACTCTTCACCAGCATCTTCAATCACAGCCATACCTCTTGCGGATTTTTTTGCAATATTAATATCTAATTCTGTAGCATCGTAAGCCCCTCTCTCTTTAACTAAATTCATATCAAAAGTTCCTTTTTCGGTTCTATTAAACCATTTTGCAACCATTGCTTTTGCTACTCCGTTCGATGATAAATAATTATTAATCGCATACGTTTGATTACCACCTCCTGTGGATTGAATCATCCTTTCATTCAAACTATGGTCGTTAAATTTATCCGGTAGAGTTCCATTCATAAATGCATCTCTTATTTCGTATGCATGCTCCCTGTCACTATGGTCTACCATCATGATAAAAATCGAACTCCTCCTATATTTGTTTACAACGGTTCCTAGTTTTATGTCCTTTAGTCGGCCTCCTTCACCGGTTACTACCGAAGCCCCTTCTCCCTTATACATTTTATCAGAAGCAAGTGAAGCAGAAGAAGAACTTTTTGAATAAACTCCACCTCCTCCTAATCCTGAAGAACTTGTTGTTTTCGCTGCCGTACCATTCAAGCTTATTATCTGGCTGTTTAATTTACTTTCCGCAGCATAATTATTTGATGCTTTTGCTTCTTTTCGCTTATTTTCTAATTCCGCTACTTTTCTTATTTTCTCTTCTTTGCTTATTGATGCCTGTGCTGCTTTTTGTTTTTCGGTTTCTGATTCAAAATCTTTTTTGCCAGATTTATATTTTACATAAGCAATGTCTTTTTTATCGATACTCTGTGTCGCTCCAAAAAAATTATTATACTCTTTATATCTTACTTCGTTTTCAGACGCGTCTACAATATTTACCTTTATAAAGGTTTCATCTGATTTTTTTATAAGGTCGTAATCCACCAGTGATGAAGAGCTCTTGTCCGGAACTTTTGCAAGCCCTGTTGAACTTGAATTATCTGATTTCTCTACTTTTGTTTTGGAAGATGATTTGGTCACACTTTTCTTTGAAGATGATTCGTTTTCAGCTACAGCTTCCGGCACTGGCTTGGCCGCTTCTGTAATTATTTCTTTTTTGCCTGTTTTATATTTAATAAACGAAATTTCTGTTTTTTCGAGTGTTTGAGTAGCACCAAAAAAATTATCATAGTCTTTATATCTTACTTCGGTAGCCAAGACATCCATGATTGCAACTTTTAAAGAGGTGCCATCGTTTTTCTTTATCAGATCATAATCCGAAGGGCCCGAAGCGTCTTCTGAAGTTGCTTTTGAAAATAAATTGCTTTTAGTTTTTGTTGTAGACTTTTCATTCTCTTTTACATTGTCTTTTCCTTTCGGTTCTTCTTTCGCTACTTCTTTTATTTCTTCTTTAAATACATCTTTTTTACCGGATTTATAACGAATATATTCAATTTCATTTTTACCAACACTTTGAGTAGGTCCGAAAATGTTTTCAGGGTCGCGGTAAATAATCTCTGAAGCCCCAGTTTCAATTCCTGTTGCATGAATAAATGAACCATCAATTTTCTTTATAATATCATATTCGCTGCTGGTTTCTTCTTTACCTGTTTTGTGTTTTGCCTTTTTTTGTTTTTCACTAGATGTGGATGAAGTAGAATTATCAATCGTAGTTTCTTTTGCGGTTTCCTTTGTAGTTTCCTTGGGTTCCTTTTTCCAAAATTTTTTGCTTTCTTCTTTAAACTCCCCACCTTTTATCACTACTTTAGTTCCGGATTCATACTTCACATACGCCACTTGCTCCTTATCTTCGGTTAAAGTACGACCAAATTGGTTTTCATAGTCTTTGTAATATACTTCGGCATCTCCAATATTCAAAACTTTTGCTTTAATTTGGCTTCCGTCAGTTTTCATAATGATATCTTGACTAAAAAGGCCAGCGGTAATCATTAAAAACAGGATTGTGAGAGTGAGGTATTTCATTTGTTTGTTTTTAAAATTCATTTGCAATTATTTGTAATATTGTATTTCCCGAATTGTTATTTCCAGAGGTTTGCTGTTGCTCATTGCAATTTTTTTTGTCCAGTTGTTTTGCCCATCATATTCGTACTTCCAACTATCCGTATTCGATTCGATAAGATTTGATTTGTCATCGTATTTTTTTATCAATTTCTGTTTCAAATCACCCTTTATATTGAACGCGCTCGATTCGGTAACATTACCCTTTTCGTTATATTTATAAGTCATTTTGTAGTTATACATATTTTCGGTGTTCATGCTTTTTATCCCATTAACGATATAATCCACATCAATTATTTTTTCTAGATGCCCGCTACCATCGTCCACAAATTTATCAGCCGGATGATATTCGTAAGATTCAATTTGATTTCCTTTATCATCGTATCTGAATAGATACACATAGTTTCCAGTCATATTATATCCTTTCTCTTCTGCTTTATCGCCTTTTTCATTCACCTTATAAGTTGTAGGTTTAAATTGTGTTTCCGTAAGGTATTCATCCGTTTCAATCAAATATCCTTTGGCATCATACGAGTGTGTTATTTTTGATTTTAAAGTGCCATTCGATAAATATTCGCTGCGTTCGGTTTCTTTTCCCTGAACGTTGTATTTTACTTGGGTAGTATAATACAAGCTATCTTCCGAATAATTATTTACAGAAGTTATTCTTCCGGCATCATCGTATGTGTTCACAAATTTAACTATCACGCTATCATTAGTGTTGTAAACATTTTTTTGGATTAGATTGCCATATTTATCATAATCAAACAATGCTTTTACGGTTGTGCCATCATCAAAGTTAAAACTTTTAAAATGGATTATTAATCCGCGGTCATTATATTTTTTTGAGTTCTTGAGTTTGGTGCTGTCGTCTGCATAATAGGTAATGTTTTCAAGTTCGTTTCCTTTCGCATCATATTTTACAAATGAGTTTCCTTCTTCCATCTTCTCGCTATTGGCTGCATCGGTATTTGTTCCATCGCTTTTATAATGGTTTTGTTTCACCTGTTTCACTTTTCCATGCAGGCCAGCAAGATAAACATCTGTTTTTCTTTTTACCAGATTTAAACTCACGCTATCCTTGTAATATGAAACTGTATTTTCTTTTTCAAGTTTACCGCTTTTGTCATATTGTTTGGAGCTTCCATCAATATTGCCATCTACCATATTAATTTCGGATTGAATGTTTCCATTGTCGTAATATTCTTTTACAATTCCTGATTTCTTACCATAATGCCAGGGGATTTCACTTTTAAGAGTCCTGTTTTCGAAATAAATTTTACTTGTTCCTTCCAGGTTTCCTTCATTATCATAAGGGTTTTCGCTTTCCAACTTTTCACTTTCGTAATATGTTTTGCCAATTCCTCGTTTAGATTCATTCATCCACAAACATTCACTTTTCAGTTTACCCCTTTCGTAATATTCTAAAACCACACCTGCTTTATGGTCATCTGCCCAAGGTATTTCAAATTTTAGTTTACCGCTTTCATAATATTCCTTAGAAGTACCTCTTCGTTGCCCGTTCACCCATGGAACTTCTGCTTTTAGCGCACCACTTTCATAATATTCTTTTCCTGTTCCATTCTCGTTGCCTGTTGTGTATGGTATTTCTTTATTTGTTTTACCACTTACATAATACCATTTAGCAAGTCCATCCACCCTGCCTTGTTTAAAAGGAATCTCATTCACCATCTTACCTTTTGCATCAAATGCTTTGGAAACCCCATTTTCTTTGCCATCTGCGAATGTAATCTCGCTTCGGATAACTCCGCTATCATAATACCATTTCCCCACACCATTTAGTTTTCCTTCTTTATAAGAGGTTTCCGCTATCAACACTCCGTTTTCATTATATCCTTTTACAATTCCTTCTTCTTTGTCATTAACAAAAGGTGTTTCGGTTTGCTCCTTTCCATTTTCATAATAGGTTTTTTCTATCCCGTTTTTTTTGTCTGCTTTATAAGACACTTCTCCTTTCAGTTTGCTACTTTCGTAATAATCTTTGCATGTTCCGGTCAGTTTTCCATCCACATATATGTCTTCGCTTATTAATTTTCCGTCCACATTTGGTGAATAGGTTTTAGCAGTGCCCTGCAACACATCATTTACAAACGGAGCTTCTTTTTTCAACTTTCCATCTTCGTAATAAAATTTTACTGTTCCATTCTTTTTCCCTTCTGTCATCGGTATTTCCCGTTCGATATTTCCGGTTTCGTAAAACACTTTAGATACCCCCGTTTCCTTACCGTTCACATACGTATCCTCTTCAATCACTCTTCCGTCTTCGAGTTCCGAATAAAATTTAACGGTACCTTCTATCACTCCTTTTAGGTAAGAAACTTCTTTTTTTAGTTTTTTGTTTTCGTAATAGGTTTTTTCGACACCGTCTTTTTTGCTGTCTTTTGCTGATGAATTGGTTTGTGAAAAAGAACTAGAATGAAGAAAGATAAATACGAATATTGCAAAAAAGGCAACTCTCGCATAGTTATTCATCTTGCTAAACTTGTATTGAAATAAGGCTGTTGCCATAATATTTTAATTGAATTGATTTGATTAAAGAATGCAATTATAAGATATTTATTCATTTCTGGCAAAAGTTTTTTAGTTAAGTGCTTTAGATACTATACATATACTTTTCTACAGAAGCGAAACTCAGTTAACTTATTTATTAAAAAAAGCTCAGATATTTTGCGGTGCATTACTGTTCCTTATAATGTTTTACATAATTAATTTATTTCCAGTTTCTCAATATTAAGAAGTAAGTTGCGGGATATATTCATTTTTTAGTTAATTACGTTAAAGTTTGATTGTTAATAAATAGAAGTAAAGCACGTTGTATCTTGAGTAATTGAAATGTAAAAGGATACTTTTAGAAACTAAATTGTTACTCCATACTTACTTTGGTGCAACTGCCTCTGCGGTTGCTAAAAAAATTTGTACTGTTTTCAGAAAAATATTGTATTATTGCCGTCATTTTCATTCACAAACAAAACAATTCGAAATCTACACCGAATACCATTATTCATGATTAAAAAAAAATATTTTATTTTAATACTATTATTTATTTCTGTTCACTCGTTTGCCCAGCAATTTCTTGGTTTCGGTGCCGATGCCTGGAGCGGAGTGACGGCTGTTTCGTTCAATCCAGCTGTATCGGACAACCGAAACAAAGTTGACTTTAATATTTTCAGCATGGATATTGGTGCTATGACCGATGCAAAAAATATTCAGGCACCGCTTTTGTTTCAGAATTTCAAAGAGCCCCGCCAGTTTTTCGACCCATCGTTTACCACCAATCGTGGTTTGGCATTTCCGAGTTCATCATCTGTTGGAACCAGCGAACCGCTGCAAGTAATAAAGCAAACCCATGCACAGGGACCGGGTTCGTTTATTGCCAGTTTCGGACATAACAAAAATGAAATCGGATTTTCGTATAATTATCACAATGTGCAAAATTACTCGAACATCCCCCAAAGTCTTGCACAAATCATGACTGAATATTTGAACCAATCTAGACCTATTGCCACCAGCGTAAATGCAAGCAGCGGCAAAATAACTTCGATGGCTTGGGCAGAAGCAGGCATTACATATTCGCGCGTGGCGGTGGACAATGGGAAGCATTTGCTGAAAGCTGGAATTACGCTGAAATACCTTCAAGGGCTTGGTACAAGTTATCTGAACATAAAACAACTCGCCTATACCGACTCAAACAGTAATCAAGGAATGCAAACACGCATTCGTGGTGATGTTGACTATGGAAGCACCACCAAAACATCTAGCCCTGGCTTTGGTTTCGATTTAGGGGTGATTTATGAATGGCGACCGGATATAGAAAAAGATAAATACGAAATGGATGGCGAAAGAGGCATTGTACCCCGCGATATGGAACTGCACAAACTCGCTTTCGGGGCTTCGTTGATGGATGTGGGTGCAATTAAATATACCAAAATGGATAATTATGGTACATATAATGGCATAGATTATAACCCAACAGACAAATTTAGAGATTCCACGTTTAATACTACTTATAATCTCGGCACTGTTCAACCTTTAGTTGATTCTGCTTTGGTTCATCGTCAGAGCTATTCATCCAAAGGCGATGTGATGAAAGTAAGTTTGCCAACACATATTAATTTATTCATGGATTGGCAAATAGTGAAAGGGCTTCATCTAAACCTGTCGGGATTATTGAATTTGAATAAATCGGATTCGAAGTTACAAGTACATTATCCTGGATACAGCACACTTGCCATTTCCTATAACCGACCATGGATAGGGCTTTCCATTCCATTTACCTATATTCCGGCAGTGAAACAAAGCGGTGTAGGCTTGGTGCTTCGGCTTGGCGAATTGTTTGTGGGTACCAGAAACATCATGGGGTTTTTCGGGAGTGGTGCTAATGGCGATAATTGTTCGGTGTTTGTTGGTTTGAAGGTTGCTATTCCATATCATCGTCCAAAAGATTCGGATGGCGATTATATTTCAAATGCAATTGATAAATGTCCTCATCTTGCTGGTGTTCATTCGGCAAATGGCTGCCCGGATGCCGATGGTGATGGCCTGCAAGATAAAGAAGATAGTTGTAAAACTCTTGCAGGTCCGCAATTTCTGCATGGTTGCCCTGATGCAGATAACGATAGCATTCCTGATAAAGCAGATGAATGTCCGAATGAGCGTGGATTAAAAGTATTTAAAGGGTGCCCGGATAGCGACAGAGATAGTGTGCCAGATAGGTTTGACAGATGTCCTGATAAAAAAGGATTGGTGGGTATGAAAGGATGTCCTGATAACGATAAAGATGGAGTTGCTTCTCCAGATGATGATGATGATGAAGTGGCAGGCCCTGTTGAAAACCGGGGTGTACCTTGGCCGGACAGAGACGGTGACGGTGTATTGGATAAAGATGACCAGTGTCCCGACGTGAAGGGAACACTTGCTAATGGTTGCCCTGACCTTACTGCTGCTGCCATATTATCAAAAACATTGCTTGGCAGAGTATTATTTGATGATGGTAAGTCAGAATTAAAATTGGCTGACAAAGCAGATATAGTAAGAATATTGAAAAGCTTAAACAAGGATGAAAATAACTATTCTTCTATCCGTATCGAAGCATTTGCAGAAGAGGGCGAACCGGAAGTAGAGGGATTAGCTGAAATGAGAGCAAAAAGCCTTAGAAATTTTTTAATAGAAAATAAATATCCGGAAGAAAAGATAACAATGGATTACAGTACCGTTCCAAAATCATCGAATAATAATAAGGTTGCCAAAATATTTTCAACCTATTAATTCACCAAACGTATTTTATCAAAACTCTGAATACAGTATAATTGTATATGAGAGGTAAATAAAAAACGACAAAGGAAAGCTGTTTACATGAAAAATTATTTTTTGTATTCATTTATTAATACTTTTGCGCAACTAAATTTTAATAAAATAAATTTACCACTATGAAAAAATATTTTACACGCAGTATAGTTATGCTACTCGTTATCCTCTTAGGGTATTCAGGGGATGTGTTTGGGCAGGTAACATCCATTACTTTTAATTCTTTTACCTCCTCTCCGATATGTGCAGGAAGTACTGCAACTGTAGATTTTTCGAGCTTAGCAACCGGAAACCATACTTACACAGCGCAGCTTAGTGATAATATAGGCGCGTTTGGAGCACCTGTAGCATTAGGAAATTCGGGTGCTGTTGCCGGTAATCAAACGAATACGACATTTTCAGTTACCATTCCAGCAGGTACAACAGGAGGCACCTTTTATCAAGTAAGAATCAATTCTGGTGGTATAAATTCAGCAACCATTGGAATTACTATAAATGCAACACCCGCTACACCAGGTACTATTTCTGGCAGTACAGCGGTTTGTTCAGGGTCTTCAAATCTGTATAGTATAAGTCCGGTTGCTGGAGCCAGTTCCTATACCTGGAATTTACCGGGCGGATGGACAGGAACATCCACAACAAACAGCATTACAACAATAGCAGGAACAACAGGCGGAACAATTTCGGTAAGTGCATCAAACTCCTGTGGAACATCCTCAGCCCAGACAAAAGCGATAACAGTAAATCCAATACCTACAGTAGGAAGTACAGCATCAGCTAATACAGTATGTGCAGGAACATCTGTAACACTTAACGGAACCGGAGCAACTAGCTATAGCTGGACAGGCGGAGTTACTAATGGAACAGCATTTACTCCGGCAGTAGGAACTATTACATATACTTTAACAGGAACAAGTTTAGGATGCTCTTCAACATCAACAGAAACCGTAACAGTACATCCAATACCAACAGTAGGAAGCACAGCAACAGCCAATACAGTATGTGCAGGAACATCTGTAACACTTACCGGAACCGGAGCAGCCAGTTATAGCTGGACAGGCGGAGTTACTAATGGAACAGCATTTACCCCGGCAGTAGGAACTATCACTTATACCGTAACAGGAACAAGTTTAGGATGCACTGCAACATCAACACAAACTGTAACTGTAAATAGTATTCCTACCCAACCAAGCATTATTACTGGTAATGCAACAGTCTGTTCGGGTAGCTCACAAACATATTCAATTACTCCAGTTGCCGGAGCTACATCTTATACGTGGGCACTACCGGTTGGTTGGACAGGATCATCCACAACAAACAGCATAACAACAACAGCAGGAACATCAATCGGAACAATTTCGGTAAGTGCATCAAACTCCTGTGGAACATCCTCAGCCCAGACAAAAGCGATAACCGTAAATCCAACACCAACAGCAGGAAGCACAGCATCAGCTAATACAGTATGTGCAGGAACATCCATAACACTTACAGGAACCGGAGCAACCAGTTATAGCTGGACAGGCGGAGTTACTAATGGAACAGCATTTATTCCGGCAGTAGGAACTATTACTTATACAGTAACAGGAACAAGTTTAGGCTGCTCGGCAACATCAACACAAACTGTAACCGTAAATCCAATACCAACAGTAGGAAGCACAGCATCAGCCAATACATTATGTGCAGGAACATCAGAAACACTTACCGGAACCGGAGCAACCAGTTATATTTGGACAGGCGGAATTACGAATGGAACGGCATTTACTCCAGCAGTAGGAACAATCACTTATACCGTAACTGGAACAAGTTTAGGATGCTCTGCAACATCAACGCAAACTGTAACTGTACATCCAATACCAATCGTGGGAAGCTCCGCATCAGCTAATACAGTATGTGCAGGAACATCCATAACACTTACAGGAACAGGAGCAACCAGTTATAGCTGGACAGGTGGAGTTACTAATGGAACAGCATTTACTCCGGCAGTAGGAACTATCACTTATACTTTAACAGGAACAAGTTTAGGCTGCTCAGCTACATCAACACAAACCGTAACTGTAAATCCAATACCAACAGTAGGAAGTACAGCATCAGCTAATACAGTATGTGCAGGAACATCTGTAACACTTACAGGAACAGGAGCAACCAGTTATAGTTGGACAGGCGGAGTTACCAACGGAACAGCATTTACCCCGGCAGTAGGAACTATCACTTATACCGTAACAGGAACAAGTTTAGGATGCTCTGCAACATCAACACAAACCGTAACGGTAAATCCAATACCAGTAGTAGGAAGC
>CAIYIS010000008.1 GCA_903926385.1 uncultured Bacteroidota bacterium
CAAAAGCCTATGTGATTTACATACGCACTTCTTTTTTTTATCCTTTTTTGAATAACCATTTTTTATCAATTATAGCCTCTCCAAAGGTAAACACAGCCTTTCCCATCTTCCAAATAAAAATGCCGTTATTTCTCTACTGGAATCCAGTAGAGAAAATTGTTAATAACTCACCTAAACGCCCATTAATAAAGGAAACCATTTTTCAAGAAAAAAACACAAATCATCTTCTCACTTGTGTTTTTTTGTGCACTTCATTTTGGAAGGGTCTCCAAAAAACGTCAGATTTTACAGAAAAGTAAAGCCAATAAAAGCAAAGTAATTTAAAACAAAAAAAAATCCCACCCTTTTCAGAGCAGGATTTTTTCCCTCATTCGTACTATTCGTATTTCGTAAAGCTCCTCTCCCACTCTCTTGTGGAGAGGGGCAGGGGAGAGGTGACACAAAAAAAGCCCCGAACATTTCTGCCCGGAGCTTCATTAATTCATAATTTATAACTTATAATTTATAATTCCCTCCCTCCCACCTCCCCCTCCCCTTGCCAAGGGGAGAGGCCGGGGGTGAGGTCTTACCCCATTCGTCACCATTTTCCCCCTCTCTTGTGGAGAGGGGATGCAGGGGAGAGGTGATTCCTATCATCGGTCATCCGTTTCTTGCTTTTTTTTCTCAATTTCCTATCATCGCGTCTCAGTTTCCTATCAGCGGTCGTCCGTTTTTTCCACTTTTTCTCAATTTCCTATCATCGCGTCTCAGTTTCTTACTTTTTTTTTCAATTTCCTGTCATCGCGTCTCAGTTTCCTATCATCGGTCGTCCGTTTTTTCCACTTTTTCTCAATTTCCTATCATCGCGTCTCAGTTTCCTATCATCGCTCATCCGTTTTTTCCACTTTTTCTCAATTTCCTATCAACGGTCATCCGTTTTTTCCACTTTTTCTCAATTTCCTGTCATCGCGTCTCAATTTCCTATCATCGGTCATCCGATTTTTCCACTTTTATTCAATTTCCTATCACCGCTCATCCGTTTTTTTCACTTTTATCCAATTTCCAATCATCGCGTTTCAATTTCCTATCAACGGTCAGCCCTATTTTCTGTTTTTTTTCAATTTCCAACCCTCGCTCATCCATTTCTTGCCCTACTTTCCGTTTCCCCCTCTCTCATTTTATCATTTCCTCCCTTCCCCTCCCCTCTTCCCCCATTTTCCCATCCCATACATATATATATAGTATAGTTCCCGCCACCTCACATCACTTTTCAAATAAATTAAGAACAATAAAACTCCGTTCAGAAATGTTCGGAGTTTTTTTATTTCACTGTGAAACTCATTTTACTCTGCGGCCTCTGTGTTGAAAAGAAAATAATTATCCGCCTCTCTATCCAAAATTTGAAATCTGAAATCTGAAATCCCATCCCAAAACTCGCAAGAGAATGGGAGTTGCGTTAAGGTTGGAGTATTTTTAAGAATATACTTAAAGGTAACAAAGAGAGAGGCGCTTACTAACTGCACCCGATAGCAAAGGAAAGCCCGAAGTGTGTTAGGCATAAGGGTGGGCGGACTTGCAACGGATAGCGGGAGAGAGGACTACGAAAAGAGATAAGGATGGTGCCCTAATGATTGTTGATTCGCGATTGTTGATTGATTAATGATTATTGACCAATTCAACTTTAATCCCAAAACCAAAACCTTAGTTCATCGGCAGGTAAACCACTTTTTTTGTATCAAAAAATTCTTCCTTAAAGTAGTCCTTAAGGTCGTAAAACACCACCCTTTTCTTAAAACCCTCAAACTCCTTTTCCAGGTCTCCGCCCTTTAGGTAAAGAATTCCGTTAGGCAAAGCGTTAAACTGCTTGTGGCTAATTTTATTTTGCACCCAGCGGTAAAAAGTAGGAAACTCCGTAACCGCCCGGCTAATGATAAACTCAAACTTCTGTTTTACCTCTTCAGCCCGCTTATGCTCCGCTTTTACGTTAGTAAGCCCCAAAGCCGAAGCCACCTCGTTCACCACCTTAATCTTTTTCCCAATCGAATCTACCAGCAAAAACTCCGTTTCCGGAAACAAAATAGCCAGCGGAATACCCGGAAATCCCCCTCCGCATCCCACATCCATTACATGAGTACCCGGTTCAAACTCCATAACCTTGGCTATACCCAACGAGTGCAACACATGCCGCTCGTAAAGCAAGTCAATATCCTTTCGCGAAATAACATTTATTTGAGCATTCCAGTGCTCATACAGGTGCTGCAGTTCGCCCATTTGTCTCTGCTGAGTAGGCGTTAGGTTAGGGAAATAATGATTAATGAGGGAGACCAAAATCCGATTTACGTTTCGATTTTCTTAAAATATTTGCCAACAACTCCCGAGCCTTAAAAAGCTGTGCTTTTACAGTACCCTGAGGCAATTTCATTTTTGCAGCTATCTCTTCAGTCGATTTATCCTGAAAATACTTTTGCTCTATCAATTTTCGATAATGAGGAGTAAGTTTGAGTACTATCACTCGCATCATTTCTATCATTTGCTCTCTCTCCATTTCCTGCTCCGCAGTAAGGCTTTCGCAGGGCACATCAATGATGAGTTCTACCCCGTCTTCGAACACCACCGGCTCGTGAATCGAAAAAAACTGCACATTCTTTTTACGACTCATAAACGAGATGCAGGCATTAGTAGCTATTTTGAACAGCCATGTGCTGAACCCGTAATTACTTTTATAGTTCGGTAGTTGTTTAAACGCTTTGGTAAACGATTCTATGGTCAAGTCGTCAGCATCATCAGGGTCGCCCACCATTTTGAGTACAAGTGCATACAGCGAGTCGCGGTATCTGTCCAGTAGTTCGGTGTATGCTTTTTGGTCGCCCTGCTCAAGCGCCAGCTCTATCAGCGCTATATCGTAAAGCGATTTTTCGGTAAGCTTGGGCTCTGCAGTATCTTCTTTCATGATGCACTCGGTTTTTATTTCCAGTTGCTTTTCTTAAAAAACATATTCGACAAAGTAACCACCGGATACAATACCAGTAAGCACAACTCTATCAGAGGCGAAAATACTAATAAATCTTTTTCCATCAGCAGTTTCATCGATTTATTATAAATCAATAGCTGAATAATCAAACGAAGTAAAAATGCCGAAAGCACCACTATAGGCTGAAATTGCACAATGAGCAACACCACAAAACAAAAATAAAAGGCATATAAACTTGCACTCAGCATCGTTAATCTGAATTTACTTCCAAAATTATATTGCTCAAAAGTGGTTACATGCCTGCGTTTTTGGCGTATCCACGAGTTCAATGTAGTTTTCACTTTCGAAACAGTGGGCGTATCCACACATATTTCTGTTTTCGATTTCATTTTGGTGATGGCCTCGTTAATAAACAAATCATCATCTCCCGACTCGATATGATAATGCGAAGCAAATCCTTTGAGACTAAAAAACAATGACTTTTTATACGCCAGATTACGGCCTGTACCCATATACGTTTTGCGTGCAAGCGAAAACGAGAGGTATTGCAAGGCAATCATAAACGTATCGAAGCGGATAACTTTGTTCAGAAAACCTTTTCGTTTTTCGTACGCTCCATAACCCAGCACTATGTCTGTTTCGGGTGTAAACTGCTGCATCATATTCTTGAGCCAGTCTTTTCCGGTAGGGTAACAATCGGCATCCGTAAGCAACAAATGTTCGTGAGTAGCACCCTTAATACCCATCATTAGTGCCACCTTTTTACCATGTGCATGATGTTCGTTTTCTATTATGGTTACCACTTTCAGGTTGGTGTGCTTCTTAGCCATTTCGTTTAATATATCGCCTGTATTATCAAACGAACAATCGTTAACCACCACCACTTCAAACTCCGGATACTCTTGCTCAAAAACCAAAGGAAGAAAATTAACAATATTGTGGTCTTCGTTTTTGGCACATATCACTATGGATGCAGGAGGGGTGAAAGGAGCCAGTTCTTTCTTTTTATAAAAAGCAAAACCGCTGAAATAACGCAGATAATACCACAACTGCACAAGCAACGCCAACGCAAATAAATAAAATATAATTAATCCTGCCGAAGGAATAATAAAATCAGACCAATCCATAAAAGGTTAAGAATAACGAAAAACTAATAAATTAAAAACATCTTGATAAATAAGAGCCCTCATTTTATGCGCCTCATTTAATATGTTTCTTAATAAGATTGCAAAAATAGATTTTGTGTACTATGTATTGTATTATCTTTGGCAGGTTTTATACAAAGTAATTAACAATTGAAATCAACGCATAGCGAATTTTCATTTTTATCGAATAAGCAATCATTACAAACCAAGGCCATTCGTTAACATTCAATATTCGTTGAAACCTATATGAAGTTTACCATTTCGCATTCCGACAAAGGAAGCAAAGCACGTGCAGGAGAATTAATAACCGATCACGGAACCATTCAAACACCCATATTTATGCCCGTGGGTACGGCAGGAACAGTAAAAGCCGTTCATCAGCGCGAGTTGAAAGACGATATCAAAGCTCAGATTATTCTGGGCAATACCTATCATTTGTATCTTCGTCCGGGCCTCGACATTATTGAACAAGCCGGAGGACTGCATAAGTTCAACGGCTGGGACATGCCCTTGCTTACCGATAGCGGAGGTTATCAGGTGTACTCGCTTTCCAATAGTCGTAAGCTAACCGAAGAAGGAGCCAAGTTTACTTCTCACATTGACGGAAGTAAACATTTCTTTACTCCCGAAAATGTAATGGATATTCAGCGCGTCATTGGTGCCGATATCATCATGGCTTTTGACGAGTGTACCCCCTACCCTTGCGAATACAATTACGCTCGAAAGTCGCTCGATATGACACATCGGTGGTTAAAGAGATGCTGCGTTCGATTTGATGAAACAGAAGGCAAATACGGATATACTCAAACTCTTTTCCCAATAGTTCAGGGAAGTGTTTACAAAGACCTGAGAGAAAAGTCGGCTGAGTTTATTGCCAATCAAAATCGCGAAGGAAATGCCATAGGTGGTTTATCTGTTGGCGAACCTGCCGAGGATATGTATGCCATGACCGAAGTGGTTTGTAATATCCTTCCGGCCGATAAGCCCCGTTATCTCATGGGTGTAGGCACTCCTATTAATATTCTGGAAAGTATAGCACTCGGCATTGATATGTTCGACTGTGTAATGCCTACTCGCAATGCCCGACATGGATTTTTGTTCACTCAGCAAGGTATTATTAATATTAAAAACGAAAAGTGGAAAAACGATTTCTCTCCGCTGGATGCTGATGGCACCTCGTATGTGGATAAAGTGTACACTAAGGCTTATCTCCGACATTTGGTACATTCGCAGGAATTACTTGGCGCGCAAATTGCAAGTATTCACAACCTCGCTTTTTATTTATGGCTGGTTACCGAAGCCCGCAATCAAATAATAGCAGGCACTTTCAGAGATTGGAAAGATAAAATGGTAAAACAATTAGGCAATAGATTATAGTAACCTCTCCCCTTAATCCCATCTCCGCAAGAGAGGGGGCGATAGGTGAAGAGTTTATTAAAAATGAAAGATAAATTAATAAATCGTTATGAGTGCATCCTCTCCCCTTATGGGAGAGATTAAGAGAGGGGCTTTTATGAAAATTTTAGACTGGTATATAATAAAGAAGTTTCTGGGAACGTTTGTGCTCTCCATGGTGCTTATTATTCTTATCGTGGTGGTGTTTGATATTTCTGAAAAGATAGACGACTTCTTACAAAAAGAAGCTCCCCTCAAAGCCATCATTGTGGACTACTATTTTAATTTTATTCCTTATATTATAAATCTGTTCAGCCCTCTGTTTACATTTATAGCCTTAATTTTATTTACTTCTAAAATGGCTTCACGTACCGAAATTGTTGCCATTCTAAGCAGCGGAGTTAGTTACACTCGTTTGCTTTATCCTTATCTTCTTTCGGCCACCGTTATTGCAGGGCTTTCGCTTTATCTCAATAATTATGTAATTCCGCGAGCTACCAAAAAACGCATTGCTTTTGAAGACATTTATATTCGCGATGCATTCAGAAATCTGGACCGTAATATTCATAAACAAGAATCGCCAGGAAACTATATCTATCTGGAAAGATACAGTGTGGAAGAAAATACAGGATACAAATTCTCTATCGAAAAGTTTAAAGAGGGTAAATTGTATTATAAACTAATGGCCGAAACCATTAAATGGGATAGCATTCGCAGCCGATGGACAATTAATAATTATTTTACCCGAACCATAAACGGGATGAAAGAAACCATCAAAAAGGGCATGAAGCTAGACACAACACTTGCTTTTACTCCCGAAGAATTTGGCCGAAAAGACAATACCATGGAAACCATGGATACTCCCGAACTTACTCGCTACATAGCAGCAGAACAGCTAAAAGGCTCCGACCATATAGAAGTGTTGCTGATAGAAAAATACAGACGTAACTCCTTCCCTTTTGCAACTTTTATTCTCACACTTATTGGTGTTTCGATAGCCAGCCGAAAAATAAGAGGAGGAATAGGAATGCATATCGGAATCGGAATATTTATCAGTTTTACCTTTATTATGTTTATGCAGGTAAGCACCACTTTTGCAGCCGGAGGTTTGCTTTCTCCATTGGTTGCCGTATGGATTCCCAATGTTATTTTTAGTTTTCTGGCCTGGTTTTTACTCAAAAAGGCACAGAAGTAAAATGAGGATACCTTATATATTAAGTGTATTTACCATTTCGAAAACTCTTCAATTTGTCTGTTCAACACTTTAAGAGTATTGGCATCGGTTAATGCACCCGATTCGTCCATTTGCTGAAGAACGGATGATATGGGAATTTGCATGGGATGAACAAACAAACCGCAAAAATTAAGTACGCTAGATAGATGATCCATCCCTCTCAGATTGCCTGCTCTGCCAGTTGAAACGCCTATGAGTGCAGCTTTTTTATTTCTATTTAAATTATAAGGCATTGCATCAAGAAAAACCTTGAGAATTCCCGGAAAACTGCCATTGTATTCGGGAGAGATGAAAACAAATTTTTGTGCTGGAATAATGAATTCGTTCAGTATTTTTTCGAAAGATTCTGGCTTTTTAGTATAAATTTCGGGAGAATAAATCTCCATAGGTAATGTTTCAAGTGAAAGTAATAAAGGATGTACACCGTGCTTTTCCATCAGCGAAGCATAGTTTTTGGCTACTTTTAGAGTATTACAGTCCGGACGATTGGTAGCTGAAATGATTGTAATCATTGCGTTTAGAGGATGTTTAATTAAATTGTTTAAAATTTTATATAAGTTTTGATAACTTAAACATTCAAAAAATGTACTTTCGTACGATATTTTAAAGGCACAAAGTAAAACAATATTATGAACATAACATATTACGGGCATTCATGTTTTGGGGTTGAAGTAAATGGAAAACATATTTTGTTCGACCCATATATAACTCCAAATGAGCTGGCAAAGAATATAAATGTTGGCAAAATAAAGGCTGATTATATTTTAATTTCGCATGGGCATTACGACCATATTGCAGATGCAATAAGTATTGCCAAACGCACAGGAGCAAAAGTGGTAAGTAATTTCGAAATTGTTACCTGGGTGAATAACCAAGGTGAGGAAAACACACATCCTATGAATATAGGAGGAACCTGGAAATTTGACTTTGGAAGTGTAAAATGTGTTCTAGCAGTACATTCGAGTACTTTGCCTGATGGAAGTACAGGGGGGAACCCAATGGGATTTGTAATTGAATCATCTGAAGGAAGTTTTTATTATGCCGGAGACACTGCATTAACTTATGATATGAAGCTAATCGGAGATTATAACAAAGTAGATTTTTCGTTTTTGCCGATTGGAGATAATTTTACCATGGTGGTGGAAAGTGCCATAAATGCCACAGGTTTTATAAAATGCAATAAAGTTATCGGGATGCATTACGATACATTCGGATATATAAAAATAAACAAAGAAGACGCAGTAAAGAAGTTTAAAGATGCAGGATGCGAATTAATTTTGTTGGAAATAGGAGAAACAAAATCAATTTAAATAAATCGAAAAGAATTATTAAAGTCAGCATCGAACTAAATTATCAATATCAAAAAATCAAATATCTATAGTAAATGGGAAAAATAATAGCAATAGCGAATCAAAAAGGAGGGGTAGGAAAAACTACAACAGCTATTAATCTTGCAGCTAGTCTGGCTGTACTCGAGTTTAAAACGTTATTAATAGATGCCGATCCACAAGCCAATTCCACATCGGGTGTTGGATTTGATCCACGCAATATAAAGACCGGTATATATGAATGTATAATTGATGGAGTGGAGCCTAAAGACATTATTTTGGCTACCGAAACTCCCAATTTGTTTCTTCTGCCTGCCCATATTGATTTGGTGGGTGCAGAGATAGAAATGATAAACCTGCCCAACAGGGAAAAGATGATGAAGCTGGCAACTGATAAAATCAAAAATGATTATGATTTTATTATTATCGATTGTTCACCATCATTAGGTTTGGTTACCGTAAACGCGCTTTCAGCTGCCGACTCTGTATTAATTCCGGTGCAATGCGAGTATTTTGCCTTGGAAGGGTTAGGGAAATTACTGAATACCATCAAAATTGTTCAAACCCGCATGAATCCTGAATTATCTATTGAAGGAATATTGCTAACCATGTACGATATGCGTTTGCGATTAAGCAATCAGGTGGTGGAAGAAGTGAAAACACATTTTCAGACCCTTGTATTCGACACCATTATTCAGCGAAACACAAAACTTGGTGAAGCTCCAAGCTTTGGTCAAAGCATTATAATGCACGATGCAAGCGGTAAGGCGGCAGTAAATTATTTGAATCTGGCAAGAGAAATATTGCAGAAAAATAAACTTACACGAATGGATGATTCTGAAAAATTTATTAATATTGTTGACGAAAATTAAAGAAAAGATAGAATGAATGTTAAAAAAAACGTTTTAGGAAGGGGATTAAGTGCATTGCTTGAAAACGCAAATACCGACATTACCAGTAACAAATTAGAAGGAGAAGGAAAAGTGGTTGGCGCGGTGGCCAACATCGAGATATCGCAAATTGAAACCAACCCGTTTCAGCCACGAACCAATTTTGAAGAAGATGCGCTAAACGAACTGGCCGCTTCCATCAAAGAACACGGAATTATTCAGCCCATCACCGTTCGTAAACTTGGATATGATAAATACCAACTTATTTCAGGAGAAAGACGTTTCCGTGCTTCTCAGTTAGCCGGGCTTACCAATGTTCCTGCTTATATTCGTATAGCCAACGATCAGGCTATGCTGGAAATGGCCCTTGTTGAAAATATTCAGAGAGAAGAACTGGATGCCATAGAAGTTGCTATCAGTTACAAAAGACTGATAGACGAATGCGACCTTACTCAGGAGCAGTTATCTCAGAAAGTGAGTAAACAACGTTCTACCATTACTAATTATTTGCGTTTATTAAAACTTCCTGTTGAAATACAATTGGCTATTCGAAATGGTGATGTTTCGATGGGACATGCTCGTGCTCTTATCAGTATTGAAAACGAGGACACGCAACTTGACATTTACAATCAGATTGTATTAAATAGTTTGTCGGTTCGTGAAGTAGAAGATTTGGCCCGCGGTGTTAAAGCAGAGATTGCCGGAGGGGCGAAATCTACAAAGGAACCTAAAGCAGCAAAAGCAACTTTGACAGTAGAACAAACTAATTTTGTAAACGATTTAAGAGCGGTTTTTAATACCAAAGTTCAGATAAATAAAGAAACTAGCGGGAAAGGAAAAATAGTTATTCCATTCAAATCTGATAGTGACCTTAAACGTATTCTTGACTTATTAGATGTATAACTTGTCGCAAGGACGTATACCAAAAAAGTTATTACACTATATATGTGTAATAACTTTTTTGTTTTTCTTATCCTCCGAAAGTTTCGCGCAGTTAACAGATACTGCTAAAACCGCAACCTCTGCCATTCCGCTTGTTCAAAAAAAACATTCTCCTAAGAAAGCAGCGTTGTTATCAGCCGCATGCCCCGGTCTTGGTCAGATTTATAATAAGAAATATTGGAAGCTACCTATTATATATGTTGGTTTCGGAGCCCTCGCCTACTCCATCAACTTAAATCAAGTTAAATATAAGAAATACCTTTATGATTTAAAAGATAGCTATAACAGCACTTATACGGGTGTTTACACCACCGATCAGTTAAGTTCGCTTCAGCATTATTACCACCGTTATCGAGACCTTTCGGTTATAGGGGCGGCAGCGTTGTATCTTTTCAATATTGTAGATGCTAGTGTGGATGCACATTTATTTACGTTTGATGTGAGCGATAACTTATCGTTTCAACTCCATCCAACACTAATAAATACCGCTTATGTAAATCAGTACTCCACGGGATTAGCTTTGACAATTAAATTGTAATTTTGCCAAAAATAATTTTTAAAGCATACATCACCACAGCAATTCAACTATCAGAAAAATGAAAATAGCAATATTGGGATATGGAAAAATGGGGAAAGTGATTGAACAAATTGCTGAATCCAGAGGGCATTCCATAGTCCTTACTATTGATGAGGATAATGCGGCTTCGTTAAAAACAGAAGATTTGAAGCAGGCAGATGTGGCGATTGAATTTAGTGTTCCTGCCTCAGCAGTAAATAATATATATAAATGTTTTGAGGCAAATGTGCCTGTGGTGGTAGGTACCACAGGATGGCTTGATAAACTGGAAGAAGTAAAATCTAACTGTACTGAAAAAAAACAAAGTCTGTTCTATTCGTCCAATTACAGTATTGGAGTTAATCTGTTTTTTAAACTGAATGAATATTTGGCTAAACTGATGAACGGGCATAGAGAGTATAATCCGGAAATAGAAGAAATACACCACGTCCATAAACTGGATGCCCCGAGCGGCACTGCACTATCAATAGCTGAGCAGATTTTGAACCAGCTGGAAGCAAAACAAAAATGGGTAAATACAAGTACCGATAATCCGAACGAATTAGGGATAATTTCGAAACGCATTGGTGAAGTGCCGGGAACACATACTGTAACTTACCGCTCCGAAGCAGATGAGATAAGCATCACTCATTTTGCTCACAATCGAAAAGGGTTTGCTACAGGGGCTGTAATAGCTGCCGAATGGCTCATCGGTAAAAAAGGGGTGTATGGCATGAACGACCTGTTAAAAGATTAATCAGAAAGTATAATTCGTTTCTTTGCTAAAATCACTTGAAATAAATATCAGTTAACACTTAATAATACAAACAACAAAACTTAATCATTCTTAATTTAATTTCTTAATTCCTCACTTATGGACATGTCGTATTTGTTTCTAATTATTTTTTCGATAACCACTATCATCGGGCTGTGGAAGCTATTTGCTCTTGCCGGTGAGGCGAGTTGGAAAGCGTTTGTTCCGGTGTACAATTTTATTGTATGGCTAAAAATAATTAAGAAACCTTGGTGGTGGATTTTCCTTATCATCACTCCTGGTGTAAACTTTTTGATGTATGTCATCATGTGTTTATTGATGGCAAAAGCATTCAACAAAAGAAGTTTTACAGAAAAAGCACTGGCAGCTGTGTTCGGATTTGTGTATTTATTCTACATAGGATTTCAGAAAGACACCAAATATGTAGGTCCGGAGGACAGAAATAAAATGAAACCTTCAATGGCACGCGAATGGACCGAAGCTATTGTATTTGCTGTGGTGGCAGCCACTGTTATTCGTACTTTCTTTTTCGAAGCATTTACCATACCTACATCTTCTCTCGAAAAATCGATGATGGTAGGCGACTATCTTTTTGTTAGCAAAATAAGTTACGGTGCTAAAATTCCGAACACACCCCTCTCCTTCCCTTTTGCGCATCATACATTGCCTTTAACAGAGACTACTAAATCCTATCTCGAATGGTTTAAACTTCCATATTTCCGATTGCCGGGTTTTGGTTCTGTAAAAAACAATGATATTGTTGTGTTCAATTATCCTGATGGGGATACTGTAGCACTCAACGCCCAGGACCAAAGTTATTACCAGCTTTGCCGCACCTATGGCAGAAATGTGGTATGGACAAACACAGATATCAATCAAGAAACGGGTAAAACTTATTTCGGAGATATCGTTGCTCGCCCTGCCGACAAACGTGAAAACTATGTTAAACGTTGTGTGGCTATTCCGGGAGATACTTTATTTATTAAAAACAAACAATTATTTATTAATAGCAAACCTTCGTATGTTGCGCCCACCATGCAATACACCTATCGTGTAAAAACGGATGGTACCACTTTCAGTCCACAGGTGCTTACAAAATTTGATATTACCGACCCGATTCAGCAAGAGCAGGACAGCACGGGAATTACATACATTGTTAATCTTCCAAATAACAAAGTGGATAATTTCAAACAACTCGAAAACATAAAATCTTTTGAACCTGTGGTGGAACCAATGGGAAAATATTCTCCTCAGATATTTCCTCATCATCCTGCTTATGCATGGAACAACGACAACTTCGGGCCATTGTTCATTCCTAAAAAAGGTGTTACAGTTAATCTCGACACCACTAATATTGCCCTATACAGCCGCATTATTATTAATTACGAATTGAACACGATGGAAGTAAAAGGAGATAAAATTTTCATCAATGGAAAAGAAAGCAAAACCTACACCTTTAAGTTGGATTACTATTTTATGATGGGTGACAATCGCCACAACTCTGCCGATTCGCGCTACTGGGGCTTTGTTCCGGAAGACCATATTGTGGGCAAGCCGGTATTTGTATGGATGAGTATTAAAGAAGACAACAAGAACATAACTCGTGATAGAGACCCAAAATCGGGCTTTATCAAAAAATTAAAAACTTCTTTGTTTGATGACCCAGCTCGTAGAGCTCGTTTCTTCTGTTTTGTGGGCGAAGACGGACTTTCGCGTTCATACCTTGTTCATTTTATTGTTATCATAGCAGCCATTTCGGGTTTCTTTTATTTCAAAAGAAAAATAGCAGAGCGTAAAGAGAAATAAATTTAGAATAGTAAAGTTTTAGAAATAAAGAGAGCCTGCTTAAAACCAGGCACTCTTTATTTTTTATTCAATTTCTCGAAATATTTGCAAAACACTTTCAGTTCGCATTCCTTGCACTTGGGCGAGCGGGCCAGGCAGACATATCTTCCATGCAATATCAGCCAATGGTGTGCTATTGCCACTTTATTTTCAGGAATATATTTCATGAGTTGTTTCTCCGTTTCGAGGGGTGTTTTGGCAAGGGTAGTTAATCCCAGTCGTGCCGAAACCCGAAACACATGAGTATCTACAGCCATTGCAGGTTTTTCGTACACCACCGAAGCTATCACATTAGCCGTTTTGCGCCCTACTCCCGGTAGTTTTTGTAATTCGTTTACATCCGATGGCACCACTCCCTTAAAGTCGTTCACCAGCATTTTGGCCATTCCCACCAAATGTTTAGCCTTATTATTCGGATAACTGATGCTTCGGATATATGCAAATACCTCATCGCTGCTGGCTTCGGCCATCACATCTGCCACCGGAAATGCTTTAAACAAGGCTGGTGTTACCATGTTTACACGCTTGTCTGTGCATTGTGCCGACAAAATAACAGCCACCAATAGTTCATACGGACTGCCATAATGCAATTCTGTTTCGGCCACCGGCTGGTGTTCGCTAAAATAGGCAATTACTTTTTCAAATCTTTCCTTTTTTGTCATGCGGCAAAGATAAGGGGTTTGGAGTTGGAAAGTTTAAAAGTTTCAGGTTTCAGATTTCAAGAATCGGGTTTGGAAAGCCCAAACTGATATTCAATATGGTTTTAGTAAGTACATTTAACACATTTCTCATGTGAAATATGGTAATCATAAGTCCGTTACCACATTTCTCGGGTGAAATATGACAATCATAATACGTTTAACGCATTTTAGGTGAGCATGGATATAAGAGCAAGCTACTAATATATAGAATACTTAGATCTTGTTTTACTTATGCAAACACTGTAAAGGAAGAACTTAAAGCAACGAAAGAAAATAGGAATGAAGAGAATTCTTAATTGGAGATTGGCGGTTGGGCTGGAAAACGAATGGTTACTTAATTTCTTCGTAATCTACATACTCACCTGCATCATCTTTTATCCCTTTCGATTTGGGCGGAACGTAATCCACAGTTGTTTCGCCTTCCTTTTTTGTGTAAGGACGGGACGAAGGAGAGCGTGTGTTGTTTGGTTTGGATTTGTCGGAACTAAAGGCATTCATAACGCGCCAAATAACCCACACTACTAATAGGGTATAAAATACATCTCTCATGATGTCGCAAAGGTAAACTATTTATTTATTTCCATCTGTTTTTAAAACTTTCATATTTGCCCTTAATGGCCATGGTGAGTTCGAACTGACTTGCATTTTGAATATATTCGTCACTAAAATTAAGGTACTTAATAAAGGCATCGAATTCGGAATCCGAAAGGTCTATAATTTCATGTTTTACATAAAGGCGAAACAAATCCTTCAAAATATCGCGTCTCATGTCTTCGTTTTCGAGCTCCTGAACTTTTAATTTGGAACGCCCTCTTTTACTATATCGTTCGTAGAGATACGTAATGGGGCTTTCAAAACCATCGAGACCAGTAATCGAATAATCTTTTTTCACTCCAAGTCTGTCAATGTCTTTTTGAATTTCATTCAAGTCGCGTGTGGCAAAAACAGAGATTTCCTTCAGGGTATATTGCAATTTTTGCATCTGAACTTCGATATGATATTGTTTTTTGGACACAGAATCTCTAACACATACTTTTTTTAACAAAAATCCGATGGCAGAAAACAATATAGTATCCGATTGTTTGGCTACAATTGAAAACTTGCCTTCAGCATCCGCAAACGAGCCGTTATTGCTGCGTTTATTTATTATCATTAATTTGGGCAATGGCATGTTATTATTATCACTGTCGAACGCTCTACCGGTAATAATAATGTCGGTTTGTGCAAACGAATGAGAACAGAACAAAATCAACAAAAAAATTAATGATTTAGGTAGGGAAATAAAAAAGATATTTTTCAATGCAATGGTCAAATATAATTAATCGAGTTCAATTTCTGCGGGCTCATTTTTCTTAACTTTTTTCTTTATCAGTTTCGATTTCGATTCTTCTTTTCGTAACAATCTTTCAATATTTTTTTGATGAGTGATGATTACCATTATTGGGATTAATATCGAGAAAATAAGTAATGGTTTTGTAAATGCAGGAATCATAGACAGGTGAGTAGCTGTAGGAGTTACAATCTTTCCGATGATGAGAACAATAATTGGAAAAAATATGGATGAAAGTATAGATGCCAGCGATACGTAATTAGAAATGAGCAATACCGTGGTAAAAACAGCAATTGAAATAAGACCGGCAAATAAATGAACACCCATTATAATACCCAAAAGAGTTGCTATTCCTTTTCCTCCACGAAATTGCGCAAAAATTGGGAAGATGTGACCCACCAAAGCTGCCATACCTAACACTAGTTCCAGATTAGTAAATTGAGTACTTCCTCTGGAATAGCTGCTAAATACGGCCAAACAAACCCCTCCGAAACCTTTTAATACATCAAGCAAAAGTACAGGTATTCCAGCCTTTTTGCCGAGCACTCTAAACACATTGGTGGCACCTGCATTTCCGCTTCCATACTCGCGGACATCTGTTTTATAAAAATACTTTCCTATCCAAACAGCCGATGGTATTGAACCCATCAGATAAGCAAAAATTAATAAATATATATTAGTAGGCGTTATCACTGATCAACTTGATTTTTTCTCAAAAACTGAATCTTTTTAGTCGGAGGACAAATATTAAAATAATAGTTAGGTTCCTTTTTATCCTTATCTCCGGCCTTTTCACGTTTGTCTGGTTTCATGTCTTTTATAGCAGTATTAAATGCTTCGTTGGATGAAACTGCCAACATAGTTCCTCTAGTGTAATTAAAGAAGTACCAGTTGTTAGCATCCAACTCTAGATAAATATTGAGAATGTCTCCCCCACGTTTCTTAACAATTTCAATTTTTCCTGTCACATATTTATTAAGTTGTATTTTATTTATGTTACTGATTCCAATTTTTCCAATTGAAGTATATGAACGAGTGTCTTTATTCCACTTCATTTTTAAATCATTTATAAAAAATGTTTTCCTCAGTTCTTCAGGTACTTTTTTCAACGAACCATAAAGGTTAAGTTGTGAAATCATTTTATCGGCTTGCTCTTTACCTAATAATTCATGCATTCCTTTTTCGAAAACCGACCTCGAGAAGTCGGTAGGTTTAAGGTCGGCATTGCTGTTTATCTCATCAGCCATCTTATCAATAGCATTATCATTAAAGAAAAAGTCAATCGACATCAACATGTCAAAAATAGTTGTGTCAGGTATCAAAAAGTGAGAAGCATTTCCAAAAGATTCAATTTTGAGTTGGCCGAAATCACCACCCAAATTAATTTTACCCTCACCGTACACTTTACAGTTCGATTTATTCAAACTTAAATAATTTCCAGGTAAGGAATGCTCAATGAGCTTTTCTTTATTCGAAATCTGATATTCGTGTGCATTCTTATCATAGTATAAGAATCCATCTGCCGGTAATACCGATGCATCAGCATTCGATATTTTCGGAGAAAGAAAAGCAGAATAAAAATGTGTCGAATCTGTAGTTACCATCATTGAGGCGGCTATTGGCTTTCCTGCTATATTCAGCGGTTCCTTTGGAATAGGAATATAAATATTGTTTGGATTTATTTCTGATTCAAATTTAATCCACGTTTTAGGAATCAAAGCGCAATCATGGTATATACTCGTAGCTCCATCAAACACCAAAAACTGGTTGGTTGCTTTCAATTTTACTTTACCTTTAAATTCAAAATTAGGACTCAGCTTGAATCTAGAAGAATCCTTTATTTCAGTTTCTGCATACGTCTGATATGTCGTGTCCACGCTTACGTCACTAAAGTAAAAAGTTTGTTTCGCTTTTAACTCATCTATGTAATCATAAAACCCAGAGCCGGCATAATTTTTACGAGCATAAATGTTGACCGTGCAATTATACAAATGGTGATACTGAGTAACTGCATTGGCCACAATTTTTGCACTGGTAAATGGTTTCATAACAGCATCTCGGCCAATAATTACATCACCATCATCGGGAAAAATACGAGCATCTGCAACATTTATGTATTTAACATCCATAGCAGAAATTACGAATTTCCTCAAATCGTACCGCGCCCTGGGCGATTGAAACCGCAGGGAATCTTGTTTAGGGTGGACGGATATAAATTCAGGCCCTTCCAAATCCAAGTCGTTACCAGAGTTTTGTGCTGCCGAGGCTTTATCTGCTCCTAATTCGATTATGCTGGCATCCATGAACCATTTGAATTTATCCATGTAGCAAATGTATTGATTGATTGGGAACTTCACAATAGACCCCTTACCATTCGATTTAAATTCACCCAAACGTTTGTCAAAATCAATATGAGCATTTACATTGAGTGTCGAAAAGGCCATTGCAGCAATGTCTGCCGCCTTCAAGTTGAAATTGGCCGTATCCGAATCAAAAGAATTTTGCTTAAACTTTATCCATTTGGCTTCTGTTTTTGCATTTACAAAATCTGCATAACCTGTTCCGTACAGCTGATTTGGCCTCAAGGTAAGGTGCCCTGTAAATTGAGCCTGCCCGTTAAATTGCTGAAACTTTTTCTCCCTGTTGTTGTATGCGTACATTACATCCTTCAAAGGCATCCAGTGAATGCGCGCATCTTCACCATGAACCTGAGGAAACTGAGGATTTATTTTCTGCTCCTTGACATCAAAACTTTGGGCTATGGCATTAGTTGAATCGGGGTAAAAAATAAAATCGTTCGATTTGGAGGTAGAAGTAACATATTCGATACTTCCATCCCCCCTCAACCCCTGATTACTTAATTTAATTGCACTGTTATAGGTTCCTTTCCCACCATACATGGCATAGCCGCCAGGAGGGGTTTGTGTAATAAAACCTAATGAATAATCAGGCTGTAATGTTAATGTTTCCTTTATAGTAGGAAATATATTAGCTGACACGAGCTCTCCTTTAAAATTTAAACCTTCATTCGAAAAGTTGTCCAAACTATCAATCTGGAATGGTTCTAAGTGGAAGTAAAACTTATCCTTTGTGTACTTACCACTTTGAATCTGTTTCTTATTATAGAACGCATAAGAGTCTTTAAAACTATTAAATACCGGATACTTTGGGAAATTCTTTCGCCCTGACTTATTGGCAGGATTATCTATCTCCAAATCTCCGTTAATATTTTCGATTACTGTTTTCAATTTCACTAGAGGGTAATCTCCATATGCATCTTTCTCTCTCGATTTAACCATCATTCGAAGGGAGTCTACGTTCTTCAAATTAATGATAAATTTATCATAATCAAACGCAAATTCTTTTCCAAAAAAATCAAAACGACCTGCATGTACTATTCCTGCAAAAGTAAAATCTCTGTTCTTTTTTAGAATTATTTTTTGCTCTGCCGGATAAATTACCACATTTTGTGAATCACTCATTCCAATTGATTTTACACCATAAATAGACATGTCATAATTCAACAGGTTGATAGAAGCATTTATTCCGTTACGAACCACTGAAGGAAATTGGATTACGTCATAATCGATACGCCCTGCTCTGTCTGCAATATAATCAAACAGCTTATCAGTTACGTGAATTTTGTCTGTTTCTGCATCAAATGTGATGAATCCCAAAGTCGATAAACGGACTAGCCCTGGTCTCACATCATACGCTGCTAACTTTACATACTTGGCATAATTCTCCGCAGTAAAATCTCGGCTGTCATTATTTTTTTTGACATAATCTCTCATCATAATTAAAGGATTGATGGGGTCGACACCTTGTAGCATATCATATCGGTCCGTTCGAAAATAGGCTCGAGATTCAAAGTAGGCATCTTCCATAGTATTCCCTACCAGCATTTTCAAATCTATTTTAGGGTCGTCAATTACCCATTCCAATTCCTCAAAATACATATCCACCTTATGAAATGAGTTAATAAAAGGCGATTTGGAGATACCAGCATTTGTCCTGTTCAAAGACAAAAGTCTTGTTTTTGTAATAAACTTAAAACTCAAACTCGGATGTGTAATCGAATCTTTATCGAAATAGAATTTTATGTTTGCCTGTTCCGCAAAAAGTTTCTCGGTAGTAATCCCCATTAACTGGGCTCCTACAACTAGGAATTTCTTCCCGTCTTTATAGAAAATAATCTTAGCATCCTCTTCTTTATTACCCGAACCCAAAAACTTTTCTCCCCGTTGGCTAAAACCGCCTTCATAGTCTACACCCTTTGCAATATTTTTAATTCCCATTCGCTTACTATATGATTCGAACCGGGGATAAGAAATATTACTTCCTTTTTCCGACACGACTTTTTCTTCAAGTTTTCCCATCAACGCATTGGTGAAATAGTTTTTATTATAAAACATAACTGAATCGGCTGTGAAACCAGAAGTTTTTAATGAAACTTGATATTTCTTTAATTCTGCCCAAACTTTTTCAGTCGGAAATCCAACTCTTGTCCAGAACACTGTTCCTCCTTCTCCAACAAATATTCCTTTGTAGGGATAGTACACACCACGCGTGTCGTAAACCACACCACTATCGTTTTGATTATTGATGCAACGCAGATTTAAACTCTTGAAAATTACTTTTGGTACACTGTCGTATTCAAAAATGTATTTGTTATTGCTGGATGAATAAGAGATAACCGTTGATTTATAGAAGGTATTCGATGCGAATAGGTTTTCACTCATCTGCAAATAGTCGGAAAAGAATTTCAGACTTTTTCCATTCAAAATTTTATTGATGCATTCCTGCCACATAATAAAATTCAGTTCCGATTGATTGGAATTCACAAAATTCATAATTGAAGCCAGATAACTTTTGTATTCCGGCAAGATGCGAAGCTTTTTCTTCAGCATCAAATTACACGAACTATAGGTAGATTGTTTCAGATTTTCGCTGTATTTAGGAGAATTCCATACCGCCGTAAATTGGTCCATAAATTCCTTCACCTCCTTTTTATCCATACCCGATACTTCGAACATTGTATGTACTTCTTCCAAAAACTTAATCGGGTCAGCGGTAAACTGCTTTATGGGATTTACCTGTGCAAACGAATTCTGAGCACCAGCGATTACAACAAGCAAAAGAAGAAGATAAAATAGTCTTTTCATAATTTAAATTCTAGTTAACAAAATGCAACATGGTCCACTGATTGCAAGTGGCTTTATCCATTAGTTTTAATCCCAGTTCGCTGGCTTTGGCTGTTATTTCAGGAATGTCTGTTTCAAAAAAACCACTCATTACCAGATGTCCGTTTTTCTGTAAACATCCTTTGTAAACTACCATATCTTTCAACAAAACATTCTTATTAATATTGGCTAAAATAGTATGAAATTCTTTTCCCACCAAAATTTCTGCGTTTCCTTTTTGAACATCTACTTTAACAATGGAATTCTTTTCTAGATTTTCTATCGTGTTTTCATAACTCCAGTCGTCTATATCTATTGCTGTAATTGGAGTCGCACCCATCATAGATGCAACAATAGCCAACACACCGGTTCCGCAACCCATATCAAGCAGCGATGTGTTTTTCACATCCAGCTTCATCAGTTTACCAATCATCAGCTGAGTGGTTTCGTGGTGACCGGTACCAAACGACATTTTAGGCTCGATGATAACATTGAATTCAAAATTCGATTTAGCTTCGTGAAAAGGTGCATGTATATAACATCTGCCATCTACTTCGATGGGCTGAAAATTACTTTCCCATTCTTTATTCCAATTTTGCTGAGGAATATTTTTTGTTTCGTACTTAAACGAAAAAGCTTCGGTATAAGCCGAAAGAGCTAAATCCAGTTGTGTTTTATCAAAGTTGCTTTCTGCAATGTAAGCACTGAAGCCAGCACTGTTTTCAACAAAACTTTCAAAACCAATTTCCGAAAGTTGTGCTATCAGCACATCGCTACCCTGCTCTTTTGGTTCTACACTAAAGGTAAGTTCTATATAATCAGCCAATGTATTTTATTTTTATTTCGGTGTTTTTATTAAAACGAATTTGCTATTGCAACAAAGTCGCTAGCTTTAAGCGATGCTCCTCCAACCAAACCTCCGTCAACATCGAGGCAGGAAAATAATTCTTTCGCATTCTCCGCATTGCAACTTCCTCCATATAGTATTGTAGTGTTTTCCGAAATTACTTTTCCATACTTCTTATTTATTTCCGAACGAATAAAATTATGCATTCCCTGTGCCTGATGTGTCGTAGCAGTTACTCCTGTGCCTATGGCCCAAACCGGTTCATACGCAACAATCACTTTGGTGAAATCTGCCGGAAGCAGGCTAAACAGCCCATCTTTTAATTGTTGTTTCACTGTTTCCAGATGCACATTTGCATTTCTGTCCTCCATACTTTCGCCTAAACAAAAAATTGGAATAAGATTATTTGCCAAGGCAGAAGCTACTTTCTGAGCAAGTAATTTACTATTTTCTCCAAAATAGGTTCTTCTCTCCGAATGACCAATGATAACATATCGCGTTCCTGTTGATGCCACCATTTCGGCCGAAACCTCACCTGTAAAAGCTCCTTTTGCCATCTGATGACAATCTTGAGCAGCCACTTCAAACCCTTTAACAGATTTTACCCTTTCAGCAACACTAGCCAAATGAATAAAAGGAGGAGCAATTATTTTAATTACCTCATCATTCTCGTTCGATAATTTTAAAATATCATCCACCAGTTGCAAACCTTCGGCAAGGGTCTTGTTCATTTTCCAGTTGCCTGCCACTATCTTTTTTCTCATGTTTAATATATTTATTGTTATCGTCCGATGTCTCTTTTTACTGCACTCTTACCCTTGGGTCGAGCACTCCGTAGGTAATATCCACCAGAATATTTATTACCACAAACACTACTGCAAAAATTAATGTAGCACCCATCACCACAGGCAAATCGTTATTATTAAGGGCATCCACCACTTCAAACCCAATTCCTCTCCAGTTGAATATTATTTCAACAAATACTGCCCCCGCCATGAGTCCTGCAAACCAACCCGAAACGGCAGTTACCACCGGATTGAGCGCGTTTTTTAAAGCATGTTTAGTAACCACCACATAGTAACTCAGTCCTTTTGCCGTTGCAGTGCGTATATAATCCTGAGCCATTACATCCAACAGCGAACTGCGCATTAGTTGAATGATAAGCGCAAGCGGACGCAACCCAAGAGTTATAGCAGGTAATATCAGGTTTTTTAAAACCAAGTGCTTTTCCCCGAAATCGTCAAAATAATACAACGAACCTTCGTTGTTAAGTCCTGTATATTTAAAAAGCAAAAATCCGAATACCCATGCTATCACCAGCCCTACAATGTAAGATGGGAGAGACATGCCAAAAATAGCAAACACTAGTGAAAACTTATCGACCCATGTGTTCTTCTTAATAGCCGAAACGATTCCCAAAATAATTCCAAAGAACGCTCCGAATGCAATAGCAGCCAATGCCAGCAAAGCTGTTGCGGGTAATGTTTTGCCTATGATGTCAGACACTTTACGTTTGGTGATATAAGACCTGCGCAAATAAGGAAACTTTAGCACGAGCGCTTTAGATGATGAAAACGCCAAGAGTGTAACGAAAGAATATTTTTTTTCATCCAGAAAAACACTGCTGTTCTTATCCGTTGGGTTGTTTACCGAAAGCGGAGACAAATCGTTAATATACATCAGGAATTGTGTGCTCAGAGGTCGGTCTCTACCCAAATCTTTATTGATAATTTCCACCGAAGCTTTGTCAGCTCTCTGTCCAAGCATCATGCGCGCAGGGTCTCCGGGCAATACATTGAACAATAAAAAAACAACTGTGATAACACCCAGCAAAACAAGGAATCCGTAAAACAGTCGTTTGATTATAAATTTTATCACAAATTAATTCAAATTATTCTTTGTATGTATAGTTGAAAATATCCCTATCTGTGTTCCGAACACTGACTGAGAAAATACCAATTACTTACTTTTTAAAATACTTTTGTTTCACATCCGTATATGACGGAAATCTGTGAAAATGCCACATGTCCTGAACTGTACCTGCTTTCAGTAACATCAGCCCCGGATTAGAACGTATCATTGTTTTCAAAACGGTACCATCAGTATTGTAAAAATCTGCAGTAGTCCCGGTTTCCTGTTTAAATTTATCTATCGTTGTCTTTGGCGATGACGTAAGCAATGAAAACGAAACATTATCCTGTTTACACAATGCCACAAAATCATTTATTTTTCCAAACACTCCTTTGTTTGTTTTTTCAAGGTCGTAACAAATCAGTAAAAAGTTGTATTCCGGATTCTCTATCACATCCTGAGTATAATCTCCACCTTCGGGTTTGGTAATCGTAAAATCTTTTATTTTCGGGTCTATTCCTTTCTTGGTTATCTCCTGACGACTGCTTACGTAATCATACTTTTGGTCCCATGCATCAGGCCATCCGGCAAACTCTTTGCTTTCTCCCGTTGCTTTATCTTTTAACAAATAGTAAAACTTCACCTCATCAGGCACCCCTTTCATTTGTTCTGGAATATTTTTCCCGATAGCATAAGCACGGAAATCTATTACCGGCAAATAATTATAGGTATAAAGCGGAAATGCCGTGGAAATAGCTATAAAAAATACCAGCAAAATATTTTCAACTTTAGGCCCGAATAAAGGAGTTATATGCTTTTTGCCGATAAACAAAATGATGATACAAACCAGCAAAATCAAATCTTTAGAGAACGACTGCCAAGGAGTAAGGTGCCAGAAATCGCCAAAACAACCGCATTCTCTCACCTTGTCGAAATAGGCCGAATAAAAAGTAAGGAAGGTAAAGAACACAATCATCAATAAAAGCAACCATAACGTAAGTTTTACTCGCGCTCCCATTAATAAGGTAAAGCCAAGCGCTATTTCAAAAACACAGATAAAAATAGCAAGAGGAGTAGTAATGTTTACAAAGTATTCGAAAAAATGAATGCTCTTGGCAAATATTTCGAAATACTCTACCAGTTTATACGAAAAACCTAAAGTGTCGTTGGCTTTTATAAAGCCTGAAAAAATGAATAAACATCCCGTAAATATGCGGAATATGGCGGTAATTATTTTCATATTAATTTTTAATGTTTGTGAGTTGAATAATTAAAAAGTTCTTTTCCTGCAATTATTGTTCCTTCAATTTTATTAATGCAAAAACACCGTAATTAATCATATCATGAAAATTGGCATCCACCCCTTCCGATATCAGTGTTTCGCCTTTGTTATCCTCAATTTGTTTTATACGCAACAGTTTCATTAATATCAAATCCGTAAGCGAACTGATACGCATATCTCTCCAGGCTTCGCCATAATCGTGGTTTTTATTTTCCATCAAACTTTTGGCTTCTTTCGAGTATTTGTCAAACAATTTACTCACCTCATCCGGGGGCAACTCCATCCTCTCATCGTTTTTAAGTCCCAGCTGTATGAGTCCTATTATCGAATAATTTATTATCCCGATATATTCCGACCGAATATCTTCATTAATTTTCTGGGTTCCTTTGTCTTCTATGTTGCGTATACGCTGCGCTTTTATAAACAATTGGTCTGTTATCGAACTCGTGCGTAATATCCGCCACGCAGTTCCGTAGTCCTTCATTTTCTTTAAAAATATATCTTTGCACACCGAAACAGCTGAATCGTATTGAGCAGAAGTTTTTTGAATTGTCATTGTTATCAGTTAAAACTTAATAGTTAATTAAAATATCTTCGGTAAATAGTCAATTATAAATCTCAAATTAACCAAATCCCTAATTAAAAAAGATGGCACAAGATACGGCTTTTTATGAAAAAATTGACCAGATTTTTAACCCTAACGGTGACGCACTGGTTATGGGAATTTTAAACATTACCCCCGATTCTTTTTCGGATGGAGGTAGCTATCTTTCGGAGGCGGAATGGATGGCTCAATGCACCACCATGGTTAATCAGGGGGCCGACATTATTGATATCGGTGGTTTCTCCACCCGTCCGGGCTTTACCGAAGTTTCTCCTCAAGACGAAGAAAATAGAGTAATTCCTGTTATTCTCTCCATCCGCAAACAGTTTCCCAACCTGCTTATTTCTATTGATACATTTCGTGCCCCGCTTGCCGAAAAAGCCGTTCGGGCAGGAGCCAATATTATTAACGATATTTCGGGAGGGCAGTTCGATGCTCAGATGTTTGCCACTGTGGCCCGCCTGCAGGTTCCATACGTTTTAATGCACAATGGCCCCGCACTGCAAACTATGCATGCCAATCGAACCGTAAATCCTAATATAGTTCAAGAAGTTTTCGATTTTTTACAAACTCAATCCCAAAAACTCGAAGCCCTTGGAACAAATAAAATTATTATCGACCCCGGTTTTGGATTTGCCAAAACTCTTGAGGACAACTTTGCCCTCCACCAGCATCTCCAAACCTTTCAATCTCTGCCTTACCCTTTGCTCATTGGCATTTCACGCAAATCGATGATTAAAGCCTCCTCAACCACCGACCCAGAATCTCGTCAAACCCGAACCACCGATTTACATCGCTCCGCCCTTGCCAACGGAGCTCGTATTCTCAGAGTTCACGATGTGGCGCATGCAAAACAATTAACTTCCATTCATAACCAACAAATCAACTAATTATCTTCTGAGCAGTCAGTTTTTTGATTTGTTTGGCTTTCTCCTTTTAACATTATTTCAAGAGTTTCGTTAAGTCGAGTCCGACTTATCGCAACTCGAGTCCGACTTGTTGAAAGTCTTGTGTATTGAGTAATCCAATGGTTCTATTTATTAAACAGAGTCAAAAATCGAGGGGTAATTTTGTATTAAACACAGAAAAAATCACCACTATTAATTAAGACATTTTTTCCTAACCTCAATATAGTCCTTTTTTATATTTCAATTTTAGTATCTTCAGCCCTCAACTTTTTCCTCCTAATAAAAAATCCCTGTCCGGAAGTATTTTCCAAACAGAGATTTTCTATCCTTCACTTAAGTTCTTAACCTACTTTTTAGGAACAATAGGTTTAAAAATGGCTTTTTCTTTACTTTCACCATAATACTCCGGTTTTAAATATTTACCTTTATCTCTTCCCGTTTTCAGTGGTTCCACAGCTTTTGCATCAGGGTTATGTTGTAGGTAAGCATCATTTCGTTCGGCATACAGTTGCCACGAAAACTCCATTCCCGGTGTTCCTCCTCCCACTTTAAATTTTCCATTATTCACTTTTTCTTTTACAAACAATATAGCCGGAGCTCCAATAGGAGTGAGGTTATACGAAAAGTTAACATTAATAGCTGTAAAATAATCTGGCAAAGTAATCACCGCTTCTCCCTGTGCATCGCAGGTAGCATTTCCTCTGTACATATTCAGTACTTCAGGCGATTCTACTGTATAATGTTTCAAGTATTTGTTCGAAGGGTCTAATGGATGATCAATAGTAAATGCCTTAGTTCCATTGGCCGTAAAGTTACCAATAGCAATCATATTATCTAGCGATGCCACACCATAACCTGTTCCTCCTGCCGATTCTCCTTCCACACCTACAAATCCACCACTTCCTGCCACACCTGCTTCATCTCCCGAAACCCCGCCTGTGTGAGAATTACTACCGAACACACCAAATCCTAATTCATAAGCCGACTGACCGGACACACCGTTAAATCCAACTCCTTCAACTCCCATTCCTCCTGTCGTTCTCAAATTATTTCCAAAAACACCGGCATCCGCAGTAGCTGTCGAAGCTATTTCGCCCGTAACCCCTCTTGCTGCACCGGTCGATTGTCCGTAAACAGCAGAGTTATTAGCAGTACTACTATTGGTAGTTGCTTGTATGGTAGAAGTAGTGTTAGCAGCATTAGAAGAAACCGCATTAATAGCATTTCCTGTTCCACTCAACGAGGCTCCTATGGCAGATGTTCCTGTTCCGGTTTGCTGAGCAAGTAAAGCAATACCAAATGCTCCGGTTCCCGAACTGTTAATGGTAACAGGCCCTGCATTGGCAGTTATGGTTCTTCCTGCACCTGCACCTCCAAAATTATAATCCGAATTTAATGTAGCTCCAGATGAACCTGTAGGACCTGTAGCTCCCGCAACTCCATTTGTTCCGGTTGCTCCCGTAACTCCGGTTGCTCCCGTAACTCCGGTAAGCCCTATAATTCCTGTTGGGCCTGTTGCACCTGTCGTTCCTGCCACTCCGTTGGTTCCATTATTTCCGGTTGCTCCTGTGGCTCCCGGAGTCCCGTTGGTACCGTTATTTCCTGTGGCTCCGGTTGCTCCCGCAACTCCATTATTACCATTCAGCCCGTTAGTTCCGGTAGCGCCTGTAGCTCCCGGTGTTCCGTTAATACCATTCGTTCCGGTTGCACCTGTGGCTCCTGTTGCCCCTGCCGGTGAATTTTGAGCAAACAAAGCGTAAGGCACACTCATCAATTGCTGAGTTCCCATCACCACATATGCTGTTCCTCCGGTTATGTCCATACTTACTTCAATAAAATAAGGTCCGTTAGCCCAGTTAATAGAATTAAAGGTTCCGAAACTAGCCGTTCCGTTCCCTACCACTAAATTCAGCAAACCGATATTGTTAGAAGTAGCCACATGTGTTTCGGTATAAACAATCGCCCCTCCCGAACTTCCCTGTCTTATACTTATTTCCAAACCAATTGGCTGACTGATTATAGCCACTCCTGCTGATGTTCTGGCCACAGCCTGATAATTGAAACCCTGCGGGGCTTGTGCTTTCATTGCAAAGCTGAGTGCTAAACAAAATGTAATAAAAGTTGTAATTTTTTTCATAGTGATATAAATTTAGAAATTAGAAACTCAAATGAAAACAACCTGCAATAAACAGCTGGGAAGCGGTGCTTACTTGGTTTTGATAATTCGGAAGGATTTTGAAGAAAGCTTGTTTTTTACTTTCAGCAAATAAGTGCCACTGCTGTATTTACCCATATCCAACTTTGAAAGGGCTGATGAACTTACCGTTTGAGAGGAAAGCAATTTGCCTTCCACAGTAAATAATTCTATACTATTCGTTTCTTCCGGATTGGTAAATGAAATATTCAAAACATCCACCACTGGATTTGGAAACAAACTAATAGTACTCACCCCTTGTTCTTCCACAGTAGTTATCAGTAAATCGTTTTGATGAAACCCTTGTGATGTACTATTGGTTCCGTTGTTAAGAGTAGCCGTTACGGGTTCTCCTAATGTCCAGTCAATAACATTGGAGCCGTTACTAAAACTTGTACCTGCTGAAGATAATACCTGAGGAGTTAATTCTTGCGAAAAGCCGAAAGAAGTAATAGAACAAACAACGGCCGAAAGGAGTAATTTTTTCATAAGTAGTTAATTTTAAAATTGAATAATTTTTGAATTACGGCACTAAAGTATACTATCAAAATGGAATGTCAAAATAAAAACGGTATTAAATTATAAACTCCGGGTATAGAGCCGGAGTTTATTTTATATGTTATGTAAAAGGTAATCCTTTTGAAAGATTTATAAATGTTACTGTACAGCTATTTTCTTTCTCACAATTTTAGAGTCTCCTACAGCTTCTATATAATAGATGCCCGATTTCATTTCACCCTTTTCAATCACCACCTGATTGCTACCAGTAACCATCACCGACCTGATTTCTTTTCCGAGGATATCAATAATTCTCACTGTAGTGTTAGTTTGTACTTCATCAAATCGAAGCGTAGTTTCGTAGGTAAAAGGATTAGGAGCTACATTGAAACCATTATTTGCTATCGATTCTGTTATTCCAACTGAGAACACCGACATACAAACGGAAGTATCAGTGCAGTTACCATTTGAAATAATTACAGCATAATTTCCGTTAGATGAAGCCACAAATGTTTGGTTGGTTTCTCCACCAATAGGGGCATAATTGTTTGCACAATCTACCCATTGATAACTTGCCCCGTTTTGGATTGCATTTAAGTTTACTCCATTTTGAGTTACACTTGGGTCAATCAAGTTAATTGTTAATTGCAAAGTGATAATACTATCGCAAGTGTGTCCATTTACGAATTGTTGGTAATAAGTTCCTGATGAAGTATACGTTTGTGAATTCAAAGTATAACTGCAGTATCCCGAAGCTGTGATAGTAGTAGAATCAGGTGTGTTGATGGTTAAGTTCAGAGTTAATATACTATCACAACCATGAAAATTAGTGAAGTTTTGTGTGTATGTTCCACTGCTGGTATAGGTTTGTGCATTAAATGTAAATGAACTACAGGAAGTATTGTTCACTACATAGGTACTGGTAGAGCAAGGATGCAGTTTCACAATCCAGTAATCGAGCATTCCTTGATTAAGGGTAACATCGCCATTAGCCGAAGCGGCATCACCTGCTATCAAGTAACCTCCATCCGATGATTGTATAAGTGAATATCCTTGTTCATTACCTGTTCCTCCCATTGCTTTTTGCCATTCCAACACACCTGCCGAATCCATTTTCACCACCCAAAAATCGCTGGCACCATGCACACCACTCACATCTCCATCAGCAGAACTAGAATAGCCGCCAAAGGCATAACCACCATCAGCTGTTTTTATGAGTGATGAAGTAAGTTCAATTCCCGAACCTCCGTAAGAATGTTCCCATTCTTTTATTCCAAGCGAATCTATTTTAATCATCCAATAATCCGAACTGCCATGATTTAAAGTGATATCATGGTCTCCACTTACCGATGCGGTATGACCTCCTATTACATATCCTTTATCACTCGAAGGAAGCAATGTCCATGCATCATCGTAACCAAGCCCTCCGAATAATTTACTCCATAGTATAGAACCTAATGCATCAATTTTTACAACCCAATAATCAGAACTTCCAATCAATGCTCCAACATCTCCGCTATAATTCGAATTGGTAATTCCTGCTATTGTATAACCTCCATCAGCATTTTGAATAATCGAATGAGCTTCTTCGTTAAGCACACCTCCCAAACATTTCTGCCATTGCATAGTTCCTGTTGAATCTAATTTCAGTATCCAGTAATCATCAAATGTGGTGCTGCCGTTTAAGTGCAATCCGGTTACATCTCCATCATTCGAAAATGTATAACCCGCCACAGCATACCCATGGTCTGTTGTTTGTATAATAGAAAAGGCCTGGTCGTTTTTAGTCCCTCCAAAAGAATGTTGCCATTCAATAGTACCTGCTGTATCTAGTTTAACTATCCAATAATCTTGTGTAGTAAGCAAACCATGATGCGCTGTTACATCTCCATCATTCGACTGAGAATAACCTGCAACTGCAAACCCTCCATCAGCCGTTTGAATGATAGACCTTGCTTCATCGTTGCCCGTTCCTCCTAACGATTTTTGCCACTGCATTGTTCCTGCAGCATTAATTTTCATTACCCAAAAATCGGAATACACATTGGTTCCGTGATGTCCGGTTACATCTCCACTCACCGATTTGGAAGTACCTGCCACAGCATAACCTCCGTCAGTAGTTTGAATAATAGAATAAGCTGTTTCGTTATCGGCACCGCCAAACGATTTTTGCCATTGAATATAAGGTTGCGCTGTTAATGATACGCAAAGCAACAACGAAAAAATAAATGAGGATAGTAGAATTTTTTTCATAGCTATTTAGTTTTAGAAAGCAAATCTACAACTAAAAAGAATAACTTGTTGAAAACAAAAAGTCACATTCCTTTAAATCATCAAAAAGAGGCGTGAAACAATAATAATATAAGCGTTTTTGGTAATTTTATTTTTTTACAAAAAAAGAAGGATTTTGAGTCAAAATAGTATGATTTTAGTTTTAGCCAGGCAACCTTTTACGAGATTTACGTCTGCTTATTAAAATAGCAATTAATTGAAAACAAGGAGAACCGATCCAACTATTTTACTATATTTGTATCGTATTAACTGATTCATTTGCAGTTTTCAATTCAGCGGATGATGGATAAAACAAAAGTCAATGAAGAAAAAACTTACTCGGTTATCTTTACTTATTGTACTGTTTCATTTTATCTCTCCTTTGCAACTTATTGCGCAAACCGCTGGTTTTACAGCCTCTCCGCTTTCCGGTTGTGCGCCTCTTAATGTTACTTTTACTAACACATCATCTGGTGCTACTAGTTACTCTTGGAATTTTGGAAACGGTAATACTTCTACACAAACTAATCCCAGTGCCATTTATTCTTTAGCCGGAACATATACCGTTACATTGGTGGCATCTAACGGCAGCAACACAAATACTCATACCGCCACTATCACTGTTTATGCAAATCCTATCGCCAGTTTCACAACAAGCAGTATGCCTGCATGTGCCGGCACACTCGTAACATTTACCAGTACTTCCACAATCGGAAGTGGCCCTATCAATAGCTTTGCATGGGATTTTGGTGATGGGAACGGGATTACTACTATTACAGGAACCACCACACACAGCTATGCAAACGGAGGTACATTTCCGGTTAACCTAATTGTTACCGACATTCATGGTTGCACCAGCAGTGTAATTATTCAGGTTAGTGTATTATCTGCCCCGGTAGCCTCTTTTACAGCGTCTCCGCTTTCTAGTTGCACTCCACCGCTTACCGTTAACTTTACCAACACATCTACTTCAACTGGTACCACTACCTATTCCTGGAATTTTGGTGACGGAGGAAGTGCTACAACTCAAAGCCCTTCGCATACATACACTGCAAACGGTAATTATACAATTACATTAGTGGTAACTCAGGGAGGTTGCAGCGATACCATCACGATGAACAACTACATTCATATTCATCCTATGGTAGCTAATTTTACTTCAAATGTAATTACAGCTTGTGTGGGTGCTTACATTAATTTTACTGACCTTTCATCGCCTCTCTCTGTTTCCCGCACATGGGACTTTGGAGATGGAAACACATCTACTGCAGCTAATCCTTCGCATGCTTATTTCAATCCAGGCACTTATACTGTTTCTCTCCTCAATGCAACTGACCCGATCGGTTGCACCGACAGTAAAGTGGTGAATAATTATATAACCATAAACCCACTGCCAAATGTAAACTTTACAGCAACTCCTACCACAGGCTGCAGTGCACCAATGGTGGTAACTTTTAACAATACATCGGGAGCAGGAAATTATAGCTGGAGTTTTGGAGACGGTGGCTCTTCTTTGTTGCAGAATCCGGTGTATACTTATAATTATTACGGCACCTATTATGTTACTCTCTGGATGATGGATGCAAACGGTTGTATGAATAGTTTTACACGTCCTAATTATATAAGAGTGCTTCATCCGGAAACAAACTACAGCGCTCAGCCTCTAGGAGGTTGTATTCCTCTTCAGGTAACATTTACAGACACTACCCATTCTCCGGGTGACCCAGTAGTAAGTTTTCAGTGGAATTTTGGAGATGGCAGTCCTTTACTGACTACCTCTACATCGGTTACTTCGCATACGTATACTACTTATGGTAATTTCACAACCACGCTAATTGTCACCACGGCTGCAGGATGCCGAGACACGGTTACATTTGTTAATTATATTCACACTGGCCCTCATCCTACAGCAGGATTTACAATATCTGACTCAGTAATCTGCTACGGAACGTCCACTATATTTAATGATCTCTCCACAAATTCCGATTCTGTTTTGTTTTTGTTTAATGATGGGGGAGTATTTTTTCATTCATTACCATATAGCCCTATATCGCATACGTTCACTGATACCGGCTATTTTAATGTAACACAAATTGTTTATAACAATGGATGTTCGGATACACTAACTCATAATAATATTGTGCAGGTGCTTCCTCCCTTACCTCTTTTTTTGGCACACGGTAACTGTATAACACCTTACAATTTTATGTTCACAAATGCTTCCGGTGGTGCAGATTCAGTTTATATTGACTTTGGAGATGGAACTCCTTTGGTCAGTAACTTTGATAGTATTCTTCATGTATTTACTACCCCTGGAAGTCATTTAGTCACAATAACAGCCTTTAACTTTACAACAGGATGCTCTGATTCGTATAGTTCAGGCGTCAATGTCGTTATTCCTGTTGCTAGTTTCACAGTAACACCTCCTTCAGGATGTTCGGCTTTGCATGTGTTTTTGCAAAACACTTCTCCTAATGCAAGTTCATTTGTATGGGATTTTGGCGATGGAACCGTTATTGGCTGGACCGATACCATATCGCATACCTATGCATTACCCGGTATTTACAATGCACAACTCACCATTACTAATTTTCAGGGCTGTTCAGGAACAGTAACTATTCCCATACATGTTGAAGGACCAACCGCTAATTTTACAGCAAATGCCACAGCTGCTTGCACTCCCTCAACTATTACTTTTTCTGACTTTACAACAGACGATACTACTCTGGTTTCGTGGCATTGGATATTTGGAGATGGAAATCAAACTACTGTGAGTACCCCTACGGTTTCGCATACCTATATGAACTCCGGCAATTACTCGGTAACCATGATAGTTACTGATATTCATGGTTGCAAGGATACATTGTACAAACCTAACTATATACAATCTACATTTCCTTTGCCAGTAATGGTGGCCGATAGTTTCGCCTGCAGAGGAGATACGATAATATTTAATGCTTCAGGCACAAGTGTGGCAGGTCCGGCCACGTATTATTGGAATTATGGAGATTTGTCGCCTACCGACACCACCACGAGCAACATCATGAATCATATTTACCCTAATGATGGAATATATACGGTGTCTTTTACAGTGGTCGATGTAAACGGATGTTCGCAAACCATCACTCATTTGCTCTATGTGCAGACACCTGTGGCCATGTATACGGATAGTGTAATTGCCGAAGGATGCGGATTTACTACTGTTCAGTTTATCAATCATTCCACTGGATTAGGAATAACGCAGTGGCATTGGCTGTTTGGTGATGGGGCTTCGTCCACTCAGCCGAACCCAACACATACCTATAGTGTACCAGGTTATTATACCGTTTCGCTTACCGTAACCAATGCAGGAATGTGCAGCACAACCGCCATCAGCGATAGTTTGGTGTTGGTACAAGGTCCTCTTGGTACATTTACATTTTCGCCTGCAACAGGCTGCAATCCGCTTACCGTATATTTTACGGCTTCGAGCAATAATACATCCACTTATACATGGGACTTTGGCGATGGAACAGTAATCACCACCACTTCGCCAACCATTCAGCATACCTACACGCAAGACATTGTAGCCACTCCTATTTTGCTGCTTACCGATACTCTTGCTAATGGCACAATTTGCCAGTTGCCAGCGCCAACTGCAGGACAGGTTACGGTAATAACCACTGTTCATGTAGATATAGATTCTACAGTTATTGTTTTGGAGGAAGGCGAAACCGAACCTCTTAATGCAACAGTCACCGGTGTTTCAGGCGACCCTGTTTTTATGTGGAGTCCTGCCGCACAGCTTGGCTGTTCCAACTGTCAGAATACAACGGTTACAGGAGATGACAGTGGACAAACCATAGTATATGTATTGACAGTTACCGACTCGAGTGGTTGCATCGGTCGAGATACGGTGCGAATCGTTTATTTGAAATGTGATGATTCTCGCTTATTAATTCCGAATGTGTTTTCACCAAATAACGACCGTACCAACGACTTCTTTGAGATAAAAGGTCTGTGTTTAAAATCCACTTTTCTCATCCAAATTTTTAATAGATGGGGAATAAAAGTTTTCGAAACCACCGACAGAAATAATTCATGGGATGGAAAAGAAAACGGTGGACCCGATGCTGCCGAAGGTGTTTATTATTATATTATAACTCTCGATAAAGCCACGTATACAGGGTTTGTACAGGTACTAAGATAAAAATAATTTATCGAATAACTAGACTCCTTGGCGAAAGTCGATTTATCAAAAAGTAACAATCCTCTAGTTGCCTTAAGACAACTTCTTTCAAATTACACATAATGCCTCTCTCCGAAAACCGAACTGCCCACACGAATCATGTTACTGCCCTGCTCAATGGCCAAAGCATAATCAGAACTCATACCCATGGAAATGGTTTGTAATTGAAAGTTAGCGGTTGAATGTGTTTTAATTTTATCAAAGAAAATGGTCAATGAATGGAATTCGTTTTTGATTTGTTCCTTATTATCTGTGTTGGTAGCCATTCCCATCACTCCTGTGATGCAAATGTTTTTGAGGTCAGCGAATTCTTTGGAATGCATTAATTGTTCAGCTTCTTCCCTGCTCAATCCGAATTTAGTTTCTTCGTTAGCAATGTAAATTTGCAGCAAACATTTGATGATTCGGTTATTCTTTAATGCTTGTTTGTTTATTTCCTGCAGTAGTTTTAGGCTATCAACCGAGTGAATGAGGTGAACAAAGGGAGCAATAAACTTTACTTTGTTTGTTTGTAAATGACCAATCAGATGCCATTGAATATCCTTTGGCATCTGATAGTATTTTTCTTCCATCTCCTGAACTTTATTTTCTCCGAAAATGCGATGCCCAGTATTGTACACCTCCATTATCTTTTCAACAGTATGTGTTTTTGAAACCACCACCAAGGTTACTTCCTTCGGAAGAGACGATTGAATAGCAAGATAATTCTCAGCGATACTCATTGTTTCAGGATATTAAAATACATTGGAACTCGCGCACCAATGAAGCATCTATAATTTATGAATCACCAATCCGCTTCTTAGTTTTGGCTCAAACCAAGTGGTTTTAGGCGGCATGATGTTACCTGTATCGGCAATGTCAAACAATTGTTGCATCGACACCGGATAAAGTGCAAATGCCACTTTCATTTCGCCACTGTCCACACGTTTTTTCAATTCTCCCAGTCCTCGTATTCCTCCAACAAAATCAATACGTTTGTCGGTTCTTAAATCTTTAATGCCTAATAAACTTTCAAGAATAAGATTAGAAAGGATGGTTACATCTAACACTCCGATAGGGTCGTTATCATTATAAGTTCCTGGCTTTGCAGTCATCGAATACCATTTACCGTCAATGTACATGCTGAAATTATGCAGTTTCACAGGCTTGTAGATTTCGCTGCCTTTATCTTCTACATCAAAAACAAGTTTTAGTTTGGCAAGTAATTCTTCGGAACTAAGGTTATTCAAATCTTTCACCACACGGTTGTAATCAATAATGCTTAATTGATTTCCTGGAAAATGTACAGCCAAAAAGTAATTGTACTCTTCAGTGCCATTATGATTTGGATTTTTTAATTTCTTTTCGTTTCCTACCAAAGCTGCTGCTGCAGTACGGTGATGACCATCAGCAACGTAAGTATAAGGTACTTTAGCAAACAAATCAATCAATTGTTTGATGACAGCATCGTCATTCACTAACCAGAAATGGTGACCAAATCCATCATCAGCCGTGAAATCGTAATCTGCTTTCTTTGATTTTACAATGTTCTCAACAATATCGTCAATGGCTTTAACAGCAGGATAGGTAAAGAATACTGGCTCAATATTAGCATCGGTGGCACGAACATGTTTCATGCGGTCTTCTTCCTTATCAGGACGAGTAAGTTCGTGCTTTTTGATAATGCCATTCATGTAATCACTTACACCTGCTGCACCCACCAAACCGTACTGTGTGCGCCCATTCATGGTTTGAGCATAAATGTATAGACATTCTTTATCTTCTTCTATCAACCAATCGTTTTTCTGAAATTTATCAAAATTCTGTTTTGCTTTTATATACACTTGCTCATCGTGTTCGTCCATTGTTTCGGGCAAATCGATTTCGGGTTTGGTGATGTGAAGCAACGAAACCTCATTACCCTTTGCCTCTTCGCGAGCTTCTTTCGAATTTAATACATCGTATGGGCGTGATGCCAGTGCCTTTACAATTTCCTTTGGAGGACGGATACCTTTGAATGCTTTTAGAATTGCCATTTTGTGTTAGTTGTTAGTTATTAGTTGTTAGTTATTAGTTGATAGTTGTTAGTCACTCGTTATTTATTTACTTGAAATGTTTTATCACCAGTGGTGATAAATTTTACAATTTGATTAGCTGCTGCCAAACCTGCATTGATATTTGCTTCCGATGTTTCTGCTCCTTGTTTTTTAGGGGTGGAAAAATATCTGTTTTCGAATTGCATCAATTCCGCATGATTGTCGGGAAGTATATCCGATACATATTTAAAATCGGGACGAGCTTCGAAAAATTGTTTTAGCCCTACTTCGTCAATCACTTCTTTTCTGGCAGTATTGATAACGGTTGCACCTTTCGGCATTTTAGAAAGCAAATCGAAATTGATTGATTTTTTTGTTTTCTCCGTTGCCGGAATATTTAATGAAATGTATTGACAAGTGGAGTAAAGTTGCTCGATGCTATCGGCAGCAATAATGCCATCCTTTTCGATGGTTTCTTTTGTAAAAAATGGGTCGAACGCATATACCTCCATTCCAAAGCCACGAGCTATGCGGGCCACATTTCTGCCAACATTACCGTAGGCATGAATGCCTAGTTTTTTACCTTTCAATTCGGTGCCCGAGCCTCCTTTGAAATTGGCTCTTGCCATGAACACCAATAAACCGAATGTAAGTTCGGCAACAGCATTGGAGTTCTGACCAGGTGTATTCATTGTCACAATTCCTTTTTCGGTGCAAGCAGCTAAATCGATATTATCAAAACCTGCCCCGGCACGAACAATGATTTTAAGTTTAGGTGCTGCTTCAATTACTGCTCGCGTAGCTTTGTCGCTGCGAATAATCATTGCATCAGCATCCGCTACTGCTTTTAAAAGTTCATTAGGGTCGGTATAGTTTTCGAGGAATACAGATTCGAAACCTGCTTCAGCAAATATTTTCCTTATTCCATCAGTAGCGGCAGCTGCAAATGGTTTTTCGGTAGCAATCAAAACTTTTGTCATTGTATAATTATTTGGTTAGACGGATGCTTTTTAAAAGTTTGCAATTTTAATTAAAATCTAAATGCAAAGGGGGGCAACTGTCTCTTATTTTTCAACATATACATGAAACTTCAAATCATAACCTGCCCTCAGTTGCTGGTTGGTAAAATGGGCCGTATCCGCTGTTATCTCAGCAGAATATAGCATCCCACAGGGAGGGAGAGGAGCTAGTTTAATCAAGCTATCGTGTTGAATTGTTCTACTCATTTCTATTAAAGATGCATTTCTTTTATCAACAGCGGATGAATATGCTGAAACTATGGAATATTGCTGAAAAATGTAAAAACTGGTAAATCCAATACCAATTAAGATGCTCGTTATTTGCAAGTATCCCAAAAACTTCTCAGGAACATTGGAATATTTTCCAATTAAAAAAGAAACAATCACTAAATACACCGTTGTAATAAATGAGGCAAGTAACCATACACGGGCAGGCCCCATTTCCTGCATTAAATATGCAACCACAAAAGAAAACACAAAAAGAAGAGCAAGGTAAAAAGTAGTGATTCGCATAAAAAGTTGCTTAAACGAAACAGCTGATTTCATTTCGTTTACTGTTTTATTTCTTTTACCTAACAGAATAAATGGAACAGAAAAAGCTATGATATATGGAATTTGAAGAGGTATGAATAAAATTAAAAACTTTACCATTGATTTGGATGCAATGAAAAAAGAATAAAAAAAATGACTTTTAGGCAGTAACCCCGCTCTGTAATAATTGCCGGGAGCAATAATAACGATTAGAAAAGAAATACAAAGTGAAATAAAAAACACCAATAGTTTAATATTAAAGGTAGAATTAAAGAACTCCCTTATTCCAATCTTGCTTTTATATCTGAACAAAATAAAAAGACTTGTAAGTAGAGAAAATATGGAAGAATATACCTCAGATCCTCCCCCTACATATATCATACAGATAATAATGCAAAAATTGGCGAAGATGGATTTTGATTTATCAAACAACAATACAAGCCCCCAAACAAACACTGCTATACTCAGCACGTAATCATGAATAGCATTATACCAGAACCAGCTTTCTCCTTTATCTAATGAAAGAAAAAAAAGAAGTGCACAAATTGATATGCTTGAAAGTATGATTAGTGAGGCTGAGATACTGTAATTAAAATAAGCAGAAAAGTTTTTTAATAAGTGATAGACTCCTGTGAGCAACAAAACAAATGTTAGAAATGGAATGATCCGATAATATATTTCATGTAGTTGGAAACAATGATACATTACATCCCTTGCCAATTCTGAAACATATCGTCCACACCAACCCAAGTATTGATTTTTGACCGAAATCAAAATACCATTGGTGTTTACGTTATGTATGTACCAGTAATCATCAGTTGCTAAGCGGCTATGCCAGCAAAGCAAAGTAAAGAGAGATATAAAAAGCAGTAAAACAAAAGAAATAAGAAATGTGTAGCGTTTTACCATTTTAGTTTTCGAAATCTACACAAAGCCCTCTAAAGTATTTGCCAAATCATTCAGCAATACCTGTCGTTCCGATTCAAGTTTTTTCTTTTCATCTTTTACTTTTAAGATAACTTGTTTAACCTCGTCTGTGTTAAATGGCCCTTCCATAGTGCTAATTACAGTTATAGCTTCGAGTGATACTAGGTAATCTTTATCCAATGCCAAGGTAATAAAGAAAGGCAAATGGTTACTGAAGTTAATCTCCGATTCCCAGCAGGCTGCAACCAGAATAGCTTTGTCTTTTTTCGCCTTTTTTATCGCTGTGATAAGTAATTCACCGGCCTTTTCTTTTTTTAATATAATAAGAGTTTCCTCTTTGAAATCTCTGTTTTCGGGTTTTGTCAACAATGAAATTAAAGATGATATTTTATCATTATCCAAATCGGAAATGGAAGCATCATCTGTGTTGCCTACTATTTTAGTAACGTACTCTTTGTTGTCGAAATATTTTTGAAAATCATTCATTGTGTTCATCTTTTTAGACGACAAATATCTGCAAATTATTTAAAATTACTAGTGAACAGCCGAAACATCTACTTTTTGAATATTCAGGGTGTTTAAGTCAATGCGTCTGATACGCGCTTTTCTACGGTATTCGCTGATTATTTCTAATATGTCGTAGTCGATAAAATTACATTCGCTTCCGTCAATGGTTAGTGTGCTATATTCTGGAACTTCATCCAAAACTTTTCTGAGTTTTACTTTGTTGAGAAATGAAACATTACTATTAAGTTTGATATAATATACAGGTGCGTTATTTTCCATTGTTTTAGTGATTTTATATTCTGCTTTGAAATTATTTCTGACAATATAATAGATAGAAATAAGTAACCCTATACAAACACCAATAAGTAAGTCGGAAAGCAAGATAACTATGATGGTAATGACAAACGGAATAAATTGTTTCCAGCCAAGACTCCACATGTTTTGATATAATTTCGGCTTTGTAAGATTATAACCTGTAACGAGCAGTATTGCCGCCAATGAAGCATAGGGGATTTTGTTCAGTAAAAATGGAACTAGCAAAACTGCAAGCAATAGAAAAAGACCATGTGTAAAAGCTGAAAGTTTAGTTCTGCCACCGGCATCAACATTGGCTGCACCTCTTACCACAACTGCGGTCATTGGAATCGCTCCTAACAATCCGCAAGTAATATTGCCAACACCCTGAGCGATCAGTTCACGATTAACAGGAGTGATTCGGTTTCTTTTGTCCAATTTGTCAATGGCTTCTATACAAAGTAATGTTTCCAATGTGGCAAGTAAACCAATAATAAGTCCATCTTTCCAGATTTCAGAAGATGAAAAAAACTTGGAGAAATCGGGAAATGTGATACTGGCAAATATGTTCGAAGGAATATTAACAAGTTGAGTTTCCTTAAGTGAAAACCCAGAAACGGCATTAGTGAAAATGCAATTAGTAAGTATGCCAAATACAACCACAAGCAACGGTGCCGGAATTACCCTTAGTTTTTTGGTAAAAGGATGTTGCAGCACCAGCATTAGTATAATAGATACAAAAGTAATTAGTATAGCTCCTCTGGTAATGTGGAGATTGAAGTTCTCGATACTGTCGAAAAAGTGTTGTGAAGAAAACAAATTAAGGAAACCACTTGTCCAGAAATCAGGCTGGTCATAGCCAAGCGAGAGAGGAATCTGTTTGGAGATAAGAATAATTCCAATGGCGGCTAGCATCCCTTTGATAACGGCTGATGGGAAATAATTTGCAATTCCGCCAAGCTTGAAAACACCTAAAGCAATCTGAAATAAACCTGCCACCATCACTGCTAACAGAAACACATGATAATCTCCAAGAGAAATTATAGAGGCTGCCACAAGAGTTGTTAGTCCGGCTGCAGGGCCAGAAACAGCCAATGAGGAGCCACTTACCACTGCAACTACCAATCCTCCAATTATGCCTGAAAGTAGACCTGCATAAAGCGGTGCTCCTGATGCAAGCGCAATTCCCAAGCATAAAGGCAATGCTACCAAAAATACGGAAAGTCCCGCAGATAAATCGTGTTTTAGCCAAACAATGCGGTAATACTTTAGTTTACGTCTCATTTTTATTCTGTCTTAATTATTTTTCTTGTTATAGTTCCTTCAGTCGTTCTCAATAAAATCAAATACAAACCATTTTTCAGTTCCGTTAAATCTAATTGGTAATTGTACATCCCTTTTGGTTTTTGACGAAGGTCAATTGTTTTTAAAAGAACACCTGATGTGTTGTACAAACTAAGAGTCAAAACATCAGCAGCAGGAAGTTGTAGGTTAATATTTGTAACATTGCTGGTTGGATTGGGATTAACTTGCATTTGCGTTTCCTGTGAAAAAATATTTTTTTTTACATCCAGCAATACATCTAACAATTCCATGTATTCACCTATGGTTGGCACATCGAGATATTTTCCATTAATAGCAGATTGATTGACGTATTGACCTAACAGAGCAGTGATGGAATCTTTTAATGTAGTATTAATGACTGAAGCATTCAAAGTGTAGGCTTTTATAAGCCATCTATAGCCTGTTGCCGAACTGCAGGTGTAGGAATAATCAACAAGATTTTTAACTGCACGGTACATCATGCTGTCGATTGTGGTTGCAAAAATATTATTCAGAGGTAAATGTTGAATGGTATTCGTGATGTTCTGAATAATCAAGTTGTGATATCTGGAATTTGCATTGTGTCCATCTACCCAACGTCCATTTAATAATTGCCCAGGATACGCGGCATATCGGATGTTGTTTATGGCTGTTGTTAAATAAGAACTGTCAGCGGTGAATTCAAAGGCTCGTGTTACTCCAAGTGAAACAAAGGTATTGTAGTTATAATTGACATTAAACTTCAATGGTTTCAGATAATCGGCAATAGAAATAGCAATATTTTTGTAATTCAGATTTCCTGTGTATGTATATGCATCGGCATAAGTATTTGCAATTACTCCGGCATCAAACTTAAACTCTCCGCTTCCTTTATCATCTGTTATCCATCCGTTCTGGAGAACATTTACAGAGTCTGTACCACATGAATTAAGGAAATTCTGAATAATAGTTGTAAAGAAAGGGTCTCCGTATGTGCGCAAATCAGGGAACGGAAACGCACCATTTGGCAATTGCATAGTTGCCAAACTATCGAGGGCACTTGTGGCCCAATTTTCATATAACGCTTTACGAACTAGGTCGCTTTCTCGACTGGCAATCTTTAACAGTCCCGCTGCAGTTTCTGCACTTGTTCTTAAAAAGATAGAATGAGGCTGATAAAGTGGAGGGTTAAGGCCTTTTGCGGTCCTCCATAGATTTGCATACACAGAGCTATCGGCTGCTATCAGTGCTCTTTCAAGTAAAATTGAATTCTGTAACGAGAGCCAGTTAGTATTACTCACCAATGTATAATAAGTTTCTGATGCATCAGGAAGTCCACCTTGATTTGAATAAACAGATTTGAGTACCTCGCTTAAGGAATCGATATGATACAAATCCTGATGGTGGAGTGCTGTGTCTATTGCCACCTGAATTGCCCCAATCTGACTTTGCTGACCCCCTGTCAAATTCTGCACAGCTCCGCAATTCTGAGCTTCTGCACGAGAAATAGAAATCGTTGCAATTGCAGCAATAATCAATAAATGTGTAATAAATTTCATTAAGTAAAGGAAAGGAATTTAGGTAAATGCAGTTTCATTTGTGCATTCTATTAAATTGAATGGCAAAATTAAACAATTTTAAACTAATAGAGCCATGTTTTGTACTTGAAAGAATCTCTTTTTTTATTCTACAAGCTACTAGGCGGATGTTAACACTTAATAAAAATATTTTACCCTTTTTTCAGTAAACTAAAACAGATTTATTTGCGCTAATTACAATTAAGCATTTTTACTACCTTCTCAGAATGCTGATATTTTAAAATTCGATTTTAGCTTCCGAGTATTTAAATCCAGCCTTTGATTTTATAATATGCAATGGCGCAATATTCGCGCATTACAATAATCTCGTATTGTAAATAACTCCAAAGATTATAACGCAGAGAAAGCGTTTTAACTCTTGTGTCGTTGGAATTTTGTACGTCTTTTATTTTTTCTTCGTCAATAGGTATTTCGAATGCCGGCATTCCTTCGGTATGTGTAAAGCCTGCCTTCATAAAAGTTTTTACAGCACGATACATGTGTTCGGGTGAAGTGACAAGAAGTACTGACAATTTATCTTTATTACTCCCTTCTATTTCGGCCAAATTGAGCGCCTGAGAACGGGTATTAAAACCAAGCGGGGCGAACTGAATTCGAGAAGAATCAATGCCATTCACCACCAGCTGATGTGCAGTAAGAGCAAGCTGATTCAAACTATCAGTTTGTCCATAAGGATGAGCAATAATTATTCTGGCTGATTGAAAGCGTTTTCCTGCCTTAGCAGTGTACCAAGTTCTAATCAATCCATCAGGACTTGGCATTCCACTACCGCCCATCAACACGATAACGTCAGGCTTACGAGTTATTTCTGAATTAGAGGTTCCAAGCCAATGATAAGCGTTATAAGGCAAATCAGTAAATGCAATGATAAGAAGTATGAAAGAAAAAATCCCCAGTGAATAAATCAACTGCCAAAAAAATCTCAGCAAATGTTTTTTCACTTTAAAAAAAAACTCCTTGTTCATTTTATTTCTTTTTTCGACTAAAAAAGTAAACAACTGTCATGGTGACTATAGAAACAAGTACTAACACTAACTTATTAATGTTGCTGGGCTGGTCGTTATGAGGCTTTAGTTCTTTTTGTTGGTCGTTGAGTTGATTGTTAATCGCAAATGTTTTTATGCCTAATGTTGTTTTCAGAAATTGTTTTTCCTGTTCGAATGTTCTTGCGGCCACTGCAGCATAATAATCCTGCATGGCATCAGCAAAAAATTTACGACTGTGAGTACACAAAGTAACAGTAAGCATATCAAATTTCTGAAAAGTTGTGTACATAAGCCATTGCTCTCCTTTTTCAAAACTCATCAGACAGGAAGAAGCACAATCAAAATCTACACGCACATGCTGAGAAACACTTCCCTTATAAAGTTCCTGAATAGTGAAATAAGCTGTACTTATTCCTTCCTTTCCGCAAGGCCCAACAGAGTCAACATTGCCAATGAAAATAACATCGTAGCCTTTCGTTAGCTCAGCGGTAATAGGTGATAAAGATTCACACTTACATCCGAAAGAATAAAATGAAATAAAAAAAAAGAAATTGGCTAAAAAAAAACGCATGAATAGAATTTACTATTTCGCAATAATAAATTTCCCATGGATACTTTCTTTCGAATCAAACTGTATCAAATAAGTGTATACCCCGGAATTCAACATAGAAAGATCAAATCTATTCTCTTGATTTCCGTTCACAGTTTCCTTCATCATAAGTTTTCCGGTTATATCGAAAATTTGTAAGGAGGCCCGACTATTAATACCACTCACCAAAAGCGATTGCTGAAGCGATTCATAAAAGGCAGTAATCACTGGTTCAGAATTATTCTCAACCAAAACAGAAGAACATGAAGAAGGTGAAAATGTAATAGAAGGACAAATTGTCATCGGACCAGAATAATTAATAATATTGGCGCCCGCTTCATAAGATAAGCCAAAAACGTTAGCTGTTGGTGAGCCTATAAATGTAGCTCCGTTTTGAAGCATTACAAAAGCATAAGCCGACCCTCCCATTTGATAAGTACCTCCTGAAAGCACATGTACAAAACGAGTACAACATGTAGAACTATCAATCAAAACCCCACCGGAACAGACAACAGCTGAGAGAAAAGAATTGGTAGTAGGATGTTGAACCGTGGTTCCTGACACTGTTAAATCGTATGTAGTCTGACCTGTACATTGAGCTTTGCCAGATGTTAGAACGAATAATAAACAGACAACAATTAACGTAATGTTTTTTTTCATGGTTATAAAGTTTAAATTTTTGATTAAAATAATATTTAGATTTCACTTTTCATACTCTTCACAAAGGAAACACTTTTTTCTATCTCAGTATACATTACTTTATCCGAATAAATAAAAGAAACTTCCTTTCTATAGGTATCAACAATTTGTTCCAATGCAGGTGAAGATTTTAGTGGCCGTCTGAATTCCAGTGCTTGTGTTGCATTCATCAACTCGATAGCCAATATTCGTTGTAGATTCTCCACTACCTTATAACATTTAGTAGCAGCATTAGCTCCCATCGACACATGATCTTCCTGCCCGTTTGAGCTAACAATGGAATCAATAGAAGCTGGAGAACACAATTGTTTGTTTTGACTAACAATACTTGCAGCTGTATATTGCGGAATCATGAATCCTGAATTTAATCCTGGTTTAGCAACCAGAAAAGCAGGCAATCCACGTAAGCCGGCAATCAACTGATAGGTTCTTCTTTCAGAAATATTTCCAAGCTCGGCAAGTGCAATAGCTAAAAAATCTAACGCTAAAGCCAGTGGTTGACCATGAAAATTACCTCCCGAAATTATTTCATCTTCCTCCGGAAAGATAGTAGGATTATCAGTTACCGAATTAATCTCCGTTAAAATCACAGAAGTGGCATAATCTATTGCATCTTTTGAAGCCCCATGTACCTGAGGAATGCAGCGGAATGAATAGGGATCCTGTACATGTTTTTTAGGTTGAGAAATTAGTTGGCTACCTTCTAATATATTTGAAATAAATTCTGCTGTTTTCATCTGCCCTTTATGAGGACGAATGGTATGAAGATGTTTTTTGAAAGGCTCTATCCTTCCATCAAATGCTTCAAGCGAAATGGCTGCAATGGTGTCAGCGCAATTACTGAGTCGTTGACTTTGCATTATATTCCAAACTCCGTAAGCACTCATAAACTGTGTACCATTCAGTAAAGCCAGCCCTTCTTTCGATTTTAATTGAACCGGCTCCATTTTCAACTCTCTCAAAACTTCAACCGCCAATCTTTTTTTGCCCTCATAATAAACTTCTCCCATACCTATTAAAGGTAGGGATAAATGCGCCAATGGAGAAAGATCGCCCGATGCTCCTAACGAACCTTGTTGATACACCACCGGCAAAATATCATTATTGTAAAAATCTACAAGGCGTTGCACCGTTTGCAACTGCACTCCCGACTTGCCATATGACAAGGACTGAACCTTGAGCAACAACATAAGCTTTACTACCGGAGCGGGCACTTCGTCACCAGTTCCGCAAGCGTGCGACATAACCAGATTGGTTTGTAATTGTTCCAAATCTTTGTCGGGTATCAACACATCACATAAAGAGCCAAAACCAGTATTGATACCATATATAGCACCTCCGTGCTGAGCAATTTTTTTCTCCAGAAAAGTTCTGCAATCAGTTATATTGGCTTTTACTTCTTCCGACAATGCCAACGTTTTTTTTGACAAAACAATTTCAGAAATGGTTTTAATATCCAGTGTTTTTGTTGTGATGTAATGCATGATTATATTGTAATAATGCGCAAGTGCGCAATGTTCTTTCTAAATTTATTTAACCGAATTAATTATTGTTTCTATATCTATTTTTGTTTGCTCGCCTGAGGTCATATTTTTAAAGGTAAGCAAACCGCTGTTCATCTCGTCACTGCCAACAATAACCACATAGGGAATTTTTTTATCATCTGCATAACTCATTTGCTTTTTCATTTTGGCTTTGGCATCGGGATACAATTCTGAATTTACTCCAGCTTTGCGAACCTTAGCAAGTAAAGGAAGGCAATAGTTTTGTTCTGCTTCGCCAAAGGTTACAAACAGTAATTTGGTAGAAGCAGAAACCGATTCAGGAAAAAGATTTAGTTCATTCAACACATCATAAATTCGGTCGGCACCAAACGAAATACCTACTCCGCTCATATTCGGCAAACCAAATATTCCGGTTAAATCATCATACCGTCCTCCTCCGCATATACTGCTGGACAATGAACCTGCATTGGCTTTTACCTCAAAAATAGCTCCTGTATAATAGTTCAATCCGCGGGCAAGCGTAATATCAAGTTCGAGTGTTGATTGCTCGCTAATACCAGCTGATGGTTTTGAAAATATAAATTCTAATTCTTCTATCCCTTTTAATCCAACAGCAGATGTGGATAAAAGTGTTTTTAAAAAATTCAATTTTTCGGTTGTTGTTCCTTTAAATTCAATCAAAGGTTGCAGCTTTTTAATTGCCTCCTCCCCTACTCCTTTTTCGGCAAGTTCTTTATTCACTCCTTCAACTCCTATCTTATCCAGCTTATCGATAGCCACAGTGATATCAATAATTTTGTCGGCTTCACCAATCACTTCGGCAATGCCGCTCAAAATTTTACGATTATTGATTTTAATAATTACCGGTAAATTTAATCGTGTAAAAACATCGTCAATCAATTGAACCAACTCCACCTCGTTAAGCAGCGAATTACTACCAATAACATCAGCATCGCATTGATAAAATTCTCTGTAACGTCCTTTTTGAGGTCGGTCGGCACGCCAAACAGGCTGAATTTGATATCGCTTAAATGGAAACGAAATTTCGTTTTGATGTTGAACCACGTATCGAGCAAAGGGAACGGTAAGGTCGTAACGTAGTGCTTTTTCAGATATTTTGGAAGTGAGTTGCTTAATATTGGCATTTTGAAGTTCATTCACATCAATACCATTTAAAAAATCCCCGCTATTCAGAACCTTAAAAATAAGTCTGTCCCCTTCTTCACCATATTTCCCCATCAAGGTTTCCATGTTTTCCATAGCCGGGGTTTCTATCGGCAAAAAGCCATACAGCTGAAAAACCTGTTTTACAGTATCAAATATGTAATTTCGTCTCACCATTTCCTGAGGTGAAAAGTCGCGTGTGCCTTTGGGTATAGATGGTTTCATTTTGATTTTTTAGAGAAAATTAATCTTTACAAGTAATCTGAAGTATTATATCAGTAAAACAGCATTCTTTTCTCAATTTCTCATTTATTTTGGGTACGAATATCGGACTTTTTTTGCATTGGAAATAACAATTAAATTTTCTGCTCTCTTTGTTTTTAGGTAAATGCCCCTTCTGAGCTTTCCATTAAAGCACTTCAATTAGAATTCTGACAAGTTAGCAAAAACCTTTTGCATATGCGAAAGCCCTCTTTGCAGATGCGAAAGCCCTCCTTGCAGATGTGCAAGCCCTCCTTGCAGATGCGAAAGCCTTCCTTGCAGATGCGAAAGCCCTCCTTGCAGATGTGCAAGCCCCCTTTTCGTATACGCAAGCCCTCATTGCAGATGCGAAAGCCCTCTTTTCGTATGCGCAAGCCCTCATTGCAGATGCGAAAGCCCTCTTTTCGTATGCGCAAGCCCTCTTTGCAGATGCGAAAGCCCTCCTTGCAGATGCGAAAGCCACAATTCACCATGAAATTTGAACTCCGACATATTAATTCAATAAAAATTAAAAGACTAAATAAATCGTTTTGTCAGATTATTTTATAGTTTTGTAACCGAATAATTCACTTAATCTATAATATATTAAATTAAAATTATGAAAAAACTTACATATTTATTATCGTTAGCTGTTGTTCTGTATTGCGTTTATGGCTTTGCCATCAAAAAAGAAAAAATCGCACCAGCGCCCACTCAAAAAGAATTAATCTTACAAGACTTATTAAAACTTCAGTATGATTTGAAAGGCAACCCGGATTACATCCAACCCTTTAGTGCAATTTCTCCGACAGTGTTAAAAGATGGACGAATGAATTTGAATCAAAAACTGGGGTATGCGGCCACTGATGCTCAACATTTCGGTGTTATTTGTATCAATGATGTGATAAGTTTGCTACTTGAAAATGATGCAAATGTGATAAACAATTCGATTGTGTATTATCCTATTCTCGACAAAACAACCAATCAGAACGGAATAGTATGTGTGGGAGCTCAACTTATTCAATATCCAGATAGAAGTTCGGAAGTAAAGGTGTCATCAAATGCCAAGCATTATACTGCCAATTGGTGTCCTGAACTTTGTCCAAAAAATGCAGATGCCTCTTTAGTGAAATAGATTAAAAAAAAGTGTTTTTTTCACTAAAAAAATATAGATTTGCCAACATAATTATTAATTGATTTATACAACAAACAAAAAAACTATGAAAAATATTATTTTATTAATTTTAGCATTATCAGTTATTCTGAATGCGTATTTAGGATATGAATATATTCAATGTAAAGATGGAAACGGGTCTCCATTAGTCCCCCCTCCTGCACTCAATGCAATCTGTGCAGAAAATAACCCCAACACCACAGACATCGACTTAAAACTCGGAATCGATAGTATTAAAGGAAGGTTGGGATACTTAAAAGGAACAGAAAATCAGCATTACGGAATTATTAATATTAGTGATCTCAATAAAATAATTGCTACTAATTCTTTAAATAATGATGTTCTTCTTATCTATCCTGTTTGGAACGCTGTCTCTGCAGGTGGAATAGCTCACGAAAGGGTAATTCTACGTTTTGCAAAATCAACAGTTTCAACCACTAATTGTAAGGATTTCTCTTTATCATATTCCAAAACCTTCTATACTCCTAGTTGGTGTCCAGAATTATGTCCAAAATAAATTCTTTAATGAATAAATCTAGACAACTAAAAAAGAGTTTAAAAAAAAAAGCACGAAGTATTCATTCCAACAGAATGAATACTTCGTGTTTTTTTAGATAATTATAAATATCGAATAGGTAATGTCTACATTTCTGAAAATTATTCTTTTTCTGCTTTTTGTAATGATGGTTACTGGAGCACAAGCTCAGCCAAATTATGTTCGTACATTAGAATCCTTCCTCGACAAAAAAAAAATAGGGAAAACCGAAGTAGATAGCATTAATAAATTTCTTGACTCTTCACTTTTGGTTAGCGGCACAAGTGAAAATCTAATTATTCAATTATTCCGAATCGAAAAAATCGCAAGCAATATTCCTTATGCTTCGGGGCTTGCAGATGTCAAGTTTAATATAGCTCGCCATTATATGATAAAGTCCAAAACAGCTTATGCTATGAAGTACTTTTTGGCTTCTTTATCCATTTCAGATGAAATAAGAGATACGTTAAGATCCGCTAGTGCCACACAACAGATAGGATTAGTTTATTATCAGCAAAAAAATTACGTTTCAGCATTAAAATACTTTAATAGCGCATCTCATTTATTCTCTTCCACAACTTTCAAACGAAAACAATCCCAGTGTTTTTATTTACAAGGCATCGTCTATAGGGATCTTTCCAATTATGATTCAGCGAAATTTTTTTTCAATAAAGCAGCAAATATCAAGATTGAATTAAAAGATAGTATTGGACTAACTCAAATCTTCATGGAATTTGCGAACTTGTATATTATGGAACGACTTTCGGACTCTGCTTTGATAATGCTAAAAAAGAGTACAGCTTTTTCTAATGATTATCAAAACGACCATTCATTTTTGACAAGAAAATATAAAATCGAAGCGCAAGCTTATTTAATCAAAAATCAAATCCAACCTGCTCTCATTGCTGCCAATTTATGCCTTAAGGAAGCAAAACTGAATGGAAGAGCTGTATCTTTGAGTGATGCCTATCAAATTTGTTTTCAGGTAAACTCAAAATTAAAGAGATATAAGGAGGCCTTTGAGTTTCAAAGTGATTTTTTAAAACTAAAAGACTCCTTATTTTCAATCGAAAATTCTCAAGCCTTAGCTAGAATAGAAATGGCAAATGCTGAAGCTAAATCTCAAATTGAAATTAATACTCTTTCGGCAGAAAAACAACTGCGCGAAAAACTTAATTACTCTTTCGTTGCCGGTATCCTTTTGCTTGTTCTACTATCAATATTATTATACAATCGTATCAGAACAAAACAGCGCACTAATAATATTATCACTTTGCAAAAGAATTTGGTTGAGAAGAAGAACAACGAAATAACTCAATCCATCAATTATGCTAAACGAATACAAAATGCCATTCTACCTTCAGATTACCTAATCAGGCAAAACCTCCCAAACTCCTTTATTCTTTACAAACCAAAAGACATTGTTGCAGGAGATTTCTATTGGATGGAAGTAACTGGTGATGCTATTTTATTTGCAGCCTGCGATTGCACGGGCCATGGAGTACCCGGTGCGTTAGTTTCTGTGGTTTGCCATAATGCACTCAACAGAGCTGTTCGTGAATTTGGACTAACTCAGCCTGCTGCTATTCTTAATAAAACAGCAGATCTGGTAATAGAGAACTTTTCGAAAGGTCAGGAAGAAATAAAGGATGGAATGGATATTTCGCTTTGCTCGTATAACACAAAAACCAAACAACTCGAATGGGCCGGGGCTAATAATCCTTTATGGATAGTAAATAAAGCAAATGAAAACAATATGGAAAACAATCAAATTTCCATTATTCAAGATAATTACCAGTTAACCGAAATTATTGCCGATAAGCAATCGATAGGCCACGACATTAGCAAACATATTTACACCAATCATTCCATCTCCATCAACAATGGCGATATTATCTATCTGTTCACAGATGGTTTTGCTGACCAATTTGGAGGCCCTACAGGACAGAAAAAACTTACCCGAAAAAGATTCAAGAGCTTACTCCTATCCATTCAAAATAATTCCATCCAATCTCAAGGTATAAAACTGGATGAGTTTTTTGCTGAATATCGCAATAAAGAAGAGCAGATTGACGACATTCTGGTGATGGGAATAAAATTTTAATCCTCCCAATTTTCTTTAAAATTCCCACTGAATTATCAAACAAGTTGGTAGTTCGGCAAACTCTCCTTATTTTTGACCCTTAATAAAAATTAAAACAATGCTGGATTTAAACGGAAAATCAATTTTAATCACCGGAGGAACGGGTTCGCTGGGAAAACATCTTACTAAAAATATTTTATCAAAGTTTCCAAATGTAAAACGTTTGGTCATCTATTCTCGTGACGAACAGAAACAGTTTGAAATGGCTCAGGAATACCCGCAGAGCAAATATCCTGCAATTCGGTATTTTATTGGCGATGTCCGCGATGCCGACAGATTGAAAAAAGCATTCAAAGATATTGAATTTGTAATTCATACTGCTGCCATGAAACATGTTCCCATTGCAGAATACAATCCGATGGAATGTGTCAAAACCAATGTTCTTGGTGCCGAAAATGTAATTAACGCAGCACTCGAAACTGAAGTAAAAAATGTTGTTGCTCTCTCAACAGATAAAGCCGCTGCACCCATAAACCTTTATGGAGCAACTAAACTATGTTCTGATAAATTATTTGTTGCTGCAAACAATATTAGAGGAAAACATGACATCAAATTTTCAGTTGTACGTTACGGAAATGTAATGGGCTCTAATGGTTCAGTAATTCCTTTTTTTATGAAGAAAAGAAAAGAAGGTGTTTTGCCAATTACAGATGTCAACATGACTCGATTCAATATTTCTTTGCAGGAAGGTGTAGATTTAGTTTTACATGCGCTCGAAAGCGCCTGGGGTGGAGAAATATTTGTACCTAAAATTCCTTCTTATAAAATAACTGACGTGGCAACAGCTGTTGGTCCTGACTGTAAACAAGAAGTTGTAGGAATTCGTCCTGGAGAAAAAGTACACGAAGAAATGATTACTTCTTCCGATTCATTCTCCACATATGATTTAGGAAAATACTATGCTATTCTACCTCAAGTTCCCAATTTTAAAATTGACGAGTATGTATCACACTTTAAAGCCAAATCCGTGGTACAAGGATTTCAGTACAACTCTGGTGAAAACAAAGAATGGATTAATGTTGACGATATCCGCAAACTGATTAAAGAAAATCTGGACGCTAACTTTAGCTGGTAAGTAATACAAGGATAAAATAACTAATGAGCCAAACAAAAACAAAAATAATTCCTTACGGAAAACAAACCATTACAGATGCCGACATCGAAGCAGTCGTTACTGTTCTCAAATCCGATTTTTTAACTCAAGGTCCTACAATTGCAGAGTTTGAGAAGAAATTTGCAGAGTATGTGGGAGCTAAGTATGCTGTAGCTTTAGCCAACGGAACAGCTGCATTGCATTTATGCGCCATGGCTTTGGATGTTGATTCAACCACTAGAGTTATTACCACACCAATCACATTCGCGGCATCTGCCAATTGTGTTAGATATTGTGGTGGCGAAGTTCACTTTGCTGACATTGATCCGGAAACTTTTTTACTGGATATTAATAAAGTTCGTGCATTGCTCGAAAAACATCCCAAAGGCTATTTTAAAGGCATCATCCCAGTCGATTTTGCCGGCAACCCTGTCAACTTAGAAGCTTTCCGCAAATTAGCAGACGAATTTGGTTGCTGGATTATTGAAGATGCTTGCCACGCACCGGGAGGTTACTTTATTGATAGCAATAATAACCAACAAAAATGCGGGAATGGCAATTTCGCTGATCTTGCCATTTTTTCATTTCACCCCGTTAAACATATTGCAACAGGCGAAGGTGGTATGATTACTACCAACAGTAAAGTACTGTATGACAAATTAAATTTATTGCGCACACATGGAATTACTAAAGACGCCAGTAAATTCATTAACAATCCTGACGAAATAGCTCAGGGAGGTTGGTACTACGAGATGCAACAACTCGGATATAATTACAGATTAACAGATTTCCAAGCCGCTTTAGGTGTTTCCCAACTGACTCGGGCAGACGAAAATCTCTCCAGAAGACGCATTCTTGCCGACCGTTATGATGAGGCTTTAAAATCAAAAAACATCACCATCCCTGATTCCTTTGCTGGAAATGCATATCATTTGTACGTTATACAGGTTGCTAACAGACTTGAATTATACAATCGTTTAAAAGAAAAAAACATTTTTGCACAAGTACATTATGTTCCTTGCCATTTAATGCCTTATTACTCACAATTCGGTTATAAAAAAGGCGACTTTCCGCATGCAGAAAATTATTACAACCATTGCCTGAGTATCCCTATGTATCATTCATTGAGCAATGATGATCAGGATTACGTTATCAGTCAAATCAAAGAATTTATTGGGTAAGCACACAAAATGAATACAAAAATTGATACACAAATGGAGGCTATATCCATCAACGAATATTTTAACATCGAAAATCCCTGGACGCTAAGATTACTTGGACTCACACCATTCCAAAAAAATAGAGATATTAACCAGGTTGAAAACGAATACAATCTCGACAAATACGCTAAACTACTGGAATTCGATTTTAAAACTGCTGCTGAATACAAAGCTAAAGAATTTGAACAAGCGGGGTTACATCCAACTGAAGGATTAATGTATATTTCCAAAGGTGATAACATTTTTAAAACAACGGTAGAAAATGCACGAGAAATCTATTACAACATTATCAACTCTACATTAACCAAGTTTTCTTCTTCAAATTTTTGTGAACTTGGATGTGGATACGGTTATAATTTAGAATTTCTTGGAAAAAATTTTTATGGAGGCGACTACTCATCTAATGCTGTAAAAATTGGTCAAAAAGTAGGCTTGGATGTCAGAGAGTTTAACTATTATGAAGAAAATGATTATAAGTTTATCAAACCTGATTCAACTATTTTCACCACGCATAGTATTGAGCAGATTCCTGATGCAAATGTGATTATTAATAATCTTGAAAAGCAAAAAAAGAATATTAATTATGTAGTACATTTTGAACCAACCATTGTTGAAGATCGTTCCTCTTTACTGGGATTACTTCGAAACAAATACCTCGAATTGAATGATTACAATCGTAATTTAATTTCTGTTTTAAAAGGAAGAACAGACATTGAAATTCTCGAATTAGAAACGGATGTTTTTGGCTTGGTCCCTCTTAACACCACGAACCTTATCGTTTGGAAATTCAAAAACAAATAAAGACCGCTTGCAAAACACATTGAACATAGGAATCATCACACAGGCACGCATGACAAGCACTCGCTTGCCTGGCAAAGTATTCAAAGAAATAAATTCAAAGTCGCTCCTACTCTATCATATTCAGCGTTTGCAACAAACCGGATTCGATATTGCCATAGCTACTACTACCAACGATACAGACGATTGCATATGTCAATTTGCAGAAGCCAACCATTTGAATTACCACCGCGGCAGCGAATCCAACGTGCTCAGCAGGTATTACGAAACAGCAACCAAGTTAAAGTACGATGTCATTGTGCGTGTAACATCAGATTGCCCGCTTATCGATCCGCACTTGATACGTAACAACGTAGAAAAATATTTGAAACTAAACAATACCAATTTATACATGGCAAATGGTGTTGAACGTACCTTTGCGCGTGGTTTCGATTTCGAAGTATTTAGTTACGACTTATTGAAAGAAGCTTATAACAAGGCTTCTGACGAAGGCGACCAAGAGCATGTAACGCCATATATTTGGAAAAACCGTTCGGGCAAAGTGGAGTTTTATCATGTAAAACAAACCATCGACCATAGCTCTTTCCGAATAACAGTAGACACAGCAGACGATTTCGAATTGATAAAAACGTTGATTGAAAAATACAAAGCTGATACATTGCCTTATACCGAAATCGAAAGCATACTTGCTCAACACCCTGAATTGGTTGCCATCAATGCTCACATCGAACAAAAAAAAGTATAAATCATCAACAGACTATTTATAAAAATGAAAACCACACTCACCATTGACAAAGCCGGATTCGATAAGGATGGTTATACACTTATCAAATCAGTGTTCACCCCTGAAGAGATTGAAAACATTAGGAAACTAGTGTACGAACAATTCGAATTGGATACAAAAAATGGACTCACCTTTCAGTTGCCTCACTTGCCTACCAAAGCACGTTATGCCAATGGTGATATCTTGAGTAAAGAAAAACTTCGCCACATCCTGCTTGACGACCGCATCTTAGCAATTGTGAAAAAAGTTTTGGGTTCTGATGATATTATCTACTTCGGTGATAGTTCGTACCAAATAGGCAAAGGCCTGCGCGGCTTTCATCGCGATGCAATCGACCGTACCGACTTGAACGGCCCCGATTGGCAAGGCGATGATTATTCTCTGTTACGTGTTGGTATTTATTTGCAAGACCACAAAGACCACAGCGGTGGAGTGAAAATGAAAAAAGGAACTCATAAAAATGCAGATGGCGAAGTAGTGTTTGTTGATAACGAAATAGGTGATGTTGGCACCTGGAGTTATAAAACTATTCATAGCGGCAATGCTGTTCGCTTCAAATGGTTCCCTAAATTATCCATCAACAGAGCAACTCGCGAAGGTTTGATACCAGCCTTTTTACGCAAGCCCGAGCAAAAAGAACGCATGGCTATCTTCATGGCATTCTCCTTAAAAACAAAACATCTCGATAGATACATCAAAGAATTCTCCTTAACCAGAGAAGACATGCTGAAACACTTAAAGGCTTCTAAATACAACAATGAAGCACTTGAATTAGCCAAAAAGAAAAATATAACGGTAATGAAACTTGTTCCTGAACAAGGATAAACAATGAAACCAACAATTGTCATTCGTGCAGATGGCGGAACATCAATGGGCATGGGACATATCGTCCGTTGTCTTGCTTTAGCAGAAATGCTGAAAGATGATTTTCTTATTTTCTTCGCCATCCAACAACCGGATGAAAGTACTCGCAAACTAATCGAAGCAGTTACCCTCCAAATTGAGAAAATGCCGTTAACTACTGATTATGCAGCAGAATCAATTGCGTTTGCCAACACCTTAACCAAAGATGAAATTGTAATTTTAGATGGTTATCATTTCAATACCGAATATCAGCAAGCCATCAAAAATAAAGGTTGTACCCTCGTTTGCATTGATGATTTACACGCATGGCATCAATTGGCAGACGTTGTTATCAATCATGCTGAAGGCATTGACAAATCAATGTATTCAGCCGAATCCTACACAAAATTTTGTTTTGGTGTCGACTACGTTTTACTCCGTGAACCTTTTCTTCAAATTAAATCAGAGACAAGAAAAATCCATTCGGTAAAAAAAGTATTCATCAGCATGGGAGCAGCTGATATCAACAACATCACTCAGAAATTTACCGAAGCTTTAATACAAACAAAAGGCATTAAAGAAATCCATTTAATGCTCGGAGCCATCAATCCTCATCTAAGCAAATTGGAGCAATTGATTGAAGAGAATAAACAAGTTAAAATTGTAAAACACTTTAATATCTCTGCATCCGAATTAGCTGATTTACTTCGCCAATGCGATGCTTCCATTTGTCCTGCTAGTAGCATTTCCTTAGAATCATGTGCGGTTGGAATCGGATTGATTTCAGGGCATACAGCCAATAATCAGTTAGGAATTCTTTCAGGATTAATAAAACACAAAGCGGCAATCAACTTTGGTGATTTTAATTCATTAAGCGTTGATGAAATTAAGGATAAACTACAAGGTGTTGTACAAGAGCCTCAAGTCTTTAATGACTTGGTAAACAATCAATCGAGAATGATTGATGGTAAATCGAAAGAACGTTTATTAGGTGTATTTCATCAATTAACTCATGCAGTGATGCAAGGTGATTTACATTTTCGTTTTGCAAACGTGATGAACACAGATTTATATTTCGAATGGGCTAACGATGATGCGGTAAGAGCCAATTCATTCAATCAAGAACCAATTCCATATGAGAACCATGTAAAATGGTTTCATTCAAAATTAGAATCACCTGATTGCTTTTTTTACGTATTTTTATCGAAACATAATCTTCCAGTCGGACAAATTCGTATTGATAAAAGCGGGGATGAAATAATTATTGGAATATCGCTTGATAAGCATTTCAGAGGACTTTCTCTTGGAAGTAAAATGTTAAATATGGCCTGTGATGATTATCTTGAGAAGCACCCGAATAAAGAAATTATGGCGTATATCAAAAAAGAAAACCTTGCATCGTTATCCATTTTTATGAATGCAGGTTTTAACGATAAACAAGAAGTAAAAGCGCATAACATGGATAGTTATAAGCTCACAAAAAAGTATTAAAATGAATGATATTAAAATAGGAAATTATACAATAGGGATTAATCACAAGCCCTTCATAATTGCTGAAATGAGTGGCAATCACAACCAATCATTAGATCGTGCTCTTGAATTAGTAGATGCTGCAGCCCAAGCAGGTGCTCATGCTTTGAAACTTCAAACCTACACCGCTGATACCATTACCATGAAAGGGGCTTATACCATTGAAGATAAAAATTCGCTGTGGAACGGTCAGGAATTACACAGTCTGTATAGCACAGCTCATACTCCTTGGGAATGGCACAAAGCCATATTTGATAGAGCAAAAGAAAAGGGAATGGAAGCATTCAGTTCTCCTTTTGACGAAACTGCTGTAGACTTTTTAGAGTCATTAAATGTACCTGCATATAAAATCGCTTCCTTCGAAAACACTCATCATCCTTTATTAAAAAAAGTAGCCGCTACAGGCAAACCCGTAATTGTTTCTACTGGTGTAAGCACTTTAGAAGATATTATAGAGAGTGTACAAGTATTACGAAATGCAGGTTGTAAAGACATCATCCTTTTAAAATGCACAAGCACTTATCCTGCAACACCTGAAAACACGAATCTTTTAACGATTCCTGATATGCAATCGAAACACAATTGCATCATCGGATTGTCCGACCATACCATGGGTACAGGCGTTTCTGTTGGTGCCGTGGCGTTAGGTGCAAGAGTCATCGAAAAGCACTTCACACTTAGAAGGGCTGATGGTGGTGTCGACAGCGCATTTTCATTAGAGCCTGAAGAACTCAAATCATTGGTGGTAGAAACGGAAAGAGCATTTCTCGCAATGGGGCAAGTTTTCTACGGAATACAAAAAGCAGAAGAAAAATCTCTCCTATATAAACGCTCCATTTACGTTTCAAAAGACATTAAAAAAGGAGATACCTTCTCTTCTGAAAATTTAAGAATCATTCGCCCGGCTTTGGGATTAGCTCCAAAATTTTGGAATGATGTTGCCGGAAAAAAAGCCAAAATTGATTTAAAAGCAGGCACACCGTTAACAACAGGAACTTGGGAATAATAGAAAAACAAGCCACTAAAAACGTAATCTTTTCCTACCTTGGTGCTGGATTAGGATTTTTAATTGTATTGTGGTCGGCTCATTTGCTCACTCCTGCTCAGAATGGGGTAACCAAATTATTAATCTCCTATTCTGCTCTATTTTCTCAATTTGCCAATCTCGGCTTCACTGCGGTTACCATTCGACTTTTCCCATATTTTAGGAACAAAGAAAAAGGTCATCATGGATTTTTATTTTATGCCATCCTGGTTTCCGCCATCGGATTTCTGCTTTGTTGGATAGTTTATCTTTTCATCAAGTCTAATTTAATTGAAACCAATATCGAAAAATCAGCATTGTTTGTTGATTATCTTATTTACCTAATGCCTCTTACTCTATTCACTGTTTACTTCAACATCTTCGATAGTTACCTCCGAGCCACCTATAGCTCTGTTGCAGGGGCATTTACTAGAGAACTTCTTCAACGAATATTATTAATAGGTGTTTTGATATTGTTCTTTTTTGATATCATTTCATTTTCAGTATTTGTTTTGCTTTTTGTTTCTTTCACTTGTTTACCAACATTGATGCTACTCTATTACATAGTCAAACAAAAGGAATGGCATATCAAACCTGTTCGTGGATTTGTGAGTAAAGAGTTGAGAAAAGAAATGATTAAACTTAGCTTTTACTCTATTCTAGCAGGTGGTGCTGGTGTGATTATTCTAAACATTGATGCTATTATGGTAAATAAATTTCTAGGTGAAGCCAAGACCGGGGTTTATGGCATTGTATTTAATTTCGGAAGTTTAATGTTAATACCTGCACGGTCCATTTACCGTATAACATCAAGCATCGTTGCTGAAAACTTCAAACAAAACAAAATCAGCGAAATTCATAAATTGTATATCCAAAGTTGTAACACCCAACTTGCTATTGGCGTTCTGCTCTTCATTGGCATTTGGGCAAATTTAGATAACATCATGTTGCTGCTGCCTCCTGCTTATGCTTCTGGTAAATATGTTATTTTGATTTTAAGTGCAGGATATTTAGTTGAAATGGCAACAGGCATCAATCAAGTGATTATTGCCAACTCCGCATATTATCGATACGATGCTTATTTTGTTATCGCTATTGTTGGATTTGTAATTCTCGCTAACTACATATTCATTCCTTTATTTGGAATTACCGGTTCTGCCATTGCCACTGCATTAACTGTCTTACTGAGTAATGCGTTTAGGTTTACGTTTCTAATATTAAAATTCAAAATGCAGCCTTACAATTTTAATTCTATAAAAATAGTATTAATCGCTGCGGCTTCTTTCCTTCCAAGTTTTTTTATTCCATTTTTAAACAACCTTTATTTGGACATAGCGATAAGAAGTTCAATTGTTGGAGGAATATTTATTTTACTTATACTTAAGTCCGAAGCCACTCCTGAATTGAATGGAAAAATCCGAAAGAATTTAAGAATTCTAAAAGGGTAAAAAAAACTATTTATTAAGAACGACTCTTTTTAAAATAGATTTCCCTGTTTCTTTTTCACAAAATTTAAAAAAATAAATTCCATTATCTAGTGCATTCATTTGCAAATCGTTTTTCATTTTAATTAATTCCGAATAATACACCATTTTTCCAACCATATCGAAAACTTGTAATGAAGTCGAGCTTGTGTGATCTGATATATTTACGGTCATTTGACCCGAACTTGGATTAGGAAAGACAGTTATTGTATTAACATCTAAATATTCATTTATTCCGTCTTTTGAACAACTTGGTAGCATTGGGGTTTGAAAAATATCAGCATTAAAAAAAGCAGGTTTCGAAAACCGGCTATTACCAGATTGAATTACCCCCAAATCAAGCACTGCAGGACTCACATTACAAACTACTCCTGCGATATTAGGGTTGTTTATCGCCCCAATTAACCTATCATCATTAGTAGTTGTATTGTAATATATAAAATAAATTTTCCCATCAGGTCCAGTTTGCATTCCAGTCACTGTTTTATTAATATCAGAAGAAGGATTATTAAATACCACTATAGCTGGGGAAGAAGGCAAATTTAAATCATACTGGTAAATTCTGCCTGCACCTGCAGGGGAATACATTCTATATTTGGATAAATATAACTTTGTTCCATCAGGTGAAAATTCTACATCATGCCAACCATTATAAACATTAAGACATCCACCTACAGGCGTATTTGGAATAATAACAGCATTGGTAATTATACCTAAGGTGGGATTAAAATCCATGAGCAATGCAGGAGTGTTTTCAACAACACATGTATAGGCAATTTTATGAGACGAATTAGAATATTTTATGGCCATGGAACTGTTAAAAACTATCCCAGTGTTAAACGAATTTGAATAACTTATACCTGAAGCACTTATTGTAAAGACCTTTATTCGGGAAGTTCCATTTACTGGTGCAATAAGCCAATAGTTGTGCCCCACCATATTAGGCACAATGGTGTAACATTCGGTGGAAGTATCCATTACTAAAGTATTCTTGCTCGATACTATTACATCTCCTTTAGGCGAAGTTGATGTTCCGTTTCCAGACAGACGCATATCAACAATACTATATGAAATACTGCCCGAAGAGGGAGAGTTTGCACTATTAGAAAAGATATAATAAGTAAAACACGAGTCGGGCATCTGAACTATTGTCCCTTTCTCGGCACACGAAGTGCCTCCATTTAATCCATTACCATTGGGCATTTGCAAATCATTAGCATCATAAACATTTACCGCATCTGTATAAAAAAGCACAGCACCTGTAACTGGATTTGATGCAATACCACAACCATGTACATTAGTTAAGGGCGCATGGCCTGTTATCACAGATGGAGCGTTGGTCGAAAAATCAAATTGAATTCCCTTATTTGTCGGGCTAAAATACCAAGTATTATTCTGTAATTGCCCAAAAGACGTGGCACAAATTAAAATAAGATAAAACAAAAACTTTCTTTTCATGGCTTTTAAATTTTCCCCAAAATACCATTTTATTATTTTAAGTCCGCCTTTTCCATTCAAATAATTTAATTACATTTGCGTATAATTAATTAAAGGCTATGAACCAGCATCCCCATCATTTGGCTTTTGATTAGTAGTATTCCGCTTTATATGTAATTAAACTTTATGATAAAAATAAAAGCAATAGTAGTAGATGACGAGCAGCACGCTTGCGATTTTCTTAGAAAACTTATCCTATCTAATTGTCCCGATGTAGAGGTGGTGGGCACGGCAAACAGGGTAGACGATGCGGTACTGCTTATTAATTCCCAAAAGCCGGATTTGGTTTTTCTCGATATCGAAATGCCCGATGGAAACGGATTAAGCCTGTTTGATAAAAACATCACCCACAGATTTGATGTAATTTTCACCACAGCTCATCCCGAATATGCCATGCAGGCTTATCGTGTAGCTGCTCTTCATTACCTTTTAAAACCTATTGATGCAGATGAATTAAAAGAAGCCATCCATCGGTTCAATAAAAAAAAAGAAAATTACTTTTTACAGGAACGCATTGGGGTGCTTCAGGAAAATTACAACAACCTCGTTAATCATTCCAGGCAAATAGCCCTTAAAGTAAATAACGATTATCAAGTGCTTTCGAGTAATGATATAATTTGTGTTACCGCTTCACAAAGTTATATCGAAATTTACTGCGTTAACAAAGAGCGTCCTTTGGTTATTGTTTATACGTTAAGCAATTTTTGTGAACTATTACCTATCGAAGATTTCCTCAGAATTCACCGCTCTCAGGTGATTAATAAAAACTATATTGAATCGTTTGACGAAAAAGCACAAACCTGCAAACTCAAAAATGGTTTGGTGCTTGATATTGCGAAAGCAAACAAAAAATGGTTTCTCGAAAATTTCACTAAGTGGTAAATTGACCCCTTAATTTTAACAGAAAGCGCTTATGTATTTAATGGAACAGAACGCCTTAGGACACTTGATTATTTAGTTGAAAATAAAAAGTTGCTCCTTCATCCACTTTAGATTCGGCCCAAATACGGCCTCCATGAATATTAATAACTCGCTGAACGGTTGCCAAACCTATTCCGGTTCCTTCAAAGTCAGTTTGAACATGTAGTCGCTGAAAGGCTCCAAACAATTTTGTTGCAGCTTTCATATTAAATCCTGCGCCATTATCTTTTACGAAAAAAATATCGAAATCACGATCAAATGTTTTTCCAATTTGGATTTCAGGACACTCAACCTTATTTGAAAATTTAATGGCATTAGAAATTAAATTGGTGAGCAAAATTTCGAATAACTTTTTGTCGCAATTCAGATTCAAATTAGGTTCTACAACAAATTTTATATCTCTTCTTAAATTCACTTCCATTATTCGTTCTATAATTTCTTCGGACAATTCAGAAATATCGACATCTGTTCTTAAAATATCGGCTCTTCCTACTTTCGACAATTGCAACATACTATCAATTAGTAACCCCATACGGGCCGTAGAACTACTTATTTTCTTTATCAACGTCTGACCGTCTTCATCAAGAATATGAGAATAATCATCATGCAAAGCCATTGTGTAGCCACTGATGCCTCTTAACGGAGCTTTTAAATCATGAGAGACAGAATAAGAAAAAGAATCGAGTTCTCGCACTGCTGACTCTAATTCACCAGTCCTTTGCTTTATTTTTTTCTCCAAATTCAAGTTAAAATCCATAATTACCTTTTCGTTTTTCTTCCGTTCCGAAATGTCTTTTATAAATGCACAGAACGAAATTTCTCCATCAACTTCTAGTGGTATAACGGTAAGTTCAATTTGAATCTTCTCTCCACTTTTTTTGTATGCAAACGATTCGATAAGTTGATTGAAAACTGTATTGGTGTTATTGTTCTTGTACTTTTTTAATTCCTTATTCAAAAAAGGCATAAGGCGATGATGAAAAGTAGTTTGCTTAATTGGTTTATTTATCATTTCGTTCATCTCCCATCCAAACATTTTTTCGGTTGCCGGATTGGCAAAAGAAATAACCCCATGAGCATCGATAATGATAATAGCATCATGAGCCGACTGCATGATTGTTTTTATTTTAGCTTCGTTTTTAATCACTTTTTGTTGGTTCTGTTTTATGTCGGTTACATCTATACCGTAACCTATCATAAATTCCAACCTCTCCGAAGGGTTGATTACCGGATAAAAAACTCTTAATTTAGTTAAAACATTTCCGTTAGGATCCGTCATTTCATCTTCCCATGAAACAGCTTTCTTTACTTTTGCTGCTTCTAAAAACTTCTTTCTTCTAACTTCTACTTCGGCTGTATCTCTTCCTCGGTAACGAGCATATTCAAAATCGTCTTTGCCAATAATATATTTTCTTAATGTATCATCTTTGATGGCAACAGGATTCAAATAAAGATATTTATGATTTTTATCGAAAATCGCTATGTCGGCAGGCAATTTTTCCAAAATAGTTTCATAAAACTGTTTTAATTTCGAAACACTCGTTTCATTTTTTTTGATTTCAGAAATATCTACCCCGTATGCCAATACATATCGTTTGTTTTGAACTACAAAAGAAGTTAACTGCCTTTGGATATATTCAACGTCTCCGTCCTTTAATATTTTTTCTTCCACAAAATCTAAAGGTGTGCCCGATTGGAGCAAGGCTTCGTATTGGGTTCTGCGTTGGTCGGCAAAACTGGAAGAGATATTTCTATAATTGCAATAATCATAATGATCTTTTCCTATAAGCCATTCACGCAATTCAGAATCTTTTACTGCCGAAGGGTTGAGATATACAAAAATACCTGTTTCATCATATACCGCTATATCTTCTGGGATATTATCCAGTAATTTTTCGTAGAAATTACTTAATCTATCTATTTCGTCTTCTGCGTTTTTTATGGCCGTAATATCTATACCGTATGCAACAATCAATTTAGCCCCTTTATATTCGAGGAATCGCATGAAACTACTCATATAGGAATAAGTGCCATCTTTTTCTAATTTCTTCTCAACAGAATGCACCATGCTTCCGTTTTGCCGTAATAATTCAAACTGCTTTTCTCTTTCAACTGCTAATTCATCCGACAGCCCCTTGTATTTGCAGTAGTCAAAATTATCTTTCCCGATTAACCATTCACGAATTTCAGGATTTTTAACTGTATTAGGATTAACAAAAAGGTATTTTCCCTGCTCGTCAAAAACAGCAACATTGCCGGGTATATTATTTAAAATATTTTCGTAAAATAATTTCTGATTTTCTATTTCGTACTGCAGTTTTATTTCCTTCGTTATATCTTGCTGCACCGCTATAAAACTATCTAACTTGCCCTGCTTGTTAAAAACAGGAGAGAGTTGCATTTCAGATTTAAACTCTTTTCCAGATTTAGTGTAATTGGTAAGCGTAGTTTTACAGAATATTTGATTTTTTATGGCAAATCGGAGAAGTTCGGTTTTGTCTGGTTCTGTATTTTTTCCGGTCAAGAAACTTCCGGGAGTTTTACCCATTATCTCAGCCAACTGAAATTCTGTGGCTTTTTCAAATTGTTCATTCACCCATGTTACTCGTCCCTGGGCATCTGTTATTATCACACTTGTTTTTATCTGTCGTACGATGGTTGATAATTTTTCGTTCTCCAGGTTTTGCTCTTTTATTTTTTTGTTTGAATTGATTGCGAAATAAACACCGCCTGTAAGAGAAGCAAAAACTTTAAGCTGGAGTAGATGCTTTTCGGTAAAAGCGTTTGGCAAGTTGCTTTGAATGCCAAACACACCAATTATGTCGTCACTAACTTTTACCGGAACATAAAGCCGGGAGCGCGTTTTTGAGTTCGAAATGGCAGGAACAATTATTTCTTCGTCTTCCTTTTGATAATCGTTTTTCCAAAGTATGTTTCCGGTTCTAAACACATAGCCCGGATGACGGTTCATTGCAGTGCTTTCGGCAACTTGTTTCTCACTATCAGTAAATCCTTTTGCAAGAAAAAGTTTTAATTTATTTTCTTCATTATCGAAAAGATACAATGCAATATTGTCGTGTGGAGCGATGTTGGCAATATTTATTTGAATAGTGCTGATTAAATGCTCATAAGTATGAATGGAGGAAAATGAACTTACAAAATGTTCTATTTCTTTTAGTGTACGTATAAATTCTTTGTCCATATAACTACGGGTGGGGCCTAGTTTTTGTATGTTTAAGAGGTGTAAATATTAATTAAGATAATTTTTTGTTTACATCTCAAGCTTGGCTAAAGACTATTGTTTTAAATTTAAATATTATACACTTACGCCTATCATCAATATATCGTCCACTTGTTCGTCTTTGTTTTTCCACACTTCCATAAACTCCGAAAGATATTCTTTCTGTTTGCTCAGGTTCAAGTTTTGAATACCAAGTAGTAAATTCTTCAATTTTTTTGCAGTTATCTTTTTTCCTGATGGTCCACCAAACTGGTCGGCAAAACCATCGGTAAGCATATAGAAAGTATCTCCACAATTCAGTTTTACTTGTTGTGTTTTAAAATCTTTGTCAATAGAGTTTCCGCTGGCATGGCCTATTCCTTTTTTATTTCCTTTAATCTCTTCCACCGCATCTTCTCCTTTTCTGACAATCCACAGAGGGCGATTGGCACCAGAAAACTCTAAGGTATTAGTTTCTACATCGTAAGCACACAAAGCAATGTCCATGCCCGAATGATTTTCTTTGTCGTTAGAATGGGCAAATGCTTGCTGAATATTTGCATCGAGTCTTCTTAAAATTTCGGCAGGAGCGTAACGCGGATGCAATAATTGCTTAATTTTTTCGATGCCCAAAATACTTAAAAAAGCCCCCGGAACACCATGCCCTGTGCAATCGGCCGCTACTATGTAACAAATGTTTTTTTCTTGTTTGAAATAATAAAAATCTCCGCTTACCACATCGCGGGGCTGAAACAATACAAACGATTCGGGAAACAGGTTATGCAATACTTCGGGCTCGGGAAGTACAGCACTCTGTATATTTTTGGCATAGTTAATACTATCGGTAATGTCTTTATGAGCTTGCTCCAGCTGTGCATGCAGGCGCTCAATTTTTTTCTTTGCCACCACATGACTAATAGCCGATGGCAAACGAAGTAAATTATCTTTAAATATATAATCGTCTATTCCTTCTTTTACCATTTCGGCAAGCGTATGCTCGAGCAGCGTGCCGGTAACAATGATAAAAGGAAGATGCTTAAATTTCTTTTTAATAATTCGGAATGCTTCTATGCCTGTAAACTGTGGCATGGAATGGTCGGAAATTATTAAATCGAAAGTTTGCGTTTCTATTTCTTTTATAAAAGCAGACTCATCCCACACCCTTTTAATAGTAAATACTAATTGAGATTTTTTTAGAAAACGGATAAGCAAATCTGCATCCACCTCGGAGTCTTCGAGCAGTAAAATATGCAATTGTGGTTCCATTCTATTTAAAGTATTGGTTACTTATTAAAGACCTTCGTTTACGTTTAATATCATCCAGTAAAGACTAACGTCTTTGATGGTTTGAAAAAAGTTTTCGCTTTCTACCGGTTTTACAATATAACTGTTAGCGCCCAGCTCATAGCAGCGTTTAATATCCGGGTCTTCTTTAGAAGAGGTAAGAATAACCACCGGCACGCTATGAAACTGAACATCGCCTTTTACTTGCTCGAGCACTTCCAGGCCGTTTACTTTCGGCATTTTTAAATCGAGCAAAATAAGTTTGAGCGGATGGCCTATTTTACGATCGGCATAATCGCCTCTGCGGAATAAAAAATCGAGAGCTTCGGCCCCATCTTTTACATGAAAAAGTTTGTTCGTCAATCCGCTTTTCTTTAAGGCTCGAATGGTAAGTGCTGCATCATCCGGATTATCTTCTACAAACAAAATATCTACATTGTTATAACTCATTTTTTTTATTTTTTTGGTTGGTTACTATTTAATTTATTTATTCTTGTGGCACATTCGAAATCATCCAGTAAAAACTCAACTCTTTTATGGTTTGAAAAAAGTTATCGCTGTCTACCGGTTTTACTATATAACTGTTTGCGCCTGCATCGTAGCAGCGTTTAATATCCGGGTCTTCTTTAGACGAGGTAAGAATTACCACCGGAATGTTGTGAAATTGACTATCGGCCTTTACCTGCTCAAGCACCTGCATACCGTTTACTTTGGGCATTTTTAAATCGAGCAAAATAAGTTTTAAGTGCAATGCTGTGCTTCGGTCGGCATAGGCACCTCTGCGATATAGGAAATCGAGGGCTTCTTCTCCGTCTTTTACATGAAAGAGTTTGTTAGATAATCCGCTTTTCTTTAAAGCGCGAATGGTAAGTGCTGCATCGTCCATGCTGTCTTCTGCAAATAGTATTTCTACTTCGTTATAATTCATTTTTATTTATTTTTTAATTGTTAACTTTTTTTAGCTACGGGTTCGATTAATGGCAAACTGAAATAAAAGGTAGAACCTTTGCCCAACTCCGACTCAGCCCAGGCATTGCCATTGTGGCGGTTTACTATTTTTTTAACAATAGCCAACCCTATTCCGGTTCCTTCAAACTCTTCTTTGGTATGCAAACGTTGAAACACACCAAACAGTTTGTCGTAATATTTCATATCAAAGCCCACTCCGTTATCTTTAATATAATATACCATTCCGTTGTCGCCTATGTAGGAACCTATTTCTACTTGAGGATTTTCGGAATGCGCGGAGTATTTAAGTGCGTTAGAAATATAATTAACCCAAACCTGTTTGATAAGCGCCTGCTGCCCCACAGCAGGGTAAATGGTTTTTATTTTTACATCTACTTTGTCCGAATCAGTGCCCAATCTTTCTTCGAGCACTGTTTTAACCAATGCATGCATATTCATTTCTTCCGAAGGCATAACATTACGACCTAAGCGAGAGAAGGCCAGCAAATCATCAATCAAATCGCCCATTTTACGGGAGTTACTTACAATTGAATGAAGGAAGCTTTCACCTTCTTCGTCCAGTTTGGTTTGGTATTCATCCAACACTATTTTAGCATACCCATTTATGGCGCGAAGCGGAGCACGTAAATCGTGAGAAACGGTGTATGTAAACGCTTCCATTTCGCGATTGGATTCTTTCAAACCTTCTTCTGCTTTTTTCTGTTCGCTGATATCGATTATTACATTAAGCATACACATTTCGCCATCTACAGCTAATAGTAAAAGAGAAGAAGATATCCATTTGGTTTCGCCTAGCTGAGTGTTTACTTCTACTTCTTTGCCTTTTACCATTTTGTTCTCCTTGAGTTCGGCCATCATTTCTTCACCATCGGCAGGTCGAACCAATACGTGCTCCCAGCTCAAAGCCTTACCTACCACTTGCTCTGCCGATGTATATTGAAATATATTTAAAAAACTTTGGTTTGCATTTAGTGTTACTCCATCGCTCATGCGGGATATAAAGATACCTGCCGGATTGTGCATAAATATACCGGAAAACATATCGTTCGATTTGGCTACTTCTTCGGCCAGCTTGTTTTTTCCCCTTTGTAAAGCTAATATCAGAAAGCCCAGCAAAACAATGACGCCTACCACCAAGGTAAGTAAAATGATGTTTACATTCATATCCGAATCGTTGTGCTCATCGGCTAATTTGTGTTTTTTAAGCAATCCCATTTCGTAGGCATTGACGCCCTTAGTCAATTTTTTAACCTTGTTCGAAAGTTCTCTTCCTAGTTCTGTTGAGGTATGAATGTCGTCAGCGGTTATTGTTTTTGCTTTTACTGCGGCTAACAAACGTGATGATTCGCTGAGGCGATAATCGATGGTGGTGCTCAGTGTTTTTATCTCTTCGTCCAGGTCGGTATCTTTTGCGGTAAGTTTGCGCAGGTTTTCCATTTCGTATCTCAAGCCGGTGACATTAGTGTTGAACATTTCTAATAGTCCATCGTCTTGCATCAGTAGGTATCCCCTTACTGTGGTTTCGACACCGAGTGTGTATTCAGTAATCTGCTGTGTACAGTTTACAATGTTTTGAGTGGCATCCACCTGGTTTACCAAGTTTGTTTTGTCGTAATTGTTCATCACCACCATTATCATAATGGCAATCATGATGACGGATAGGAAAACATAAAGATAGGTGGCTTTGTAGCCGGTTGCGAATCGCATAAGTTGTTTGTTTTTCAAAGTAGATGATCCGATTTTAGTAAACATATTCATAACACGTATGCCGATTAAAATAAAAGCCTTGCTTTTTTCTGTTTTTTATAATTGGTGTTAATTTTTTGTAAAAATAGAAGAAGCAATATATGATAAAGTGAAAATACGATGAGTTATGCCCTCTATCGGTTAAGTGGGTAGTTTATTAAGTTTGATCAAATTCAGAAAGAACAAGAAAGACGGCAAACGAGCGATATAAAACAATAGTACAAAAAAAAATCCTGCACTGAGGCAGGATTTTTTTCGAATCGAAATTAAACAAGATTATTGAATGTACACTTTGTAAGGAACAGACTGAATCACTTGTCGAACGGAGCCTTTGTGAGCCACCGTAAATTCATACTGATGTCCGGAAACTAAACCATCAACAAGGATGATGTGTTTTTGCGCAAAAAAATCTTTGTCGCTAATGCCTGTGGTAAGGTCTTTCCAATACACCATTGTTCCAATTGATTTTTCGAAAGTAATAATGGTAATGCTAGCTTCGCCCGGAATGGTAGAAACTACTTTAGCAATAACAGCCTGAGGCAACACACCAAGTGGGCTTGCATCTGCAGTAAGCACCCCACCGGAGCTTAATAGTTTTGATTTGTCGTGAGCCGCCTGAACGTTTACCTGAGAGGCTATGTCTCTGTACGATTCAACAAGTAATATTCTTGCATCTTCGGCTTCTTGCACTTTAATGTGGTCTCCGCTTATTTCGGCAGCGCTGTTTTTTGTCACCCACGTGCCGAAGCGAGATGTCAATAAAGTGTAACTTGTTCCACTAAACGTAAAATTGGTATTGGTAGGAACGCAACCTGTTACCAAATTCTGGGCATTTCTTTTTAAATCGTCCTTGTTCCAGCCGGACGCGTCTGTTGCAATGTCTAATTGTGTCATACTGTTTTTTTTGTTGAATTAGTAATTATTATTTTTTTAGTGCATGTAAATTGTTTACAATTGCACCGCAAAAATAAAAAAAAATTAAATGTGTGTATTAATAAGCACATAAAAAAATTATTACCTTATGATAAGTATAACCGAACGCATTTTTAAAACAGCAAAAGAGAAAAAAGTAAAAAAATCGAAAATGGCTCGAGAAATAGGTGTGAGCCGAGAAATGATGTACAAAATGACCGACCAAAACATAAAGTATGCTACCATTAAAAAAATGGCAGTGGTTTTAAATGTTACTGTGGCCTATTTAACCAACAACGATAATAACGAGGCTCACCTGGCGGCAGGAAAAACAAGACGAGCAAGTACGAAAAAGAAAACTGCCCTAAAAAAGGCAAAATAGCCATCAACAAAGCCTTTCGGGGCATTGGGCAAGTTACTAAACTTGCCCAAAAAGGTAAATTACAGGCCAAAAATGGCTAGCAATTTTCCAAAAAGGGCTAGCAATTTTCCGAAAAAGGCTAGTAATTTTCCGAAAAAGGCAAGCAATTATTAAAAAAAGGCAAGCAATTATCCGAAAAAGGGTTACCTTTTTTCTAAAATTGGTAGCGATTTTTAAAAATTACTAGTAAAAAAATAAAAATTGCCAGTGATTTTAAAAAAATTGGTAGCGATTTTTCGAAAATGGCTACCGATTTTTTGACAACTGTTTGGCCGTTTCGGACTTTTTTTGGGCAATAAATGAGTAAAGGAAGTAAGAAAATGAGGGAAACTCGCCCCCAACTGTAACCCTATTACCAAACTTGCCCCCCCCTAGGCCGATCGAGAAGGGATTTAACCGGCTTTTGGGGTTTAACGGGGCAAGTAGGAAATGGGTGAGGAATCTTCGACCTCAAAAACGTTTGTTTTCTTTTTATCTCTCCCCTACTCCATCGTTATATACTAAGAATAGGGGTGATGATGTGTATTATTTTAAACCTATGCCCAATATACAAATATCGTCTGTTTGGTTTTCGGTTAATTTCCATTTATGAATGATGTGCTGAAATGCATTTTTCTGCATGTTTACCGGCAAATTGCCATAATTGAGAATACAATTTTCGGCCAATTTTTTATCGCATGTTTCCAATATATTGGCCATCGGTTTAGATTTAAATCCACTCGAAAAAAGATATAATTTATCGCCTTCGGTGAAATGCATCTCTTCCTGTCTGAAATCTTTTTTATGCTCCGCTAACATACCAAACCCCACTGTGCGCGCTGTGCCAACCCATTGCAACAACTGATTTTTAGAATACAGCCACATAGGCCGGCTGGCACCTGCAAACGAAATTTTTTGGTTCGTGGTATCTACCACACATAGCGAAACTTCTATGCCTTCGCTAACATTGTAACCATCGGTTTTAGTATTTCCGGCAAACGTTTTTTGAATTTCGCCATCCAGCATTTCCAGCATTCCGGAGGGCTGTGTCATTCCAAACTCTTGAACAGCTTTGGTAAGAATGCTGCAGGCAGCAATAGAAATATAACCAGCCTGCATACCTTGCGCACCACAATTGATAACAGCCACATACTTCAACCCGTTTTTCCCTTTCATAGCCAAGTAAAACGAAGTACTAACCATGCTTCGCTGATATTCTAAAGTAAACGAATCGGGAAATACCATGCGCAGGTCGGCTTCATTCTGCAGCATGTTTTTTTGAACACGGGCAGCAAATTGAACATTACCCAACGCCTGAAAACTCTTCAACTCGGCCGCGGCTATAGCACTTTGGGCTTTTTTAGCTTTCTCGGCCTGGTTCTCTTCATTTAGTTGAGTTAATAATTTTATTTCATTGTCCTTCGCTCTCGTTTCGGTAAGGTCTAAAGCCGAAATAGAATATTCGGTTCCCGATGCACCTTTATGGCCCAACACAGAGGCATACACCAGTATTTCGCAACCGTCATTGGTCAAAAAAACAAGTTCGCCAAACCAGTTACCGCGCGACTGAACCACAGGGACAACAGCAATCTTAAAAAACTGATAGCTTCGATACGAAAGTAAATTAGACAATACATGATATTGGGGATTGAAATCGAATATTTGGAGCAACACCTGTGCCTTGTTATTCAAATAACTTACCTTATTATCATCGTTGCACACCAGTACCATCTGAGGTGACGCATCGAGAATATGCTTAAGTATATTCTTATGCAGCATAGCTCTTGGTTCGGGCTGATATAAAGGAGCGGATGTAAAACGATCTTGATTTTTGCTTTCCGTATTTGTATTCATATGGGTTGGTTAGCGGGGTTAGTTTTTATCTGTCAAATTTGGTTAATCTTCTGAAATAGCAGTTACGGTCATGGTTTGATTGTATAACGAATACGCAGGCAGCGGAGCTTGGGCATAAGCTCTCACTTTTTTAACATCGGTGTAGTTAAACAAATAAGCCGAATAATCGGTATCGAAAGAAATCTCGCCATGAGAGTAAAATCCGGTAAATTTATACTGTTGATTAAAAAAAGTCGAAACCGATTGTATTTCGAGTTCGGTTAATTGTTTTAAATTTTGTTTTTGTCCTATACAGCTTACCATAATAACCAAACCTTTATTTTCGGGCACTTTATAGCTCGAGCCAAACGATGACATTTGATAGTTAATTTCGGCCTGATTAATATGGGCATTCACACGAGTATCAATCAACTTCAGTTTGGAGCCGGTTAGTATAGTATCGGCAAATAAGATGCTTCCCGATTGGGTGTCTACCCCGGTAATCTCTCGGGTTACACAATTGTTTTTTGGCTCAGCAATTAAACAATACGGCAACCATAATTTGGAAAAAATAACGGTTTCGGCTTCGATTCCCAAATCGGCCTTATACACATCTAATGCAGGCTTTCCGTCCAGTTCCATCACCATTTTTCCATTATTTTTGGTCACTATATGTTCGTTACCAAAGCTACTCCATGCACCAAATGACGAACATTGAACATGAATATCTTTTCCGTATAATCCAATAGCCGAAACAATATCGGAGCCCATCACATTGCCCAAACCGCTTACAAAAGTGGAAGAATATTTATAACTATCGGCAGCCATCCCTCCCGAAACACCAACATTTAAAGGCAATCTGGAATTTATTCCGTTTACCAAACGTACACCATCCACATTTATTCCGTCAGAAAGCACAAAAACATGGCTCAACTCCTCATGATTTAATTGTTCTACCAGCAATTGCCCTGCTTTAAAAGAATCCATTTCATTGTGCATAGCTATACTTGCTTTTCGAACCACAGAGTGTTCGAACTTGATAAAATTAAGAATAAACGAAGCATCGTGCATCTCGCATCCTACTATGCCACCGGCTGTAGAACAGCCCAAAATGGGTGTATTACCAAACTTTTCGGAAAGCAATTTTTGAATGGTTAAATCAGACATAAAGCACTTATCCGAAAACATGATAATTAAATCAACATTTACCACCTTGGTGTTTTTCAGAAAAAGAATAATTTCTTCTTTCTGATTAGATATAAACTGATTTGTTTCCATAATTTAAATACTATGCACCTTACTTATTCAAAATATATTAAAAACCATTTTTGCCAAAAGGAAATGAATCTTACTTTGTGTCTATATTATTTTCTGAAACTTATTAATTATAGAATCTACTAAATCTTTCGAATTATAAGGCTTAGCAACCGATGCCACTATGCCATACTTTTTTCGTTGATTAAAACTAGTACTATCTTTTGTGTGTAAATAAATAATGGGAATATTGGTTTGGTTGGTATACTTATTAATTAACTGAATGAGTTTAGAGTTGATGATGGTATTATCAGAAATAATAAGATCGAAATGATTTCTATTAATTAACGTTCGAGCATTCATTATCGAACGAGGCTGGCATGCATCAAATCCTTTCAATTCGAGGGCTTGTTTAAGTTCTAAACCCACTATTCTTTCTTTTTCGAAAATAAGAATGCGTATTTTTTTTAATGCAGAAGCCATTTATGCCAGTTTATTTTTTGTTTAAAATGTAATGCCTGATTTCGTCTTTATACAGATGGCCTTGCTGCAGGTGTTCCTCAAATTTCTCCTTTTGAATAAGCAAATTTTTAAGGCTTCTTTTTTTGGTGCATAGTTCCTTGTGTTGCTCATCTCTTACCACAAACAATAGTTTGGAATCAGCACTATGCTCTTTTAAAAAATTATAAAGGTCTGTTAACTCAACGCAGCAATTAGGGTGATCTATTAAATAATAATCTATTTTATGACTTTGTATGTAATCGAATAAAAGCTGGTCGGTGGGCGGAAATGAAGAGAAAAATGCACCTTTTAGATACATCTTAAGTCGTGCCCTAAAATCTTTATCGGCAGATATTATTGATATTGTTTTTTTGCGAATCTCCATTTTTAAGAAATTATTTTATCGCTTTTAATTGATTAAAAAAAATAGGGGGCGCGCCAACAACAACGCACCTCCCCCTATAAAACCCCGAGTGTAAATGAATAAAAACACCGGTATAATCTAAAAAAATTTCTAATTATTTTTAGTGGAGCAAGAATACTATGAATAAAAAAGCAAAATTCAATTAATCGATAAGAGAATTTGAATGTCGGGTGAATTAAGATGAAAGTCGGGTAAATTTTTGAGGAAATAACCGACCAAATAAATTAGAGATAAATCAAACGCTAAATGTGATTTCTAAACTTATATATAAAGAAGTAATTAGGAATAGGTAGGTTACCAGCACCAAACTAAAGGTGTATTGGCGAAAAAGAGATGTTAACTTAAATGGTAAAGGATAGTCTAAAAGTACTTGATAAAATTAAAAAAACGTTCTTTATACCTTATACCAATTGGAATAAACTCATTGGAGCAAGAAATGGTTTCTCCTTCAATCTTGTCAATTTTTGAGACATTAACTATAAATGAACGATGCACACGAATAAGATCTTTATTATTGATGTTTTTCTCCACTTCACTCATGGTGCTGAGAATTATTACTTTTTTGTCGCCTATGTGAATAGCCACATAGTCTCCTAACGCTTTAATAAAGCAAATATCGTTCTTATTATACTTCTCCAGAATGTTCTCGTTCTTTAAAAAAATAAAATCATTTTTTTCTTCTACAAACTGCGAAGGAGTTCTCTGTTTCTTGAATTTTTCGATACTAGCTAATAGCCGAGCAAAATGTACCGGTTTTTGCATATAATCAAGAATATTTAGTTCAAAACCTTTAAACGCATATTCCGATTTAGCTGAAACAAGGACAAACGAAATGGCGGGATTTTTTATAAGCAGTATAAATTCCAATCCGTTTACATTTGGCATTTCCACATCCAGAAAAACCAAATCAACTTTGTTCTCGTTAATATACGAAATTGCTTGCAAAGGATTAGTAAAAACATGCGAAGAAGACACCCCTTCTACCTTTGAAAGCAAACCCGACATCAAATCGCACGAGATGATATCATCATCAACTATAACTACATTAAACATCTTTTTTTTTCGACAAAGCTATTAAATTTTTGTAATATTGCATCGCAAAAAATAATGACAAATCAATTAATTTCTGAAAAAGCTGAAAACAGCGCATTTCAAGGCAACTTAACCTGACTTTTTTTCATTCTTCATTTAACCAAATTGGAACAACAGATTCATAACTCGTTTGCTCAATTATTTCCTTTTTATTTTTCAATTGATAAAAATTGGAAAATAACAGAGGCCGGTCCCTCTTTTATAAAACATTTTCCAAAAGCTATTGGAACCTCATTTGATACTCAATTTTCAATTATTACACCCAAAACCAAAAAAAAGAACCTTGAAAAAGCAGCTATTTTAGGAACATTGGTGATACTGCAAAAGAAAAACGCTTCCCTAATTTTCCATGGACAATTTATAGCAATCAATGAATCCCTATACTACTGTGGCTCTCCTAAAATTGAAAGAAAATCTGATTTAGAAAAAAGTAATATTTCCATTTCCGATTTTGCTCCTGCAGATAATACAATTGAAGTACTTGAATATATCCAAAATCAAGAAAAGTCAAGCAAAGAGCGCAATGAAATAGCAAAACAGTACAATAAAAATCATAACGAATTAGTTTTAGCAAATCAGAAATTACAAAAACTCATTCATTCTTCTAATGAGTTAATTTTTGAGGTTAACTCTGAGTGTATTTTTACAGACGCCTGGGTGGAGTCGGATAAAGATCTTTTTGTTCCAAAAGAAAATTTTATCGGTAAACACGTATCAGTTGTCTTTCCAGATGAGTTTGGGGTCAACATTCAAAAGTTAATTAAGCAGGTACTTACTTCTAAAGAAGTAATAGAACTGGAGTACAAAAATCCTGCGGGTGATGATTGGTATAATGCGAAAATAAAATATTTCAATTTTAACGATGAAGAATCTGTTACCCTTTCTGTTCGAAATATCACAGAACAGAAGAAACAACAAACCAATCTCGAAACTTCGAATGCCCGTTTAACCGCCTTAATAAGTAATTTAACAGACGGAGTATTGCTAGAAAACGAAAACAGAGAAATCGTTTTAGTAAACACCGCCTTCTGCAATTTATTTTCAATTCCAGTCCAACCCGAACTTTTGATTGGTGCAGATTGCTCCGACAGCGCAAGTCAGTCGGCTCCTTTATTCAAAAACCCCGAACAATTTATTTCGCGAATTAGTGAAATTATAAAGAATAAGGAACTAGTAATAGACGAAGAGATAGAAATGGTTTCAGGAAAAATTTTGATACGAAATTTTATTCCTGTTTATAACAATAATATCTATTTGGGACACCTTTGGAAATATTCTGATATCACAGAGCGAACAAAATATTTACAAACGCTCAAGATAACAAAAGAAAAATACGAGAGTATTATTGAAAATATGGGACTGGGATTTCTTGAAGTGGATAATAAAGACACCATTCTGGGCACAAATAAACGAATGCTTGAAATATTAGGATATCAGGAAGAATCGGAATTATTAAATCAAATAGCTTCGAAAATTCTAATTCCTTCAAAAAGTGAAAAAGCAATACAAAAGGAAATAAGCAATCGAAAAAAAGGAAAAACTCGGGTCTACGAAATATTCATGAAGAGAAAGGACGGAACATTGCTTCCAGTTTTGATTAGCGGTGCCCCACTTTACGATACAGAAAAAAACATTGTTGGTTCAGTTGGTATACATCTCGACATGACTAAACAAAAAGAAATAGAAAGTCAACTGAAAGAACAAACCGAATTGGCGTTAAAGTCGGTAGAAGCTAAGCAAGCCTTCTTGGCAAACATGAGTCATGAGATTCGAACTCCCCTAAATGCGATTGCCAGTTCGGCAGCATTGCTTGAAAACTTAAACAAGTCAGAAAACGAGATAGATTATATTAATATCATACGATTCGCCAGCGCTTCTTTGTCCATCATCGTAAATGATATTTTGGATTTGGCAAAAATAGAAAACAGAAAAATGGAACTCGAAAAACGATTGTTTAATTTTTCTGCGTTAATGAAAGGAATATTTGCTCAACACAAGTTAATGGCTCAAATGAAAAATATTTCTGTTATTCTTGATATCGCCCCAGATATTCCTGATGAGTTAATTGGAGATTCTTTCAGACTTTCTCAGGTAATAAATAATTTAGTTAGTAATGCCATTAAATTCACCGAAAAAGGAGAAATAGCAATCAGAGTATGTATTTCGGAATTAAGAACGGAGAAAATAGACATCTATTTTGAAGTAGACGATTCCGGAGTAGGCATGGATAAAAATTTTATAAAAACTATTTTCGAACCATTCTCTCAAGAAGATACTTCCATAAACAGAAAACATGAAGGCTCTGGATTAGGATTAAGTATTTCAAAGCAATTAGTAGAACTCATGGGAGGAAAACTTTTTGTTGAAAGCAAAAAAATGAAAGGAAGCAAATTCTATTTCATATTGCCTTTTCAAATCTCAGAGCAACGAATAGTTCCTGCAGTAGTGAAAACGAATATAAATAAAACAAGCATGGAATCTGCGCGTATTGTTTTGGCAGACGATAATCATCTTAATCAAATTTTGACAAAACAAATCTTAAATAAACATGTACGGGAAGTCATCTGTTTTGACAGAGCAAAAGGAGCAATTGATTATTTAAAAGACAATAAAACTGATTTAATTTTAATGGATTTACAGATGCCTGAAATGGATGGAATCAAGGCGACAAAAATTATCAGAAGTGAGATTTCATTAACCATTCCAATTATTGGCTTTTCAGCCAATGCGTTTTCGGCACATATTAATAAAGCACTAAATGCCGGGATGAACGATTACGTTAGCAAGCCATTTGAAATTGATAGCCTATTAGAAAAAATCTTTTTCCAATTATCCAATGTTAATACACTAGACTATTATAACCGAATCAACCTTTTGAAACAAGTTGGTGGTGATGAGGAATTAGAAAAAATGATTGGAAAGTCTTTTATTGTAAATATTGAAGATAAATGGCAAAACCTAATGGAAAGTTTCATCAATAAAAATCACAAAGTATTCTTAGCTATCTTGCATGAAATAACTCCTACCATCCAAATGTTTGTTTCGAAAAAACACATTGCTTCTTTTAACGATATCATCGAAAAATCAAATAATAACTTTTCTTCTTTAGAACTTGTTGAATTAAACTCTTTTCAGAATACAATAAAAACGGTAATTTTAGAACTTAAACCTTTTGTAAAATAAGTTCTAGTTAACAAGGAGAAATTTGAATATATCTATTCATTAACCTTCAACTCAAAACTCTTTTTACCACTATTTCTTGGGCTGTTCGAGGGAGATGTTTTCATCGCCTGGGTGATAAGGCAAATAGGTTACGATAAACTGAAACATTTCGTCTTCGGTACGCATGCTACCTGCGCGCTCTGCCACGAGTCGGGGTGGACTGAAAGGATTGTTTGCATTATGACGCGTGTTATCGTACACGCCCTCAGCATGCACTTTGGAACCTTTAGGAAGATGAAGCATTTTGGGAAATGTATAAAAATATTGCCATTTAAAATCCCATTGATTGATGCGTATGAGATGTATGGTGTCGGCTGAAGGAGTGATTGCATAAGCCAGAAATTGCTTGCCGAGCAGGTGCATATGAGGATTGACGGTGAGCACAGAAATATCGGCCGGCAATACGTAATCAGAATGAAAAGTCATTATGGTATCAGGAGGGATTACCAAAGGCGGTACAATTGGAGATACACCGAATGTACCAAGTTGAAACTCTTTGAGAGGACGAGTGGGTTTGTGTGAAGTAAAAAAAACATTGAATCGAGTTTGGTCTTTGGCGTCTACTCGAGAAGCCCCGTAATGTATGTCTTTTAGAAATATCGCTCCTTTTCGGTTGAACTCAAATCCACCTATTCCTTCGGGATAAATGGGAGGAACCACTCCCGGCAGGTAATTGGTAAGAGAATAAGTCATCATCGGAAAAGAGCCGTCATCATTGGGTATATCGAGATTTTTATAAGCATCAATAACGGTTGGGTAATTTTTAATATCTACCACTGTATTGCCTTTTATTACATCTTTTCGTTTATCGAAATCGTAACTGAGTAACTGTGCATTTACATGATGTACGAGCTTGCGGTTGCCAGGCACCACTTCGACAGCACTTACAAATGTATCGCAAGGAATTTGGTAAGGAACACGCATGAGCAAAAAACGATCTCTTCCGTCACCCTTTATTTTGTAAGGCTCCTGATATTTAATAACAAGGTCGGGTTTGCCAAGCTGCGAACCAACAGGAAAAGCAGGCAAATCGGGAATATTACCGGTAACACCAAGAGGGCATTGCTGATCGACCCAATTGCTTATTAAATCAATTTCATTTTGAGTGAGAATTTTTTCATCAATAAAATGTGAATAGGTGGCATCGGCCGGCCATGGTGGCATTAAGCGCGACCTGGTTAATAATTTAATTACACTTTTTCTTGCTGCCACATCCTGATAAGTAATCAGATTAAAGCCTCCGGCTTCTCCGGTTCGATGGCAGGTGGTGCAATGCTTATATATAATGGGTGCGATATGTTCGGAAAAAGTAATGGTTTCGGGCATTTTTTCTTTGCAAGAAAAAAACGAAAGTTGAATGCAAAATAAAAAAAGTAAAAAAGTGTATCTTTTTGGAATCATACCGTTATTAAAAGTAAAAACAGGAAACAAAAATAAACTAATGTTTGATTAATTAATGAAGTATTTTACAAACAAATTAGCCATATACATATTCTTACTTCTGTTTACTTCGTGTGCCCACCGTGTAAAATACAATCCTTACCTCACTATGAAAGTTAAGCCTAGCGAACAATTGAGGAAGGAAAATGAAAAAAATATGGACAAAGCAAAACTGGCCTACGATAGACAATTGGTAAAAAACAAAGAGGAGATTAAAAAAAACAATGAGAAATTTTTTAATAAGAAAAAGCAATATCATTTTAAAGTAAGTAGAAAAAGGAAGTTGAAAAAAGCACAGTTTTAAAAACAATAATTGTTTATAAAACCGTTGACAAAATATAAAATCACGAGAATTATTTTGAGAAGAGTGTAGCTACTTTTGCAAATATGATTGGACAGGTAAAACGAATATTGATAACTTTATTATGCGTTGGTGTGCTTTGCTCATCGTATTCCTGTCATAAGCCCGATGGTAAGTACAACCCCTACTTGCATGACAAAGTAAAGGTGAGTGCTCGGGAATTGAAGAAGCAAACAAAAGCCGACCGCAAAGCCAGAAAAGCATATAATAAGCAAACAAGAAGAACTAGCATGCGTTTGTATGGCAGAAAGCCCGGCCCTAAGAAGAAGGCAGAATAACGAATTTAAAATTCTACTTTAATCCAATCAAAAACTTCATGGTGTCTATACCATCCGCATAATCGGTTAATGCTGGGCATTGCGCTTTCCCGAATGGAATGGAATCTTTAATCAAATCGCTTTTGGAAACAATACATTGTATAAACTCTTTTTCGTTTTCCAATCGTTTATTCAATTCAGATAAATCATCGTAATGCTCATAAAACAAAACCCCGATAGGAGAAGAATAACCGCTGTCTTCTTTTAGCAACAAAAAATTATTATCCAGCAAGGATGGGTGGTTTGCCATTAAATACACAGTACGATTGTATTCGTAATTATTGGCGTACTTGTTATTATTTATTACATCGCTGAAATGGAAAACTGACTGATAAAAATTATCGAAATTATATCCGGCAGGGACAAATACTTTAGAAACATTGCGGCACCCCATTCCGAAATACAGAAACACATCGTTTGCCAAAAGCTTTAATTCTTCAGGAGTTTCATTGCCGGTGAGTACTGCCACTGCATTACGGTTTCTGCGGATAATGTGTGGATATTTTCCAAAATAAAAATCGAAATAACGAGCGGAATTATTGCTTCCTGTAGCTATTACGGCATCCATATCTTTCAGTTGCCCATCGGTAAATACGATATATTGAGCAAACTCAGGTTCTATTGCGATGAGTATTTTGGTAAGATAAGGCAACAAATACTTATCGTCTGACGAAAGTTTACCTGTAAATTTATTGCCTGATATCAGTACACACATCATATCGTGAAAACCCACCAGAGGAATGTTTCCGGCCATTATAACCGCCACATTCTTCACCTTCTTATTCTCAGAAATCTCTCTTATATATAAGGACAGCCATTCTACCAGATTTTTTTCATTCAGATTTTCGGCAAGAGCCCCGATAGCATTGCGAATATTAGCTTCCACAAACCACGGGTTATAAATATGAACCTTTTTAATCAGTTCCTGAAAATCGTTATAAAATAAATCATTCAGAGGATTGTTGGTCTCAACCCTATTATCACCTGAAAATTGCTTCAGAAAAGCACCCAATTTTACGAAAGAATTTATTCGTTTGTCTATTTGCATTTTTATTATCTTTGTCGAAATTTTTTTCACAAAACTAATAAAACAAAATAATCTTATGGCAATTAAAATCACAGAAGAATGTATTAATTGTGGAGCTTGCGAGCCAGAGTGTCCAAATAATGCAATTTACGAAGGCGGAAACGAATGGCGTTTTTCAGATGGAACATCTTTATCAGGTATGTTTACAGGAAAAACAGGTATATCTGTAGACGCAGATGCTTCTCAAGAAGCAAAATCAATGGATATGTATTACATCGTTCCGGATAAATGTACCGAGTGTACCGGATTTCATGATGAACCTCAGTGTGCAGCTGTTTGCCCTGTAGATTGCTGTGTGGATGATGAAAACTGGAGAGAAAGCAAAGAAGATTTGTTAGCTCAAAAAACTCAAATGCACGGATAATATTTTAAATAATACTTAAAAGTCCCCATTCTGTTTAATATAGAATGGGGACTTTTTTTGTGATAGAAACCTTCCTTTACCCGTTTGTTTTTGTACTTTTGCCAACTGCCAAAAAGGCAATTACCCAATTGAACATTTAATTACAATTAAAATGAAACATTTAATAGCCCCTTCTCTACTCTCTGCCGATTTTGCAAACCTGCAAAGAGATATAGAAATGATAAACGGTAGTGAAGCCGATTGGTTTCATGTGGATGTGATGGATGGAATGTTTGTTCCTAATATTTCTTTTGGCTTTCCGGTTATTAAAGCGATAAAAAAACATGCTACCAAACCACTTGATGTGCACATCATGGTAGAAAACCCTGACCGATATCTTCAACAATTTAAAGAAGCAGGGGCCGATATTCTTACTGTTCATTACGAAGCCTGCACTCATCTTCACCGAACTGTTCAGGCTATAAAAGCACTGGGCATGAAAGCAGGAGTAGCTTTAAACCCGCATACTCCCGTAAATTCGCTTATTGATATCATCGAAGATTTAGATTTAGTTTTAATAATGAGTGTGAATCCAGGCTTTGGGGGACAAAAATTTATTGAAAATACTTACCATAAAATTCCGGTACTAAAAGATATTATTCGTGCTACAAAATCGAATGCACTGATTGAAGTAGACGGAGGTGTAGATTTGAACAACTATAAAAAACTGATTGAATCAGGGGCAAATGTACTGGTGGCAGGAAACACTGTGTTTTCTTCTTCCAATCCGGTGCAAACCATTGCCACATTAAAAAAACAAGAATAAATAAACCAAGTTTATATAAATTTTAAACGGTTCATCATATAACATCTGATTGAAAAAAGTAATTGTAATAGGGGGCGGATTTGCCGGATTAGCTGCAGCAAGCAGTTTAGCCAAAAAGGGATTTGATGTAACATTGCTCGAAAAGAACTGCGACATAGGTGGACGAGCACGCAAATTAACCATTAGCGGATTTACTTTCGACATGGGGCCTTCGTGGTATTGGATGCCCGATGTTTTCGAGAATTACTTTAAAGAATTTGGTTCGGTTGTTTCCGACCATTATAATTTAATTCGTCTCGACCCATCGTATGCTGTTTTCTTCAGCAAAGAAGAAGTGATGCGCGTACCTGCCAATCTAAACGAATTTTATGCTTTATTCGAAAAATACGAACCGGGCAGCAGTGTTCAGCTTCGTAAATTTCTGGCCGATGCCGAATACAAGTATAATATCAGCATGTCTGATTTTGTAAACAAACCCAGCTTATCCCTGCTTGAGTTTATGGATTTTCGTATTCTCTCTGCTGCGGTTAGAATGGACTTATTTAAGTCTATCAGTAAGTGTATAAAAAATCATTTTACCAATACAAAATTAATTTCCTTACTCGAATTTCCTGTTTTGTTTTTGGGAGCAAAACCAAACGAAACTCCTGCCCTATACAGTATGATGAACTATGCAGATATTGTTTTAGGAACCTGGTATCCTATGGGTGGAATGCATAAAATTGTGGAAGCAATGGAAAACATTGCAAAAAAACAGGGTGTTAAAATTAAAACTTTCGAAAGAGTAGAAAAGATAAACATTGTGGATGGAAAAGCAGTAAGCGTTGTTTCCAATGGAGTTGTTATCCCTGCCGATATTGTAATTGGCGCTGCCGATTACCACCATGTAGAACAAAATTTACTGGAAGAAAAATATAGAAATTATAATGAGGAGTATTGGAAAAGCCGAAAGATGGCTCCTTCCTGTTTGATGTATTACATAGGTATTGACAAGAAACTTGAAGGGTTGGAACACCATAATTTATTCTTCGATGCTCCATTTGATATACATGCTGAAGAAATTTACGACCGCCCTCAATGGCCAAGTAATCCATTGTTTTATGCTACTTGTGCATCCAAAACGGATGATTCGGTAGCTCCGGCAGGGAAAGAAAACCTGGTGCTTTTAATCCCGATAGCAGTGGACATAGAAGATACAGAAGAGATTCGTGAAAAATATTTCAACATCATGATGGATCGTTTGGAACATCTTACCGGACAAAGCATAAAACAACATGTGGTGGTGAAGATGAGTTATGCCATCAATAATTTTAAAGAAGATTATAATTCGTTTGGAGGGAATGCATACGGATTAGCCAACATATTAAAACAAACTGCCGTTTTCAAACCAAAATTAATTAATAAAAAAGTAAGTAATCTTTACTATGCGGGTCAACTCACCGTTCCCGGCCCTGGAGTACCTCCTGCTATCATTTCGGGACAAGTGGTGGCAAAGGAAATTAGTAAGAAATTCAGCAATTAGCATTTTAGAATGAAAGATATATACACAGACGTATGTTATAAATGCAGCAAGCTGGTAACAAATAATTACAGCACTTCATTTTCGTTAGGGGTACGATTGCTGCACAAAGATTTTGTGATGCCTGTTCATGCTATCTATGGTTTTGTGCGCTTTGCTGACGAAATAGTGGATACATTTCATACACATAACAAAAAAGAACTGTTGAATCGTTTTATTGCCGATACACATGATGCCATAAACAATAAAATCAGTCTGAACCCCATTTTACACAGTTTTCAGGACACCATCAACCATTACAATATAGATGTGGAACTGGTGAATACTTTTTTGCGAAGCATGGAAATGGATTTGGAAAAACAAGAATTCAATCAGGATGTTTACGAGAAATACATATTAGGTTCGGCTGAAGTGGTAGGGTTGATGTGTCTCAAAATATTTGTGGAAGGAGACGAAAAGAAATACCTGGAATTAAAGCACGATGCCATGAAGTTGGGTTCTGCTTTTCAGAAAATCAATTTCCTTCGCGACTTAAAAGCCGATTACCACACTCTCGGAAGGGCTTATTTTCCGAACTTTCAACTCGAATCGTTTAATACAGTCACCAAGAAAGAAATTGAAAAGGATATACAAAAAGATTTTTCAGAAGGATTAAGAGGAATTAAATTATTGCCTCGCAAAGCACGTTTCGGAGTATATCTGGCCTATATTTATTACTTCTCCTTATTCACTAAAATAATTAACACTCCTGCCGAAAAGGTAATGAACACTCGGATTCGCATTTCGGATTCAAAGAAATATTTTCTCTTTTTTGTTTCGTATATCAAACACTCGTTGAATCTTATTTAATGACTAAAAACATACTGTATCTACTATCTGTATTTCTGTTTTCGATTGGAGGCTATGCTCAGAATTCAACTTTGGACAGCTACCGTAAAGAGTATGCAAGAGTAAAATCGGATAGCGGTACATGTGCTAAACTTTACGAGAAAGTAATTAAAGATAAAAATCCGGACAATACCATTCAATGTTACAAAGGAGCAGTAACAGCGGCTATGGCCGATTACACCAAAAACAAAAGCGAAAAACTAAAACTTTTTAGAGAAGGAAAAACATTGATTGAACAGTCGATTGCAAAAGACAGCAGTAATGTTGAATTACGCTTCCTGCGTTTTACAGTTCAGTCGGCATGCCCGAAAGCACTGGGTTATAACCACCAAATCGAATCCGACAGAACATTTATCATGAGCAATAAAAGTGAAATAAAAAATCTTTCGGTGAAGAAAAGTATTGACGACTATTTTAAAAAATCAGGGAACAATGTCGACAGTTCAAAAAAATAAAACATTATTTTATTCCGTACTGGCCCTTGTTATCATTCATCTTGCAGGGGTTATTGGCATCAAGTCATCGTGGAGTGCTTTGTTTCTGAGCCTCACTCCTGTCAATTTAATGGTATGCACCGCACTCTTTTTTATCAATCATAAAACTAAGAACACTTCGTTTTACGTGTTTGCTATCGTTGTTTTTTTATGCGGCTTTTTTGTAGAAGTGGCAGGAGTGGCTACAGGCAAGGTGTTTGGAGTGTATACCTATGGAGCCACATTAGGATTAAAACTATTTGCTGTGCCATTGGTAATGGGATTAAACTGGCTGATGTTAATTTACTGCGCGGGTTGTATCTGTCATAAACTCAAAACAAATATCGTTTTTAAAAGTATAACAGGTGCGGCCATGCTCACTGCTCTTGATATTCTTATAGAACCATCGGCAATGAGATACGATTTCTGGAACTGGGCTCAATCCATTATTCCAGTTCAAAACTTCGTAGCTTGGTTTGTTATTTCATTTGTGCTGCTGCTGTTCTTTTTCAAAATGGATATCGAAAAAAACAATGCACTGGCACGACCGTTCTATTTAGTTCAATTAATCTTTTTTGCTTTACTAACCGCCATTTAAAAAACACCTTAATGATATACTTATCTTATCTATTTCTTTTTTTTCTTGCTTTCTTCGGGATGGAATTTGTTGCCTGGTTCAGTCACAAATACATTATGCATGGTTTTTTATGGAAACTCCACAAAGACCATCACAGAGGCACTTCCACCACTCTTCAAAACAACGATTGGTTTTCCATCATTTTTGCATTGCCAAGTTTCCTCTTTATTTTCCTTGGCTTTTTGTTCGAAAACTACTTAAATGTGGCTGTTGGTTTTGGTATGACAGCTTATGGTTGCGTTTACTTTTTTGTACACGACATTTTTGTTCATCAACGCATAAAATTTTTGAGAGATACCACAAACCCCTATATGCTTGCTCTTCGCAGAGCGCACAAATCTCATCACAAAAGCCTGGAAAAAGAAAACACCGAATCGTTCGGATTCATTATTGTCAATAAAAAATATTTTACAAAAGATAAAACACATCCCGCTTCCAAACACATTACCCGATGAATCATTACACCTACTTTCTCCTCCTCCTCGGTACACTTTCTTATCCTTTGCTCAGAAGCTTTGAGCCAAGAGTGCAGTTTTATAAAAACTTTAAATTCCTTTTTCCTGCCATTTTATATAGCGCTGTTATTTTTATAGCTGCCGATGTATGGTTTGTAAGGCAGGGCATTTGGTGGTTCAATCCGGAGCATATCACCGGCATTATCCTTTTTAATCTACCCTTAGAGGAATGTTTGTTTTTCTTTATTGTTCCGTTTTCGTCAGTGTTTATCTATGATGTATTGAATTATTTTGTAAAAAAAGATGTATTAAAAAACTACACTAAAATCATAACCATTGTCTTTTGCCTTATTTTACTGGCTACAGCCATTGTTTACCAACACCGATTTTACACCCTCTTTTATTGCCTTGCTCTGGCCATCTATTTACTTTTCCATCAGTTTGTATTAAAATCAACCTATCTGGGCCGTTTTTATTTATTATGGACTATACTCATCATTCCGTTTTTATTGTTCGATGGCCTCGCCACATGGATACCCATTGTATATTACAACGATAATTTCATAACCGGATTCCACGTATTTACAACCCCTATCGAAGATTTAATTTATGGCATCCTGCAAATATTGCTTGTAATCGGGGCTTATGAGTGGATGAAGAGAAGGGGAAAAGAGATATGAGATGTGAGATATGAGATATGGGAAGCAGGAAATAATTTCAGATTTCAAATTTCAGATTAATCAATCGCCATTCAACAATCGCCAATAAAACGAGATTCCTCACTGCGTTCGGAATGACAGGCATTGTATGGTGAGGGGGGAAAAAAGAGGAGGCGACTGCGAAGCAGCCGCCTCCTCTTTTCTTATAAAAAACTGACATTGTCATTCCGAACGAAGTGAGGAATCTCTCAATAATCAATCAACAATAATCATTAATCAATAAACAAGAGTCAACCACCAATCAAATCTCTCCCCAACTGACGAAGCACATCTTGCCAATGTTGCCAGCGCTGGCATCTGCACTCGCGTTTTAATTTGCGGGCCACACGTTTCGATATCCACAGCTCAGAGCCATCTTTAATAGGAATTACATCTATTTCGAAAGGATGCTTTTCGTCTTCTATCACATAATTGAGATTAACCATTCGGCTGCGATGAATAATAAGCAGCCCCAGCTTACTATATAATTTGCCCATCGTTTGTATTTTGACCGGACTCAAATACACATTACCATTGGCAGCTGCTACCAACGATCTGCGACCTTTAGAAATGGCATACTTTATCTCACTTACGGGTAAATATACTTTGCGGTATTTGTTATAAACGGGTATTGTATTGGCAGGTGGAATATTCTTTTTCATAAATATTGCAATTTTTAAAATTATTGAAGTGCAAAATTAATTGTTATCTAAATATAAATTCATTTTTCTACTAAAGTTTTTTCTCGTTAAGTCAACCCTACGGCCCCTTTCCCGACATTTCGGAAAAGGGGCTTAGGCTGATGTTGAAAAATTAACGATTAATTATAAGGCACATTTACACCTTGCGATGGAGCCCACAGGCCCGGTTGTTTTTTACCAATAGCCACCATTATAAAACTAACCATTTCGCCCGGAGTAAGGCCGCTAATTATCTGGCGAGAAGTCCCAATTTGGGAGTGCCAGGTAGCAGCATCGTAGGTTGTTCCTTTGCCATAATAAACAATATAATTTTTGGCATATTTTATTGCTTTGCAGCTCACCCCCACTTTGCCAGTTCCTTTGGTGGTGTTGAGTTTAAACACTGTAGCTGCCAACTGCTCGTTATGATGAACTCCTTTTTGACGAACAGCCACACCAGTAAGCGCAAACAAAGGCAAATTGCCATTGGCAAGCGTAGCGCAGGAGTTAATCATGGTCATAAAATTTTGACGCAACTGCGTATCCAAGGTATTAAGCATAGCACGGTCGGCAGTGGTTACATCTTTATAATTCATGCTGGCCAATGGTAGCAAACTGGTGCAAATGGCTTCTACATCGGTTACCGAAGGCACACAGTCGGCCATAGCGGTAATAACACTAATGCGCGGAAACTTATCGCTTACATACGCACATAAATTGAGGGGATTTAATTTACTTAAACCCGGTGAAGGAATAATGGAGGAGTAAGGCGGAGTGGGCAAAGCGGTAAGGGTTAAAAGCGCTTTTTTGGTTTCCCTGGCCACTGTTTCCTTTTCTTTCTGATTCAGCAATTTTAATTTTGCCGGCTTTTCCTGGTTGCCGGTATTGGCTCCGGTTACCCCCAGCAGGACAATGCCCCTTTGAGTTATTTTTTTTCCGATTGCATGTTTTGTTTGCTCTCTGTCCAGAAAATCAAACAACGATGCAACACCTCTATCGCCCCCTATTAAAGCAGACTCTAAGGATTTTTGATTTTTACTTTTTTTCATATTTAAAAAATTTATGATTAAACATGGCGCAAAAGTAGAATGCACTTTTATACCTTTTACAAATCAAAATTAATAACAGCCATAATTGTAACGAAAGTACATTTTAGGATTGAGATTTGAGATATGAGATATGAGATGTGAGACACATTCTAATCCCAAATTCTCAATACTCAAATCTAATTCTCAATAGTCAATAAAAAATCAAAAGAGATTCCTCACTACGTTCGGAATGACAAGTTCAGGTTTTTATGGGAGAGGCGGATTCGGCTGCGAAGCAGCCAAATCCGCCTCTCCCCTCCCCCACCACACAATGCCTGTCATTCCGAACGCAGTGAGGAATCTAAGCTACCAAAATCTCAATTCTCAAATCTCAATACTCAAATCTAATTCTCAATAATCAATATGCATTAATCAATAAACGAGTCTTTTTTTATCTTAGTTCTCTGGGAAAATAGCTATGTTGTGAGGAGAAATAGCTTAGTTGCGTGGAGAAATAGCTATGTTGTGAGGAGAAATAGATATGTTGCATGGAGAAATAGCTATGTAGTGTGGAGAAATAGATATGTTGCGCGGAGAAATAGCAATGTTGCGTGGAGAAATAGCTATGTTGCGCGAAGAAATAGATATGTTGTGAGGAGAAATAGCTTAGTTGTGCCGAGATATAGCTATTTGCTGAGCAATAATAGCTAAGTTGCGTGGAGAAATAGCTATGTTTTTTCTCTTTTTGCAAATGGCAAAGTTTATTTAAAGTTGGATTAACCCAATGCTTTCTTTTAGATTAACATTGATAATCAATGATATTTTTATATTTTTGTGGGGGATATAAAATTAATATCATTAATATTTGGAATGTGCTAACTTGAAACACACGAACTATACAAATAGAAACAATTAAATACAAAACAATATGAACGCACCTAATCATTTACAACACAAACCAATTTTAGTGGTTAATGATTATGATTTATTTGACAATAATTCTGATGCGAAAGCACTATCTATTGGATTAGCACAATGGGAAAATGATACCGATGAGATTTCTGCAAAAATTTTTAGAAATAATGGTTCACGGTGGAGCGCACAAAGCGAAGAAATGCCTTTAAATAGAGTATTGGATTTAGCTATTTTAATTTTAGCATCATTATCAAGAGATAATAATTCTAATGTCTCGGTTTCTGATTTAAATGAAACGATTAATGAATCACAAAGAGGAAATCTTAAACATATTTTAGAATACTATCAAAGAAATAGCGAAAATATAAATTCAAGAATAGAAGAATTAGAAAGACTTATTGAACTATTTCGTAGTAGCGAAAATACTAACCTATAAAAACTAAACAAAATGAAAAAACAAATACTTTGTATTATAGCATACGCAATAATTGGCTTGAGTGCAAATGCCCAGTGGGTGCAAACAAGCGGCCCTACGGGTGGTACAGTTTATTGTATTGCTACTAGTGGAACAAATGTTTTTGCGGGGACTGCTGGCGGTGTTTTTTTATCTACGAATAATGGTAGTAGTTGGACGGCAATGAATACAGGGCTGACAAATCTTAATATTCTTACAATAGCAATAAACGGAACAAATATTTTTGCAGGAACAAATGGTGGAGGGGTGTTTAAATCAACTAATAATGGAGGGACTTGGACAGCAATTAATTCGGGATTGACAAATCAAAATGTTTTTTGTTTGGCAATCAGTGGAACGAACGTTTTTGCTGGGACTATTATAGGAGGAGTGTATTTATCTACTAATAATGGAGTGTCTTGGTCTGCTGTGAATACTGGTTTGACAAATACTTCTGTTTATTCATTAGCAATTAGCGGAACAAACATTTTTGCTGGCACGGGAGGTGGTGGCGTATTTTTATCAACTAATAATGGAGGAACTTGGACGGCAGTAAATTCGGGGTTAACAAGTAATAATATTAATTCACTCGCCATAACAGGTACAAACATTTTTGCGGGGACTAATAGTGGTTTATTTTTATCCACAAACAATGGAGGAACTTGGTCTGGTGTGAATACAGGGTTGACTAATCAAAATGTTTATAGTATAGCTATAAGTGGTTTAGATATTTTTGCAGGTACTCAAGGTGGTATTTTTAAATCCACCAATAATGGAGGAACTTGGTCTGCTGTGAATATAGGGTTGACAAATCTTAATGCCTTTTGTTTAGCTATTAATGGAACAAGCATTTTTGTTGGTACTGGTGGAGGTGCATTTCTATCCATAAATAATGGAGGCAATTGGACTACGGTGAACACAGGGTTGACAAATTTAGCCGTTTCTGTTATAGCCATTAATGGAACAAATATTTTTGCAGGAACTTATAGTAGTGGTATATTTAAATCAATAAATAATGGAAGTACTTGGTCTGCGGTCAATACAGGGTTGACAGCTAATGGTGTGTATTCATTACTCATAAATGGAACAAATATTTTTGCAGGAACTAGTCTTGGTGGTGTATTTAAATCCACCAATAATGGAAGTACTTGGTCTACGGTGAATGTAGGGTTGCCTACTACTCCTAGTATTCTTTGTTTATCAAGTAATGGAACGAATATTTTTGCAGGAGTTTCAGGCAGTGGTGTATATATGTCAAGCAATAATGGTGGTAGTTGGACTTCAGTAAATACAGGGTTAACAGCCGCAAATGTTAATACATTAGCAATTAGTGGAACAAACATTTTTGCCGGCACTGTTACAGGCGGTGTGTTTTTATCTATGAATAATGGAAGTAATTGGTCTGCGGTAAATACAGGATTAACAAATCTAAATGTTAATTCAATCGCTATTATTGGAACAAACATTTTTGCAGGAACTAATACTGGTGGTGTGTTTAAATCAACCAATAATGGAGGAACTTGGTCTCCGGTAAATACAAGTTTGACTAATCTTAATATTAATTCATTAGCCATTAGTGGTACAAATATATTTGTAGGAACGGATGTTGGTGTATTTTTATCTACTAACCTTGGAGGAGCCTGGACTGCAATAAATACTGGATTAATAAATACTCTCATTTATTCGCTAGTCACTGATGGAACTAATATTTTTGCGGGAACGGGTGGTAATAGTGTTTGGATTCGACCATTATCCGATTTTGGAATAGTAACAGAAATAGATGAGGCTCAAAGTGAATCGTCTCTTACAATTGCCCCCAATCCTTTTACTTCACAAACAACCATTACGTTTAATGCAGAACAAAGAAATGCAACTATAAACATAACTAATATTCTTGGCGAAGAAATAAAAACGTTAAACTTTACAGGCAAACAATATATTTTAGAAAAAGAAGAAATGAAAGCAGGCATTTATTTTGTGCAGACAATAGACGAAAAGAAGAATATCACGAATAACAAAATAATAATACAATAGTACTTGAAACCCCGTACGCGCTAAGTTGACGGGCAACTTTGTGTACAGGGGCTTAGTGTGAAATTAATAATGTAAGTTTTACTTCCATTTGTAAAATTAGAATAATACAAATGGAAATGGTTACTGGTAAGTGCAACTTACCATATTATAATGACACGAAGCCTCAGCGCATTTACAAGGCTTCAGCTTCGCGCCTACAGGGGAATTAGCGGTTTATCCAAACCCTGCAACAACTAAAATAACAATAGATGTTTTAAGTTTAAAAGTTAAAAACTTAAAGATTTTAAATGAAGCAGGTGAGATAGTATTTCAAACAGAAATACAAAAAAATAAATACACAATAGACGTAAGCAGTTTTGCAAATGGAATTTATTTTGCAGAAGTAGCAACGGAAAAAGG
>CAIYIS010000009.1 GCA_903926385.1 uncultured Bacteroidota bacterium
CCACAGGAAAGCCGCAAAGAATGGATGCTTCATCAGTTTGAATATTATGGCAGCATTAGTCCTCAAAAACAGAAATATCAATTTTGGAAACATGATAATCATCCTTTCTATCTTTATACTCCCACTATGATAAAGCAAAAAGTAGATTACATACATGATAATCCGGTGGAAGCAGGTTTTGTAAATCAGCCAAACGAATGGAGACTAAGCAGTGCAAACGAACAAAGTGCAATAAAATTAACAGAAAGAATATGAAAATGATTTTAGGTAAGTACAACTTACCAAATTATTATGTCACGAAGCTCCAGCGCACTTTTCAACGCTTCAGCTTCGCGCCTACGGGGGGTGTTCACAAGCAGCTATTGAGAATCAAGGCAATGATTACTGCGTACATGGTGGAGATCAACAAGAAAAAGATAAAATTGTATTTCATAAAATTACGGAAATTAAGAAAAGATATTCAAAGACCAAAATCATTCAAGAAGAAGCAATTCATGCTTAATCCAACTCTTTTTAAAGTATCAATTAGAGTGTATAAAAAATTATTTACAATAATAATTTTACAGTTCTTTATTCAAACTATTGGTAATGCTCAATTTCCACATATTACGGGTAAATTAAATTTGAATATTCAAAAAGGGACACTTGAAGGTGATTTTGAATTATCTAATCTTCCAACAATTAATAATTATTACATTTCTTTAAACTCCGGATTAAATATTCGTTATTTTAGAAATGAGAAAGATAATTTCAACTATTATTACAACAAGGAATATGGTGATTCAACTCCAGCTGGATGTTTTGGTTACTACTTTCGAAACAATACCGGCAAAGGGAAATTTCTGCCACATACTTTTCAAATTAGCTATACAGGGGCCTTTCCTGTAATTTCTGATACTTTGAAAGCTTCTGATTCTGGTGATTGGGCTGGAAATATTGCATGCAATGGGAAAACTATTAGGGCTACAGACCAATCCGCCTGGTATCCAATTTTATATGATATTGAAAAAGATATTAAATATACAAAAATCATATATGATATAGAAGTAACTTGTGATGACTGTGAAGATATTTATTTAAACGGAAATACTCCAATTAAAGGAAAATACGCACATCTTAAATCGGATTCGGCCTTCGCATTATTGCTTTTTGCTGGCAATTATAATATTGATACCTCAAATAATACCTACTTCCTTAATACAGATATGACTAAAAAACAATTGACTGAATTTGGTAAAATGACAAATAGTTATAAAAAGTACTATGAAAAAGAGCTATCAATACCCTATATTTATAATATAACATATCTACAAACGACACCAACAAGTAAGTATAACGGTTTTCTTTTCGTAACCTATCCATCAATTACTGCAGTAGGATGGGATAATGGATTTAAAGGATGCTTTGGAGAAAATGGAAATTCATTTAAACCCTTTATTGCTCACGAATTAGGGCATTATTATTTTGGCAACTATGCTAAGTATAATTCTGAACTTGGACATACGATAGATGAATCGTTTTCTGAGTTTCTTTCTTTAAAAGTCACTGAATACTTTTTAAGGGATTCCATCTATAATTCTAAAATTGATAATGATATTAGAATACTGAATGATTTCAATCCTATTTCCATTGGTTATGTCATATCTGGTTCAGATATTAAGAATAATCAGATATATAATTATTCTTATTTTCCTATTGTACTAGTTGCTATTGAAAAGGAAATAGGAAAAGAAAAAATGTGGAAATGGTTAAATTTAATATTAACTACAAAAACTGAATTTACAAACTATGAATTTCTAAAAAATACTTTAAGAATTGCATTAAAAGATAATGAGTTATTAGAAAAAATCGAAAAGAAGTATTTCAAGTCCAAAGAGTCCTTAAAGAATGCGATTTCCACTATTCGTCAAAAATAAGGTTTAATTATAATTTAGGTTTAGAGGTAAAAATGCGATGAGAAGTTAGGCTTAATAGGGAATTCGTTGCTTTAAGTAAATGTAATTATTTATCACAAAAAAAGAGGAATAGGAAGTTTGTGAAGGAGTAGAAGAAATTATAAGTTATGAATGAGGCTCGGGGCAGAAATGTTCGGGGCCTTTTTTATTGATTATTGTGTATTGATTATTGTTTATTGCCTATTGGCTATTAGAGATTGCTTCGCTGCGCTCGCAATGACTGAGGTATTAATAAATAAAAAAAATGGAAAAGGTTAGATTTTTAGTTTCTGACCAAGGCGTAAAACAGAAGAGGTGGAGATTCCGTTCTTTTTGCAAATAACCGCCACCGAAACTCCATAACGATGAGCAATAGCAGAAAGAGAATCGCCTTGTTTTATAACGTAAACATTGCCGGCAAGTAGTTTTCCTCCGTTAGCTACATTACCATTTTTAGTGGTTTTAGTAGCTTTAGCGTAATATTTAAATGTTTCTTTATTGATAAGTAAAGTATCTTCCAGAAGATGGCAATCGGTAAACGAAATCAAATCTGCCGGATTGATAGGCTGCCCTAAGTAACGTACTTCGAAATGTAAATGGCTTCCTCTTGAATATCCTGTATTGCCACCCAAACCGATAATATCGCCTGCAAAAACTTCTTGTCCTACTTCCACATTAATTTTTGAAAGGTGAGCATAATAAGTTTCTAATCCATTGCTGTGACGAATAACTACCACATTTCCATACGAAGTACTTTTCTTAGCAATTCTCACTTTTCCATCAAAAGCAGCACCAACGGCTTCTCCTGTTTCCAAGTCAATATCCACTCCGTAGTGAAAATATCTTCTGTGTGGCCCCCAAGGACAAGTTATTTTCCCGATAAAAGGAGGAACATATCCGCAACTGTTTGGATCGTTCAAGGCTATTTTGCGAGAACCTCCGTGTAAAGAATCAATGTGGAATTTGGTGTAATGAATGTTTTCGGTATCGAATTCGGAATATAAATCGAATGCAGGTGATAAAGATAGTGTATCGGCACATGTAGAAACCGGTTCTTCGGTAAGCACATAAGGAACAGTATCAGTAGGATTTGGATTGGGAACGAGTAGGGTAATAGTTTTATTCCCCGCAAAGGCAAAAGCCACTTGCAGCAATGAAAAAAGAAGAAAAGCAGAAAAGGTCTTTTTCATTATTTAAATAATTACAACTATTACTATCAGAGTCCATCTTATTTTTAAAGATGTGCAAATATGGAAAAAAATTTCTAAAAAACAAGCGTTAATATATGTTAAGCAACTTTTAAGTTATCCACAATTTTACGATTCGTTCTTAATCCCCCCTGTTTTCACTATTTTTATATATTTGCGTCTTCAAATTTTAAATTTCGATGAGAAAAAGTAAAGTAGTACGTCTTATTATTTATGAAGTGGTCAAACTTGTGCTCTGTTTCCTTGCAGGCTATGTGTTTTATTCGCTTATGCCCCTTACTTTGTATATTATTGCATTTCCAATAGACTTGTTCAGTTGGTTAATTTTCAAGAAAAAGAAATGGAGATTTAAAAAATGGCTTCAAATTTCCATTCTTATATTCATACTGCTGTTTATTGCTGATTACGGATGGTTCAGAGCCGGACACGAAGACCCTTTTTCGTTTTTGCTAGACTGGATTAATTAACCTCTGACCTTTTTTAAGTACCGAAGCTTATTAGAACAACTGCGTTAGCTTTTTAACATTCGCATTATTCGAAAAGTTTTCGGACAAAATCTGTTCTCTGCGGCTCACTTCGGTGCGGTCTATGGGCAATTCGAACAGACGAGGAATTTCTGCAAGCATATCTTCTGCGCTATCTTTAATACAACACAAATTCTCCAATCCGGTATTGGCTACCATAGGGGTGTTTACCAGGCAATGTCTGCCGTTAAACAAAGCTGCAAGTAATTTTAGTTTAATACCGGTAGCCTGAAAAGTGGGCAGAATATTAATCTGAGCATCTTTAATCAGGTCGTCTATTTCCTGAGTGTTGATATTAGCTTTAAGCTGTATGTGTTTATGTTTGTTTACTGCTTCAGCCAGTTCCACTGAAGGTTTACGACCTGCAATAACGAGGGGAAGTTTTATTTTTGAGAACACTTCGTTTACCAGAAACAAAGCCGCTTCGTTGTTTTCGCCCACTTCCAAATTTCCGTGATACAAACAGAAATTACCTCTGCCTTCTTTAATAGTTACTTTTTCGTTGGGATGAAAAGCAGTGATGTGATGCACGTTTTTATATCGACCTGCTAATTCTTTGGTATCGGCCGGAGAAATGGCCGCAACATGAGTTGCCTTATTCAATATCTTTTCGAAAAGTTTTAATTTTTTTGCTTCCATTCCGAAATAAATTTTTCGGAATAATGATTTTTCTACCTTCTCCAGATTAACATAATAGTCGTGCTCTATGTTATGCATGCGCACTATTTTAGTTCGGTCTTTCAATCGAACTTCATCCAAATGAAAACAGCAATGTAATCCCTCAAAAAGTATCGGGTGTTTGTCGCGCATAACCACATCCATCAGCTTTTCTGACGAACGGGTAACCACCACAAACGGCAATTTGTTGAGCAAATACTGTTTGCTCATTTTGCGTTTATAATAATATACTTTTTCGCAAATGCTTTCCAAACTTAGGGCTTCTGCTCTGCCGTATTCAAAGCAATGCAAATGAATTTTTACTCCCTGAGCATGCAGCGCCTTGAGTTTATAATAAATGTCAATCACCCCACCGTAATTGGCAGGATAAGGCACATCAAATGAAATTATATGTAGGTGTTTTGCTTCGATAATTTTACAAAAACTGCGAGTAAACTGCCTTTAATTGCAATTCTTCTGTCTCCCAGTTTAATTTTTCGGCTGCAATTGTAGTGTTTTTTTTCCACACGGTGAGTTTTGCTTCATCATTGAGGATAGAATTTATTTTATCCGCAATGTGTTGCGGCTTGTGGTTATCAATTATATCGCCTATTTTATAAGCTGAAATAATTTTTGCTATTTCCACCAGATTAGAAGACAAAACAGGCACACCGGCATGTAGGTAATCAAACAATTTGTTGGGCAAACTGAAGTGATAGTTAATATTGGTGTCTTTATCTAATGTAAGACCTAAATCAGCAAGGCGGGTATATTGCACCAGTTTCTCAAACGGCACTTTGCCAATAAAAATAACCTTTTCCTGAAGTTTTAAATCCACCACCATTTGTTTCAACACATCCAGCACATCACCACTTCCAATAATAACCAGTACGGCATTGGTAACATATTGCATGGCCTGCACCGCTTCTTCAGCTCCCCGATCAATATTGATGCCCGCACCCTGAAGTACAATCACTTTTTTCGCCTCCGGCAATCCTATTTCTGCTCTGGTTTTTGTTTCAATGGTTTTGCTGTTGGCTAATGGGGGCATGTTTCTAACCACTTTCACTTCCACATTGTACTCTTTGCTGTAAATTTCGGCTATCGAATCATTCACCGTAAATACATGTTTCAGTTTTGGGAAAATCCATTTTTCCAGTCGTTTCCAGATGTTACGTTTTGTAGGATTTTGCTGCAGTTCGGGCACTTCGCAAAATAATTCGTGACTATCGTATACCAAATGAGATGATTTAAATTTAGCAACCAAATAATTTGGCAACAATGTATCGAGGTCGTTTGCCACCATTACATCGGCCTTATGAAAAAGAAGGTACCAGAATAAGCGTTTCTGAAACTCGAGATAAAACAGAGGGCCTTTTTCGAACAACAGAAACATCCGTTTGGTTTTATATTCCCGGGGCAAAAGAGCAATGCTTTTTCGCTGTCTGCGCCCTACAAGGGTAACATCATAACCCATGCGGGTAAGCGTGGTGCAAACCTTATGCACCCGCTGGTCGGTGCTCAAATCATTTATTACAGATACAATGACGCGTTTCAATCGAAAGTTTTTTTGCGAAGATATAAATTTTAAACGCTGCAAGTTGTTTATAACATCTTGAATAACTTTTTTATTATTGCCGATGCACTTACTTAATCATTGCCGAATTTTATACTTTAATTCTATGTTATGATTATCAGCGAAAATTATTCTTTAAAACAAGTCAATACTTTTCACATCGATGCTTCGGCAAGATATTTTACCGAAGTAAATTCTGTTGACGAAATCATCGAAACTGTTTCTGCTAAATTGTTCGTAAACACTCCCAAACTCATATTGGGAGGAGGAAGCAACATGCTTTTTACAAAAGATTTTGACGGAATAGTGATAAAAAACAATCTAAAAGGAATTGAATTAATCCGTGAGGACAACGATTATTATTATGTGAAAGCCGCTGCCGGAGAGGTGTGGCATCATTTGGTTATTTACTGTATAAACCACAACTATGCGGGACTGGAAAACCTGTCGCTTATACCCGGCAATGTGGGTGCAAGCCCAATGCAGAACATAGGTGCATATGGGGTGGAAATAAAAGATGTGTTTTACGAATTGGAGGCCCTGCATATCAAGGAAAAAACAACACATATTTTTTCGAACGCAGACTGTAAATTCGGCTATCGCGAAAGTGTGTTCAAACACGAATTTAAAAATCAATTTATCATCACTTCGGTTACGTTCAGGCTTCGTAAAAAGCCCGATTTTAAAACAACTTACGGTGCCATAGAAAAAGAACTGGAGATAATGGGAATAAAAAAAATGACCATTCAAGCCATCAGCATGGCTGTATGTAATATTCGCAGAAGCAAACTACCCAACCCTGACGAGATTGGTAATGCAGGTAGTTTCTTTAAAAACCCCGAAGTAACCGCTAAGAACTATCAGGAATTGAAAATTAAATTTCCGGAAATAGTTGGTTACAATTTAGAAAACGGAAATGTGAAACTTGCGGCCGGATGGCTTATCGAGCAATGCGGCTGGAAAGGAAAGAGATTTGATGATGCCGGAGTTCACCAGTTTCAGGCTCTCGTGCTGGTTAATTATGCCAATGCCACAGGCATCGAACTACTTAATTTATCCGAAAAAATAATGCTTACTGTTAAAAGTAAATTCGGTGTGAATTTAGAACTGGAAGTAAATATTATTTAAACAGAAGGATTTTCGAGATACTTTGTTTTTACCACATTCATGTGATGAGCGGCATGGCCTGCCAGCATAAATAATATGGCTCTTACCGAAACATCTCGTCCGTTGGCATTTCCTATCTGGTCGAGCGCTTCAGTATCGAACGACCGAAATAATGTAATGTTAGATTCTCTCAATACAGCGAATTCGTGGGCCAAATCATAAATGGTTCGGTTCTTAAAATTGGCATAATACACGTAATCATTTTCATTAAATCCGGGCAAAGCCGTTTTGTCTTTACGAGCAAAACTCAAGGCACGACAAGCAAATATCCTTTCCGTATCTGTTATATGACCAATCACTTCTTTAGCAGTCCATTTTCCGGGAGCATACGATTCGTTCTCATTTGTTACCGATATTTCTGAAATCAATTCCTGAAAGTCGATAACCTGAGCGGAAAGTTCCTTTATGATATCGTCAGATTTTACTAAGTCAATATAGTGTTTGTAATAAACAGGGTGTTCAGCTTCTAACGGTCGTCTCATATAACAGTTCTAATTAATTTAAACGTTGTGGAAGTATCAGTTCGAATTCGGGAATAACCACTCTGAAACGAGCTTTATCAATGGTGCGTTCCATTAAGTAGGTTCCGCTCATTTTTCCGATATCAGTAGTTATTACACATGCCGATTCGTATTCAAACGATTCTCCCGGTTCCAGGATAGGTTGTTCGCCTACTACTCCATCACCTTCCACTTCGCTGTATTCATTAGCTGAGTCGAAAATGTCCCAGTGTCGGGAGATAAGTTGAACGGTGTATTCGCTTTTATTTTCTATTCTTATTTTATAAGTAAATAAATAATGATTTTGTTCTACCACCGAATGTTCGTTTCGAAACTGGCTGTCGACACTAATATTTATTCCTTCTGTTACTTTGTTGGCTTGAGCTCCCATTACAATTAGGTTTTATAATGATTGGTTAATTGGTTGCAATATTAAACATTTCTTTTACATAGTTGCAAGTATCGTGCTAAAATGATTTGAACATTTGATAAACCACCTTATTTGTGCCACAAACCAACACTGACAAGTGCTATTGGGGCAACATGACAAAAGTTCAGTAGGGCTGTTTTTATAATAAAAACAAGTCCGGGGCCTCCGCGCCCCGAACTTGTTTTATTAAAATTCGGCAAAAAGCCTGAATTTATTGAATTACCAGACCAAATGGCTCAGAAAAAACTTCCGATTCCACTGCCCCTCCATTTCCTACTCGGAAATAATACTTCTTTACACTACTCAATCCCGATTTCATAAAATCGGCTTTACTGGTAATGCCTATCGATACCCAACTGTTATCGTCAGCAGGGGTCAATGTCATTTGCCAGTGATAAATTCCGGAAGGATTAATAGCTGCCAGTAAGGCTACAGTGCCTTGCACAGCAGTATTCATAGCTCCGTACGATTGAGGACTACGACCGGGAAAAGATTTGAGGCTACAGGAAGCAGCAGCAGCAATATTCTCTGCAAATAAGGGGTTGGCACGAGCAACGCCCTGTACATACTCCCTTACTCTTTCCATCAACTCCATCAATTCTCTTCTCCTGTCTTTCACTTTTTTTCGGTTTTCCCTACTCGGAGTCAATGTTGCAGTTGTTATGGCATTAGCCAAAGCAACTCTTGCAGCATCCACATCAGTGAGCGGAGGTGTGGGTGTGCCAAAATAGGCACTTGCCGCAATTGATTCCGAAATTAACTTAACCCTTGCAATTAAATCGGGCAATGCCAGCCTAGCTAGCATTAGCACCACTACAATCATTTCTATCATGATTTTTTTGATTTTGTTTGTGTTTTGCCCGTTCAAGTCGCCATTAGCTACTTGTCAACCTATCCGGACAAAACGGTTTATACTAAATTAATAATAGACTAAAGTCTGGTAGCGGTTTTAATCATTGTACTAAATTTTTGAATTTCTATTCTTTATCAACTCTTTATGTTTTTCCTCAAGTGGTCGGACTACTATATTTTTTTTTATACTAGTCTTTTTGTCAAATATACTTGTCTAAAAAAAATTATACCAGTTTTTTTAGAATTATACTTGTCTAAACTTTTTTATACAAGTCTTCGGCACTTTTTGACTTGTCTAAAAATTATTTTACTTGTCTTTTTCTCCTTTTGAGAAGTATAAATTACTTTAGACAACGCTAAAAATATTTATACCAGTCATTTTGTCATTTATACCAGTCTTTTTAACTTAAAGACTGATATTTTTTAAAAGATACAAGTCTTTTTGTCTTACAGACTGCTCCAAAACTATTTTTACTGTTCAATAGATTTGAAGCGTTTTTTTTGACCATTTTAATGTTTTAGTCCTAACAGCGCAGCATCTGCGCATCTTTTTTTGATTGTTTACTTAAGTGGGTAACGATGTTTCAAATTGTAACGGTTTTTAAAACTTGGGCAATATTAGTGAGCCCCTTTACTCTATTATACTCCGATTTTAAATTTTGGTTGCGTTTATTTTTGTTTTTTTTCAAAAAATGCGACAAAAGCATTCATTTTTTTCACCATATAAACTCCGATTTTCACTTTTTATTGCTCCTTAATGAACTTTTTTTTCGAAAAATGCGATGAAATTTTATTTTACGGAGACATACACGGTTTTTGAACAAAAATATGGGAAATTGTAAGCTTAACAAATGCATAAATATTTCAAGTATCCCTTTTCTTAATAATCACTGAAAGCCTTTTAAAATATGATGTTTTTAGTAAAGAGATAAAGTAATTAATTAGATAAAATTAAGGATATTTAGTTAGAAAATGCATTCCATCCGTTTCGGCAGAAAAGAAAATGGAGCACTAAGTTAAAAAAATTGCTAAAAATGGAAGAAATTGAATAAAAATTGAACTTTTTTTAATCTTTTTTCAAAAAAAATAATTATTACATAAGTTACAGAATTGTAGATTTATATATTAATATTCTTGATTAAAATAGTATAGATTTTGAACTTTTTTAAAAAATATTTAAAAAAAATGCAACCCTCATGCAACCTTTTACAAATTTAAAACATCTATAGACGTAAGGGGCATAAAAAGGTTGCCTCTGATTTTAAAAAATATTTGTTTTTTTATCAGTTCAGTTAAAATTATTCATAATTTAGCACAAGATTTAAAAGTTTAAAACCAATTAATAAAAGATTAACTAAAAATTAAAGTATCATGTTGAAAAAATTTACTCAATTCTTCTCTTGTTTAACACTGATAGGAGCATTACCATCGGTTGCATTAGCCTCTCACGTATCTGGAGGAGAAGTTACCTACACCAATGTGGGTGTAAATCAGTTTAAGGTTGTATTGGTCAACTATTGGGATTGTGCTTCTTTCGATCCGGGTACATCTCAGCAAATGGCAACTACCAACAATGGTGGTTTCACAGATTTAAACTTTACAGTGAATCTGGACTCAGCAGTTGAGGTTTCTCAGGTATGCCCAACAGCCACTACAACATGTAATGGAGGGACCATCCCAGGAAACAAGAAAAATGTATATTCTGCCATTGTAACCCTTCCGGGGCAATGTTCGTTGTGGACGTTTTATCATACTTCTTGTTGTCGTAATATTTCTGTGAATGCCCCTAACTACGATAGTTATACTTTTTATGCAACCTTAAACAACTTGGTGGCACCAACCAATAACTCCCCTTATTTTACTTCTACTCCTTTGCCTTACCTTTGTGTTGGTCAAACCGTATGTTATAGTCCGGGAGTTGTAGAAATGGATGGGAATACTTTAAGTTTTTCTTTTGTTGACGCAATGAATACCAACTCAACTACTCCCATAACTTATGCTGCAGGTTATACAGGAGCAGTGCCAATGCCGGGTATTTCTATTCTTCCGGGTAATGGATTGATTCAGTTTAGTCCAACCACAATTGGTAACTTTGTGGTTGCTTTTATGGTTACTGAACGCGATGTGAATGGTATCGTTATCGGGACAATAGTTAGGGATATTCAAATGGTAGTGGTTAACTGTACAAACCAAGTGGTGCCTTGTAATGCTGGAGCAGTGACCAATCTAACAGGATTTGGTGCAATTATTATTCCACCTAACGGAGTTCAGGTTTGCGAAAACGTTCCTTTCGGATTTCAGTTTAGTTTTACAGACCCCGATCCTGCTGATATTTTAACAGCTATTTCAAATATTCAGGCTATTATGCCTGGTTCTACATTTACTTTCACAGGAACCAATCCTATCACCGTTTTTGTAACATGGACAGCCCCTCCGGGAACCGCCAATACATTCACAACATTTGCAGTAACGGTAACAGACAATGCGTGTCCGGTCACGGGTCAGCAAACTGTTAATTATATTATGGACATTCTGCCGGCTACTCATGCCGGACCTGATGTTACCATTTGCGGTAATCAAGCTGATACATTGCATGGATTAATTCCGGGAACAGGTTGTCAATGGACAGTTTTGAGTGGACCTCCAATGTACACTAGCGGGCCAATGCAGAACTTTTCTTGCGATACGTGTTTGAATCCTATTGCTACACCAACAGCCACCACTACTTATGTGCTTACATCTAATGGTTCTCCGGCATGTGTGTTAACCGATACAGTAACCATCTTTGTGGTGCCAGATTTTACGTATACTGTAACTCAAAGTTCAGGAAATACTTGTTTACTTGACCCTGTTCAATTAAATGTTACAAACATTACACCGGGAACATACACTTATCTTTGGTCTCCGGCAACGCATTTAAGCAATGCCAATATTCCAAACCCTACAGCTACTTTTAGTAGCCCTGGTACATATAATTATATGCTTACCGTAACTAGTTCTACAGGATGTGTGCATTACAGTAACATCTCTATTACAGTTGCGCCTGCATTTGCTCCTAATATAACAGTTAGTAACGATACTAGCTTCTGTTCGGGTACTGCTACACTCAACGCCTATTTCACAGGTGGAGGTATTCCTCCTATTTGTCAGTTAAGCCCAACCGGAGGTTGTGGTGGTACAGCCTTAACAGGATTAGTAGGTACTGTAAATAATCCTACTTCTAACACTGACTATGCTTATCCGGCTCCTTTTGGTAACTGGTACACATCAGCTGTTCAGCAGTATTTATATACAGCTGCTGAGTTAAATGCAGCAGGTGTTATTGGTGGAAAAATAGATCAGATAGATTGGAATATTACATCCATGAATCCTACAGCATATACTACCTATCCGGAGTTTACAATCAAGATGGGATGTACTAATTTAATCACATTCAATTCTACCACTCCTGTGTTCTCAACCGGGTTATACACCGTTTTCCCTGCACAAACAGTAACTGCTGTGATGGGATGGAATTCTTTTGTATTTGCTAATCCGTATGAGTGGGATGGTATTTCTAACATCATTATAGAGGTTTGTTTTACAGAAGGACCTCCTTATTCTAACTATACTTATAATTTACAATCTACTCAAACCGCTACCGGATATACATCTAGTCAATGGTCACTTAGTGATGCAGCGGACCAATGTGCAGGTGTTACAGGTTGGTTGACTACTGCTAATATTCACCCTGATATGCAGGTGCATTATTGTTCTATTGTTCCTAATCCAAATGATTTCTCTTTCCAATGGACAGCTTTCCCTGCAGGAGGAAATATCGCGAATGATACCATGCAGTTTACTACTGGTTCGCCAACAGTAATAACCGACTATCAGGTGGTGGTTACCAACGTTAACGGAGGTTGTACAGATATTGACACCGTACATGTAGGTGTTACAAATATTGCCACGATGCACATGGACCCAGCTGGGCCGTATTGCACTGCAAGTTCTATGGATACTTTAACTGTTTCTGTTCCTTTGGGTACAGGTGCGTTTTCAGGACCTGGTATTACTGATACTTATTTAGGTGTGTTTGATCCGGTGACAGCAGGTGTTGGAACTCATGTCATTCATTATACCACAAACGGTATTTGCGGTACTGCTGATACCACCATTACTATACTTGTAGCAAATACACTTAATGCCACCATAACTCCGGTTGCACCATTATGTACTTCATCCAATCCTGTTACACTTACTGCTGCTACTCCCGGAGGAAGCTGGACAGGTTACGGAATAACCGATACCCTTAACGGAACATTCGACCCTACCTTACCTGGACTTGCAGGCAATGTTATTATTGTAACATATACTATCTATTTCCCTTGTTTCTCTCAAGATACAGTCTTGGTTAGTGTAACTCAACAACAGCACGCGACAATCGACTCTGTACCGGGTCCATTCTGTATTGATGCGGCACCTTATCAATGTACATCAGCAGTTGGCCCTGGCGGAACATGGAGCGGCCCAGGCATGTCATCATCGGGTGTATTCTCTCCGGCTATAGCTGGTGCTGGTACTCACACCATTTTCCATTACATGACTCAATTCTGCGGAGACACTGCATCTACAACTATTACAGTTATTGCATTACCGGTTATTTCAATTATTGCTGATGTTTCATCAGGTTGTGAGCCTACTGTAGTTCACTTCACTAGTTCAACTGATCAGCCTGGAGGAACTTATGCATGGACTTTAGGAAACGGAACTTCTTCTACTCAAGCCAATCCTTCCTGCAATTATACAAGCGCAATGGGATCGCCTTTTGATGTAACGCTTACTTACACCAATTCCAACGGATGTGTTTCTTCAATTACAAATTCAGGTATGATTACTGTATTTTCTCAGCCTCATGCTATGTTTACTTCTACTCCGCAGCCAACGGATGTGTCGAATCCGGAAATTCATTTCCATGATCATTCAACTGGAACAATTGATACTTGGGCATGGACATTTGGAAGTGGAGGAGCTGGTTCGTCTCAGCAAAACCCACACTATACTTATCCTGATTCAGGTTCGTATACTGTTCAGTTAATTGTAACCAATAGTGCAGGACCTTGTTCAGATACGATTACTCATACTATTATTATTGATCCAATTTTGACTTGTTATTTCCCAAGTTCATTTACTCCGGACGATGATGGAGTAAACGATGAATGGAGAATGGTGGGAAGTAACATACAGCCTGACGGATTCCAGATGTTAATCTTTAATCGCTGGGGAGAGTCGTTATTTACTTCATCGGATTATCTGGTTGGTTGGAACGGAAGACGTGGAAATGTGGGAACTCCGGTTGATCAGGGAGTATACGTTTACAAAATTCATTTTGTAGATTTTAAAGGTGTAACTCACGATTACATTGGTCATATTACATTAAAAAGATAAAAAGTAAAACCACTATATACTTCATACGGCATTTACAGATAACATCTGTAAATGCCGTATGATTGGAATTAATTAGTAAACTGCCGATTGCAGTATAGGCGTTTTACTTTTTTGTTTACCAAATCAACAAAAAAATGAAACCACTTTATTTAACCTTAATTCTTTGTTTGTTTGCCTTTTTTCAGGTTACATCACAAACAACAATTCCTCCTGTTGACAGTCCTCTGTACGAACAAATGAAAGCAAATGGCACTTTGCGTCAAGCCTTATTACCTGCGGATACGAGAACCGATGAGCAAAAGGAGAAAGATTTAAAGGTTCAATTGGCTAAAATGAAAAAAGAATCTCCTAATATGTATGTTAGCGGGAATGAGAAGTTAGTAAAATTAAATTCAAATGATCCACATATTCGTGCTCCTCAGCCCAACCCTAGTGGTTGTGGAGCATTTGTACCTTGCGGTTCGGGAGGGGGAAGTAATGTATACACCTTAAATCCATGTGATGATTGCAGTTCCGCTGCCCTTCCTTTACCTTTTAATTTTTGTTTTTATGGCACTAATGAAACACAGGTATATTTAAATAATAATGGTAATTTATCATTTAGTGGCATGCAGCCTTCGTTTGTACCAGTTCCGTTTCCGGCAGTTGGGTATGACATGATAGCACCTTTTTGGGCAGATGTTCAAACTAATTGCGCTTTTCCTGCCGGAAGCGTTTGTTCTGAAACAACAAATTCTCACTTTATTGTTACATGGACAGGGGTCACCGTTTTCTTTTGTGATGGAACCTTGTTTAATTCGTTTCAAGTAATTCTTACAGATGGTTCGGATCCAATTTTACCTGCTGGTAATAACATAGGTATGAATTATGGTCAGATGCAATGGACCACAGGTACTGCTTCCGGTGGATCCGGTGGATTTGGTGGCTCAGCTGCAATTGTAGGGTTGAATCAGGGAAATGGTGTGGGTTTTACCCAAGTCGGAGGGTTTGACTCTCCTGGAACAACTTTTTTTAGTTCTACCGCTACTAACAATCAGGTGGGTTGGTTAACCAATAAAACCTTTTATTTTAATGTTTGCAATGCTGCATTGAATATACCGCCTATTTGCAGTACACTAAATAATTGCGACACGGTAAGGGTATGCGGACTTAACGATACTGCCATAGTGGACGCTTTTTTTCTTTCCCCTGAGTTAGGACAAACCACACATGTTACTGTAAATCTAAATGGATTGGCAGGGGCAACAGTTCTGCCAATTGTTCCAGGCAATACCTGCGATGCTCAAGTTCAGATAATCGGTTCGGGATTAAATGCCGGTTATCACGTGATTACATTTACAGCCTGGGATAATGGAATTCCGGTGGATACTACCATCATTAATGCAACAATATATATAGATACGAGTACGGTTTCACAGCTTAATCCCGTCATTACGGGTGTGCTGGCTCTTTGCGGAGGAGGCAGCACAACCTTGACTGTAAATCCAACAAATTATGATTCCTATCTATGGAATACCGGTTCAACAAACACATCAATATCTGTTTCAACTGCTGGATATTATTCTGTACATTGTGTGCTTCAAAGTTGTCAGGCAACTGTTGGAGTAAACGTAGTGGTTCATCCATTACCTACACCTGTAATCACTGGACCTCTAATAACAGCCTGCGGAACGGGAACTACCACTTTAACATGCGACTCTCTAATATATGCGTCTTATCTATGGTCGAACGGAGCAACAACTAGTTCTATAACCGTTGGTGCTGGAACTTATTCTTTAACTGTAATAGATGCCTTTGGTTGCACTGCAACATCGGCTCCTGTAACCGTTACCTCACAACCGGCTCCAACTATATTGGCGCATAATGACACTACTTTCTGTTCAGGTTCTGCCAATTTGTGGGTTACATTTACAGGTTCAGGACTCCCGTCCACTTGTGGAACAACTACTAGTGGACCTTGTGCCTCCACAACCCCGTATACAATTGGAAACGGAACTACAGCTGCATTTACTCAGTATCCAACTCCATTTACCGGATTTTGGGATAATGGCAGAATTCAAATGCTTTATACTGCTGCTGAATTGACAACTGCCGGCTTTGCCGGTGGAAAAATAAATTCGCTTGCATTTAATGTTTTACAACTAAATAGTTCCATTCCTTACAATGGATTTACAATACAAATGGGATGCACCAATCTGGCTTCGTTAAGTACCTTTCAAACTGGTTTGACTATGGTTTATGGACCCTCAGCTTATTCCCCAACTATGGGATGGAATGTCTTTAATTTCACAAATGCTTATGAATGGGATGGCGTTTCAAATATTATAGTCGAAGCATGTTACAATAATTCTTCTTGGTCGGGAACTGATGAACTGAGCAAAACACCAACAGGTTTTAATTCCGTAATTATGCAATATCAAGACCTAGGTGTTGGTTGTACATTTACAACTCCTAGCACCTATATGGATCGCCCAGATATCCGGTTCGAGGCTTGCAATACATTTCAAAATCCTGCTAACTTTAATTATGTATGGACTTCGTTTCCTACAGGGGGAGGTATTGCTAATGCAACAGCACAAAATACAACAGCTACTCCAACACTTGCTATGACTGATTATCAGATACAGGTAACAAATATCAATGGAGGTTGTAGCGCTATTGATACTGTGCATGTAGGATTAATCAATATTGCTACTATGCACATCGACCCGGCTGGTCCGTTTTGTACTGCAAGTCCACTTGATACGCTTACTGTTTCTGTTCCACTTGGAACAGGAGCCTTCTCCGGTCCGGGAATTACAGATACTTATCTTGGAGTTTTTGACCCTGCTATAGCGGGTGTAGGGACTTGGACAATACATTATATCACCAACGGAATTTGCGGTACAGCTGATACAACAATAACAATTGTTGTCGCTAATACATTAGATCCAACAATTGCTCCGATACCTCCATTATGTACTTCATATAACTCGATTCAATTGACAGCCGCTACATCAGGAGGAAGTTGGTCGGGATACGGAATCACAGATACCATTAACGGAACATTTGATCCTACATTACCGGGATTAGTTGGAAATATAAACATAGTAACATATACTATTTATCAACCTTGTTATTCACGAGACACCGCTATGGTAAGTGTTACTCAACAAGTGGATGCTACCATTAATCCGTTAGGAGGTCCGTATTGTATTGATGCATTACCTGTTCAGTTTACATCATTGGGTGCAGGAGGTACTTGGGCTGGTCCAGGTATGTCTTCATCAGGATTGTTTTCTCCTTCATTGGCAGGTGCAGGTACTCACACAATTTTTCATTACCTAACTGCTTTTTGTGGAGATACAGCTTCTGCAACAGTTACCGTAATTGCTTTGCCTGTAATTTCGTTCACATCTGATATAACATCCGGTTGTGAACCAACTACTGTTCAATTTACAAGTTCAACAGATCAACCTGGAGGAAATTATTACTGGAATTTTTATGATGGAAATGCATCTTCTTCTCAAAATCCTTTACATACTTTTTTACATTATAACGGAGGTGTTCCTTTTAGTGTTTCACTTACTTATACCAATACTAATGGCTGTGTTGACTCTGTTACACACGCAGGAATGATTACTATTTATTCTCAACCTCATGCTGTATTTACGGCTACTCCTCAGCCTACCGATGTAACATCGCCTGAAATTCATTTTCACGATCATTCCACCGGAGTTATTGATACCTGGAGTTGGACGTTTGGCAATGCCGGGGCAGGTTCTGCTATTCAAAACCCAAGTTATATTTATCCGGATTCAGGTTCATATGTAGTGCAATTAATTGTTACGAATAATTTGGGACCGTGTGTAGATACAGTAACTAATATTATAGTAATTGATCCTATCTTGACCTGTTATATTCCGAATGCGTTTTCACCAAATGATGAAAATGGCACAAACGATGAATTCAGATTAAGCGGAACAAATATTCTGAATGATGGATTTTCTATGCAAATTTTTGACCGCTGGGGTGAACGGGTATTCTATTCGAATGATGCGAATGTAGGCTGGAACGGAAGGAAATCAAATGCTGGACAGGTGTTGGAATTAGGGGTTTATGTTTATAAAATAAATTTAGCCGACTGGAAAGGCGTTACGCATGAATATATTGGACATGTTACCTTATTAAAGTAGATTAATTTGGTAGTAGAAAAAAAGCCTGTTTAAAGAAATCTAAGCAGGCTTTTTTAGTAAAAAGGAAAGGAAATATGAATGGTCAACAATCATGAATACCATAGAAGTTTAGCTTCAACTGGCAGAAGTTTTAAAATTTAAACTTTATTTCCGCCTTAATTTCTGATTTGGTTTTTCCGTTAATCTCCGTGAGACTGCCGGCACTGATGGTGTTCTGATTTTCGTAATAAGTTTGAGAATATCTAACCCAAACTTCGATACTTCTGGTGACGTTGTAATCCAACATCAAATAAAAGCGCGACCCTCTGTAATAATAAGCCGGAATGGAGTAGGAGCCAGGCACATCATTTTCGTATGCATATAAACGAGAATCATAACTATCGGTTTCGAAAAGTGCATAGCGCATCGAAAACGAAAATGGTTTTCCTAGTTTACTAAATATAATATCTTGATAGGCTAGATAGCCTTGCTGTGTTTTGTTATCTCCTAGTTTGTATTCTATCAGCTCTACCCTGCTTTTTAATTTAACAGCAGGTAAAACGGAATAAACAACATCAAATCGACAGTTGGTTTGCTTTGTTGGAACCAGAAAGTCAATTACGGCATCTGCTGCTGTCGAATTCTTTTCTTTGTTGCGCTGTCGTATGCGAATGTACATGTCTGTTTTTTTATTAGGAGTGTAATTAAATTGCACCATATAGTCGTTGCCATGAGAGGGGGCGTTAACCTGATATTTTAACCATGGAAATTCGAACCTGTCATAGAATGCAGTTACGGTTGTAACATTGTTTGGTTTTATTACTAACCCGATGTACAAGCCTTTTTCGTTTGATGCAGTGGTGCTTTCGGCAAACCCTGCACTTAGTAAATTCTGATAATTTCGTTCGTAATAACGATGAAGAATAGTTAATGATAATCGAGTGTCGAGCATGATGAGTGCACCGTTAACAAATGCTTTCCCTCCGTTCTGGCTCATGGCAGCTTCTCCAAAGAAATTGAAATTGCGAAACAGGAAATTGTAATTGATGCCTCCATTAAAATTTTGTTTTGAAGAAAATTCAAACTTATTATAATAAGAAAGCGATCGATTGAACTCATGATTGAGTTCGTAGTTTGCTGCAGTAATCCCTGCATTAAATTTTTTTCTTTTGTACGATAGATTGCCACCGTATATAGTTTGAAGTATGGAGTGTTTGTCAGCTATTTCAGAAGGTGTGGTGTGGTAACCTGTTGTTTGAAGTGAAGAAATGGCTGCGATTTCACCATTTTCCAATGTGTCGCTTACATTGGCATCAACATGTTTGCGCGAAAAAAAAGCTGTAGCTTCAAAACTTTTATACCCTATTGTAGTTGCGACTCCGCGCATAAACTTATTTTCGTCAACTGAAGCATAAGGATGGATTCCTGTTGCTGATTTTTTTACGGAAGTTAAGTCCGCTCCTTTCCCGAATGCAAACGAACTCCATGCCACAAGGCCCTGACCAAAGGTTACCTGATAATCACCAATGGCAAGAGCTTTAATAAATTTAATGTTGTGTAAAAACACATGAGCTGAATAAAAATCAAAACCTGTTTTCTGATTTCCTTTTAGCGATTGATTGTACCAATCGTATTTGAACTTTTGATTGTTCTTAAAGAACAATTCCCCCTGATCTTTTTCAGCAGTTATTCCCCAGCTCACATTATTTGCATAGGTAAAACGGTATTTTAAATACAATTTATCAGGGCTTCCAATGTAACGTGAGTTGGGGCTTTTGTATAAAGCAGAACTGTCTGTAGGTACAAATCCTATTTGAGGTTCTATTACCCGCGCGTAACGAAATGTTGTGCTATTCTGTCCGCTTCTGAACATTTCTTTCAAACTGAAATGAGCAGATTCAAAGTTATTGTTAACTCTTATATAAGGCAAAAGTTTATAAATGGTTTGCAAGTCGAATCCGGAAATTCCTTGCAATTCATATATAGTAATGAGTTTGCCGTTTTTTTCTATATGAGTTAAAAGATTGTTGATTTGGATGTCGTTTAAGATACGGAGTTGGCGCAAATCTTCTGCTTTTGCATTGTTAAGATTAATTGGGTGTGTTTTATAATTATTAAGTGATTCCAGAATGTCGGAGTAATCAATATCTTCGGAATTGTTGTCTTCAGCAGCATTTTCCAATAGTTGCTGAACATTACTGTCGTCTGATTTAGAAGGCAGGGTATCTTGCGATTTGGCGCTAATATATAAATGTACAAATAGAATTGTAAGGAAAAGATTGAAATAATATTTAGATAATATTTTCAATTCTTATATTTTTAGGGAATTTTACTCGGATTCTTAGCAGGGATGTTATACGTCAAACCCAACTGGGGACTGATGCCTAAAATCTGATGGTAGGAGGTAGCAATATCAATTTTTAAATTTTTTATATTTATTCCAAACCCAAATGAACTAAGCACAGGTTTGGTCGAAATACCGGCACGTAAATAAAATTCTTTAACAATTTTGTATTCAATTCCGGCCTTGAAAATGGCTTTCTGCGAAATATCCTTATCCGTTTCGATAGCGATTAAAACCTTATCGGAAAAGGCATATTCAGCTCCCAGTTTTATTATCGTTGGCAGGGTTTCATTATTGTATGTTGTAATTTTTGCACGTGTGGGATTGTAAACATGTGCACCAAATGTAAGTCCTTTTAAGGGTTTGGCTATTATTCCTGCTTCGGCTGCAAATGCACCTCTCGAACCGTAACCATCTGCAATTTTTGTGGAAAGGTAATCTAAAGCAATACCTGCAGAAAGTTTATTCCCGAATGATTTGCTGAATGAAAGACTGTATTTGTTTTCACTGTACTGAGAATAACCAAAACTGGTAATGCATAAACCAAATGTTCCACCTTTAACAGGAACAGCAATTGCTCCTCCTTTAATACTTAGTTCTTTCAGTAAAAATCGGTTTTCGTAACAGGCCCCGGCAGAGTAATCTCTCACAAAGCCTAATCCAGCCTGATTATGCTGCGCACTCCATACATCACTTAACGAAACGGAAGCATTTCCCATTGCCGATGATCGTGCACCAATTGGATAATCTTCGTTACCAGCAAGGCTATTTAACGATGCAATTAATCCGGCTAATATAGTGCAAAGTATTTTCATTGATAACGTCCCAGCTACCAGGCTTCAAAAATTATTCAGTCATTTAATTGGTTTTATACTCAAATTTAATTTCCGATAATTCTTTGTTTGCCTTCAAGATTTTATTCTTCAGATTTTCTTTGTATTCGATCATCTTTTTTAATAGCGCTTCATCTCCGCTTGCTAATATTTGTACCGCTAGTATTCCTGCATTCTGTGCACCGTCTAGTGCAACAGTAGCAACAGGAATGCCTGGAGGCATCTGTAATATGGAAAGTACAGAATCCCACCCGTCAATAGAAATAGAGGAACGGCAAGGAACTCCAATAACCGGAACGGGCGTGAATGCAGCCACTACACCGGGTAAATGAGCTGCCCCTCCGGCTCCGGCAATAATTACTTTTATTCCTTTTGTGTGGGCTGTTCGAGCAAATTCTGCTACCTGTTCGGGAACTCGATGAGCGCTCAAGGCATTAATTTCAAAGGGGATTTTAAATTCATTTAGAATCTTTGCGGCTTCCTGCATTACTGGCATATCGGAAGTGCTTCCCATTATTATACTTACTTTTGGAGTCATGTTATCTGTTATTAAAAATTGAGATGTTGTAAAAATAGCTTTTTTAATAAAAGGAGAATAATTATTTCTTCGTTTTTTATACTCTTATTTTGTTTAATTTCGTTTTTTTTAAAATCTATATTTATGAGTAAAGTGATTTTTCACGGGCATACATTTAAAACAAAAATCTCAGCAGCGGAAATTGATAAGGCGGTGAGTGCAGTTGCGGAAAAGCTGAATTCCGATTTAAGGGGTAAAACACCCTTGTTTGTTGCTGTTTTGAACGGGTCGTTTATGTTTACATCCGACCTTTTGAAGAAAATAAAAATTGATTGTGAAGTGTCTTTTATTAAAGTTGCATCCTATGAAGGCGTTTCTTCAACAGGAAAGTTGACCGAGTTAATTGGATTGAATGAATCTGTAAATGGCAGGACAGTTATTATTGTTGAAGATATTGTAGATACAGGTTCCACTATTGAAAATGTTTGGAAACAGTTATCGGAGATGGGAGCTACAGAAATTAGGGTTGCTACATTATTGTTTAAACCCAAAGCATACACAAAGGCTCTGCCTGTTGAGTATGTGGCCATCGAAGTGCCTAACGATTTTCTAATCGGATACGGATTGGATTACGATGGTCTTGGCCGCAATCTGGAAGATATTTATGTGTTAGACGACCAAATCTAATCGAACAAGCTAATTAATCATTAACAAACAAACTATATATTATGTTAAATATTGTTTTATTTGGGCCTCCGGGAGCAGGCAAAGGAACACAATCTGAAAAATTAATTGAAAAATATAATCTGGTACATCTTTCCACCGGAGATATTTTTCGTGCAAACATTAAGCAAAATACCGAATTAGGCATCCTTGCAAAAAGTTACATGGATAAAGGACAGTTGGTGCCTGATGAAGTTACCATACGAATGCTGGAAAGCGAAGTGAATAAAAATCCTTCGTCAAAAGGTTTTATTTTTGATGGTTTCCCTCGTACTCAAGCTCAGGCAGAGGCACTGGATATATTATTAAAAAGTAAATCAACTTCCATTACCATGATGCTTGCCCTTGAAGTGGAAGAAACGGAATTAAAAAAACGACTGTTATTGCGTGGTAAGGAAAGCGGCAGAGCAGATGATCAAAACCCTGAAGTGATTCAGAAAAGAATAGATGTGTACAACAACGAAACTTTTCCGGTGAAAGATTATTTCACAGCTCAGGGTAAATATAAAGGTGTTAATGGAATTGGTGAAATAAGCGAAATATTCAATTCGCTTTGCCAGAAGATTGATTCCGGAAAATAAAATGACTTCCTATTAGGAGGCTTAATAAAAACATTTGCATTAATTTTTGCATTGTTTAAAAATTCATAAACTTTTGAAATTGTAAAAATGTCGGATAGTAACTTTGTTGATTATGTGAAAATTTGTTGTCGTTCAGGAAAGGGCGGAGCAGGATCTGTGCACCTGCACCGAAGTAAACTTACTGCAAAAGGCGGCCCGGATGGAGGTGATGGAGGCAGAGGCGGGCATATTATCGCTCGCGGGGATAAACAATTCTGGACACTCATACATTTAAAATACAGAAAGCACATTATTGCTGAGGATGGTGAAAGTGGCGGAAGCAGTAAGAAAACTGGTGCTGAAGGGAAAGATGAAATATTACATGTGCCTTTGGGCACTATCATACGCGATGCGGAAACAGGGGTAATTGAAGGAGAAATTACGGAAGAAGGGGAAGAGAAAATTATAGTGCCGGGGGGACGCGGTGGATTGGGGAATGATCATTTCAAAACATCCACTAACCAAACTCCGCATTATGCTCAACCCGGAGGTGATGGGCGATATGAATGGAAAATTCTCGAATTGAAAGTTCTTGCAGATGTCGGTTTGGTTGGTTTTCCGAATGCAGGTAAATCTACTTTGTTATCTGTTCTTTCAGCTGCTAAACCCGAAATAGCGAATTATCCTTTTACTACACTGGTGCCAAATTTAGGTATCATAAAATATCGTGATTATAAATCGTTCGTAATGGCCGATATTCCTGGAATCATAGAAGGGGCGAGTGAAGGAAAGGGGCTCGGAATTCGTTTTCTTCGTCACATCGAACGGAATTCAACTTTGTTATTTTTAGTTCCTGCCGATACTTCTGACATCATTAAGGAATATAAAATATTGTTGAATGAATTGGATAAATATAACCCTGAATTGGTTCATAAGAAACGAATATTGGCTATTTCTAAATGCGATATGCTGGACGAGGAATTGCTTGCTGAAGTTAAGAAGGACATGAATAAACGTTTTAAAGAAAAGAAGACTGTTCCGGTTATTTATTTTTCTTCACACACACAACAAGGGTTAACCGAACTGAAAGACGAACTTTGGAAGCAGCTCAACAGTAGTGATAACTCTTTCGATTATTAAATGGGTTTTATCGATTCTATAAAAAACCTCGATACTCAACTGTTTTTATTCTTAAACGGAAAACACAATGCCTTTTTTGATTTTGTGATGTTATGGGTAAGCGATAAGTTTTTATGGATACCACTCTATCTTTTCTTCGCTTATTTATGTTACCGACATTTCGGAAAAAGAATTTGGTTGATAATTCTTGCCACCTTTTTGCTAATTCTTCTCAGCGACCAGATTTCGAATCATGTTTTTAAAAATAACTTTCTTAGGTTTCGTCCGTGTCATAATATTATTCTGGAGCCTTACGTGCATCTGAATGGAGATTGTGGCGGAACATATGGGTTTGTCTCTTCGCATGCGGCTAATACATTTGCATTGGCCATGTTTCTTTGTTTATTGTTTTATAAAAAAATAAAACGATTTGGATTGTATGTTTTCTTATGGGCCGCTTTGGTGTCATATAGCAGAATATATAACGGAGTTCACTATCCTGCCGATGTTGCAGTCGGAGGTATGGTCGGTTCGCTCATCGGTGTTTTTATTTATTTCTGGTTTGATAAAATAAACAGAAAAATTACTTCCTGATACTTATACTATGTTATTGTCTGTTTCCCTTTACCAGCTGGTAAGTATAATCCTTGTTCTTATTGCATTTTTTTTAGGATTTAAAATTTTAGAATCTTCGTGGTCATATAAAATAAACAAACCTTTTTTGTGGGAAGAAGCTGTGAAAGACGGGCGACTTTCAGATACTTTGAAAAAAGCAGAACGAACGTATGATGATAAAGTAAGATTTTATAATTTTTGGTTTCAAATTGAAAGAATAAAAAAAGACAACATACCGGGAGCTTTTGCCGAACTAGGCGTGTATAAAGGCGAAACCGCTTCATTTATTCATTTGATGGAACCTTCTCGCAATTTACATTTGTTTGATACTTTTAATGGGTTTGATTCTGGTGATTTAGCAGCCGAAGTAATTAATAACTCTAAATACAGCGCCACTAACTTTTCCGATACGAGTATAGAATCTGTAAAAAAGATATTTGAAAATTCAAACCAAGTCCATTTCTACCCGGGTTACTTTCCAGATACTACGGCAAGTTTAACGGAAACAACTTTTGCTCTTGTTCATCTGGATGCAGATTTGTATCAACCAACAGTGGCGGCTCTTCAGTATTTCTATCCAAAACTTTCGCCCGGAGGTGTTATCGTAGTGCATGATTACAATCATAGCTGGGCTGGAGTTACCAAGGCCGTTGATCAATTCAGAAGTACCATTCCTGAACAAATAATCGGAATACCCGATACTCAGGGGAGCATTATGATTATTAAAAACAAATGCTGAATCCAATAGTTGTCCAGTAATTATTATCCTGCACTTTCATAGTTTGAATACCTCCCCAATTAAATAGAACTAAGTTTACCTTCCATTTAATATTAATCTGTCTTTAATGTAGAGCCAACAAATTTTTAAAATTCGATTGGCATTTCCTTTTCATTCTTTCCGTCTACTTGCAACTTTGCTAAATATCGGCCTTGTTCCAGTCCGGATGTTCGGAAAGTAAAATACAGCCTGTTGAATCCTTTCTGGTGAGGAATATCCTGAATCAATGTCTGAACCAAACGTCCTGTGCTATTGTAAATCGCAATGGTAACATGTCCATTTGCCGATAAATCATATTCAAATATTCCATCAATTGTTTTTACATGGCCCAGCACTTCTTGAGGGCTTTGCCTTTCATAGCTCACATCGTATTTTGGAATTGGCCTTCCGGTTATTTTAGAGACATACTTTTTCAAACTCTCTGTTATCGCAGCATCTCCATCGTTAATTCCTCCAATCGACTTGTGGTCTGAAATGCTCCAAACAGCTTGTTGAGCGGCAAACGAATTGTAATATTTGTTTGCATCAATAAAAGCAGCAAGCTTTATCAAATTCGTATCTGCCATTTTTCCGATTGAATATTCTGAGTTTTTTGACGGACAACTATTACCTGCCTGACAACACATACCTGTAACATTTATTGTTATGAATTGCTCAGAATTCAAAACAAATTCTTGCTCCTTTGTTACCAAGATGTCTTGTTCGTTTTGATTTTTCGAATCCAACCTTCTTCCGGCCTCCAGCATTAATTCAAGGTTTTGTTTTTTTAAGTTTTTTATTTTCATTTCTATAACATCGCCTGTAAATCCTCCTTTACTTTTAATAATAAGTTTTACAAGTCCTCTTTTTCCTGCATCTTCTAACGAGAGGCAGTTTTTTGCCAATAGATGGTTTAAACAAATAATCAAAATTGACATACTCAAACCGATTTTTCTGATAGTTTTCATTTTTCCTCCTTTTTTAAGTTGTTTTACCCTATAATGACAAGAATGAAAAAAGATACAGAACAATCAGAAAAATTTTAAAACAAGGGTCGTTTTTCAAATACCTTTTTGGGAATAAATGTTCGAACTTACTTTTGCTAAAAATATCACTAAGTCTTTGTCATCGAAATAGCTTTCTTTATTTTGAAAGTGATGCGGAAATGGGTGGCAAGAAAATGGTTTTCGATGTTGAGTCGCTAAAAACCTTAATTAATTTTTATCAATCGGGTAGTGTAATTATTGATACGTACCAAATATATTCCGCTCGGAATCGTTCCGGTGTCTATGGTTAAAGTGTTGTCCATTGCTATTGAACGAATGCTTTTCTTCATAATTATTTGACCAAGGGTATTGGTTATCTCTATTTGTTTGGGAAAGCTTGCTTTTGTCGGAAGCTTAATCGTTATTAAGTTGGTAAAAGGGTTTGGGTAAACCGTAATATCATTTTCGGTTAATTCATTTACAGAAGTAATATGGGCACAGTGTTTTCTGAAGAATTTCCAAATCTCTTCGCTTGCATTAAAGTCGCCACACGTATTACCTAAACTCACTACTGGTATTCCTCCTGGCCAGGTATGTCCTCCTCCGGTTATCATATAATGTATCACTTCACTATTATCATTGCCATTACTATATGTATATCGAGTTGCAGTGCACCCATCCGTTGTGTTAATGTCGGGCACAGAAAAAACAGATGGAGTTGTAGTACACATATTTTTATTTACCCACCAGTTTACGTTAGCAGGAACGGTAGAAACGCCAGCAGAACCATTATAACTTACAATGGCATCGGCCGTGCCGTGTATTTCCATTACAGGCATCCCTTTTACCGGACTGCAAACTAATTGTTGTAAAGTTGTCATATTGCCAGCTACCGGTGCCACACCAGCCAGTTTGTACGAAATGTCACAAGCTAAAATAAAAGAGAGATAGGCTCCGTTCGACAAACCTGTGGAATAAACACAAGCCGCATCAATCGAATACTGTTGAAGAAGAGTGTCAATCAAAACAGTTGCAAAATTAACATCGTCTGCTCCTCCTTGCCCTATATTCCATGAATTGCTGAGTCCCTGAGGATACACAACAATGAACTTAGCTGTGTCGGCAATCGCATCAAAACCGGTATAAATTTCCTGTTGCAATGCTGTTTCTCCTAAACCATGGAAGTTTAAAATAAGAGGATAAGAAACCGCAGAATTATATCCTGTCGGAAGATGAACAATAAAGGTACGATATCCTCCTTGATGCAAAATAGAATCAACCTGAGCCTTTGCCGTAAAGCAAAGGCTCAAACTGCAAATCACAACAACAAGGAGTTTTCTTGTCATTCCAGATTTATGAAGAAGTTTTAAGAAATAAATTGATATTGTTTTCAACTCTCTTCAGCACATTATCTGCCGAAGCTTTTTGAAATTTTTCACCGACAATATTTTCGTATAATTCAATATAACGTTCAGAGATATTCGAAATGATTTCGTTTGTCATTTCCGGAACAGTTTGTCCGTCCTTTCCCTGAAACCCATTTGCCATAAGCCATTCGCGAACAAACTCTTTTGACAACTGTTTTTGTGCTTCTCCTTTTTGTTGACGAGTTTCGTAACCTTCTTTGTAAAAGTAACGCGATGAATCGGGAGTATGTATCTCGTCAATCAGGTAAATTTTTCCTTCTTTTTTTCCAAATTCATATTTTGAATCTACCAGAATAAGCCCCATTTCAGCAGCTATTTCAGTACCTTTTTGAAATATCGCTCTTGTATATTTTTCCAGTTGAGCATAATCATCTGCAGATACAATTCCATTTTTCAAAATATCTTCTTTCGAAATATCTTCATCATGTCCAACCGAAGCTTTGGTGGTTGGAGTAATTAAGGGTTGAGGAAATTTGTCATTTTCCTTCATACCTTCCGGCATGGGCACACCGCATATCACACGTTTCCCTGCTTTATACTCTCTCCATGCATGGCCCGACAAATAGCCTCGTATTACCATTTCAACTTTAAATGGGTCGCATAAATGTCCAACAGTTACCATTGGGTCAGGCACTGCTATTACCCAATTAGGAACTATGTCTTCTGTTGCTTTAAGGAATTTATAAGCAATTTGATTTAACACCTGACCTTTGTACGGTATTCCTTTTGGAAGCACCACATCGAATGCCGATATACGGTCGCTTACTATCATTACGAGCATTTTGTCATCAATGTTGTACACATCGCGAACTTTACCTTTGTAAAAGCTTTTTTGATTCGGAAAATTAAAATGAGTTTCTGTTATTGCGTTCATATTAGTTAGTTGATTATATTTTATTTTTTATCGTATTGTTCTATTATTCTTTTTACAATTTTATGTCTTATTACATCTGTTCCGTCCAGTTCTACAAAATCTATTCCTTCCACATCTTTTAATAACCGCTGCGCATGGGGCAATCCCGAAGGCTGATGTTTTGGTAAATCTATTTGAGTAATATCTCCGGTAATCACAAATTTTGCCGACATACCCATTCGGGTTAAAAACATTTTCAATTGCGCTTCGGTTGCATTTTGCGCTTCGTCTAATATTACAAAAGCATTATCCAGCGTTCGGCCTCGCATAAAGGCTAAAGGAGCTATCTGGATAACTCGGTTTTCTAAATAATAACTTAATTTTTCAGGCGAAATCATATCTCCTAATGCATCGTACAAAGGTTGCAAATAAGGGTCTAATTTATCTTTTAAATCTCCCGGCAAAAAACCTAAATTTTCACCGGCTTCTACTGCCGGACGGGTAAGTATTATTTTTTTTACTTCTCTGTTTTTTAAGGCTCGTACAGCCAACGCCACAGCTGTGTATGTTTTGCCGGTTCCGGCCGGCCCTATCGCAAACATCATATCATTCTTCGACAAACTTTCCACCATTCTGCGTTGGTTAATCGTTCTGGCCTTTATTATTAATCCGTTATTGCCAAACACCAAAACATCATCACTCACCAGTTGTTCCTTGCCGTTCTCCTTATTTATCTTTGTCGAATTTCCACCCAAAATCTGCTCCACTGCATTTTCCGACAAATTGCCGAATCGATTGTAATAAGCCGTGAGCACATCTATCACCATCGATACCTGATTCACTTCTTCTTCTTCTCCACTCACCTTTAGTGTTTCCCCCCTCCCAACTATTTTTAAGTTCGGAAAGCGTTTTTTTATCAGTGTTAGCTTCGAGTCGTTCACCCCGTATAAATCAATAGGGGCAATATCTTCAAGTATTATTTTTATTTCTGTCAACTTCTTATTTTGAGTTTATACAGGTTACTGCAAACTTTTTTATTTTTATTGCACGAAAATAACATATTTTTGCCTACCTAAAATTTACAACTTACTAACAAATGCCAATAATTACTCTCACTACCGACTTTGGGCTTAAAGACCATTATGTGAGTTCCGTAAAAGGTGCCATCCTGCAGCAATTACCTCAGGCCACCATTATCGACATTTCTAATGTAATCGAAAAATATCACTTACCCGATACAGCGTTTATCATCAAAAATGCTTACGTCAATTTCCCAAAAGGAACCATACATATTATAGGTGTTAAAGCCAATCAAACCAAAGATGCCCGACATTTAATCGTCTTGGCTCAGGGGCATTATTTTATTGGTGCCGATAATGGAATTTTCTCCCTTTTGTTCGGTAACGATTTCGAAAAAATAATAGCATTGCCCGAAAACAATTCAGTGTTTCCAACTCGCGATATTTTTGCCACAGTAGCCTGCCAAATTGCCCAAGGCACTGCCCTCGAACAATTGGGCCAGGTTACCCACAATGTTAGGCAAATGCTTGCGTTTAATGCCGCTTCCATGGGCGACAATATCAGAGGCCTTGTTGTTTATGTTGACGAATACGGCAATTCCATTACCAATATTTCTAAATCATTATATCAACAGGTAGGCAAAGGCAGAAGTTTTATTATTGAAGTAGGGCGCCAACACCTCACCATTAGTAAAATCAGCAATTCCTATTCCGATGTGCCCGATGGCGAAATTCTCGCCCTCTTCAACTCTTCCGATTTTCTCGAAATTGCAGTTAACCTCGGTAAAGCCGATAATCTCTTGTCCTTAAAAACCAACGCCACTATACTTATTCAATTTATATGATTATACGAATTGTAAAAATGACATTCGAACACAATAAAGTCGAACAGTTTTTAGAAGTATTTCACTCATCCAAACATTTAATTCGTGGCTTTCAAGGTTGTTCTCACCTCGAACTTCTCAACGATATCTCATCACCCAACATCTATTTTACATACAGCCATTGGGCAAACGAAGAAAGCCTCAATAATTACCGCAACTCCGAATTATTCAAAACAGTTTGGGGAAAAACAAAAATTTTATTCTCTGCCAAAACCGAAGCCTGGAGCGTTACTCAAAAAGTTATATTGGAATAAATACGAAGCATTTTGACCTCAAAATTAAATAAAACACATTCGGGAATATTTCAGTTGTTTGTTGTTTTATTTATTGTTTTCACACCTCTTGTTTACAGCAAAACAACTGTTGATATTACTTTATTACCTCAATTTTTATTTTTCTCCTGTTCGTTATTATTGTTTGTTGTTCTGTTATTTCTATTTGGCATTCATAAAAAGTTCTTTCTTCCAATAAATCGAATTACTATTACTCTCATTGGTTATTTTTTATTTTCGGTCACCTCATTGATTGGAGCACTTAGTATATCAGAAGGCTTGTTTGAAGTAACTCAAATAGGAATTTGGATAGTTTTTATAATCATCACTCTTAATTTGCTGAGGACTTACCCTGAAATAAAATATTTAATTTTTAAAGCATTTGTTTTGTCTTCTTTGCTCGTTTCTTTAATAGGTTTAGCTCAGATTTTAGGCATCGGGTTTACTAAATTGCCGGGTCAATTGGTTCCTTACGGAACTTTTGGTAACAGAAACATTTATACTCCTGCATTACTGTTGACTCTTCCCTTTGTAATTCTTGAAATCATTTGGGCCGAATCTGACAAATGGAAATGGTTTGCCATTATTTCGGGGTTATTAAATGTACTTGTTGTTTTATTAAGTTGTATGCGTACTGCATGGTTAGCTTTGGCGCTTGCTATACTTATAACTATGATAATTTTGTTGGTGAAGAACAAAAGAAATTCGCTTGAGTATACTTCTGCTTTGATTCGCAAAATTAAGATTGTTGTTATTTCACTTGTGTTTCTCGGAATAGCAGGTGCTTTCGTTTTCGTAATCAAATCGGATGAAAAGAAAGCGAATGTAGGTAAATTATGGAGTTTTAGTTCTACTAATGAACGAACCACTTTATGGAAAAAATCAATTGAAATGTTTTTTGATCATCCTGTAAATGGAGTAGGAGAGGGCAATTGGAGAATAATGTTGCCCAATTATACACTTACAGGATTGCCACGCGAAGCTGTGGTAGGAGAAATGCACTATCAGAGACCAGAAAATGATTTTATTTGGATATTGAGTGAAACAGGGCTAGTCGGTTTCATAAGTTATCTTCTGTTGTTTGTCTTTGCATTTGATATTTTATTTAAACGGCTGGTTCATTCGCTTTCTCCTCGTGAAAAAAACTCAGTTTTCATTTTAATCGGGTCTTTGATTCTGTATATTGTCATTGCCATGTTCGGGTTTCCTAAGGAGCGAACCTTCTTAACGCTTGAATTTGGATTCCTTATTTCATTAATTCTGGCAGAACAAAAAAGTTCTTCGGTACCTTCAAAAAGCGTTAACATTACTCCAATTCTTTTTATTCTGATTCTTTTGGTGGGAATGTATTTAGGTTATAATAAGTATGCGGGCGAAGTACAAACGCAAAAAATAATTCAAGCTCGCTCTGAAAATCAAAATGAGCAAGTAATAAAATACTCGGAGTTGGCTTTGAAGAAAGGATATGTTATTGACCCAACTTCTACACCAATCAATTTTTATAAAGGAGTTGCATACTATTCATTAAATAATATCGATAGCGCATTGTATGATTTTGAACTTGCAAAGAAAGTACATCCTTATCATTTACATGTATTAAATAATCTGGGAACATGTTATGAAGCCAAAGGTAATCATGCAAAGGCGATTGAATGTTTATCCGAAGCAACTCGAATTTCGCCTGACTTTCAGGATGCGCTCATCAACCTTTCGGCTGCTTATTTTAATTCCGGAAATTTGATAATGGCCAGAAAAGTGATTACAAAATGTAGGATTAATAAAAGCAATAAAGAACTTGAAACATTGCATAAAGTAATTGATAAGAAATGGAATGATTCAATAATAAGTACTTCTATTAATTACTTTAACACTGGCAATATTACTCAAGCCAATCAATCTATACAAACACTAAAAATAAAGGATCCTAAAATAAAAGAAATAAAGGCGGCAATAATTAATTATCGAAAAGATTCGGTTATAAAACTTGCGGAGAGATATTTTAAGAATGATAGTTTAAAAGCTGCAAAACTAGAGTTGTTAAAATGCAGGGGGTGTAATACCAACCCACGGTTTGCGATTCTCAAAACCGAGCTTGACAAAAAAATGGGTATTCATGAGAAGAGTAGATAGAAGTTTGCTATTTTCATTTAGTTAGCTTCTTGTTGTTTTAACTCGACTGATATCCAAAATATTTAAAAGCGTAGAACTTATTAATTAATTTTTGAAAAAAAACTTCTTAAGAATTAGAGAGTTATTTTTTAACATTATTTGTTTTTGTATATAATTAATTTTACATTTGTCGTAAATTAATCTTTCCGGACATGAAAAATTCTACAAAACAATTAATGGTAGTTACCCAGTTTCTGATTTCGCTTATAGCAAATCTGCAAATAATGGCGCAGGGAAATGTAATAACAGTAACACCTGATAGCAGCCAGACAGGTAATACAGTAATGCTTGCTATTTCTGGTCACAATACTGTGTTTAGTCAGGCCACCACATCTCTTCATTGTAATGTAAGTGGGTTAAATTTGTTTGCATCTTCGATGAACATAACAAATGATAGCTTAATGACTGCAACATATATCATACCCAATAATCCTATTTATGGAGGAGTGTATGATGTGCATGCAGCCAATGCAGTGCCGTTAACAGGTAGTTTCTTAGTTACTATAGCTCCTAGTGTAGTAATTCAAGGAAGCATTTATTCTGATGACGATGGTAACTGTATCTACGATCCTTTGGAGCATGGTTATTATTCTCCTTTCCTTTCAGTTACGGTGCAGCCCGGCAATATTACTGTTCCGGTTACAAGCACTGGCTTTTATGCTGTAACTCTTCCGGGAGGTAATTATAATGCTACTGTTCATTTGAATGTTGCTAGTTATTGGTCTTCATATATTGGAAGTGTCATTTGTCCTGGTACACTTACCGTTCCCATTAATACAGTGTTGTCCCAACTTGTAACTCATCAGGATTTTGGTATAGTTACAGGAATGAATATTATAAGGGGAAATGTTTTTGTAGATGCTAACAGTAATTGCTTGAAAGATATTTCTGATCCTGTAGTTAGTGGAGGAACTGTAACGTTCAGTTACGGGCCGCATACAGCCTCTGTGCAGCCAAATGGTTCGTATTCTATTAATGTTCCGGTGGGAACTTACTCAGGAACATTGCATTTTAATACTCCCGGCAATAATATATGGGATAGCATCAGTTGTCCTTCAAATAATAGTATTCCTTTCAGCTTTACTGGTATAATGCCTGATACCATTACTAATCAAAATTTCGGATTAACAGCGGGTACATGCCCTAAATTACAAACTACTATCTATACCGGCAATATGCGTCCATGCTTTTATCACCATTCGAATATTTACATTCATAATCTCACTGCTGTCACTGCTACTAATGTTGTTGCCACTGTGGTATTAGATCCAGCCGAGATACCTTTAACTACTGGGTGGTGGTATAATACTCCTTGGACAAGTATCTTAGGAAATGTCATTACTTATAATATAGGTAATATTAATGGTTATGGATCTTATAACATTACGATTTGGGATAGTACTCGTTGCGATGTGGTTATTGGAGACACACTTCATATAAGTGCTTTTGCAAATTATACACCTACTCTTTGCGTTGACAGTTCATACAGCTATGCTATCATTAGTCACATAACCACCGCTTCTTGCGATCCAAACAGCAAAGAAACCACTTTCCCTTTTGGAGAGAATATTACGGCAAACGATTATTTGAATTATACCATCAACTTCCAAAATACCGGAACCGACACAGCATTTAACATTACTGTAATAGATACATTGCCTCCCGAACTCGATCCGCTTACTTTAATTCCTGCCGGAGGAAGTTCTGCTTACACTTATCAGCTTATCGGAAATAATATTGCCAAGTTTATTTTTCACAATGTTCAATTGCCGGATAGTACAGCAAGTGAAGTGAACAGTCACGGATTTGTTAATTTTACAATTAATCAAGTAGCAGGCCATTTGCCGGGAACAATAATTCGTAACCATGCGGCCATTTATTTTGATTTCAATCTTCCTGTTATCACAAACAGTACCTTTAATATTATTCCACAAAGCACTGTTGGTATTAAGGAAAGTGTAATTTCGAATGATGAAATAACTGTTTATCCAAATCCATTCACCAACGATACACGCTTTATCTTTAAAGACAGTGGACCAAACTCCAAGTACACCATTTCTTTATTTGATGTAACCGGTAAAAAAGTTCGAGAAATAAATAGTATTACCGAGAAGTTTTACGATTTAAATAAAGGAGATTTAAAACCTCAAATTTATTTTTATAAAGTTTGGAATAACCAAATGCAGGTAGGAGTGGGCAAACTGGTTATTATGGAATAGAATTTAAAATTCAGTATCAATGGAAAAAAGGAAATTTGCTCATAGTTAAAAGTGAATTTCCTTTTTTCTTTTAATAGTATTAATTCTTAAATTAACAACGATGAAAAATATGAATCACAACCTGAAGTTATTAGCATCAACATTATTTTTACTTTTTTTTGTTTCAAATTTGTTGAATGCACAAGTGAAGTCGAGCAATAATAATTCAGCTTCTCTTAAACAATTGCCATTATCTATTTCTGGAACAAAAACAGTATACTCAATGGTTACTGCAGGAATTAACACGATTGATGGTAAATCAAATTCTGTTTCTGTCTATCCAAACCCATTTTCAGATGCAGCCCGGTTTGAGTTAGGGAGTATGGATTTTGGCCGGTATTGCGATATTTTAATTTATAATACCTCTGGCACACTTGTAAAAAAAGTGAGCAATATTACTTCTTCATTTTTTGATTTATCCAGAGAGAATTTGGAGCCACAAATGTATTATTACAGAGTACTCTTCAGTGATTCAAAAAAAGAAACTCTAGGTAGATTTGTAATTGTAAACTAATAGTAAGGAATTAGTTTAAAACTTAGTTATCTGTTTTCGATTGTCAATACTGTTTTTTCGAAAAAGTACTTTCATAATCTATGTCCGAATAGATTAAATAGAGCGTAGAATCCTTATTATTTATTCGATTTTCTTCATCTTTTCTTTCGTTAGGCTATACGGAAAACTTCTTTCTGGAAAAACATGTTTCCTTCATTGATTTCTTTCATGTCACATAAATTTTATTTGACAAATAAACCTACTGTATAATTCATTTAATCTAAATTGCACTTGCCAGTTTCCTAATATACCTTTGGTTACTGTTTTTAATTATATTTGTAAAAAATAAAGAATGGAAACCTCTGATAACAGAACTTTGTTTAATCAAATCATAAAGTGTCGTAAGTATATTGCGGTTATTTTTATTTTCGTTTTTATTTCTGTGGCTTCTGCGTCCTACTATTATTTCGGGCGCACATACAGTGCAGGAGTAGAGTTCTATTTTTTTAAATCTTCATTCGAAAATCCTCAAGCCGATAACAATATAATGTTAGCAAAAGACGAACTGGAAATTATCAAAAGTATTTCCATGTCCGACCAACTTTATAACAACCTCATTACTTCTAAAAATCTTTTAAAACATTACAATAAGAAATATGCTTATCAGGGATGCGATGTGCTTCGTAAAACTACCGCAATACAAATTGATGAGCACGGTAAAATTTCTATAACTGTCGAAGATGCCGATCCCTATTTCGCTTATCGATTGGCAAATGATATGAAGGATGCAATTAACAATTTGTATAAAGTTTATCTCAAAAGCTTTAAGAATAATCGGATTTTAAAATGCGATCAGGAAATAACTCATTACAATGCCGAAAAGCAAAACATCATCCGAACGTTTTCTAAATACCCTTCATCACTTTTAAATTTAAAATATTCAAACGATAGTTTGAATGGCCCCAATTTTATTAAAAAAATAAATAAGTACAGTGTTCAGAACGATGTTAAAGTTACAGAGGTAATTACTGTACTTAATCTTTTTAATCGATGGAACAAAGTGGACGAACAAATTTATCTCTACTCCGACCAAAAGCAACAGTTGCGTAACGCTTTGTACATGCTCGACCGAAATCATATTTTTGTAATCAATAAGAACATTCAATTCAAACGCACCGTTGAGGTGTTCTCTCATTTTCTACTAGCATTTAAAGCAGCATTTTTAGCAGTGTTTTTATTTGTTTTAACAGCATTCGTTCTTCAGAAATATACCACTGAGTTCAAGATGATATTCAACTACAAAAAGTAATTTTTGTTATTGCTGTTCAGTTTCGCTATTAAAGTTGTTTTTTTACCTGCAAACCAAAACTGCATAAATATCCCATAATATTCTACAATAATATATGTGTATAAATAAGCATCCACCCCTTATTATCCACTCTGGCCCCCCTCTCCTTTTTCAAGGAGAGGGGCAGGGTGTGTGGTCTTACCACAATCGTCACGCTTTCTCCCCTTTCCTTCGGAGAGGGGATCAAGGGGGTAGGCCCCCCGTAAGCAAGTAGTTGCTCTTCGTTATTTACTAAGAATATGAGTTACACTTTCACGGCTACTTGTTTCTTTCATTTTAATTACAGTTAATATATTTTAACATTAATTAACACAAAATCCCCCTCAATCCATTTTGTCCACCCCTCAATCCATTTTTCCCACCCCTCAATCGTCTTCGTCCACCCCTAAATCCATTTTCCCCACCACAATCGCGAATCCCAAATCCCAAATCCAAACCACGCAAAACCCAATTTGTGCTTTAATTTTGTCCCAATGCCATTTATTTGATATCTCTTCTTCCCAAATGAGTAGTATAGAGGCTTGGCTTCACACAGAAGCTTACCTCAATCATTGCCGAAGATAAGTTAAATGTCCCGTTTTTCAAACGGTTCAGTAACTCATAGTTTATTTTTGGAAATCAATAATAATCCTATAAAAGTGAAGGCCCCATTAACAATCACCATTTCAAATCCAAATTTATATCCATCAAACAGTTCCTTAGAATAGTCGTTCAACACAATGCATACAATAGGAGAAAGAATACAAACAATAGGAACCAGATAATCTTTTACCTCTTTCTTTGTAAATATCCCGAAAGAGTATAAACCAAGCAAAGGGCCATAGGTATAACCAGCCCACGTAAACAAATTATTTATTACTGCATCATTATTGATAAGTTTGAAAATCACAATCACCAATAAAAGTATTGCAGCAAAAGAAAAATGAACCATATAACGAACTTTCTTTTTTTCTGTCTCACTTTTCAATTTATTATCATTCATTCCTAAAAAATCAATACAGAAAACCGAAGTAAGCGCTGTTAGTGCACCGTCAGCACTCGGAAAGGCAGCAGAAATTAAACCTATTATAAAGAACACTGCGGATACAGTTCCAAGATTTTCGAGAGCAATGGTTGGAAAAACATTATCCGAAACTATTTTCATTTTAGAATCGAGCAATAAGGGAATGCTTTGCTCCGATGCATAAATATAGAGCAATGCCCCTAGTACAAGAAAAAGAATATTAACAAGTAAAAGCACAAAAGTGAAGGTGAGAACATTTTTTTGAGCCTCACCTATATTTTTACACGAAATGTTTTTCTGCATCATCTCCTGATCAAGTCCTGTCATAGCTATCGCAATAAACATACCTCCGAAAAACTGTTTCGGAAAGAATGACTTCAGCTTCCAATCCGTAAATATCACCTGTGCGTATTGCGAATTGGTTATTCTATTATATACCCCCGAAATATCTAAATTCATATTTTTCATAATAAAAACGATAGAAAGAATCACAGAAAGCAACATAAAAGTTGTCTGTAAAGTGTCAGTATAAACAATTGTTTTTACCCCTCCCTGATAAGTATACACTAATATAAGTCCCAAAAATACCGCCACAGTTACAAAAAATGGAATCCCCAACGAATCGAACACAAATGTTTGCAATACATTTACTACAATATATAATCGGAACGAAGCTCCAACAACTCTTGATAAAATAAAGAAGAAAGCACCTGTACGGTACGAATAATTCCCGAATCGTTGTTGAAGGTATGTATAAATTGATGTCAGATTTAGTTTATAATATATAGGCAGGAGTACATATGCAATAACAATATAACCTATTAGATAACCTAGCACAACTTGAAAATATCCAAAGTTTGATGTTCCTACTGCACCAGGAACAGAAATAAATGTAACACCCGAAAGCGAAGCGCCAATCATTCCATAGGCTACCAAATACCATTTAGATGATCGATTACCGACAAAATAGGTTTCGTTAGTTGCTCCGCGCGATGTGAGCCGCGTTACTGCAAACAGAAAAATGCAGTAAGCTAAAATGCATATAGAGATTATGGATGAGGTCAAGATAAATATGAATTAAAAATTAAGAATTAAAAATTATGCTTTACTTTTACAAAATAAAAATTCCGATGAACAAAGTAAACTAAATTAACATCACCATCGGAATTATAAAAGTAAACTATATCAACAAAGATTTACACAGCATAATTGAAGAGAAATCTTTAGTTGTAGATTGGTCAAGGAATATAAATAATGTGCGGAATATCCGGAATAATAGCCTTTGATGAAAAAGGCAAACAACAGTTAAGTAAAATACTTTCTATTACCAATTCGCTTTCCAAAAGAGGGCCTGATGGAGTTGGAACATTCACACATCGTCATGCGGCTTTAGGTCATCGCAGATTATCTGTTATCGACACCAGCGAAGCCGCAGCTCAACCATTTACTGATTCTTCAGGCCAGTTTACAATTGTTTTTAATGGAGAAATTTTTAATTATCTTTCATTAAGAAAGCAATTGGAAGAAAAAGGTGTCAACTTCAAATCCAATGGCGATACTGAGGTGCTACTTTATCTTTTTATTTTAGAAGGAAAAGAGTGTTTGCAGAAACTAGATGGCGAATTTGCCTTTGCAATATACGATAACCAAAAGGAAGAACTCTTTCTCGCTCGCGACAGATACGGTATCAAACCGCTGTATTATTACAAAGATGAAAACAACTTTGTTTTTGGGTCTGAATTAAAGACGCTAATGGCTTTTGGTATTCCAAAGAGTATCGACCTTGTATCTTTAGAAATTTATTTTCATCTCAATTATATCCCTTCTCCCTTCAGCATTTTTAAAAATGTTTTAAAATTAAAAGCTGGAAACTTTCTGACGGTAAATTTAAAAAGGGGAATATCCACAAAGATTTATTACACGATAAGTTATTCAGAAAACTTAACTGATTTTCTGGATTACAAAAGTGCACAGAAACAGCTCAGAAGTTTGCTCGAATCTTCTGTTCAACAAAGGATGATTGCAGATGTACCCTTGGGTACATTTCTAAGTGGTGGAATAGATTCTTCTATAATAACAGCAATTGCAGCTCGTCATACTCAGCATCTGAGTACCTTTTCAATTGGTTATAAAGACGAACCTCTCTTCGATGAAACATATTATGCACAATTGGTTGCCAAAAAACACAACACCAATCACACCGTATTTTCATTAACCAACCAAGATTTGTTTGCAAACCTTCATCATGTGCTTGATTATATTGACGAACCTTTTGCAGATTCTTCGGCATTAGCAGTAAATATATTAAGCATGCATACCCGTAAACATGTTACCGTGGCTCTATCCGGAGATGGGGCAGATGAAATTTTTGCTGGTTACAATAAACATGCGGCAGAATTGAAAGCTCGAAATGGAGGAAAACTCGTTAACATGATTCAAATGGCAAAACCAATTTTGAACCAATTGCCAAAATCAAGAAATACAAAACTGGGAAATAAAATCAGACAAATGAGTAAATTTGCAGAAGGGGTGGGGCTTACTAAAAAAGAAAGATATTGGCGATGGGCAGGATTTAATAAAGAAGGAGGGTTGCTGTTGAATAGCGAAAAGTTTTTATCAGATTTTGAGAATCGAAAAAATGATATTTTGAAAAACATTAATTCTGATTATAATTCCGTTTTGTTAACTGATATGCATTTGGTTTTAGAAAATGACATGCTGGTAAAGGTCGATAGAATGAGTATGTCTCAGAGTCTCGAAGTTCGAGTGCCTTTTTTGGATAACAAGCTGGTTGATTTTGCTTTTTCGCTTCCTTCAGATTATAAGGTTGATAATAGAAATAGAAAAAAGATATTAAAGGAAGCATTTCAAAATGATTTGCCGGAAGAGTTGATGAATCGGGGTAAACAGGGTTTTGAAGTGCCTCTTTTGAAATGGTTTCAAACCGATCTGAAATCAATGATTACAGATGAATTATTGAGTGAGCAGTTTATCATAGAGCAAAATTTATTTTCTGTAGAAGCAGTTAAAAATCTCAAATCATTATTGTTTTCCAAAAATCCGGATGATGCAGTGGCTCAGGTTTGGGCATTAATTGTGTTTCAATATTGGTGGAAAAAAAATATTAGTGAGTAATCAACATTTCTTATTATGAAAGTTATAAAAGTATTAAGGATTATTAACCGATTCAATTTAGGAGGGCCAACTTATAATGTTGCCTACCTTACTAAATATTTATCCCCCGAATTTGAAACATTATTGATAGGAGGAGCCAAGGATGATTCGGAAGAAAGTTCAGATTTTATTTTAGATAATTTGGGACTAAAGCCTGTAATTATTGATGAAATGAAACGGAAGCTCAGTTTTAAAAATGATTATATTGCATATAAAAAGATAAAAAGAATTATAGAAGAGTTTAAACCAGATATAGTACACACCCATGCATCGAAAGCCGGAACTTTGGGACGACTTGCGGCAAAAAGTTGTGGTGTAAAAGTTTTGGTACACACTTTCCATGGTCATGTGTTCCATTCTTATTTTGGAAAACTTACAACTTCTTTTTATAAAAATATTGAACGATATCTTGCAAGGCACACATCAGCCATTATCGCTATAAGTGAAATACAGAAAATGGAATTAGTGCAAGAACATCGAATTTGTAGTTCAGAAAAAGTGAGTGTAATTCCATTGGGTTTTGATTTGACAAAATTTCAAACAAATCAAGAGGAAAAAAGAATTTTATTTAGAACAAAGTATGATTTGGATGAAGACGAAATTGCAATTTCTATTATCGGAAGGGTGGTGCCAGTTAAAAATCACATTCTCTTTTTGGAGGGTTTGAAAATTGTTTCCCAAAAATCCACTTTAAGAATCCGAGCATTTATTGTGGGGGATGGAGAGGAAAGGAAAAAAATAGAATCAAAAGCAAGTGAATTAAAAATACCGTTTGTTAGGGAAGGTGAGCGGTATGAAAAAAAACTCTTAACCTTTACTTCATGGATAAAGGAAGTCGACATAGTGCTTGCAGGGAGTGATATTATTGCCCTAACTTCCTTTAATGAAGGTACCCCTGTGAGTTTAATAGAAGCTCAAGCCGCCAATAAACCCATCGTTTCAACAAATGTTGGAGGAATAGAAAATGTTGTAATTCCAGATAAAACAGCTTTACTTTGTGAAAGTTATAATGTTGAACAATTTTCTAATCAGTTGTTAAAGCTAATTGAAAGTCCTGAACTCAGAAGTGACATGGGGCAGTTAGGCTGGGAGCATGTCAAAAAGAAGTATCATTACGAGAGGTTGGTAAATGATGTAGAAAACCTTTACAGACGTTTACTGAAATAGCTTCCCTCAACATATTTTTAACCATTTCAGAATATTTTTCTAACTTCGCACGTTAATTTTTAAAACATATGCGCAAGACATTATATTTATTTGGACTATTGTTTTTTTTATCTAGTTGTAGTTGGCTGAATCCCAGTATAATGCTCAAGACGGGCAAGGGTTATCAGTATGGCAAGAATCCCGATTCTTCGAGAGTTTTGGATTATAAGATTTCTCCAAACGACATTATCAATTTTAATATGTATTCAAACGATGGATTTAAACTGATAGATATTACATCCCTGAATAGCGCTAACGCATCTTATCATATCAATACAGAATTACCATATCTGGTCGAATCTGATGGAAGTGTGAAATTACCAATTTTAGGTAGAAAAAAAATTAGTGGATTGACAATACGTGAGGCTGAACTAACTTTAGAAGAAAGCTACTCTTCCTTTTATGTCAAGCCGTTCATTGAACTTAATATTGTAAATAAGAGAGTTATTGTATTTCCAGGAAGCAATGGTGATGCCAAAGTTATACCATTAGCAAACAATAATACTACTTTAATTGAAGCGATTGCATTAGCCGGAGGTATTGCTGAATACGGCAAAGCTAAAATGGTAAAGCTTATAAGAACCGTGGATGGAAAACAATTTGTCTATAGAATGGATCTGTCAACAATTCAAGGGTTAAAAGATGGCGAAACCGTTTTGCAGGCCAACGATATAATTTATATTGAACCAAGAAGAAAATACAGTTACAAACTTTTACAAGAGGTTGCACCTATTGTAAGTCTTCTTGCAAGTACATTCTTGATCTTTACATATAGTAAAGCTATTTCAAAATAAAATTTCTTGGATTGAATGCTTAAAGAAAATATTTCAAGTACTAACGACAACTTTGAGCGTTACAAGGAACGAATTTCTAATTTTAGCGGGGAATTTGAGTTAGGCCTTTTCCTCTTCATAACTCGAAAGAGTTTAACTTGGGTAATTTTCTTTTTTGCAGTTTCATTAGGTTGTGCTTTTGTTTACTTGCGCTACACCCCTCCAATATTTGAGGCGAATAGTGTAATTCAAATGCAATCTGAGAATAATGCAAAGCAGATTTTAAATGTTGAGTCACTTACAGAGTCGGATAATAGTTTGGCTGAAGGAGTAGAACTTTTAAGGTCAAAAGTTTTTTTTAAACGTGTTTTGGCAAAATTGCCATTATCCACCCGATATTATACAGAAGGGACATTTAAAGTAAATGAACTTTACAGAAATTCGCCTTTCTCAGTTGAAACTAAAATTACCAACCCAGAAATAAATGGCAAAAAAATTTATGTTGATTTTACCAATGGTAACAAAGGTTCAGTTTATTATAATTTAAGCGGTAATAAATATTCTCAAAATTATGAAACCGGGAAATGGTTGCATTTTAACGATTTTGATTTAAAAATTAATATAAACAACTTCAATGAAATTAATGCGAAACAAAACTTAGTTAAAAAGAATGCTTTTTATTTTTGCTTGAATGACACAAATAGCATCTTAAATGAGCTTTATCCAAATTTGGAAGTCAAATTACTAAATGAACAAGCAAAAACAGTATTAATAGCTTTTAAGGATTTTAATCCTCAGAAAGCTACTGAAATTGTTACTACTATGGCAAATGAATACCAAAGTTTTGATGTTGAAAGTAAGGCGAAAAGCTCTAAGAGTGTAATAGAATTTATAGATGACCAATTAAATATAGTTTTTGAAAAGTTGAAGAGTTCAGAAAATACAATTCAGGATTTTAGAAAGAATAATAACGTTAATGAAAATGAAGTAGAGGTTTCTGCAAATGAAGCTCGATTAAATACCATAGATGATCAAATAACTTCTCTTGAACTTGAAGAGAATGTTTTGAATAAAATTGAAGCTGAAATTTCAATTTCAAAAAATTTAGACACATATACCTTGCTGGCAATGTTAGCAGGGACACCTGCTGAAAGCAACATCAACTCAGTAATAGAAGATTTGCGAAAACTTCTTATTCACAAGGAGGAGATGTTATACGATGTCACTACAACAAGTTTGTCAATAAAATCATTAGACTACCAAATTGAAATTCAAAAAAAATTACTGAAAGAAAGCATCAGGTCTGCCAAAAGCAATGTAAGTAGAAGGATTGATGATTTGAAAGTCAAGTCAAAACAATTTGAAAATAAGTATCATAAATTGCCTGAGAATGAAGTAGAGTATGGCCGATTACAAAGGTTATTCTCCATCAATGAGAAATATTATAATTTGCTTCTAGAAAAGAAAACAGAATATTCTATTTCTGAAAAAGGGTTTGTTTCGAAGACTGTTTTACTCGAAAAGGCTGATGTTCCAAATAGCCCTGTTTCTCCTAATAGAAAAGTTACTTTTATCATTTTTGTGTTAGGTGCACTATTATCTAGTTTGATATTAATTTTCATTCGATATTTGGCTCATAACGAAATTAACTCGTTGAATGAAATTACAAAATATACCCACGCTTCCATTTCTATTTTAGGTATTGTTCCAAGGTGCAAGCAGCACATTCCTGTTTCACAATTATTGGTCGATAAGAGTCCAAAATCTTTAATTGCTGAAGCATTCAGATCGATTAGAACCAACCTACAGTTTATATCGAACGAGCCAGGACCAAAGGTAATAGCATTAACTTCCACAATTTCGGGTGAAGGGAAAACTTTTGTTTCTATTAATCTAGCTGGAATTATAGCTTTTTCAGGAAAAAAAGTAGTTATACTTGACCTGGATATGCGTAAACCAAAAATTCATATTGGTTTTGCAGTAGAAAATATAAAGGGGATGAGTACCCTTTTAATTGGCAAAGACACAATAGAAAATACCATTCAGCACAGCAGTTTAGAAAATTTAGATATTATCACCGCAGGTCCCGTTCCTCCTAATCCTTCCGAGTTAATTATTAGTCAGAAAATGGATGATATCGTTAAACATCTGAAAACTATATATGATGTAATAATTATCGACAATCCTCCGGTAGGTTTGGTGAGTGATGGTATAGCCATGATTCAAAAAGCAGATTATCCGATTTATATTTTCAGAGCAGATTATTCAAAACGTAATTTTATTCAAAATGTGGACAGACTGTTTAACGAAGCTAACATTACTCGTTTATCTGTTTTGTTAAACGGTGTAGATGTTGACCGTAAAAATTATGGATATAACTATGGTTATGGCTATGGTTATGGTTACGGAACCGGATATGGTTATTATGATGAAGATAAATCAAGAATTGGAGCAAAAAAGAAATCATTCTTTAGAAGAAAATAAGCTTACTATTATTATCAAATGAAAGTTATTGCTACTGAAATACCCGGGTTATTAATTATTCAACCAAAAGTTTTTGAAGATGGCAGAGGATATTTTTTTGAATCGTTTAATGAAAATCTTTTCAAGGAAATTGGTTTGGATGTTAAGTTTGTTCAGGATAATCAATCGCTTTCTCAGAAAGGAGTTTTGCGTGGTCTGCATTTTCAGAAACCGCCTTTTGATCAGGGGAAGCTGGTGAGAGTTATTAAAGGAAGTGTGCTGGATGTAGCGGTTGATATCAGAAAACAATCGCCTACTTATGGTCGGTGTTTTACTATTGAACTGACCGAGCAAAACAAAACCATATTTTGGATTCCTTCGGGCTTTGCTCATGGTTTTGCAACATTAGAAGATAATACAATATTTTCTTACAAATGCACTAATTTTTTTCATAAAGAATCAGAAGATTGCATTTTGTGGAACGATGAAACTTTAGCAATAAACTGGGGGATTGAAAATCCGCTATTGTCAGATAAAGATAAAATTGGTAAACGGTTTGCTAGTTTTGCTAGTTGTTTTTAGTTTTGCTCACTCAAAATTTGATGCTGGCGAAAGAAATAATACCACATAGGATATTTAAAATTTTATGAACGATTCGATTTATCTTTTTTTAGTTTACGGTGCCTATTTTATTTGCACTGTTATACTGTCGTTTTTGATAAATGGAATGTTTCTCAAATTCGCATCTAATCTTGGAACTCGAAATCAGGACGAAAATTTTATTCGTTGGAATGCCAATGTTAAACCATCACTCGGGGGCATTTCTTTCTTTCTTATTTTTTTACTTTCCATAGCGAGTTATCCCATTTTTTTCGAACAAAATCAATTTCTTTATGATAAACAATTGCTTGGAATATTAGGTGCAGGAACATTGGCTTTTTTGCTTGGTTTGTCGGATGATGCTTATAACACAAGGCCGATGCTTAAACTTGCTGTTCAAATAATTTGTGCGCTTATCTTAATTTTAACGGGCACTCATATCGCCATTTTCAGTAACGATTATTTGAATTATGCCATTACTCTTATTTGGGTAGTGGGGTTGATGAATTCTATTAACATGCTTGATAATATGGATGCCATTTCTACAGTTGTTTCCATTACTACCATCTTGAGCGCACTATTAATTTTATATCTCAACAGTGACGGAAGAAATATATACATAATAATACTTATTGGCGTAATGGCTGCTTTGATTGGGTTTCTTTATTTCAACTGGCATCCTGCCAAAATGTTTATGGGCGATACAGGCAGTCAGTTTTTGGGGTTATTTTTGGCAGCCATTGGCATTATCTATTTTTGGAATACACCAGACGTGCATAAAAATTACGTTACTTCAAAACAGTTTTTTGTTACCATACTTACTTTTGCTATTCCGCTTATCGATACAGCTACAGTTGTGATCAACCGTTTCCTCAAAGGCAAATCTCCTTTTATTGGCGGGAAAGACCATACCACACATAGTTTCTTTTTTATCGGATTAAATGAAAAAAAAATCGCCCTTATGTATGGCGCAATTTGCTTAATTTCTATGCTCTTTAATTTTTTAATCATTAAAGTAATTGATAACTGGGGTTACCTTCACATCTCCCTTTTTACACTTTACTTCATCATTCTGTTTTTATTTCTGTACTTACCAAGTCGTAAAAACGAGCATTAATGTTTCAAAAAATATTTCTTAAAGCACAGAGCTTATTTTTGGTCTGTAAAAAATACTTAGTAGCATTTGCTCTTATAGTGGTTCTGGTTAGTGTTGTTAAATTGTTCAGTTATTCTCATTCAAAAACGGACACTGCTTATCAAGATTTATTTCATTCTAACTATAAAGTGTATGACGTTCCTATTCCGCAAGATTTAAGTTTTGCTGACGAAAAAGTGCCTACTACAGATTTTATGGTACGCGAAGCTTTAGAAAAAGAATTGCTAATTAATACTTATTGGCCTTCGCAAACTTTATTGCTCGAAAAGAGAGCCAACAGATGGTTTTCTATAATTGAACCTATCCTAAAGGTTCATAATATTCCTGACGATTTTAAATACATTGCTTTGGTCGAAAGTCAGCTTACCAATGCTGTTTCGCCACAAGGGGCGGTGGGTTTTTGGCAAATGATTAGTCCTACTGCCAAAGGCTATGGACTCGAGGTTTCGGACGAAGTGGACGAGCGTTATCATGTAGCTAAATCAACTGAAGCTGCTTGTAAATATTTTGCAGAGGCTTATGCTCAATTTAAGGACTGGACTTTAGTGGCGGCTTCGTATAACCTTGGAATAACCGGTATTCAGGCTCAACTCGACAAACAAAAAGTAAAAACCTTTTACGATTTATTACTTACTGACGAAACTTCGAGATACATATTTCGAATTTTGTCCATCAAAGAAATCATATCACGACCCAAGTTATATGGCTTTTTGCTGCGTAAAAAAGATTTGTTTCCGCCAATTCTAACAAAGAAAATAACCATCGACTCTGCCATTACTAACTTGGCCGAATTTGCTCTTGCATTTAAAATAAATTATAAGATACTTAAACTCTACAATCCCTGGCTGAGAAGCAATGCACTCTCCAATCCCGAAAAAAAGAAATACACCATAGAGTTGCCTCAAGGCTCGGTTAACATATATGATATAGATGGAAATTATTATGGCAGCAATAAATTATCGCCAATGGATTCTATCAACTTGATGTTTAATTTTACTATTTCGTCAGATACCACCATTACTACATCTCCTCCTAAATAAATTTAGCAGACTACTATAAACGAAAAAAGCCCCGCACTTTGCGGGGCTTTTTAGGTAAATTACATTGTTGAATATAATTATGCTAATCTTACATTTACAGCATTTAAACCTTTTTTGCCTTCTTGAACTTCAAAAAGCACTTCGTCATTTTGACGAATTTCTTCTTTCAATCCTGACACGTGTACGAAGAATTCTTCGCCAGAGTCGTTGGCTTTAATGAATCCAAATCCCTTTGTTTCATTAAAAAACTTTACAGTTCCATTTTTCATTTTAATATATGATATTGATTAATAATTACGTCAAAGGTATGCATTATTTTCGATAAATGGCAATAAATTTTAAAAATCATGATTTTACTCGGTTTTGTCTTTTTAAACACTTTGTTTTTCCTGAAAAAATGAATCATGAAGCAGGTCATTCAAGAATTTTAGTATAATTGGAAAAGAGAATTTGATAAAAAATGATGATTGGTCATAGGTTGAAGATTAACACAAATGTTGCTCTTAGGAGAATGGTATACGTCTAAAAGTTTTATTCTAATTCTATACTCCCTAAAAAATTGTAATTTTAAGTATGTTATATGTATGACTAGTAAGAAGTCTAATAGTACCTCATTCTTTTTTTCAGAAAAATCTACTTTAAAAATTGTCATTCGCGGTCCCAAAAATATAGACCTTTAACGTTTTTGACTCAAAGTCCAAATGAAAATATTTAGAACTTCATTCAAATTGGTATAATTTCCATCCACGATGGTTTGATTTTTATTACTTAACTCCCGTTACTATTTTCTAAATACGTTTATGGTACAATTGTTTTCATTGTCAGAGTAGCTAAAAGGTTGTAATATATACATGTAAATCTTTTTAGCAAGAAAAGGTGGGGAGTGAAAAATCGACATTTAAAAAGAGATCGAATGCCTTTAACAAGAACTTTAATTTTGTTTGTGAATGTTAATTGTCTTAACGAGAGATTGAATCTCTTCTACAAATAACTGGTTCCGAAAATTAAGCCCTTATTTTCTGTAAATTTAGCAACAAATATTCTAACTTAGAAAATGATCTATTTTAACAGGCCATTGGATACAAATGTCAAAACAGAGAAGCTGAAACACGCTAAGTAAATTATTTAGTTGATAGATTAAAAACATTAATTTTTCAGGAAAATTAGATGAAGTTTCACTTCATCTTCGTGCATGCGTAATTTATACAATACTTCATGCTACCGAATAAATGTTTAGTAATGAAGAGAAAATGCTTTAGGACAATGTGTATTATTCATCGTCCGTGAACCTAAACGAAAAATCAGGGGCGAAATTTTCCTGGAGGTGCTTATATAGGCATTCATCATGAGAACTTGATTCTTGATGTGCGAGCTCAAAAGTCGTTGCAATAGTTTTTTTGTGCATTTAATAATTAATTTATCAATGGAATATTAATGAAAAATGTAACTAATTAAGTTAAACTTAAGATTAAGACAAAAAAGATGAGATGGTTTACTTTTTGGGTTCTTTGTTTTCGTAATTCAGAACCCCTCCCCAAAGTGCCATTTGGTGCATTATCCAAGCTTGCCGGCCAGAGATATAGGCAATAGGTTTGGCAGCTGAAAAACGGATAGGGTTTGGTAAAACTGCAGCTATGAGAGCCGCTTCGCCTTGTGAGAGCTTTTTGGCATCTTTATGAAAAAAGGTGGTGGATGCTGCTTGTGCTCCGTAAACACCATCACCCATCTCGATAACGTTGAGATAAACTTCCATTATGCGTTGTTTGCTCCAAAAGGTTTCGATGAGAAAAGTGAAATAGACTTCGAATCCTTTACGAATCCAACTACGACCACTCCAGAGGAATACGTTTTTGGCTGTTTGCTGGCTAATGGTGCTGGCTCCCCGTGTTTTTTTATGCTCGCTGTTATATTTCATGGCTCTGTCGATGGCTTCGAAATCAAATCCGGAATGATTTATGAAATTTTGGTCTTCGGAGCAAACAACGGCTAGTTGGAGATTGGGCGAAATTTGTTCGAGGGGTACCCATTTTTTGTTTAGCTTCATTTCTTTGCCATCGGCTTTTTGCTCAACACAACGAATGAGCATAAGGGGAGTTAGCGGTATTGGAATCCAACGGAAAAGAATAACAGAACTGATGCTGACAGCGAAAAACCACAGAGCAGCTTTCCAGAGAAATCGCCAAACTTTATTAAGGAATTCTTTCAAGAAAAAACAGAGATAATGTTACATTTCGAATTTAGGACAATTAGTAGTACCGAGTTTTTCTAAATCTTCGGTACTCATGAGAGGAGAATAACCTATCATAATTTCATCTGAGTTGGCTTTGCCGGAATGAAAACGGGAAATAGTGAAATCGTATGCAAAACCGACAATCAGATTTTTATAAATACGTACCTGCAGAATTCCCGAAACGGCATCGTGCATCCGGTAATTGAAGCCTACTCCTACTCTTTTTTTGTAATAGGTGATTACATTAAAATTAACAGAAGGAATTCCCTTAAAGTTAGATTGTATGTTAATAGCCGGAATGGTGATTAAACCATAACCTCCGGAAACAAATTTACGAGTCACAGAAATATAGGCGGTGGGGAATAACTTGGTACCAGAGGCAAGTGTTTTTTTGCCAAATGATAAAGTGTTTTTATATACATCTCTAACGGAAACACTAAGTGAAAACTTTTTTGAATAAAGATAAACTCCAGGAATAATATCGGGTACAATAATTGCTTTGGTTTGATTTAACAAAGCAGGGTCGTTATTATCGAAAACAATATTGGAGAGTGCCACATTTTTTATTCCTCCTGCCAGTCCAAATCCTAAACGATAAGTTGGAGATACTTTTAAATGTATGGCGTAAGAAAGGTAAGCGACCTTATTGGTAAACACTCCGAATCGGTCTTGCTCAACAGAAGCTCCTACACCATGCCAATAATGCCTGTAGCCCTTTTTGCCTAATGCTATGGATATGTTGGCAAACTGGGTTTGAGGCGCGAGTTCAAAGCCTCGCCACTGAACTCGTTGTCCTGCCATAAACAATAACCCGTTAGCACTTCCTGCTACAGCAGGATTCATTCCATAATCGTTCAGAGTAAATTGAGTAAACTGATCTGTTTGCTGAGCATTGAGTGCAGCCGAACAAAAAAAAGCAAGTATTATTAATATTATCTTTTTCATCTTAATGCACTATGGAAACACAGCCCTTTTTTAATTTGCCTTTATCAGAGCGATTGGGGTAAAAAATATAGTAATAGGAAGCGTCTGGCAGAGGAGCTCCCAGCAAATCTTTTCCTTCCCAGGCCACATACAAACCTTTTTGCTCATGAACTTTTTGTCCTAATCGGTTATAAACTAAAAGCCAGGCATCAGGAAAATATTCTGACTTGTCAATAAACCAGGTATCGTTATATCCATCACCATTAGGGGTAAACATGGCTTCGGCAGAAATTTCACAGGGATTTTCGGCAACATTGACTATAACTGTTGCCAAATCTCCATCCTGACTATTAGTTATGGTTACCGTATAAGTTCCTACTTCAAGATTATCGGCTGTTGATGCGGTAACATTAGTATTGTATAACCCATTACTCCATTGAAATGAGTAAGGCGGATGTACAACATTGGTTACTCGAACCGTTGCGGAGCCCAGATGTAAATGATTACAAGATACATTAATTACTGTATCAGTGAACGTGTGTATGTTTTGTCCGGAGGACAAGGAAATAAATGATAAGTAAGCAATAAGTGAAGGGTAGAAAAAACGTTTCATCATTAATTACATAATTTATTAATTAATTCTTCAGCAATGGTACTTCCTTTGAAAGCCGCAAGTTTTAACACATCACATGCTTCTGCTTTGTTACCATGCTGATACATAGCTTCGGCCATGCCAATGTAGGCTTCTTTATATTTAGGGTCCAACTTAATTACCGTTTTGTAATCGGCAATAGCACCATCATAATCCCCCGAAATATCTTTCCAAAAAGCACGGCTATAATAGGCATTGATATATTTATTATCCAAAGTGATGGCCTTGTCTAAATCGGTAATCGCAGAAGAGTAATCTTCCAAAAATCCTTTTGCTAATGCACGATTATAAAGCGACTTTGGATGTTTGGGGTTTAGTTGAATCGCCTTGCTAAAATCCTTGATTGCTCCTGTATAGTCTTTGAGTTGAGCTTTGGCATTGGCTCTGCCGTAATACGATTCAAAAACAGTTTCGTTTAGTCGAATGGCCCTGTCGAAAATTTTGATGGCGTCTTTATAGTTTTCACTTCTTAAATTAATTGTAGCCAACAAACATAATGCACTATCGTAATTTGGTTTTAATTTAAATGCGTTGTCCAAATCGTGCAATGCCGCTACATCGTCTTTAAGAGAATCGTTTATTAATGCACTTTGATAATATTCAGATGCGGTATTTTGCGCAAAGGCAAGGCCTCCGGCAAATATCATCAAAACAAACAAAGCAATTTTTCTAATCATGTATTCTTTCGAAATTACTTTAATAAATCACCAAGAGCATTATCAAAAACGGCTTTTGCTTCTGCCACTGTTCCGAATGACTCATCGTCTATCATCAAATCTTTTCCTGTAACATCCCCCATATATTGAAACTCGGCTCTAGATTCCATCATCAAGTCAATAAATTTATCCTCATCCTCCTTTTTTACGGATACAACAATACGGCTTTGGGATTCGCCAAACAAGAAAGAATCTTTTCTTATTTCTTCGTCCGAACTTATGTCGAAACCTAGACCACGTGGCATGGCGCTTTCAAGCAATGCAATGAATAATCCTCCATCAGAACAATCGTGAGCGGATTGAATAACTTTTTCCTTAATTAGTGTTTTTACGGCTTTTTGCACTTCATACTCTTCATCCAAATTGAACATTGGAGCGGGAGTGTTTTTTATCTGATGATAAGAATACAAGTATTCGGAAGAAGAAATACAATCTTTAGAACTTCCGATGAGATAAATGGAATCACCTTCGTTTTTAAAATCTAAGGTCATCCTATTTGATTTATCTTTTAATACACCAAGCATACCGATGGTGGGTGTTGGAAACACAGGCCCTTCGTAAGAAGATTGGTTGTAAAAACTCACGTTACCTCCTGTTACAGGAGTTTCAAACTTAATACATGCACTACCCATTCCTTTAATGGCTCCCACAAATTGCCAATACACTTCTGGATTGTAAGGGTTACCAAAATTCAGACAGTTGGTGATGGCAGATGGCTCGCCACCGCTGCATACAATATTTCTGGCTGCTTCTGAAACTGCAATCGCACAACCTGTTTCCGGGTCGGCATTTACATAACGCGAGTTACAATCTACTTTGAGTGCAATTGCTTTATTGGTTCCTTTAATATTAACAACAGCTGCATCAGAAGGTGCATTAGTACTCATATTGGCAGTTCCCACCATGGAGTCGTACTGATTATAAACCCATTGTTTGGAAGCTATATTGGGATGAGCAATTAAAAATTTAGCAACTGCTTTCAAGTCTTTCGGTTCTTCTACAGAATCTATGTTGAATTTTTTTGATTCTTTAAAATAAGCAGGCTCTTTATAATCTCTGTGATAAACCGGAGCTCCTCCGCCCAAAACCAAGTCGTGAGCGGGGACATCGGCCACACACTCATCACCAACAAAAAACTTAATTCGTTTGGTATCGGTTACTTTACCTATCACCGCACAATTCAAATCCCATTTGTCAAATATTTTCTGCACTTCTTTCTCTCTTCCCTTTTTTACAACTATAAGCATACGCTCTTGAGATTCGGAAAGTAATATTTCGAAAGGCTGCATGTTAGCCTGACGAGTAGGAACTCTGTCTAACCAAATTTCCATACCATGTTCGCCTTTTGCACTCATTTCGGAAGTAGAACAAGTTATGCCGGCTGCGCCCATATCCTGCATACCCACCACAGCTCCTGTTTTAATAACTTCCAAAGTAGCTTCCAGCAATAATTTTTCCTGAAACGGATCGCCTACTTGCACAGCAGGCAAATCTTTTGCAGAGTCTTCGGTAATATCTGCCGAAGCAAAGGTGGCTCCGTGTATTCCGTCTTTACCTGTAGCCGAGCCAACGATATAAACAGGATTGCCTACACCATAAGATGTAGCCGAAATCGTTTCTCCTGTTTTAACTATTCCTGCACTCATTGCGTTGACTAGCGGATTTACGTTATAACAGTCGTCAAAAAACACCTCTCCTCCTACTGTGGGTATACCAAAGGCATTTCCATAATCGCCAATTCCTTTAACCACACCTTTAACCAACCATTTTGTTTTTTCCAATTTAATATCTCCAAAACGTAATGAATTCAGTTGTGCAATCGGGCGAGCTCCCATTGTAAAAATATCTCGATTAATTCCACCCACTCCAGTGGCTGCTCCTTGATATGGCTCCAACGCAGAAGGGTGATTATGCGATTCGATTTTGAATGCACAGCCCAAGCCATCGCCTATATCCACAAGTCCTGCATTTTCTTCACCGGCTTCTGCCAAAATATAGGGACCTTTTTTAGGTAGCTTTTTTAACCAAACAATTGAATTTTTATAAGAACAATGCTCGCTCCACATTACCGAAAATATACTTAATTCTGTAAAGTTGGGAGTACGTCCTAATATTGTTTTAATCTTTTCATATTCGTCCGGCAGCAGACCTAACTTCTGCGCAGTTTCAACGGTTGTTAACTCTCCCTGAATAATTTCTGACATATCTAATTTTAATATTTTATTGAAAAAACGTTTTGTTCCTTTCGCTAGTTGATTTTTTTGAGATTCCAAATTTACATAAAAAACCTTCGCTTCAACTCAAATATTTTATTTTGAGTTTTCAACCATTGATGAATTACTATATTTGCCGAAATAAAAAATCCCTGAATCATTTGGAATTCCTTTTAACAACAGCTTACACTTTCCTTTTCATCTTTATTATTCATAGAATGAATTTTTTTGAAGCTGACGGTTTATCAAAACGTTTGGTTTCGTTCATCTTTATGTTAAAAGTGGTTTTTGGACTGCTTCTTTGGGCTATATATACCTTTTATTATAAGGACCGTTCCACAGCCGATATTTATAAGTATTTTGATGATAGTAAAATATTATTTGATGCCATTAGAACTAATCCTGTTCATTTTTTCAAAATGATGGCTAGCATTGGCAATAATACCCCAGACTTCGATATCTATTATAATCAGATGCATTATTGGGCACGAAGGATTGACAGCAGTATTTATAACGACAGTCACACTATAATTCGTTTCAACAGTCTGGTGCGGTTTTTCTCTCTTGGCTATTATAATGTTCACACTGTATTTATTTGTTTCTTTTCGCTGATAGGTCTTACGGCCATCTACAAAACGTTTGTCCCTTTTTTGAAAGATAAAAAAAGAGAATTGCTTTTTGTTGTCTTTCTGCTGCCATCCGTTCTTTTCTGGGGTTCGGGAGTACTCAAAGAAGGGTTAATTATTTTTGCACTTGGATTACTTATCTATTATACTTCCCGATTATTCTCTGTTAAATCAACATTAATATGTTTGGCAGCAGGCTTTTTGCTGGCCTTTTCGAAATTTTATGTTTGGCTAGCCATTTGTCCGAGTTTGTTTTTTTTAGTGTGGATTAATAAAACCAGCGCTGCTAAATGGTATTTGAAGTTTTTAATTATAGTAGTTGTTCTAGCCACATTAGGATTAAACATTGATAACTTCACTTCTATACAAAACCCTTTGGTAACCCTATCCCAAAAGCAAATTGAATTCAATCAACTTGCTAATGGAGGTCTTTCTGATGCGTATTGCCAACCGATACCAGTTGCAGGAAGCATTATTCTAATCCCTCCTCTCGAACCAACACTAAGTTCTTTTATTTGTAATGCACCTCATGCTTTATTAAATACTCTCCTGCGGCCATTTTTATGGGAACTAAAATCTCCAATGATGTTGATGGCGGGTGCTGAGAATGTCCTAATGCTCGTGTTTATCCTGATTTGTTTACTATTTTCCAAATCAATCAAAGAAATTAAATGGCAATATGTGTTATTCTGCTTGTCATTTGTAACTGTACAATTTCTAATTATAGGGGAAACAACACCAGTGCTGGGAGCCATCGCTCGTTACAAGGTACCAGCTTTACCTTTCCTTCTTATTTCTTTTCTTTTTATTCTCGACAAACAAAAGTTGATGAAACGGGTTCCTGTTTTATCAAAATGGTTTCCGATAGAATGAAGAACTTATTATTATGTTGTAATGCGATACCGAATACTTATTTATTTTTTTACATTTGTTTCCCACTAAAAATCTATTATGGACTATAAAAGTTTGTTCCGTAAAAAATCGGTTCACGATATATTAAAACAAGTTAACAAAAGTGAAGCTGAAGGTGGTCATGCTCCTTTAGGCAAACATCTTGGCGTAAGTGATCTCACGGCATTTGGTATCGCAGCCATTATTGGTGCGGGTATCTTTAGTACCATTGGAAAAGCAAGTTCTGATGGAGGGCCAGCTGTTATTTTTCTTTTTCTTTTTACCGCTATTGCTTGTGGATTCGCAGCTTTTGCTTATGCCGAGTTTGCCTCAATGGTTCCTGTGTCGGGCAGTGCATATACTTATTCTTACGTTGCTTTTGGTGAGTTAATCGCTTGGATTATTGGATGGGCCTTGATTATGGAATACGCCATCGGAAATATAACAGTTGCAATCTCGTGGAGCGATTACTTTACTGGTTTGCTCGATAGTCAGGGAATACATTTGCCACAATGGATTCAAATGGATTATTTAACTGCCTCCAATGGTTTTCATCAGGCTACTGCTTTGCTTCAAAGTGGTAAGATATTCGAAAATCTGGATGCCGGATTACAAGCCGCTTACACCGCCTGGACAACATCACCGGCCATTGGTTCGTTACATTTCATAGCCGATTTACCAGCCTTGTTTATTATTATACTTATCACAGCTCTTGTTTATAGAGGTATGAAAGAGTCGAAGAATGCATCTAACTTAATGGTTGTTGTAAAACTTTGTATTATTCTTTTAGTTATTGCTGTTGGTGTGTTTTATGTGGATACCAAAAACTGGCACCCCTTTGCACCAAATGGTTTGACAGGTATATTAAAAGGTGTATCGGCTGTGTTTTTTGCATACATTGGTTTTGATGCTATTTCTACTACAGCCGAAGAGTGTAAAAATCCTCAACGAGATTTGCCGAGGGGAATGATGTGGGCTATTATTATTTGTACTGTTCTTTACATCATTATTGCTTTAATTCTTACAGGCATGGTGAAATACGACCAGCTTAGCGTTGGCGACCCTCTGTCTTTTGTGTTTCAGAAACTGGATTTGAAATGGATGTCGGGAATCATTGCTATTAGTGCCGTTATTGCCATGGCAAGTGTTTTACTTGTTTTTCAAATGGGGCAACCTCGAATTTGGATGAGCATGAGCCGCGATGGTTTGTTGCCAAAAGCATTTTCGAGAGTACACCCTAAATTTAAAACACCATCGTTTGCAACCATCGTTACAGGTTTCGTGGTTGCTGTGCCAGCGTTGTTTTTAAACTTAACTATGGTTACCGATTTGTGTAGCATCGGAACTTTATTTGCGTTTGTACTGGTATGTGCTGGTGTGTTGGTATTGCAAAATAAAACAGATATTCCTCGAGGTAAGTTCAAAACACCTTATATTAATGCAAAGTACATCATGCCAGGACTTATTGTATTAACCATCATCCTTTCGTTTACTTACAACCGGGAAGCTAGTATTGATTTTATCACCAATAAAAAGGCAATCATTAATTCAACTTCATTTGTTACCTCGCTAAAAGAAAATCAAATTGGAGAAATTAAAAAACTAATAGCGGGCAATGATAGTGCTGAATTCGCTAAAAGCGAAAACGATTTGGAAACATATCTGAGTAATCTGGATGAAACAAAATATACATCGGCAATTGAGTCTTTTCCTGTTGCTGAAAATCAGAAATACGAATCAGGGTTTAGATTGTTCAAACATAAAATCCCGATGTGGATTTTTATCTTCATTTCGTTCGGACTTGCCGTGTGGACGTATCGCCAAAACTTATCACTCATCCCTTTGTTAGGTTTGGTGAGTTGCCTCTATATGATGGCCGAATTGGGCCTTTCCAACTGGATTGGTTTCGGTATTTGGTTATTGGCGGGTTTGATCATCTACTTTAGTTATAGCAGAAAAAACAGTAAACTTAATAGAACAAAATAAATAAACATGATTGCATTTATCACCGGAGCAACAGCCGGTATTGGAAAAGCAACAGCTGAGCTGTTTGCTAAAAATGGTTACAACATCATTATCACAGGAAGAAGAAAAGAACGTTTGGATGAAATTGCTGCACAAGTGAAATCAACTTTTAAAGTAGATGTATTGAGTTTAAATTTTGATGTGCGAAATAATAAAGAAGTGGAAAAGGCCGTTCAATCGCTTTCGGGAGATTGGAGAAATGTGGATGTGCTGGTGAACAATGCCGGACTTGCCGTTGGATTAAGCACCATTCAGGATGGAGATATGGATGATTGGGAACGAATGATAGATACTAATATCAAAGGTCTATTGTACATCACCCGTCATCTTTCTCCATTAATGATTAGTCATGGTTCGGGACATATTATTAATATAGGTTCCATTGCCGGCAAAGAAGTATATGCTAACGGAAATGTGTATTGTGCCACCAAACATGCGGTGGATGCACTTAGCAAAAGTATGCGCATTGATATGTTGCCTTACAACATAAAAGTGACTGCTATCAATCCGGGCATGGTGGAAACAGAGTTTTCAGTGGTTCGATTTAAAGGTGATGAAGACCGTGCTAAAAAGCCATACTTAGGCATTAAGCCGTTAACACCTGAAGATATTGCTGAAACCATTTACTGGTGTGCTTCTAGGCCTCCCCATGTTAATATCAACGATATCATTATTACTCCTACAGTCCAGGCAAACGCTACTACAACCTTTCGTAAAGAATAATTAGCTTCCTTGTCGTGGCTCAACACCACGACAGGGTTTATTTTATATATTACTTATTGATGAAATTCCTCTCTACATTTTCAGTATTTAGCATTCTTGCATTCATTCTTTCTTCCTGCTCCCAGAAACAGAAATCCGATTTGATTGTTCGCAATGCTGTTGTTTACCAGGTCGATTCTTTGTTTTCGACTGCAGAAAGTTTTGCTGTAAAAGATGGAAAGTTTATCGCTATTGGAAGTAATACCGAAATAGAAACTAAATACGAAGCAAAGGAAACGATGGATGCCCATGGTAAAGCCATCTACCCAGGCCTTATCGATTCGCATTGTCATTTTTATGGTTATGGAAAAGGATTGACCTCGGTGAATTTGGTAGGCACAAAATCATTCGAAGAAGTGATTCAACGGGTGGTGCAATATGCCAAAACCAATAAATCAGAATGGATAATAGGCCGAGGATGGGACCAGAATGACTGGGAGGTGAAAGAATTTCCGAGCCGTTATCAGCTGGATGAATTGTTTCCTGAGGTGCCTGTGTTTCTTCAGCGAATTGACGGGCATGCGGCACTCGTTAATCATGCTGCCCTCAAACTTGCCGAAATTACTGCCGATACCAAAGTGCAGGGAGGGGTGATACAAACCGATAAAGTAACAAGTAACAAAAGCGAATCGGACCAATGGTTTAGTATTGAATTCAACAAAGAAATAAAAAACATTAAGTATCCCTTTTCGGTGCCTAGTGGAATCTTAATAGACAATGCTGTGGACTTGGTTCAGAAAATTATTCCTAAACCAAGTGTTGACGAAATAACCGCTTCCTTAATTGCTGCTCAAAAAAACTGTTTTGCCGTGGGGCTTACCACGGTGGATGATGCAGGTTTAGAAAAAAAGATAATCGACCAGATGGATGCTTTGCAAAAATCGGGTGAATTGAAAATGCGCATCTATGCCATGCTTACCGACAATGCCGAAAACCTAGACTATTACTTGCAACACGGCATTTACAAAACCGAGCGGTTAAACGTTCGTTCGTTTAAGTTTTATGCCGATGGTGCTTTGGGCTCGCGTGGTGCTTGCCTTTGCAAACCTTATACGGACCAACCTTTGTCACAGGGCTTGTTGCTTAGCTCTCCCGACTATTTTCGCACCACTGCCAAAAGAGTTGCTGACAAAGGCTTTCAGATGAACACGCATTGCATTGGCGATTCGGCTGTGCGCCTCTTGCTTTCGGTGTATGCTCCTTACCTTGCTAATCATTGCAACACGGCTACTCCCAAAACCGAGCAATCGTTGCGTTGGCGCATCGAGCATTTTCAGGTTACTTCGCTCAAAGATATCGAACTTGTGAAATGCCTCAACCAACCGGCTACACAGCCCAATGCTCCTCAACTTATTCCTTCGGTGCAGCCTACCCATGCCACCTCTGATATGTATTGGGCAAAGCAGCGGCTGGGCGATGAGCGCATTCATTATGCTTATGCTTATAATGATTTGCTGAATGCCACCGGTATGCTGGCTTTGGGAACCGATTTTCCCGTAGAAGATATTAACCCGCTATATACTTTTTATGCTGGGGTGACACGAAAAGATTTAAAAGGATTTCCTGACGAAGGCTTTCAAACAGAAAATGCACTTTCGCGAGAAAACACACTTAAAGGAATGACCATTTGGGGGGCTTATGCCAATTTCGAAGAGCATGAAAAAGGTAGCATTGAGCCCGGCAAGTTTGCCGATTTCATCATTTTGGATAATGATATTATGAAGTGTACAATGGATAAAGTTCCATCTGTAAAAGTTCGCTCTACTTATATAAACGGAGAGTGTGTTTTTCGTCAATAAAACGCAGAATTAATTTTAACTATCTTTGCACCCCAAAATAATTCATAATCTATAATTCACAATTTATAATTTCTATAACCATGTCAAAAGGATTTTTTACAGTTCCCCCACCGGTGAACGAACCCATCAAAAGCTATGCTTCCGGAAGTGCCGAAAGAAAAGAACTTCAGGCTATGCTCAAACAATTGCGCTCTGTCGAAATGGATATACCTATGTATATTGGCGGCAAAGAAGTACGAAGCAACGAAAAAGTGCGCCTTGCTCCTCCCCACGACCACAAACATACGTTGGGATATTTTCATAAAGGCAACAAAGAACATGTGCAGCAAGCCATCGATGCAGCTCTTGCCGCTAAACCAAAATGGGAAGCACTCGACTGGGAACATCGTGCCACTATATTTATCAAAGCTGCCGAACTTATTGCAGGGCCTTACCGTGCCAAGCTGAACGCAGCTACTATGCTGGGACAGTCGAAAAATGCATTTCAAGCCGAAATAGACAGTTCCTGCGAAATCATCGATTTCCTTCGTTTCAATGTACTATACATGACCGAAATTTACAAACAACAACCACCTGTAGCAGGTACCGGTTTCGGAGTTTGGAATCGGGTGGAACAACGACCCCTCGAAGGTTTTATTTATGCGCTTACTCCTTTTAACTTTACGGCCATTGCCGGCAACTTGCCTACCTCATGTGCAATGATGGGCAATGTGGTGGTGTGGAAACCTTCCAACACTCAGGTATATGCTGCCAATGTATTGATGGAAATATTTATGAAAGCCGGACTTCCTGCCGGTGTTATCAATCTTATTTACCCTTCGGGGCCCGATGCAGGCGATGTTATTTTCGCTCATCCCGATTTTGCAGGAATCCATTTTACCGGCTCCACCGAAGTGTTTCAAAGCATCTGGAAAACCATTGGTAACAACATCAGCAAATTCAAAACCTATCCCCGCATCGTTGGCGAAACTGGTGGTAAAGACTTTGTAATGGCACATTCATCCGCCAATCCTCAGGTGCTTAGTACAGCCCTCAGTCGCGGTGCTTTCGAGTATCAGGGACAAAAATGCTCTGCTGCTTCCCGCGCTTATATCCCCGACAACATTTGGCCTCAGGTAAAAGATTTATTAATTGCCGACTTAAAGTCGATGAAAATGGGACCTACCGAAGACTTCACCAATTTTATCAATGCCGTGATTGATGAAAAATCGTTCGACAAGCTGGCGAAGTATATTGACAATGCCAAGAAAGACAAAGGCTGCGAAATTATTGCCGGAGGTAATTACGATAAATCAAAAGGATATTTTATCGAACCTACTGTAATCCTTGTGCAAGACCCTTACTATGTTACCATGTGCGAAGAACTCTTCGGGCCGGTGCTTACCATTTATGTGTATCCTGCTGAGCAATATGCCGAAACATTAACCATTGTTGACAAAACATCCATCTATGCCCTCACCGGCTCCATCATTGCCGAAGACCGCTATGCCATCGAACAAGGCACCAAAGCCCTCCGCAATTCGTCCGGAAATTTTTACATCAACGACAAGCCTACAGGAGCTGTGGTGGGTCAGCAGCCATTTGGTGGTGCCCGCGCTTCGGGAACCAACGACAAAGCAGGTGCTATGATTAACCTCCTTCGCTGGGTATCGCCCCGCACCGTTCGCGAAACGCTTAATCCGCCTACCGATTACCGATATCCGTTTCTTCAGGCCGATTAATTTCATCTGCCTACTACCAAAAGTCCTGCACCAAAAGTGCAGGACTTTTTTTATGCGCGCAATTTTAGTTAAAAGGTTCAAATTGCAGATTTCAGATTTTGCGCGTAACTCCGTTTAGTATCTTAAATCTAATATCTCAAATCTAATATCTGTTTTGGGCGTTGAGCTTTCCCTCTTCGTTTGTCCCCTTCCACCCGCCCACACGCGATATCTTTTTTAGAATGTTTTTTTTCGCTGCGCGGCTATGGCAAAAAAAAGGATATTTCGCGCGGGTCGGGCGCAGTTTGTCAGCATCCAGCTTTTCTTTACCTTTTAGTATGCACCCAAAAAAGCGTCATTGCGAGCGCAGCAAAGAAATCTCCACACTACCCTTTACCACAAGTATCACATCCCTCCCCTGTCAGGTTTTCGAAACCTGACAGGGGTAATTCTCTAAACACAAAAAAACACCTAAAACGCCTTGCTTTCTGCAAATTTCAATAAAAAACCAACAAAGGCAGAAAATCAATTTCTTTATGATTCGATATTATTCTGATAATTTTATTTTACTTTTGTTTTACCGTATTTTAAGATTTTAACCTATGTAATTGTGTTATTGAAATAAGCTGAACCCCTTTTTTACGGCACTACAACGTTGTTGGAAAACGAAAGACAGTGAATCAATAAAGCAAGTGCTGAAATATTTAACTAAAGTGCCGGAACCTAAAACGGAAGTGCGGAAATATTAAACGGAAGTGCAGTTAACATGGAGGAACAACAGAGAATTATGGAAGCAATTGTTGCTTTAATAAACGGTTAACCTTTTTTCATTAGGGCAAGTGCGGAAATCAAAATAGGAAGTGCGGTAACCAAAAAAGGAGTTGCGGAAACCAAAAAAGGAAGTGCGATAACTAAAAAAGGTGTTGCGACAACCAAAAAAGAGGTTCCGGAAATGAAAAAAGGAAGTGCGGAAATGAAAAACATTGTTACGGAAACCAAAAAAGAAGATGCGGAAACCAAAAGGGCAAGTGCGGAAATCATCGGGGCAATAACGGAAATGAAAAAAGGTTAACCGTTTATTATTTACCTTTGCGAGGAATCATTTTCCTTTACTGCTCTCGTTTGGGAGGAAAAAAGGCCGATATTTTAAGGTTAAAAGCTGTATAAAAAAGACCATGCATGCCTAAAAAAGCCAAAATAATTACCGATTTCAGAGAATACCCCGAAAGTGAACTTTCTGATTCCGTAAGCCGTATCCTGAATTATTTAAAATCCGGGCATGATGTTTTTAGTGCATTGCCTGTTCCTCTGGATTTGCTTAAAAAACAACTTAAAAAATTTAATAAAGTACGAAACGCTATGCTTTATGCCGGGCAAAGTGCAGATACAAAAAAAGCAAGAAGAATAGTACAGAGGTCGTTGAGTGCCATTGGCCGTTATATCAACGACCTCGCAAACGGCAATGTTTCTATACTCAACCGCAGCGGATTTCCGCTTCACAAACCTTGCAAAGCACAGGGCATACTGCCTAAAACGGTTTTAAAACTTACCGCTATCAGAGGAAGCGGAAGATTGAAATTTGAGATTTCAATAATAAGAATACAGAATGTGCGGTATGGAATAATGTATACCCTTGCTGATAATCCTGAAAAAGATCCTTCAAAATGGCGGTTTCATTATTGTTCCAAAAAAGATGGAATCATGCCAAATTTGGAAAGTAACAGAGAATATAAATTTGTTTCATTTGGTATGGGTTCCGACAGACGGCTTACCTATAGCAATCCCGTGTTTTTGTTGCCGGGATAATACATCCTCTTCATACTATTTTACTACTTTTGTCTTCTAAATATAATTTATGAAAAAACTACTATTCCTAATCGCATTCTTTATTTCTGTTACCAATCTCTTTTCTCAAAAAACTTCATCTTGTTATCTTCCGGAAAAGTCGGCTGCAATGCCCAGCTGGATGAACTATTTTTATGATGGGATAACCAATGCGCAGGAGCTGGAGCAAGCATACGATAACTATTACAAAACTCATAAATTCGAAAAGAATACCTATACTCAGTTTTACAAACGCTGGATGATGGAGAACGAGCGTTACATTCAGGATGATGGAACTGTGCAGCGTTTGCCCGAAGGAATTGCAAGCGCGGGGGCAAGTGGGCAATCGCACAGGAGTTCGTCTTCTGCATGGTCGTTGCTGGGTCCGGTAGAAACATTTCAGCCATCGTGGAACGATGCGGCACAGCCTTCGGTGCCATGGCAGGTTAACTTGTATGCCTTTGATGTGGCTCCTTCTAATCCCGATATTCTTTATGCTTGTCCTGAAACAGGAGGTATATTTAAAACAGTGGACAAGGGTTTAAACTGGGTATCGGTGTCGGATGGTATTCGGTTGGGCACTTGCACAGCTATTGCTATTCACCCAACCAATCCTGATATTGTGTATGCTTCGGCCGGCAATAATGTATATCAAACCACCGATGGAGGGGTAACCTGGACTACATTATTTACTGTGGGAGGTTTGGCTTGTAATGATATCGCTATTTTTTCGGCCAATCCAAATATTATATTTCTGGCTGGAGGATCGGGTTTGTACAAATCGGTAAATGCAGGAGCTAACTTTACATTGGTTACAGGCTTTACCGGAGCAAGCGATGATATTGAAACCAATCCGATGAGAGATTCTACCATGTATGTATTGCGCAGAGCCAGCGGTGATACGCTTTTCAGAGTGTATCGTTCGTACGATGCCGGTGTAACCTTTGCGGCCCAAAACACGGGTTGGTATATCCGAACATCTACAGCAGGAAGATTGACAGTAACTCCGGCTGATACTAATTATATATATGCGGTATTGCTTATGGGTAGTAACATTGCAGCTCCTGCCATTATGAAAAGCACGGACGGTGCCGACACCTGGACACATACGGTGACTGGTATTCAAAACAGTTTGACAGGAAATACGAGCAGCCCTATGGGCATGAGCAATGGGCAGGGCTATTACGATTTGAGTATTATGGCATCTACTACCAATGTAAATGAAGTGATCGTAGGGAGTACCTCTACTTACAAATCGACAGATGGAGGAAATACATTTACGGCTGTAGGTGGCTATCAGGGACCGTTTACGCTTCATCCCGATGTTCAGGAAATGAAAATGATTGGCAATGATGCCTGGATTGCTACCGATGGAGGGTTGAATTATTCTACCGATTTTTATAGTACCACAGCCAATGCTTCGGCACGCAACAGAGGGATTTATGGTTCGGATTACTGGGGCTACGGGCAAGGATGGAACGAAGATATAGCCACCGGAGGTCGTTATCATAACGGGGATGCTGCCATGTACGATGGCTATCCTGCCGGCAGTTCGCTGCGACTAGGCGGAGGCGAAGCAGGCACGGGATACGGAAATGTGGGCAGAGATATGCATGTGGAGCATTCGGATATCGGGGCTTCCGTGATGCCGAAAACGTTTAGCGGTGATAAAACGGATTTTACTTTTAGTATGTATCCTAATGAAGATGGCTACGGATGGGATGCCAGCGAACTGGAGTTTTATCCGGAATGTTATAACCATATTTTTATTGGGAAAGACAGCAGTTTATGGAAATCGATAGACGGTGGTATTTCGTACACGGCTATTCATAATTTTCATCAACGGGTTAAGAAATTTGAAATATGCCGAAGCAATCCGCTGGTGATGTATGTGGCCACCAATGCCAAGGTTTATAAAACAATTGACGGAGGTGTAAACTGGACTATGCTTACTTTGCCTAGTGGACAATCGATGAGCTACATTTCTTTGTCAGTAAGCTATACAGATGAAAACACATTGTGGATTACTTCAAAAAGCAACAGCACCAACAATAAAGTTTTTAAAACAACTGACGGAGGCAATACCTGGACAAACCTTACTACAGCTACCATTAATGGCTACAGCTATCTTATCATTAATCATCAGGCCGGCACCGATGGAGGGGTGTACATCACTTCGGTGGATTATGCGAAAGTGTTTTACCGAAATAATACCATGACTGATTGGGCTGATTTTTCGGCCAGTTTGCCAAAGGAATACAAACCACTTACTACAAAACCATTTTATAAAAAGAACAAACTTCGCACTGCAGGCAACAGAGGAATTTGGGAAGTAGATTTTTATGAAGATGGTTTGCCGTTGGCACAACCTACAGTTGATAAGCTGGAATCTTCATGTGTGAGAGATACTTTTTATTTTGATGATTTTTCTGCGGTAAATCATGCATTGGTTTCTTGGCAATGGTCTTTTCCGGGAGCATCGTATGTAAGTGCTGTTAATATTCGTAATCCAAAAGTAACGTATGCCGCACTCGGGCCACATACGGCTACATTAACGGTTACTCAAAATGGTAATGTAAGTACCAAGTCGGTTACTGTTTCGGTATTGGCTAATGCTTGCGGGCCTGACACTATTCCGGGAAATGCACTGAAACTAACCGTTGATGGAGACATAGCAAGTGCACCTCCGTTAGATTTGAATTCGAATACGGTTACAATATCAGCTTGGATAAAGCCCGATGCTAATCAGGATGACTGGGCAGGAGTGGTATTTTGCAGAGGAGGTTCATCCTGTTCGGGAATTAGTTTAAAGAATAATAATGAAGTGAGATATCACTGGGATGGCGGTTTCTATGGTTTCTCATCAGGTTTGTATTTCAATCCCGGTGAATGGAATCATGTGGCTTTAGTGGTTAGTCCTACCTCAGCAACTCTTTATGTAAATGGAATAGGTGCTACAGATAATGGCACTCACAACCCCGAAGCGTTTGATGCAAGCACTTTGATAGGTCAGGATGCTTATGGTAATTCCAGAACTTTTCATGGTTTGATAGATGAGGTGTGTATTTGGAACAGATCGTTATCGCAAGATGAAATAAGAGCGATGCGTCATCTCACCAAAACACCTGCTGCAGATACTAGTCTGGTGGCCTATTATCAGTTTAATGAAACCAGCGGAGCGATACTTGACCGTGCCGGAAATAGACACGCTACTCTTTCTTCGGGTGCTGCACGTGTGGTTTCCACCGGGCCGTTTGCCGGAGGAGTGAGCAGTAAATTGAATATAACAAGCGGAGGCGTGCAGTCGTTTGCGGGAACTGATGTAAAGATTGCTTTCCCAAATGCAGGAGGTTCGGTTTATCCACAGGGTGATGTTTGGGTTTCTAAATTAAATTACCAGCCCGACCAAAGCGGTAATGCCTTCCCGATGGTTTACAAATATTGGGTAGTGAATAATTATGGAAGTAATGCTGTGTTCACAGCACTCGATAGTATTACCATCAATGGAGTTCCTCAGTTGCCAATAACTACTCCTAATAGTTATTATTTATACGAACGTCCGGCCAATGCAGATGGAGCCACTTGGGGCAATCCTCAGGACACAGCTGATGTGTACACCTTAAATGGAAGCAATTCGAAACTGAAATTCAGTACAAATAATAACATTACTTCTTTCGGGCAGTTTTCGTTGTGCGCCATAACAGTTCCTTGGGCAGGGGTTCAGGAGAATAATGCGACCGGAGATTTTACTGTTACAGCTTATCCTAATCCTGCCGAAAACGAATTGTTCCTGGAACTGAATTCGAACAAAGAAAGTAAAAACAGTTCTGTTACTATTTATGATATGATAGGTAAACAAGTGATGTATTCAAAACAAAATGTAAAAGCCGGAAGAAACATCATTCTTCTGAATTTGGCTTCACTTTCCAATGGAATATATATGGTAAGTCTGGAAATGGAAGGAGGCAAGAAAACACAACGTATTGTAGTGAACCGTTAGAACGAATATCCCTTTTAATAATAGTAACAATAATTAAAACGGTTAAACAATAAACAATACGCTACCTTTGCGGAATTAAAATAATTAAATGGCACATAAAGCAGGTTTTGTAAATATAATAGGAAGTCCCAATGTGGGCAAATCAACATTGATGAATGTATTGGTAGGCGAACGCCTTTCCATCATTACATCTAAAGCTCAAACAACCCGTCATCGAATTATGGGAATAGTGAATGGTGAGGATTTTCAGATTGTGTATTCTGACACTCCAGGAGTGTTGAAGCCTAATTATAAGTTGCAGGAATCGATGATGGATTTTGTGCACACAGCCATTACTGATGCAGATATTATGTTGTTTGTAACGGATATTTATGAAGACGTCAAGATAGATGAAAAAATACTTCACAAGATTAAGAATGCTAAGGTGCCTGTTTTATTACTCGTAAATAAAATTGACCTTGCTACTCAGGAAAAACTGGAGGAGAAAGTGAATTATTGGAAAGCGGAAGTGCCCAATGCCGAAGTGATACCTGTATCCGCTTTAGAGAAATTTAATGTTAATTATGTTTTCGACCGCATACTCGCTCTCCTGCCCGAAGGCCCTGGGTTTTATGAGAAAGACCAACTAACTGACAAGCCTGAAAAGTTTTTTATCTCAGAAATAATTCGTGAAAAAATATTACTGAATTATAAAAAGGAAATTCCTTATTCGGTGGAAGTGGTGGTGGAATCGTTTAAAGAAGAGGAAAAAATAATAAAAATACGCGCAGAGATTATTGTTATCCGAGACTCTCAAAAAGGAATCATCATCGGGCATCAGGGAAAAGCCTTAAAGAAGATAGGTACTGATGCACGAAAAGATATGGAAACATTTTTGCAGAAACAGGTATTCCTCGAGCTTTTTGTAAAAGTGAACAAAGACTGGAGAGATGATGGCAATCAGCTTAAACGGTATGGGTATAGTAATTAAAAAATCTATTACCTTTGCAACCCTAAAAAGAGACTTGTCTTAATGAAAATATCCGCATCCATATATTCCAACAAAATCAAAGGTGTTGAAGCGCTTGTGAAAGAACTTGACGACTTAAAAGTTGATTTTCTTCACATCGATTGCAATGACGACTTGTCTGTTTTCGATGATATCGCAATCATTAATAAGATGAGTCAAACACCTGTTGATTTGCATATCATTTCCTCAGACCCGGAAAAGTATTTTCCTTTCTTGATCAAACATCAGGTGGATTTTGTAACATTTCAACATGAAAATTTGGTTACTCCACTTCATCTTCCGAAAGAAATTAAATCAAGAATAGGAATAGCTATTGTTACTGAAACACCTATTAGCGTGCTCGAGCAGTATAAAGAAAGAATGGATTTTGTTTTATTCATGACCACTACTCCGGGCAAAAGCGGTGGTTTGTTTAATAAAGAAAATTTTAAGAAAATAAGAGATTTCAAAGTCGCCTTTCCTGACAAAAAGATTCATGTTGATGGAGGGGTTAACGATGAAGTGTCTTTCGTGCTTCGTAATATGGGAGTGTATTCTGTAGTGTCCGGTTCATATCTGGTCAACTCTAATGTAATAGGTCACGCTTTACACAATTTGCGAAATGATAATATTCAATCTCACATATTGGTGAGTGATTTTATGCTTACCAGAGAAGAGTTGCCAGTGGTATCTGCTGAAGATGCTAAGCTTATAGATGCTTTAATTTGCATAGAAAAATACTGTCTAGGCTTTACTCTCATGTTGAATAAAGAAGGGGAATTAGTCGGGTTAATAAGTAATGCAGATGTGAGAAAAGGACTGATACGAAAAATAGATTCCCTCAGTCAAATGAAAATTGAAGATGTCATTAATCCGAATCCATTGAAGATTTTGAATACATTCACTATTTCAGAAATGCTGACGTTTATTAAGAACTCCAAAATTCCGATTATGTATCTGCCGATAGTAGATGCAGAAAATAGATTAACAGGGGCCATTACATTTAACAATTTAATTAAAGGAGAATAAAATTATGATCATACACCTTAAACCAGAGGTAACATCACAAGTAGCCGAACAACTGGGCCGTGAATTGGAAAGTATTGTTTTGCCTCGTCAGGGATTTTTCGCCCTCATCACGTCCAGTAAAATGAAACCTTTGGATGAAAAATACAATCAATTTATTTCACAAAAATTTCCGTTTGATGATGACATACAACTTGCAAGTAAAAAATATTTGTCAGATGTACGCGAAATAAAAATCACGGATACCGTTTCTATTGGAGGGAAAACCAATAATACGGTAATGATAACAGGCCCTTGTTCGGTGGAGTCGGAAGCGCAAATTGAGCAGTGTTCTGAACTTTGCGTAGAACTTGGTGTTAAGGTATTGCGTGCCGGTGCTTATAAACCCCGCACCACACCCTATGCATTTCAGGGTTTAGGCCTCGAAGGTCTTAAACTCCTTGACAAAATGCGCACCAAACACAATCTGAAAATTATTACAGAGATTCGTGATTCGACACATGTCAACGAAGTGATTGAATATGCTGATATCCTTCAGATAGGAGCAAAAGCCATGTACGACCACGGAATTCTAAAGGCTTGTGGCAAATCAGGAAAACCTGTATTGCTGAAACGTGGATTCGGAGCCACTTTACAGGAGTTTGTTCAGGCAGCTGAGTTTATTCTCTCTGGAGGAAATGATAATGTAATTTTGTGCGAAAGAGGAATACGTACCTTCGAAACTAAAACACGTTTCACACTTGACTTGTGCGGTGTGGCTTACTTAAAACAATACACCAATCTGCCAATCATCCTAGATCCAAGTCATGCTATCGGTTTTGCTTATGGTGTGGCTGATTTATCCAAAGCTTGTGTGGCCATGGGGGTTGACGGCTTACTGATAGAAACTCATCCAAATCCTTCTGTTGCAAAATCGGATGCGGCACAACAGTTGAATTTTGCCCAATTCAGAGAATTGAATTCACAGTTGGCGGCTGTAGCTAATGCTGTGGGCAGAAAAATGATTTAATTTAATACCAATTACTATGAACAGACATTTAATTAAATTTCTGGTACTCGATGTTGATGGGGTGCTTACAGATGGAGGAATGTATTACTCCAATTCCGGTGACGAATTCAAAAAATTCAATACCAAAGATGGTATGGGAATAAAGCTGGCTATTGCTAAAGGTATTAAAGTGGGCTTCTTGAGCAATGGAAAGAATGATACACTAATAAAAAATCGCGCGTCTTTGTTAGGTGTGGAATATGTATATGTTGGTTTGGATAACAAACTCAATATACTTAATCAATGGATGAAAGAACTGAATCTGAGCTACGAAAATGTGGCTTATATGGGTGATGATATCAACGACATAGAAATAATGAATCATCTTAATTATTCTGCCTGCCCTAATGATGCCGTAGATCAAGTAAAAGCTGTGGCCAAATACATGACTGATTTAAAAGGTGGCGAGGGTTGTGTACGCGAGTTTATTGATGATTATATTCTGTAAGCCAATTTTCGGGAATGGTTCGTGCCAGTCTTAATTCGATTTTTAAATTGAATAGTGTTGAACTAGTAATTTTCGTTTAATTTATTTGTATTCCGATAATCTTTTTTATTTAACCTCTCAAACATTGAACAATTCAATTAACTTTAGCTTTCTCTAGTAATATTAATGAGTTTTGTAAAAAAAATACTTCGAGGGCTGTTCTATTCCTTTTTTGTTTTCACTGACATCTTGTTTCTATTGATGGTCTGGTTCATTATTGCTGTTACTATCAAACCTCCAGTCCCAACGGATTTAAGCGCTCTTCAACTTGTGCGCAAACAGGTATCTTCTGATTTTTATACAATAAATAATAACTGGCTAAAGAAAAGCGATACAGGCTTGTGGGAAATGTATTTGGAAGGCGATGGCTTTGAAAGAGGTGTTACAGAGGGTAAATTGGCTGAAGAACTGATGGAGAAACAGGAAATGGCTTTTGTGAACCAACTTAAAAAAATGATTCCCTCTCAGGGAATGTTGAATTATCTTAAGTTCTTTATTTCTTTTTTCAATAGACATCTCGACCACTATATCATTGAAGAATACAAACAGGAAATATATGGCGAGTCGATTTATCTCTCAGACAAATTCGACTTTATAGCACCGAAGTATTATCGCAAACTTAACTATCATGCAGCACATGACATAGGGCACGCATTACAGGATAAAAACATGACAGTGGGATGTACAGCTTTTGGTGCATGGGCAGACAAAACGGATGACAACACGTTGCTAATTGGAAGAAACTTTGATTTCAATGTAGGTGAGGAATTTGCAGAAAACAAGATGGTGGATTTTGTGAAACCTAAAACAGGTTACAAACTCATGATGATTTCATGGGCAGGAATGATAGGTACAGTGTCCGGTATGAATGAAAAAGGTTTGACGGTCACATTGAATGCAGCCAAATCGGAAATTCCTACAAGTGCTGCCGCACCCATTTCATTAGTGGCAAGAGAAATTTTGCAATTTGCCAAAAACATTAAGGAAGCTATGGCAATAGCGGAAAAAAGAAAAACCTTCGTTTCTGAATCAATTTTTATAGGATCGCTGGAGGATAACAGAACTGCAACTATAGAAAAAACACCTTCTAAAACGGAATTGTTTGAAACACCGGAAAAGAACTTTATTATATGTGCCAATCATTATCAGGGAAAAGCTTTTGAGAATGATGTAATCAACCAACAAAACATTAAAAACAGTTCTTCGGAATACAGATACATACATCTTCATTCATTAATAAATCAATACCCGAAGTTGAGTGTAGCCGATGCTGCTTTCATTTTACGCAACCAACAGGGAATTGACGAAAAAAATATCGGAATGGGAAATGAGAAATCCTTGAATCAACTGATTTGCCACCATTCTGTAATTTTCAAACCTGCTCGTTTGCAGGTATGGGTATCAGCTAATCCCTACCAATTAGGTCAATATGTATGTTATGATTTGAATAAAGTTTTTGCTGAAGCTCCGGGAATGAAAATAAAAAAAGAGTTGTACGAAAGGGAATTAAATATTCCGGCTGATGAATTTTTATTCTCTGATAAATATAAAAAGTTCGTTGCCTTCAAAAAATTCAGGGAAGCCTTCAGTTATAAACATCATCACAAAATTGAATTTCCACTTAAAGCGGAAAGAATTCAGCAATTTATCGACTGTAATCCAGAGTATTGGGAAACCTATTTTATTTTGGGAAACTACTTTTATGATGAAAACAAGAAGGACGAAGCGCTGAAATACTTCACTATTTCATTAACAAAGGAAATAACAACTTTACCTGAAAAGGAGAAAATAGTGAAACTAATCTCTGAAATAAAAAATTCATCTCAAAGTAAAAACTAATGGTAGTAGGCTTGGGAACTGACATAACCGAAGTAGCGAGAATAGCAAAAAATGTAGAATCGTTAGCGTTCAGGGAAAGGGTGTTTTCTAAAAGCGAAATTTCCTATTGCGAAAGTAAAACAAACAAAGCGGAGAGTTATGCTGCCAGATTTGCAGCCAAGGAAGCCTTCTTTAAGGCTCTGGGTACAGGATGGAGAGGTGCAATGGGGTTTAATGAAGTTGAAATAATAAATGATGAGTTAGGCAAACCTTCTGTAAATTTATTAGGCGAGGCTAAGAAAATTGGTGAAGAAAGAAAAATTAATACCATCCATGTTTCCCTTACTCACACTAAGGAAATAGCTATGGCAACTGTAATTCTTGAGGGCTAAATAAATAAATTAACTAATCATTAAATTAAATGGTAATTCCGGAAATAGAAACTAAATCTCTTGATGAACAGAAAAAATTTCAGGAAGCTCAGTTGCCCTTCTTGCTGAATTATCTCAGGTCACATTCCGCATTTTATGCTGATTTATTTCTCAAAAATAATATTGATATTTCCACTGTTCGCACTTTGGAAGATTTACAGAAAATCCCCGTTACTACAAAAGACGACATTCAGAATCGAAATGAAGATTTTATTTGTGTGCCAAAAAATAAAATCATTGATTATATTACTACCTCCGGAACATTAGGCGACCCTGTTACATTTCCTATGACCGAAAAGGATTTAGAGCGTCTTGCGTATAATGAATGTATATCTTTTGTTTGTGCCGATGCCAAACCAACGGATGTATTTCAATTAATGACAACTCTCGACAGAAGATTTATGGCCGGCATGGCCTATTTTATGGGGATTCGAAAACTAGGAGCTGGTGTAGTAAGGGTGGGTTCAGGTGTTCCCGAACTTCAATGGGATACTATCAAACGAATTCAGCCAACAGCAGTTGTTACCGTTCCTTCATTTTTGCTGAAATTAATTGACTATGCCGAAGCAAATGGAATTGATTATAAAAATTGTTCTGTAACCAAAGCAATCTGTATAGGCGAGTCTCTTCGAAATCCTGATTTGTCGCTGAACACCCTTGGAAAAAGAATACAGGACAAATGGAATATTATACTGTATTCCACCTATGCTTCTACCGAAATGAGTGCTGCTTTTACCGAATGTTGCGAAGGTAAAGGAGGGCATCATCATCCTGAATTAGTCATTGCTGAATTTCTGGATGAAAATAACAATCCTGTGGGAGAAGGTGAACTTGGTGAAGTAACCATTACTTCGCTGGGAGTGGAAGGAATGCCATTGCTTCGTTTCAAAACGGGTGATTTATGTTATCATTACACGCAAGCCTGTGCTTGTGGTCGTAAGTCATTGCGAGTAGGGCCAATTATTGGACGCAGAAAACAAATGATAAAATATAAAGGTACTACCATTTACCCTCCTGCGCTTTACGAAATATTAAATAATATTGAAGGAGTAAAAAATTATGTGGTAGAAGTTTTTACAAATGAAATACAAACAGACGAAATATTAATTCGCATAGGATGTGACCATATTTCTGACAATTTCGAGCAAAAAATAGCCGAACATTTTAAAGCTAAACTTAGAGTTACCCCAAGAATATCCTTCGAATCGCCCGAAGTGATTAATAAAATTCTGTTCCCCGAATTAAGCCGTAAACCTGTAGTGTTTTTTGATAAACGTTAAATCCCTTTTAATAGACAAAAATTGATTAATTTTGCAGAACAACAAATTTTAACTAATTAATTAAAAAATGAAAAAAATAAAATTATTTTCTATAATGACCATATTGCTCATCACAGGAGCATCGCAAGCACAAAAAATTAACGAAGGAGATAAATCACTATCTTTTTTGAAAGGACAAACCAAATTTAACATTGAGTATGTTTATGATGGCATGACTGTAGGTAAAAAAACTGAAGCGGATTACAAAAAAGAGAAAATCGATTATTACAATGGGAAGCAACCAGGAAAAGGAGATCGTTGGGCAGAAAAATGGGTAAACAGTCGTTCAGCGGTGTATGAACCTATGTTTGAAGAGTTGATAAATAAAATGCTCTTTAAGGGTAAAACCAACGCCACTGCCGCAAAGAATACAAAAGATGCAAAGTACACCATTTTGGTTAAAACGATAATGATGGAGCCAGGCTTCAATTCCATGGTTATGAAAGTGAATCCTTACTGTGATATTGAGATTTCTTATGTCGAAATTTCCTCTGGAAAGGTATTAGCAAAGGGTTTTATGAACAATGTTCAAGGAATTGTAGTTAATGATAATGATTGGGATTTCGACCCATCGAATAGAATTAAAGAATGTTACGCAAAGGCTGGGAAAACAGTTGGCGCAACGATCGCAAAGGCAATGGACAAATAGATAAAGTATCGATTTCGATTTAAATCCCTCTTGATTCGTTTCAAGAGGGATTTTTTGTTGCTAATCTAAAAGTGAAATTAGAAGAAATATTTTCCAATATTCCGGAGTCTCTGAACAGTTGTTTTTGTAATAAATCAAGAATATTTTGGAACATAACAGTGACGGGATTATAAGTGTAAAGATGGGAAGGAATTAAGAATTGTTCGTTTGTGCCATCGATTTGAACTAGCCCCAACTATTTTTTATTTTCAATTAGTTAGTATTTTACTACTTTTATCGCCTTAAAATCTAAAAACATGTTTACTAAAAAAATAACATTTGTCGCAGTTATGGCCCTTTTGTTTTTCAATAAAACAAATGCTCAACTGTCGGTTGATTACACACCCATTAAATCAACAGGTGCCATTCCATCTGAGTTTTTAAAATCGGCCAAGGAAATGTCTGAAGCAGAAATAAAAACAATTGGATATGGTAAAGACCATACAGCCAAAACCCAATTCGCTGTTCAGCAAAATTATTTTTTGCAAGATTTGTTGATAAACGGAGATGTGTTGATCAACGACCCTTTATCTAATTATGTCAACAAAGTAGCGGATGAGTTGCTTAAAAATAATCCAACACTTCGTCAGCAATTACATATTTATGTGATAAAAACACCTGAGGTAAATGCTCATGCTTTCGATAAAGGCTTTATTTTTATCAATGTTGGTTTAATTGCTCAATTGGAAAACGAGGCTCAGTTGGCTTATATCCTTGCCCACGAAATAACACACGTTGTTAAAAAGCATTCCATCACCGAATACATCGAAAATATAAAGCTTGAAAATAATAATTCAGATTACGATAAAGGCTCGGAAGAAGAAAGAAGATTAGCAAAATACAGGTTTTCGAAGGAGCAGGAAACAGAAGCTGATGTGGAAGGATTGAACATGCTTAAAGAATCAAATTACAGTATTAAAACAGTTAATGGGGCATTTGATGTGTTACAGTATTCTTACCTGCCATTTGAGTTGGTTGATTTTAAAAAGACTTTCTTTGAGGATAAAAATTTAATTCTGCCAGATACCCTTTTCCTTAAAAAAACTGCAGAAGTTAAATCGAATGAAGATTATGATGATACCAAGAGTACTCACCCAAACATCCGTAAACGAAGGGGAGCCATTGAGCCCGACCTAAAGGTAGAGGATGAATCAACCCGTAAAAAATATCTTGTTTCTGAAGAACTATTTAAATCAAATCGCGAGACGGCCCGTTTCGAGTTGTGCAACCTTTATCTTTCTAACCGCGATTACATGAATGCTGTTTACGCTGCCTACATTTTATTAGAAAAATATCCTGATAATTTATATCTAAAGAAAATTGTGGCAAAAGGTCTTTACAATGTTTCGGTAAATAAATCGAAAGAAAAAACAGGAGTAAAATTAAATACCGAAGATGGTAACATGCAATCAAAGCGATATTCCATTCCTGATTACAATAAAATTGAAGGGCCTTCTCAACGATTATATTATTTGTTAGACAATATGGCGGATAAAGAATTGAATGTGGTGGCACTTAAGTACACGTATAAAGCTCATAAAAAGTTTCCTAACGACAACACTCTTTCCACCCTCACAGATTCGCTGTTTTCGGAGCTTACCAATTCGAACGAATTGTTTTTAAACGATTTTTCGAAAAAATCGAAAGCTGATTTAAAGGCGAAAGATACTGTGAAAGTAAAGGAGGAAGTGGCAGATGCCGAGGAAAGCAAATATTCTAAGATTAAAAAACTTCAGGAAAAGGCCGATATTGAAACGGATGAAAATTTTATTAGATACGCCCTGGTGGATGAATTAAAAGATAATGAGTTTGTAAAACGTTACACCACCATAGCTAGAGGTCTCACCAAAAAAGCGGACGACTCGAACGCATACCAGCACAATAAAAAAACAAAGGAGAAAAAAGAAGACCGACTCCTCGGAATTGATAAAGTTATTTTTATCGACCCGTATTATATGAGGGTTAAATACGAAGAGGGTGTGCAGTACAACAACTTTTTTGAATCAGAAGAAAAAGCTGCTGTCTTGGCTGGTATTGAGAGCAAATGCGCCAACCAGCTCAAGTTGCAATATGTAACTTTGAGCACAAAGGGAATCACTTCGGCTGACATGGACAAATACAACGACAATGCCTTGATGAACGAGTGGATTGGAGAACGATTGAAACATGGTAGCAACAGCGATGAAGTGGAAGCAAATTCGGAAAGCATCAAACAATTAATAGATAAACTTGGTACCAAATATGTTGCCTGGAGCGGTGTGTATAACCAGAAAGGAAGATCGTATCGAAATACCTATTTCTTTATTTTATTTAATCTGGAGTCGGGTAATGTGATGAAATACGAAACACGAACCACCAAATCGAAAGACCATTCTGATTTAATTACTTCTTATGTTTATAACTCATTAATGCACGTTGTTAAAAAGCCGAAAGAATGAAAAATTTAAAATGTGCAGTACTTCTTCTTTGTCTTTCTAGTGGTTATTCGTTTGCACAGGTATCGGGTTATCTGGGCAAACGATTCAGTATCGGGTATTCCAATTATTTTATGGCAGCTGGTTTCGGGCCAGTAGCGAATGCCGAAAGCAACGAGTTTTTAACAGGTATTAATTCTACTCATTGTGTAAATATGGAGTACACCATTGCTAAGCGAATTAATTTTTGTTTGTCACTTCAAACGTTGAAAACTGGGGTTAATCCAACAAAGAATTATCAAAAACAAATTTCGAGCCCAGATTACCTACCTCCTCTTACATTAACCTATTCACCTAAACCTTATCTTCCGATGCAATTACGCACCATAAACATTGGTTTAGGATGCAAGTTTTTTCACTTTGGTACATTGGCTCCGATAGGTAAATACAACAAATTGGAATTTCTGCTTTTCCTTTCTCATTTAACCTACGATCCAAATAACTCCTTCCAATCATCAGCTAGTGGACAGTCGGTTTATACACCATTGAATGGTGATGCTGGAGATTATCAATTCAAGTCTTTTGCTTTAGCTTATACTGTGGGGCGTTCCCGAGTATTTTGGGATAAGATTGTTCTTGACTATGGATTGCGTTTGGCCATATCAAATGGTATTTTTACCTATATGGGTAATGCTTTGTGGGACGATACCGGCAACAGCAGCTATGGTTCAACTGATATTACAAAAGCAATGCGACAGGATGTAAACAAACGTATCTTTAGGGAGCAGTTGGTCAACTTCCATATCGGTATAAGTTTTCTGGCTTTTTAGATTAGTGGTTTTTTATCACTTTAAACTGTACTCCGTTTTCCTTACAAATTTCTTTCGCCACACTTCTCCCTGTTTTTACAGCTATAGGTAATCCACCTCCCGGCTGATTCCAATGGCTGGAGTAGAAAAAGTTTTTCAATCCTGGTAATCTAAAACCAACAGGCGATTTAGCAACCAGATTTTTACCTGGCATCCACCCTTGTGTACTGCCTTTCCAGTTGCCTGTGTAGCGCTGAAAAGTGGCTGGTGTAGCCACATCTATCACTTCTGTTTTATCTCGTATTCCACCTAATTTAGCATCCAGCAAATCAATTATTTTATTTGTCAGTTCTACTTTTGCGGCTCTATAAAGTGGTCTGTTATTTTTTCGTGCATCAATCCAGAAATCGGTTTTGGATGTATTAAAACTTACCGTTACTGCAGTTTTTCCAGCCGGAGCTAGGGTAGAATCATAATTGTAAATATGTACCTCAAATCGTTCGTAGGTTGAACCATCAGGAGAAACAAGTGGTACATCAAGCGGTATTCTCGAAAAATGCGGTTGATTGCTTAGGTCTTTTCCTATTCCAAACGAAAACTGCATAACAGAATTATACACCTCCAGTTTTTTCATGTCCCGCAAATCAATGATGTCTTGATTCACATATTTTCCTTCCAGTGCATCAAACACTGTGTAGTGCCAGTCGGCAGCCGAAAGGGTGATGTCTGAATAATGCTCCACATTATTTCTAACCACAATTCCTTTAGCTATTCCGTTTTCAGTAATTATTTTTTTAACCGGTGTGTTGTAGTTTATTTTACCTCCCAGCCTGATGTAATTCTGCTCTATTTTTTTTGCAAACTTCATCGAACCTCCAATAGGGTATCCGGCACTTTTTTTGTCAAATACCGATAGGGGTAAGGTCAGCACCATCATATTCACTTCTTCCCCGTCATACAGCAACTCAAAACTCTCTCTCAAAAAAGCGTTCTTAAATTTTTTGGCATAAGTATAATTGGTGTAGTATTTAATTTTCATAAACAGAATTAAAAACTCCAGATACCGCATCATCTTTATCCCTCTTATCATCGAAGGAAAAAATGGCAAATCGTCCAAAATAGGTGGGAGGTCAAACTTCTGCATCACCCGCATGGGTTTTATAAACTCACGTATGGCTTTGGTATCTTCAGGAGCAAGGTCTATAAGGTATTCTTCCAGGCGGGTAAGATTGGTGTAGAGATAAAACACCTTTTCTCCGTATTTATTCACATTGTTTTTCAGTCCCACTTCCACTCTCACCTCGTGGTTATGAAACTCAATTTTTTTCATGTCCAATATTTCGTTCCATATTTTATAAAACGAAGAACCCACATCGCTACCCAGTATCCAGTGAGCGCAACTATCGAAGGTATATTCTCCCTTTTTCCAGCTAGTGCATAGCCCTCCGGGAATGGAATGTTTCTCGAAAATTTCGGTTTCAAATCCGTTCATCTGCAAATAAATTCCTGCCGATAAACCCGAAACACCACCTCCGATAATATTTATTTTCATGCATTGATTAATTAATAATGATGGTTAGGGTTAGTAACCATAAAAAAAATCGCCACCCATTCACAGATAAATTTGTGGCGATTTTTTGATTTATTTTCATTGTCCAAACAGGCAATGTATGTTGGTTCAGATTAACTTCAATCCGTTTGTTTCGGTCATTTGTTATGCATTCACTTCCTGACTTCTCAGCATGCTGGCCAGAGAACTTACTGCACGTGCATGTTTTTTTACAAATGGATTTTCCAAATCCCAAACGTAGCCTGCAAGCACCGAACAGATTTGTTTTTTTATTGATAAGTCCTGAGTTTTTGAGAAAAATATTTGATGCAGGTCTCCGTTGTACCACGAGTTTACATACGTTCTGAACACATCTATTCCGCTTGCCATGTAATCTACATAGTCTTTCTGGAAATCTATTGTTTCGCCTTTCATTTTTTTAGCAACCAGTTTGGCTGCCACAGAGCCCGATTCCATAGCAAATGTTACTCCTGATGAAAACACAGGGTCGAGGAATTCGGTGGCATTACCTACTGTTACAAATCCTTCACCAAAAAACTTGGTAGCCGAAATACTATATCCTTCTATGGTTTGAGCCGGAAGCACCATTTCTGCATCTTTAAAACGTTCTCTCAATATTTCGCTGTCGTTAACCAAAGCTCTCATACGTTCTGTAAAATCTTCGGGATATTTTTTGAAAAAGCCCGGCTCTCCCACAAATCCTACCGAGGTTACACCATTCGAAAAAGGAATAACCCAAATCCATACTTGCTGCTCGTGTACCACCACAGTGATACGATTACCCTCTATTCCTTCCGGACGTTTTTTGTCTACAAAATGTGTAAAGTGCGTTTTGCGTGGGTCCAAACTCGACACTTTATTTATGCCAAGCATATTCGGAATAACGCGTCCGTAGCCCGAAGCATCTACTATAAAGCGAGCTTCTATATTTGTTTTATTTCCTGCCTTATCCTCCACAGTGGTTACACTCGACTCGTCTGCATTAAAACGAATAGCAGTAACAGTAGTTTCAAAATCTACCGCAACCCCCATTTTGATTAAACCGCGTGACAATATCTGGTCAAACTCCCCACGAGGCACTTGCCATGTCCATTTCCAGCCTTGGCTAAATTGGTCTTCAAAATTAAAGTCGCATACTTTTTCTCCCATCACAAATTTAGCTCCGAATTTTTTCTGAAACTCTGCTGCTTTTACATCTTCCAGCAAACCCGCTTCGTCCAAATGATCCATCACTCTGGGCAATAAACTTTCGCCAATTACAAAGCGCGGAAACTTTAATTTTTCCACCACTTTTACTTTTATGCCCTGCTTGTTTAATATCGAAGCCGCTACACAGCCCGCAGGTCCTGCTCCTATTACCAATACATCTGTTTGTTCAGTTTTCATATTCTTAAATTTTTAGGATGCAAATATAAAGTAAAAGCAGTTTGCTTTTGCAATATTTTGAACTTCATTTTGCAATTAACTGTTTATGTTAAGGGGGAAATGTTAGCCACAGATTCACAGATTAAAAAGTTAGAAAATTGGTGAATTAATAAGAAGTTTTTTGACTTCAAAATTTGTTGAGTTTAACTATATAAATAGTATAGACATTGAGTTTGGACAAAAAAACTGTTTCGGATTACTGAATCTGTGGATGGGTGTTTTTGTATCTTTTCGGGGAGTAGGTCAAACCGGGTTTGCTGTTCGCCTTAACTGGTTTACCCTCTTCCCCGATTAATTTTGAGAACATTTTCACCCTTTTTGGTTGCTCAATTCTATCCAAATTTGCTAAAAATATGCCCAAAAATACAACTGTATGAATCGTTCATACAACAGTATTTGCTATTTTTTGAACTGTATGAGTCGTTCATACAACTGTATTTGTCATTTTTTGAAGTGTATGAATGGTTCATACAACTGCATTTGCCATTTTTTGAACTGTATTAGCACTTCGTTCAACTGTATTGAATCTTCAACCAACCGTATGCACCTTAAATACGGTTGTATGGATATCAATTACGGTTGTACTCTATCCCAATACAGTTAGAAAAGGAATATTTACAACCGTATTTGGGGGCTTTTTTACCCTTTTTTAATTTATATATATGTTATTCAGCACTATAATGTTTTTAAAATCGCCAGATTGGCTTCCTGTTTTCGCCTAAAAAATGTGTCGATTCAGCATCATTATTAGATAATATTTTCCTCCCTTAGCCCTCACTTGTAAAGTTAGCTTTCTAATTATGCTTTTACAGAGCCAATCATCTCTACTTGGAGTGTTTTTACCTATAAAACACAGATCTTGTACCTAAGTTGAACCAACCATATCCGAGTTGCTCCAACTCTTATCCGAGTTGCACCAACTCTAGTCCGAGTTGCACCAACTATTGTCCGGTTTGCTCCAACTTTAGTCCGAGTTGCACCAACTTTGGTTTGTCAGTAAAAAATATGAATTTTAATAAGTTACGAAGAGACCTGTTCTCTGCACAATTATCAAAATGTCGAAAAATGGCAAAAATCGACATAGTGAGAGGAAATTATAAATGTTGCATTATGAATCATAAATGTGATAATCGTTCTTCCCAAATTGCAGTTGGCTATCTAAAAAATTTGTCTGTGGCTAATTTTCCTTATTTTTCATTCAATAATTCCCCCCTCTCCCCGTAATTTGAAATTCTAATCTGTGAAGTTGTACAATCAGAGATATTAATTCTAGCTTATCATTAAAACCTATTATAACCGCGACATACAGCGTAAGTGTCGGCAATAGTAATGCTGCAATAATATTTGCTTAATATGGCAAGTGTAATTTTATCTCCGAAAATAATGGATGAGGTTTGTATTGTTGATTTATCCTAACATTAGCAAACCTATACAGATTTTAAATGGCCAATTAATTAGAAGAGCTAATGAAAAAGAAAATTGTTTACTTGTCGGTATTGATGATGTGTGTTGTTGTGTTCAGCAGTTATTACACAGGTGTGGGTATTTCGTATGGTTTGGATTGTACCGGAGCCGAAACAGCACTGAATAATCCAATGGGATGTTCTATATCGGGCACATGTCATTCGCATACTGTAAATCAAACATGGATAAGTGTAGCGTTGGAGCTGGATTCGGCAGGTATTGCTACCTCGCATTATACCCCGGGAATGACCTATTCTGTAAAACTATCGGGAGTTAATACCACCAACGATTCGTTACCTATTTTCGGTTTTCAATTATCTTCTATTTTTGGAGACACCGCAGCACCCGTTCCTGCTAATGCCGGCACCTGGGTAACACCCTATCCTTTCGGAACGCATTATTGCCCGCCTCAGCCGGGAAATTTTAATCTGGGATTGATGGAGCAAAACCCGGCTTTGCCATTTGCTACCGGAAATGGCAAATTGGGCACCACTTATCAGATAGCCATAAACTGGACTGCGCCTTCTGTTGGTTCGGGCGATGTGTCGTTTTGGGGGGTACTCAATGCTGTAAATAACGATGTGAGTTATGGTGGAGATAATTATAATAATTGTCATCTGGTAATACCCGAGTGGACTCAGCCTGTGGGTGTAAAAACTATAACAAGTGACGAAACGATTGGTTTAACTGTGTTTCCTAATCCGGCACGCGATAAAATAACAATTACCTACAAGCAGAAAAAAAGTGGCCTGGCTTCGGTTAATATTTATGATGTAAAAGGCAATCTTCAAAAATCTGTAAAAAATGAAAATCAGCAAGCAGGTGAGTATAACGAACAGATTTCGGTTTCCGATTTTGCCAAAGGCACATACATTATTATTACCAATTTGGATGGGGTTTATCATTCAGATAAATTTTTAATAAATTAAGCAGGTATTTATTCTTCACCTTGTTTCTTTTCTGTCTCATTTTAGTATTCGAGACACACTGATTAAGCTGTTGTACATTTATTGCGCAAAGCCTGATTTTGAAAGATAAACTCCGTTTACAACTCCAATTTTGCTTTCTTGTTCATCAAAAAAAAATATACCTATCCCTAAGATTAAATTTGTCTGAACGCCTCACCCCTTAATCCCCTCTCCGAAGGAGAGGGGGCGAAGCTTAATGAAACCTGATTTTTGCAAGTACTTATTCTCCCCTCTCCTTCGGAGAGGGGCCGGGGGTGAGGCGTTTCGCAATTAATAAATAATCTTAGGGATTAGTGCCAAAAACAATTCCGGTTTTAAAAATATTTTTGCGAATTGTACTTCATAACAGATAAAATATTATTTTTGACCGTTCATAAATATTTTTATTACATTTGAAAACTAATTATTAAAAAAACATTGAAATGAAATTGAAATTTATCTCGTTTAAAAATCAGATTATGCTGTTGTCGGTTTCTGCGCTGTTGGTTGCAGGCTGTAACAATAACGCTAAAAAGGAAGCCGAAGATACACCTCCGGTGGACAGTACACAAAGTACAATTTTAAATGTAAATGGCGAAATATTTAGTATTCCTTCTCCTATTCAAACCGCATTTTTATTAAAAAATAGTGGAGCAACTTATAATAAGTCGGTATTAAATCCCCCGAATAAATCAGCAAGCTATTCTACCACTTTTTCTAAAGGTGTAAATCTTGGAATTTACGGTGCCGATTTGGGTTATGTTACTATTTACGACCAAACACAGGATGCCTTAGGTTACCTGAATGCAGCTAAAAAACTGGCTGACGAACTGGGTGTGGCAGGAGCATTTGATGCAAACACTATTAACCGTTTTCAGAAAAATTTGGGCAAACAAGATTCTATGCTTGTATTGGTAGGAGTGGCCTATCGCTCGTCCGACAGTTATTTAAAAAACAACGACCGCAACGATGTTAGTGGATTGGTATTAGCAGGTGGTTGGATAGAAAGTTTATACTTTGCTTGCAACACCTATAAAACCAAACCAAGTGAAGATGTAAAAAGAAGAATTGCAGAACAAAAATCGTCATTACAAAGTTTGATTAAATTATTAACTCAGTTTTACAGTCAGCCAGAGTACACTGAGTTTGTTGATAATCTTAACGACTTACAGAAAGTATATGATGGAGTAGAATTTAAATATTCTTACCAAAAACCATCTATCGACCCGGTAAACAAAATGACCGTGATTAACAGTACTACCGAAGTGAAAATAACTCCTGAGCAAATTCAATCGATTACCGATAAAATTAAAGCAATCAGAAGTCAGATAGTTGGATAATACATACACATAAAAACTATTCGTAAATACATAATAAAAAGATGAAAAAAGGAATTTTAAAATTAGTTTTAGCGGCAGGCGTTTTTGCAATGGTAAACACAGCTACTGCTCAGGTAAACGATACAGTTGCCAATGCTTGTGCAAAACATTTGGAACGTCAGTTTATTTCTGACGGACAGCAATACCGTGCTTTGTTAATGAATACCGAAGAAACTGCTGAGTTTCGTACCACTTTATACGGAGGTTCTGTTTATCGTATTGCTGCCTGCAGCGGTTTGAGCGATGGTAATTTAATTTTTACTGTTTACGACTCCGAGCGTCACTTGTTATATACCAACAAAGATTTTAAAAATGCACCATTCTGGGATTTTAAAATTAATAATACGTTGGATTGTATCATCGAAGCCAAATTGGGCGGAGAAAATGGCCAAACATCGGGTCGTGCCGTAATTTTGATTGGATTCAAACAACAAAAATAATTTACTCTTTAATCAGTAGAAAAGGCATTAATTACTGCGGTATTAATGTCTTTTTTTTTAAGAATCAAGTATCGAATAACCCATGAGCGAACGAATATTAAAAGCCCTGATGCAACTCTTTGCAATCATTGCAAGGGTTGACGGTATTAACGATAACGGCCGACTAATAGTTCAGTCATTCTTAAAACAACAACTCAATCAGGAACTGGTAGACCAGTATCTGGCCATATTTGATGAGTTTCTGGAAGCTCATCACCAAATCAGCAAAAAGAAAGACGGCACAGCCAAACGTACAGCACTGCATAGTGTAAAAGTACTGCGCATCTGCACACAGATAAATGCCGAACTCACACAGGTGCAAAAAGTGGTGGTGCTTATTCGCCTTGTAGAGTTTATTAATTCGAATGTAGAAATTACTGAACAGGAAAATGAGTTTGTAAAAACTGTTGCCGAAACATTTAATATCGAAAGCGAGGAGTTTACCCGAAGCATGGAGTTTGTTCGTGCCGGATTGGACAATGTGCCAGATAATGCTCAGGTATTGGTTATCGATAATAAAACTTCGGACAACTATTCGGAAGCCAAACACATTTATGCCGAAGGAGTAACCGGTCAGGCTCGTATACTCTGGATTCATAGCGTCAATCTGTATGCTTTACTTTATTTTGGCAAAAGCGATTTGTACCTAAATGGACAAGCACTAATAGCCGGAAAGGTTTATATCCTTACTCCCGGTTCATCTTTGCGTAGCTCCAAAGTAAAACCGGTTTATTACAGCGATATTCTCAGTGCCTTTATGAGCGATACTTCCAGAGCGAAGGTTTCGTTTGTGGTGCGTAATCTCGAATACAAATTTAAAGGAGGCAAATTAGGTTTGCGCGATATCAATTTTTCGGAAGACTCCGGAAAACTGATAGGTATAATGGGAGGTTCGGGTGCCGGAAAATCAACACTGCTCAATGTTTTGAACAGTAACGAAATTCCAAGTGCAGGTACAGTTAAGATAAACGGAATAAATATTCATACTGAAAAAGGAAAAATAGAAGGTGTAATTGGTCACGTATCGCAAGACGATTTGCTGATTGAAGAGTTAACTGTTTTTCAGAATTTATTTTACAATGCCAAACTATGTTTTGGCAATAAGAGTGATGATGTAATCTCTAAGCTGGTTACTGAAGTACTTACTTCGATAGGCCTTATCGAAACTCGTGATTTGAAAGTGGGAAGTCCGTTGGAGAAAACCATTTCGGGAGGACAGCGAAAACGACTAAATATAGCATTAGAGTTAATCCGTGAACCCTCTGTACTTTTTGTAGATGAACCAACTTCAGGTCTTTCTTCGAGAGATTCAGAAAACATAATGGACTTGCTCAAGGAGCTTGCTCTTAAAGGCAAACTTGTGTTTGTGGTTATCCATCAGCCTTCGTCCGATATTTTTAAGATGTTTGATAAGCTGATGATTTTGGATGTGGGAGGATATCCAATTTATTACGGAAATCCTGTCGATTCGGTTATCTATTTCAAAACAGTAGTGAATCATGCCAACAGCAACGAAAGCGAATGTATAGAGTGTGGTAATGTTAATCCCGAGCAGGTGTTTAATATTATCGAATCGAAGGTGCTGGACGAGTATGGAAATATGACACTCAACCGTAAAGTGTCGCCTTCCGAATGGAATTCGCATTACAAACAAAAAATTGAAACCAAAATAGAGGATGTAAAACATATCACCGAAATCCCGGAAAGTACATTCAAGGTTCCTAATAAATTTAAGCAATTCAAGGTGTTTATGACCCGTGATGTTTTGTCTAAACTCACCAACAAACAATACCTTTCTATCAATTTGCTCGAAGCACCAGCTTTGGCATTTATTCTTGCCTATTTTATTAAATATGTAAATAAAGATTTATCCAATAAATTAGGTTATACCTATCGCGACAACGAAAATATAATGATTTATATGTTTATGTCTGTGGTCGTGGCATTGTTTATCGGGCTTACCGTAAGTGCTGAAGAGATTATCCGCGACCGAAAAATTCAGAAACGGGAGTCGTTCCTTAATCTCAGCAAGGGTAGTTACCTATGGTCGAAAATTATCATCATGTTTTCCTTGTCATCCATTCAGGCTATTTTATTTGTATTGGTGGGAAATTATGTGTTAGAAATACGCGATATGAACGGTGCTTATTGGTTGATGCTGTTCAGTACTTTCTGCTTCGCAAATATGCTTGGGTTAAACATTTCGGCCAGCTTTAATTCTGCTGTAACCATTTATATTTTGATTCCTATATTAATTATTCCACAGTTATTATTCAGCGGTGTGATGGTTAAATTTGATAAACTCAATCCTGTTATTACTTCTCAAAGTTTTGTTCCGGTTATAGGCGATTTAATGGCTTCACGCTGGGCTTTTGAGGCAATGGCTGTAAAACAGTATCGGGATAACGAGTACAATAAAGATCGATACAAGTATGAAAAAGCTATTGGTATGGCCACATACAAAAAGGATTACTGGTTGGTTTCGATGGAAAATAAATTGAATACCTGCTCAGAGAATTACACCAATCCTGCAAAAAAAGATGAAGTGGTGCAGGCATTAAAGATGCTTAAAGGTGAATTAGAAAAGGAACTGAGTATGCCAGCGTTTAAAAAAATAAATTTAAAATGTGATGGCCTCGAAAATCTGACGATTGATAAATTTAATACAGGAGTGGCCCAACAAATAAATGATTTTTTTGAAGTAAGAATCAGACGAAATTACATCAATCAGAATAATCGTAACATTAGTTTACGCGACAGCATCACCCGTTACTATGAAACGAAATTAGGTAAACAAAATTACGACCGAATAAAAGACCAGTATGATAATGAGAGTCTGGATGACCTAGTAACCAACAAAAATACTCAGATACGTATTCTGGATTTGGATGGTGCATTTATACAGAAATTAAATCCCATTTTCCTTGACCCTATGGATTCTGATATGGGCCGTGCACAGTTTTTTGCTCCGCGCAAAAAGCTCTTCGGAAATTATGTGGACACTTATTATTTCAATATTGGAGTAATCTGGCTGATGTCTATTGTGTGTGGTTTTACACTTTACTTTGATGTACTGAAGAAATTCATCACCCTACTCGAAAATATATTCAGTAAGTTTGGAAAGAAAAGTGTCCGCTAGTAAAGTGGCTATTTATCGAGTATGGATTTAATATCTGGACGGAAATAGAGATTGCTTTTCATAATTTTTCCGTCTTCTCTGAATATTGGTTGTCCGTTTTCGTCCAACTTACTCATATTGCTTCTCTGAATTTCGTCAAATACTTCTTCTATTTTGTTTTGAAGTCCATGTCTCAAAATGGTACCAAACAAAATGTATAGTTGATCTCCTAGCGCATCGGCTATTTCGACTATATCGCCATTCTTACATGCTTCCAGATATTCTTCGTTTTCTTCGCGTAATAAATTATACCGAAGCATGTATTCTTGTTCACTTACTTCTGCCGTGGGAAAGTAACGGTTTCCTATTTTGAAAACATCATGAAACTTTTCTACACATTTTATTCTTTGAATCATTACGAGAAATTGTTAAACAAGTTAAATGTTTTTAGAAGCAATGCATTTGTTAGGAATGTTAAACGTTTCCAGACTTTAATGATTAAATTCTGGAACTAAAACATGTTGATGAAAATTAAAACTACGTTTTATTTCTTCTTCTTCGCTTTGTATTGAGCGTTCAGACCATCCAGTATTTCGGAGGTGATATCAAGGCTGTCACTTGCTAGTAAAACAGGACTCAAAGGGCCTGTACTGTATGCGAGCACATAATTGTATTTACCGGATTTGTTGTATTCCTTGATGTAATCGGTAAGGTTTTTACGAGCTTCTTCATTTATTGCTTGTACTTTTTCGCCCAGTGCTTCTGATTTACGTTGAATCTGGTCTAAATCTTCTTTACGTTTAGCAAATTTTTCTTGCTCTGCATTAATCTGATTTTCTGAAAGCAAACCTTTGTTGGCTTTTTCCTGAAATGCTTCATAATCGGTTTGCAACTGTTGCCCACTGGTTTGGTATTGGTTCTCGTAAGTGTGTTGCTCCGCCTGAATGGTTTTGCTGACATCTTTCAGAAATTCATATTTATCACTCAGTTCATCTAAATTAACATAAACAATTTTTGACGATTTAATCACTTTGGGTTGCATTACTATCGGTTTTGAAGCAGAAACAGAGTCGGAAGCAGCGGTGGAGCCAGAAGTTTTACCAAGAGAAGAGAAGTGCAGATAATACAGCACAGCAATTGAAATCAGTAAAACAACATTGAGGAATACAGAAAGATTTTTATTCATTGGAATTGGATATTAAATTAGTTGAACAAAATTAAAATAAAAATGCTCTGCAAACTTGCAGAGCATTTTCAACTTATTCAAAAAGTATTAACAATTAGTGTTTCGATAAATAATCGGCTACACCGGCATGCGATTCCTTCATAGCTTTGTCGCCTTTGTGCCAGTTGGCAGGGCAAACTTCACCGTTTTCTTCAAAAAACTGTAACGCATCAACCATACGTAACGCTTCGTCTACATTACGTCCCAAAGGAAAGTCGTTTATTAATTGATGACGAACGATTCCGCTTTTATCAATAAGGTACAAACCACGGAAAGCAATCATAGGTCCATCGGCTATCATTTCGCCATTATCATCCACTTGATATTCCCCTGAAATAACATCATAATTCATTGAAATAACTTTGGTGGTATCAGCTACAATTGGATATTTTACACCTTGAATTCCACCTTGAGCTTTTGGCATTTGTAACCACCCCCAGTGAGATTGTTCAGTATCTGTAGAACATGCTACAACAGCTACATTACGTGCTTCGAATTCTGCCATTTTTTCCTGAAATGCATGTAATTCTGTTGGACATACAAAAGTGAAATCTTTTGGATAGAAAAAGAATACTACATGTTTCTTCCCGATAAATTGATCCAAAGAGAAGTCGTTTACAAACTCTCCTCCGTTTACTACTGCTTTTGCCTTAAATGAAGGCGCTTTTTTTCCTACTATTGACATTTTTAATGTTTTTTTATGATGGTTAGATTAATAATTTAAGTGTGCAAAATTAATAAAAATATCTGTTACCTATATTCAAATTCGCGTTAAACTAATCATTACTTTTGTGTCCATTTTTATAACCAAATACAGATTTGGTTTGTAAGCAAATTATAAATAATAAACTAAAAAAATAAAACTATGTCATTACAAATTGGTCAAACAGCACCCGGCTTCTCTTTGCCGGATTCAGATTTAAAAGAAACAAACCTTTCAGATTGTAAGGGAAAAAATTTAGTTCTATTGTTCTTTCCGGCAGCATTCACCGGAGTGTGTACTAAAGAACTTTGTCAGACACGCGATGAGTTGTCGTATTACAATGGTTTAAATGCAACTGTATTCGGCATTTCTGTAGATTTACCGTTTTCTCTTGCTAAATTTAAAGAACTCAATAATTATAACTTTACATTATTATCGGATTTCAATAAAGATGCTTCACGTGCTTATGGTGCTTTTTATGAAAATTGGATTAAAGGATTAAAAGGGGTGAGCAAACGCGCTTCATTTGTAATTGACAAAGAAGGAATAGTGCGTCATGCCGAAGTTTTGGAAGATGCAGGAAGTTATCCAAACTTCGAAGCTATAAAAGATGTTTTGTCGAAATTGAAATAAGATTAGGAAAACTTAAAATGGCAAATGCAACCCTTGAGGTTGCATTTGTTTTTTGTTACAGACTCAAGAGGGCAAATCCTGCCCCAAGTAAAATGACTAAAAACTTAATAAAGTTAAAACGGTGATTTTCGCTCGATTCAAAAAGTATGGTAGTCGAAATGTGAAGGAATATGCCCACCACAACAGCCATAATTCTATCAAAATATACTGAGAAATTGAAAATAATGTTTTGCCCGATTGCATAACTTGTAATGGTTCCCAGTGGAGTTATGGATGCGAAAACAATTAGTAGAAGTAAAGCCTTTGTTTTACTAATGTGCGATTGAATTAGCATGGTCATCAGTGCTATTGCAATAGGGATGTTGTGCATCACTATTCCTGTAAGTAAGAAACTATGAGAGTTAGTATTGATATTCGCAAGTGGCATTCCTTCCAGAAATGAATGGATGGAAAGCCCAGTCATCATTGCAAAAGGAAATGCCGTATGAGCGTGTCCGTGTGAATGTATGTGGATATGCCCATGCTCAATTCCTTCGGAGAAAAATTCGAGAAGTAACTGGGCAAAGAAGCCTATTAGTATGTAAATGCCCACATTTGGGGTATTCGATAAGTAAATTTCCGGGATAAGGTGAAGTACACTAATGGCAAACAAATAAGCACCTGAAAAGGATAAAATTAGTTTCAGGTTTTTACTACTGACATTAATCAATAGCACAGAAGTGCCGCTAATAATCACGGATAGAAAAAGTAAGATGTACATAAATAGTGTCATTATTTTTCTGTTTTTTGAGCAATCAGAATCAATCGATCCGAATGTTTTGTGTCAAAAGTATCTAAATTGTAGTTGCCTCGCAAATCAACTATTTTGAGATTGTTGTTGGAAAAGTATTTTTTGAATGTGTCGAGAGTAATTGCTTTAACACATTCTTGAAAATGGTATGAATTTCCCTTATCATTGAAACGAATATCTTTAATTATAAAATTATTTTCAATTTTCTTTTCAATATTGAATTCTATACCATTTAATGATTTGGTTTCATGTGCCAAGATGCAGGGAATTACTTTCTCAACATTTAAAAAGTCGAGTACAAAAATGCCGTTTGGTTTTAAAGCTTTATAAACCGCATGGATTGCATCAAAGTTGTCCTCTTCATTTTCAAAATATCCGAAACTTGTAAATAAATTTAATATAAAATCAAACTTATTTTCCTGAAAAATTTTACGCATGTCGTGAACTTGAAAGTGTAAAGAATCGCTCTCAAACTGTTTGGCGTATGCAATACTCTCTTCAGATAAATCTATTCCAGTTACTGTATATGTTTTTGCATTCAAGTAAATGGAATGTCTTCCTTTTCCACACCCCAGGTCCAGAAAGTTTGTATCAGTAGGAGGATTGAGCAGCGAAATCAGATTGTCGATAAATAGTTCCGCTTCTTTATGGTCGCGATTGGAATAAAGAATATGATAGTATGGAGAATTGAACCAGTCAACAAACCAATTTGATTCGAAATTATTTTTCATTGATAGCGCAAAAGTAAACTAAATTAGCATTGTATACATTTGCTACAATTTGTTTTTTTGTTTAGTTTTAATAATTCCTTTCGTTTAATTGAGAACCTCAGTAAATTGTGTCAACATAAAATGATGAGAGGTTTTCAACTCCATAAGATGAAGCTAAATTGTTTAATTGTTGTGTTCGATTATATAGGCTTTCTGGATTATATTTTATTTTTTCAGTCAGAATAAAAATGTATTTCCCTTCGCGAAAATCTATCTTTGTATACTTTTTTGTGTCTTTTGTTAGTTCAGTCAACAATTTCTGAAGTTTTTTTTTGTCTGTGGATGAGAACGAAAAACTCCAGTTTTGTTCTCTGCTGGAAAGGTGAGAATTCTCGGAAGACTTAAAATAGTACTTCACTGCATCCAAACTATAATCAGCCTTCGCTATTTCTTGTTTGGAAGTATCTTGTCCAAATAAACGAATAGAGAGCAAAATGAATGTGAATAAAAATAAGCAATTTTTCATGATACTGAATTTGGTTGGACAAATATAGTAATAATCCTACTGAAATCCAGATTTGGTTAGAGTGTTTCAGACGGGGGACTGCTTTGAATAAAAAAATCCCGTATTACTACGGGATTTGTTGCAAATTGCCACAGAATCAAATCTAATCAGGAAATACCCTGCAACCTCTCACATTCTCTTTAAAAAGATAGGGAGCGAATAGTTATTATTTGAAAATAACCCAATGAGATGATTAACCAACCAAAACCATTCCCATAATTTCCAAGTAATTTTAAACTATCCACTTCTACCTATCCAGACTCATTATAATTTTATAGCGGCTAGAAACAAACAAATATAGCGTTTCTAAAAATCCCTAAACAGTGGAATATTTACGCGACAAAAGTAAGATGACAACAATTACTATACAATGACTCAAATCATGTTTTTGTGTGATAAAAATCACAAAATATATTTAGGTTTATTATTATTTTTAGTCCCTCGAAATTATTTATAAGTATATTTGATGCCTAAAATAATAAAAAGCAATTTATATTGCATCATGTAATAAGTCTTTATGAAATTAAAGTTTTTTTTAACCATAATAATAATAATATATACAAAGGTTTTTGTATTTGCTCAATCAGGCGAACAACCTTTTCATTTGCAGAAGGCCTTTAATGATACTATACATCGTGCGGATATTAAGAAAAATCTGGAACTTCTTTCCGATAACCCAAATATTAAGGTTGCTTCATTTAATTTAGATGTGAAGTATACTACTTTTCTGTTTACCGAAAATTCTACTACAAATAAAATCACAAAAGACATGGTAAATATTATTAAAAATCTAAATGGAAGTAATAATTTTTTTATGATCAGCAAAATTGTTGTGATGGATGGGGGTACCACAATTACACACGATGGGTTTAAAGTATACGTAGTCGATTAATAGGAATGTTCATAATAGGATTCAATATAATCACATTTTTCGTCTGTGTAAAATACATAACGACTCAAGAAATTTGATTCGGCTTCACACATTGATGTTAGATACTACTTCCTTTATTATCTTCACTATTTAATAATTCTAATTGTTGACACTTGGAGTTTTGGATGTTTTCGAATTTGTTTAAGAATTTCATTAAAATTTATTTGCTTTAGAAAGGTACAGTGACATATAGGATTTCAAGTAAAAGTATTTTTAATTTATGAAAAAGCAATCCCTCCTTTTTATATTAATTTTGTTAATTTCTAATCAATTTTGTAAGTCTCAATCAAAAGAAACTAACTTCTTTCATTTTGACAAAGCCGAAAATGACACTTTGAGGCACCTTGGCTTAACAGAAAACCTAGAGTTGAAAAGCGATGTGCCTTCGAATGTTGTGAAGGGTTATTTTGTAAGGATTTTAATTAGAAAGCAATTTGTTGAAGTGCCAATTTCTGAATCCAGAATAGGTGTGCAAGTCATTAACTTTTACAATGAAATAAAACCCAGGCCTAAATCGTTTGAGATAGAAAATATAACATATCATCTATAGAAAATGGAAAGGAGACGAAATACAAAGGTTTTATATTGTATTTTAAATAGAAAAACAAATATTCATTTGGAGCAAACATAACAGTCAATTGAACTTCAAAAATTAATGTGTCTCAAAAAAATCTACCTTTGTCTACAAACACACTAAATGACTCATCTCACTAGGAAATTTCTATTCCGACAATATTTTTGTTTGGCTTATTGGATAATAACAGGTTTAATTGTCAGTGCCCAAGATTACCGTTTTAGCAAGATTACTCAAGGAGAAGGACTCTCTCAAGGGGTTGTGAATTGCATTCTTCAAGATAGCAGAGGTTTTATGTGGTTTGGAACACAAGATGGACTCAACAGATATGATGGGTATGAAATCAAGGTGTTTAAACATGTTCCTGGCGACACTAATTCTCTTTCCAATAATTTAATTTTCTCACTATACGAGGACAATAACAATACGCTTTGGATAGGTACTTCTGGAGGGGGATTGGATGAATATAATTTAAGTACTGGTAAATTTAAATCCCATCTTCACAGTAATTCGGATAAGAACTCAATAAGTGATGATAGGGTATATTTTACCATTTTAGATCAAAAGAACAGACTTCTTGTTGGAACCGAAATTGGATTGGATGTTCTTGATTTGAAAAAGAATAAATTTTCATCTCTTTTAAATACTAAACTTAATTATAATTCCTTATTCAGAGACAGGCCACAATGTGCCATAATTGGAAAAGATGGACGAGTGTGGGTTGGAACCTATGGAGGCGGTATTAATTCTTATGACCCAAGAACAGGTAATTTTAAAAATTATCGTCAACCTGTTGACCCGGAAGATAAGTCGGAGGAAAATGTGAACCTTGTCAGATCAATCTACGAAGATGAATTGGGTGTGCTGGTGATTGGTACTTTTGGAAAGGGTATTCAGTTTTTTGATACTCATTCAAATTCTTTTATTAAACAATTTCATCATGTTCCTGCTGATCAGCGTAGCTTATCGAATGACAGAATTGTAAGTATAACAAAAGATGGAAACGGTCTTTTGTGGATAGGAACATTCGGAAACGGAATCGATTTATATAATAAAAAGACCGGTCTTTTTAAACATCTAACGTTTGATGAAAAAAAAGAAGATGGGTTAAACTGCAATACCATAAGATGCATTTACCATGATGTTTCAGGTGCGGTTTGGATAGGAACAGAGGGAGGAGGACTTAACGTGTACTTCCCTAATACAAGTCGTTTTCGGAACATCAAAAAAACAATGAACTCAGAAAATAGCCTAAAAAGCAGTACAATTTTTGCGGTCCTTCAGGACAAGGATAGCCTCCTTTGGATAGGCACCGATAAAGGAGGTTTGTCAACTCTTGATTTGAAAACAGAAGTTTATCGTCATTATCCGGAATTATCTCCGGGTATCAACAATTCAATACTGTCGCTTTGCGAAAGTACTGATGGTGAAATATGGGTAGGGACAACCGCAAATGGATTGTGTTCGTACGATAAAAGAACAAAAGAAATAATATGGTATGATGAATTTGAATCCACGAACTCAAATATGATACTTAATATTCTGCAGGATTCGCAAAAAAACATTTGGGTATCTACTTACGGAGCTGGAGTATTTGTGTATGACAATTTAAAACGAAAATTCAGAAATTATACACTCGACAAAAAAGGATTGAATTCTAAAAATGTTTATGTGACTTTTGAAGATAAACAACACAATATTTGGATTGGGACAGATGGGGGAGGTGTAAATAAATGGGATCCAATAAAAGGTGCTTTTACCTATTATTTACATAACGAAAAGGACAAAAAGAGCCTCAGCTCAAATACTATTCTTTCTATTAATCAGGATACGGTTGGGAATATTTGGTTTGGTACCAATTGTGGTTTAGACAAATTTAATCCGCTAACAGGAGGTTTTGATTTGTATTTTGAGAAGGACGGTTTGCCAAATGATGTGATATACTCTATACTTATTGATAAGCGAGGAAATTTGTGGATGAGTACTAATAATGGCATTTCAAAATTTAATCCCTATGTCGAAAATGAAACTGGAACGGCATTCACTAATTATAATCTAAGCAACGGACTCCAAGGTGTTGAATATAATCAGGGAGCATACTTTAAAAGTAAATCAGGCGAATTGTATATGGGCGGAGAAAACGGCCTCGATGTCTTCAACCCAAATGAAACGAATAATAATCTGATTCCCCCTCCAGTTCATCTCACATCGTTCAAACGTTCAGGTAAAGAGGTGCCCTTAGATTCTATGATTTATGATAAAAAAAAACTGGAACTTTCTTGGAAGGACAATTTCTTTTCTTTTGACTTTGTCGCTTTGGATTACCAATTGTCCGGTAAGGTAAAATTTAAGTATAAACTTGAGGGAGTTGATGAAGATTGGTCACATCCGACTACCCAGCGTACGGCAAGTTATACTCAGTTGAAGGGTGGTACGTATACTTTTAAAGTGGTAGCTTCAAATTCTGAAGGTCTTTGGGAGGAAAAGGGGGCTTCAATAATCATTCATATAATTCCTCCCTTCTGGCAAACGAAATGGTTTTATTCAATTTGCGTGTTATTGACTATTGCCGTCTTTTGGGGAGTCTTTAAATTCAGAACTCGTATTATTTTAAGGGAAAATAGAATTCTAGAAGAAAAGGTAGAAGAAAGAACTTTGGAACTTGCACAAAAAAACAAAGACATTACGAGTTCCATCGAATATGCGAAACGAATTCAATTAGCTACACTCCCCCCCTTGGAGCAGATTTACAAAAATTTTCCGGACTCTTTTGTTTTTTATAAACCAAAAGATATCGTAAGCGGAGATTTCTATTGGTTTGGAGTGAAAGATAAAAAAAAGATTGTTGCTGTGGTAGATTGTACTGGACATGGCGTTCCTGGAGCTTTCATGAGTATGATAGGGCATAATTTGTTAAATCAAATAGTAAATGAGAATGGAACTACAAAACCTGATGAAATTCTATCTGCTTTGAACCAAGGAGTCCAATCTGCATTAAGACAAGGAAAAAACGTTGTTGAAACGAGTGATGGGATGGATGTGGCTATTTGCACAATCGACAACAATAAAAACGAATTGCAATTTGCGGGTGCGTTTCGCCCATTACTTATCATTAATGAAAGTGAACTTAAAAAGATCGAAGGAAATAAATTTCCAATTGGAGGAATGCAATTTGGAGATAAAAAACAATTTATTTGTCATGCCCTAAAAATGTCGAAAGGAGACACCATTTACTTAACTTCAGATGGTTATACAGATCAGTTTGGTGGAGTAAAAGGGAAAAAATTTATGGCAAAAAAATTTCATGAAATTCTGATTTCGATACAGGACAAAACGATGAAGGATCAAGCGATAATACTTGAACAAACTTTTAACGATTGGAGAGGAGATATCGATCAAGTGGATGACATCCTAATTTTAGGAATTAGAATTTGAATTCATTAATTGTTTATAAAATTATTTTTACTAAATTTGCCATTTAATTACTAAAAATAACAGCTATAATTTGTCTAAATGAAAAGATTTCTTGTTTCTCTTTCTATCATAAGTATTGGGTTTTCTTGTTTGTTTATTGAGTCCTGTAAAAAGGAAACACCAGATACTGAAACCCAGTCTTCATTAGACAACGCCATTTGTGAGGGAGAGTTTAACAAAAGTTTACCCATAATAAATAGTATTGCAATAACAGAACAAGGTGTGAAAAGTAATCGTACTTCAGGTCCTTCTGTTTCATTAAGTGATACTACCTTGGGTTTCCCGATTACTATGACAATTGATTATGGAACTATTGGAATTGAAGACTCGATTGATCATAAAGTTCGAAAGGGGCAAATTGTCGTAAGATTCAATGATCATTGGCATTCTTCAGGAGCAAAAGCAATAGTGAAACTGCTTGATTATTACGTTGCTAATAGTACTAATGGTGAATTTTATAGGTATTCTGTTGATAGCATGATATTAACCCATAATTTAACTTCCTTCAGCAATACTGTTATCAATGGTAAGTGTTCAGGGCCAAGTTATACTTTGTATTGGAGTTCTAGTCGTGCCATGACTCAAACTGAAGGGTATACTACACCTTTAAATACATTGGATGATGTTTTCTCAACTTCTGGTAATTCAACCGGAAAGGATCGAAATGGGAAAAATTATACCGTAAAGATTAATTCACCAATTATTAAACGTATGGCTTGTCCTTACATGGAATCAGGAACTTTGGATATTACACCAGAAGGTTCAACGGTTCGTACTATTGATTATGGTAATGGAACATGTGACAGTAAGGCAACTATTACTATAAATGGAAATACTTTTGCTTTTAATATGAATTAATATTTAACAAATAATTTGTAAAAATTATCAGTTAACTGATTATTGAATAAAACTTATTTATATATTTGCTCAATCCAATTCAAGGAAATAAAATTTGAAGGACCTAAAAAGCGTTTAGAATGTTAAACATTTATGAATTTTACGATAAAATGGAGCGTAATAATATTATGCTTTCTTTTAAAGGAGATATTACCTCTGAATTATTGACTTCAGTTCTTCAGATTATGGAATCGAAATTGGATACCCTCCAAGAAGAACCCAAAATTAAGAAGAAGGTTTATAATGTCTTGGTAGAATGTCTTCAGAACCTCTACCATCACTTGGATGAAGTGGCGCAAGATCAAAATGAAAAAATTCGTTCTGCCATTTTTATGATTGGCAAAATTGATAACTCTTACAATATTATTACTGGAAATTATATCAAAAATTCAAATATCGAGGGTTTAAAAAAACGACTTGATGACATTAATATTCTTACCAAAGAAGAATTGAAAGAATATTACAAATTTGTTTTGAATAATGGAGAGATGTCATTGAAAGGCGGTGGAGGTCTCGGTATGATTGACATTGCACGAAAAACAGGTCAGAAATTAAATTTCGATTTCGCACCAGTTGATGAAAATTATTCGTTTTTTAGCTTAAACATTAAAATATCACAATAACACACAAAATAAAGTCATGGAAAAAATATCAATCGAAGGAACACCAAAAACCCCTACTATTACGTTCGATACAGCAAAAGGTTTTTTAGAAATTAAAGGACGTTCAATCCCCGAAAACTCAATTGAGTTTTATAAGCCCTTGGTGGATTGGCTAGAAAAATATTCAGGAAAACCACAGTCAGTAACCAGTGTTAATATACAGTTGGAGTATTTTAACACTAGCTCATCAAAATGCATTTTAGATGTTTTTAAAAAGTTAGAAGCAATCAATAAAGGAGGAAGCGCTGTAACCATCAATTGGTATTACGAAGAGGATGATGAAGATATGTTGGAAGCTGGTGAAGATTACCAAGCAATAATCAACGTGCCTTTTAAAATGGTCTTAGTAGAGGAATAATTTATTATTCTACAAAAGCAAAGGGGATAAAAATATTAGGTTTTTATCCCCTTTGCTTTTAAATCTACTTTGCGAAATAATGATTGTAAATAAGTACAAAACCAAAGATTACAAGAATGGACCCTGTAATGTAATTAATGAAGGTCATCAACCTGTCCGTTAAGTATACTTTTATTTTCCCTGCCAAATATACTTTGGATAGTTCAACACACAATACTGCTCCAAGTACGATTGAAAAGAAAATGAACATCTTTATAAAAGAATAATCCAACGATTTACTCACTGCTGTTACGTTTCCTAACCAAAGAAACCAAACGGTTGGGTTAAACAAATTGAGAACAAATCCTTTCATAATCATCAGCATCGGATGAGGTGCCTGATAATCGAGATCAATCGTTGTTTCGGCTTTTGAAACATGTTTTTTAAAGTAAAACGCTCCGAACACAATTAGAATGATTCCTCCAATTATTGCAGAAAATGTTTGTGCTTTTTCAGAATGTAATAAGTTGATAGCGCCAAAATGAACAAGCAAACAGATAAGAATACAAAGAAAAAAATCACTTGAAACTATACCTATCGCAAGCAACGACCCTGGCTTATATCCGTATTTTATTCCCGTATTTATTAACGAAAAAAATGACGGACCAAAAGAAAAAGTCAGAAGCAAAATAATTATAATACCTTGGTATATTAGGCTAAACATAATAAATTTATTTTTTTTCGATTTCTTTTAAATAAGTTTGCCAATCGTTCAGTTGTTTGCTTTTTATTACCCTTGGGAATTTAAAAGCGGCTCCGAATTTTCCTATCTTATGCATATAATCATAGAACACATGCGATGGAAACACCTCTATAATTACTTCTTTCAACGCTGCACTTCTTTCCACTCGGTAATCATCGTTTAAGTTTTTTAATATTTCATCTATACGTGTTCTTAATAAATTAGCATCTACAATGTCGTCAGTGCCTATGTACCAGTGATGAGCAAAGAGTGTTTCGTAATTGACCCCTGCCACAGTAAATTCTTTAATGTTTATATTAAGCTCTTCCGACACCAGTTCCATAGCCCTATTCATATTGTCTTGAGATAGGTGCTCTCCACATAGACTCAAAAATTGTTTTGTTCTACCTGTTATAATTATTTCATGTAACTCAGTGTTTGTAAATTTTATTACATCTCCAATTAAATAACGCCATGCTCCGGCACAAGTGGATAGGAGTAAAGCATATTCAACTCCTTCTTGAACTTCTCCAATGTGTAACGTTTCAGGCTTATCCACAATGGTTCCTTCTGAGTTAAAATTCTTTTCAGTGAAAGGAACAAATTCAAAAAATATTCCGTTGTTAAGTATCATTCTGCAGGCATTTGCATCTATTCTGTCCTGATATGCGATGAATCCTTCAGAGGCAAGATAAGTGTCAAAAAATAAAATTGGTTTCCCAAGCAACAGATCAAACCCCTTTTTATATGGAGCGATAGAAACTCCTCCATGAACATACAGTGCAAGGTTGGGCCATATTTCATGAATATTATTTACTTTGTATTCTGCAATTATTTTTTCAAACAATATTTGCACCCAAGCCGGAACTCCAACAATAATGCCGATATCCCAGTCTTTGGCACTTTTTACAATCTCCTCCAGTTTGGTATCCCAATCACGTTCTTTAGAAATTCTCTTGCCCGGTTTATAAAAATGCTGAAAATAAAACGGAATGTTTTTCACTTGAATCCCGCTCAAATCTCCTTCAAAATACGTCCCATTGTAATTTAAATGCGAGCTGCCTCCCAGCATCAACACTCCTTTTTCAAAATGTTCTTTTGGTAAATCAAAATGTCCTTGACGCATTATCTGACGGATGTTTGATTTCTTAATCGCTCTCAACATGTCAGTTGTAACAGGAATATGTTTACTCGATGCTTCAGATGTACCCGAACTAAGTGCGAAATATTTTACCTTTCCTGGCCAGCAAACAAACGATTCTCCGTGCAGTAATCGGTACCACCATTTCTTAAACATGGCATTATAATCATGTGTGCTTACTGTGCTCTGAAATGCAGCCACCACATCTTTTTCATTTAGTATTTTCGAGAAATTGTAATGTTCACCAAATGCCGTGAATTCAGCTTTTGTAAGCAGTTTTCGAAGAACTTTTACCTGCTGTTTATACCCGTTTACCTTGCGTCTTTTAGGAATTCGGTCGCGTATTTCAAATGTTCGTTTTAATATAGAACCTAAAATGGCCATTGCACGTTAATTAATTTTTCACCAAAATAATAATTTATTCCTTTGTTCAGTTTGTTTTTATAAAAAAAGAAAAGCGACACAACGTTAAATTTTTGTGTCGCTTTCCTCTTCACAGCCTCTTCTCAGTTACAGGCTGGTTTTAATTATTTTTAAAATATTTAAAATCGTGATTATTTTTAACTGTCTTCAGCGATTCGAAAATCAATTTAATTACATTCTCAACGTCTCCTTTATGAACCGATTCCACCGTAGTATGCATATAGCGTAATGGCAGGGATATTAAAGCTGACGGAACTCCACCTGTTGAATATGCAAATGCATCCGTATCTGTCCCTGTGGCTCGCGATACAGCGGCTCGCTGAAACGGAATTTTCTTTTTCTGTGCTGCAGAAATAATTAATTTCAAAAGATTATTTTGTACTGCCGGACCATAAGTTAACACTGGTCCCGAACCTGAGGCAATGTCACCCGAAGTTATTTTGTTCATCATAGGTGATTGTGTGCAATGTGTTACATCTGTACAAATAACTACATTTGGCTTTATGGTTTGTGTTATCATTTCTGCTCCTCTTAATCCCACTTCTTCCTGAACGGAATTAGTAATGTACAATCCAAATGGTAATTTAGTTTTCGATTCTTTGAGCAAACGAGCTACTTCTGCAATCATAAAGCCACCCATTCGGTTGTCTAGCGCACGTCCTACAAAATATTTATCATTTAATATCATAAATTTATCTTCGTAGGTAATCACGCATCCAACATGCACACCCAGTGCTTCCACTTCTTTTTTACTGCTACATCCGCAATCAAGAAAAATGTTTTTTAACGATGCAGGTTCTTCTTTTCCTGCTTCGCGAACATGAATAGCAGGCCATCCAAACACAGCTTTCACTATCCCTTTATCAGTATGAATGTTTACACGTTTTGATGGTGCGATCATGTGATCGCTGCCCCCGTTGCGGCAAACATAGATAAAACCATCTTTGGTGATATAATGTACAAACCAAGATATTTCATCTGCATGTGCTTCTATTACTACTTTAAACTCAGCCTGCGGATTAATTACTGCCACAGCTGTTCCGTAGTTGTCAATAAACGATTGATCAACATAAGGCTTTATATAATTCAGCCAAAGTTTTTGTCCTTCGCTTTCAAACCCGGTTGGTGAAGCATTGTTCAGATAACTTTCCAAAAAATCTATCGAAGTTTTGTTGAGTATTGATTTTGTTTTTTCTTTCTTAGCCATTGTATTTAGTTTATTAGTTCATAATCATATTGGTTCTATTTTTACTTATAATTTCTTCGTCACCCAGTCATTCACCATTTCTTCCATAATGTCCATTGGCAATGGGCCGGAGGTTAGTATCAAATCATGGTATTCGCGAATGTCGAATTTGTTTCCGAGTTTCTTTTTCGCCATTTCACGAAGCTCAAGTATTTTATTCATTCCTATTTTATAACCCGTAGCCTGCGATGGCCAAACAATGTAGCGTTCTATTTCTTTCAGGTTATCACCTTCAGGATCGGGAGTATTGTCTTTAAAATATTTTAATGCCATTTCACGTGTCCATTTTTTTCGGTGAATACCTGTATCCACAACTAATCGAGCCGCACGGAAAAGTTCCATTGCCAATCGGCCAAAATCAGAATACGGGTCTTGATAAAACCCTATTTCTTTTGGCACAAGTTCCGAATACAATGCCCAGCCCTCTACATAAGCTGTGTTTCCGCCATTCTTACGGAACTTAGGAAAATCTTTTAATTCCTGTGCTATGGCTATCTGCATGTGATGCCCCGGTATTCCTTCGTGATAAGCCAATGCTTCCATCTGATAATTGGCCTGTGTAGTCATGTCGTACAAATTAATATAATATCTACCGGGGCGCGAACCATCCAATGCAGGCTCTTCGTAAAATGCACCTCCCGCACTCTTTTCGCGAAAAGGTTCCACTGCTTTCACCACTATATCTGCTTTCGGAAGTGTTACAAAAAGTTTACCCAACTCTTTTTTCATATCATCAATAATCTTCACAGCTTTCACACGGTAAGCTTCTTTTCCTTCCTTGGTATTTGGATAATAAAACTGTTTGTCCGTGCGCATAAAATCAAAAAAATCATTCAAATTGTCATTTTTAAAATGCACCTTTTTCATAATTTCTCTCATTTCATTATGTATGCGTTCTACCTCTTTCAGCCCCAGTTCGTGAATTTGGTCGGCAGTCATATTTGTGGTCGTAGTAAGTTTAAGTGCATCATCATAAAATGCATTCCCTTCGGGAAGTTTCCAGGCACCATCATCGGTGGTTGCTTTTTTCTCCAACTCTGCCCAATATGCCATCAGTTTTTCGTAAGCCGGTTTCACCGAAGTTATCATTGCCTCTCTTGCTCTTGTTATCAACTCTTTTTTTGTAGCATCATCCGCATCTTTCAGTGCATTTACTTTTTTGGTAATATCTTCGAGCAATGCATTATCAGGTTTGCCTTTTTCGAAGGGCTCTCCCGAAATAAGATTCTTGCAATCGCTCATTACATAAGGGAAAACAAACTTTGGAGGAATAATATTTTTCCCTTCCCTTATTTTCAGATTCTCAATCAACTGATCGAACAGCGGGCCAATGCCTGTCAATCGGGCTATGTAGGCTTCCGCTTCTTTTTTATTACCTACCGTATGTATATTAATCAAAAATGCAGGAATAGCCGAATGCGTTCCTTCCATTTGATTTACGGGGTAATTATGAAATCTCCATTTAAAATTATCAACATACTGCTGATATTGTTTTTCGAATAATCGATACGATATTTTAGCCTGAGCATCCAGCGCCTCTGTCTTAAATCTTTTGTGCAAAGCCTCCAAATCGGCTTTGGCATATTCCAGTTCCTTTTGGGCATGAGCATCGCTTATGTCAGTCCATTTATCATAATCCGTTTTTATTCCCAAATACGACTGTCTGTTTGGGTCGCGAGCCACATCGGCATCAAACACACTATCAAAAAACTTATTCGCCCTTCCCGATTCCGCTTTTATTTCCTCTGCCGAAAATGTTTTTTTATTCTCCGCTCTTTCATTTTTTCCCCCTCCGCACGAAGTTAGCACCGCAAAACCAATAATCGTACTTGCAAATAATATCTGTTTCATTTCAGTTCTTTTAATTTTTACAAATATATGTTTTTTTGATTACAACATAGCGTATAGCGTTGATGATATTGATTGTAAAATTGTTTGCAAAAATTTCTCAACTTGACTTAGTTGGCGAAAGGTTGAAGTATAAATTTCTTATTGGTTGGCAGTATTTCCGTTTTTTTGCCATGGAAACTTAGGGGCTAACTCGATACAATGGTATGGGCAGGCATCTACACAGTGTTCGCAAAGGATACAGGATTTATGGCTGATGCGTTGGTTTTGTTCCACAGCGGCCCTAACATCCACCAGCATTGGGCAATGACGGTTACATTTACCGCAGCTGTTGCACGACTGAGCATCTATAGGTGTAATCTTAAAAATCGAAAACCTCGAAAAAAGTCCTGATACAGAGATAAACGGACAAAAAGTGCGGCAGTACGTTCTTCTTCCCCAGTAGCACGACAAAAACACTCCGATGCCCAATATCAATAGGTTTTCACCAAGTATCCACCACCGTTTGGATGTTTCAAAAATGGCGGGATTATAGTAATACGAAGCCACGCTACTAATAATGATGAGTGTGGATATATAGGTAAAAGCTATCCATTCGTTTCGGTAGCGAGGTGTTTTAACTTTTGGATTTAGTGGTTGAACAAGTTCGAATACAGCCCCACTCCAGCAGGCTCGGGAACAAAAAGCATTGCCCATGATGAAAGGTAGGAATAAACGGGCAAAGGCAAACTGAATGAAAGCACCTGTTATGACGCCTGCATATAAATCGAAAAAAAGTTCTGAAAACTGAAAGTTCACATTATGGAAAAGTGAAAGTCCTATAAAAAGTCCGCCTCCAACAGCTGCTTGAATGGTGCGTCTGAAAATTTGTTTGTATTTCGGAAACTGCAATGTTACCCACTCTCCAATAGCGGATGCGGAACCAAGCGAAATGAAAAGAAAAAGGTATATAAACTTGGAGCGGAGCAATGCCACCACCAGTCCCACGAGTGTAAACACTACCAATAGTGTAATCGGAAAAGCATATTTGCGGAGCAGTTGTTCTGTTGTGGTTTTCGAAGCGGTTACTGTCATGTCAGGGCAGAAATGGAGTACTCTTATAGCGAGAGAATATTTACCATACGCATCAGGTCGGGATTGAGTTCCTGAATATGTTTAACTGCATTCTGAAAAGGGGTGTATACAATGTTTTTGTCCACAATTCCTATCATAACATTGGTTTTGCCTTGTAACAGAGCCTCCACAGCAGAGAAGCCAATTCTGCTACTGTTTACGCGATCCATAGCTGAAGGATTACCCCCGCGCTGAATGTGTCCGAGAATGGTGACACGTGTATCGTATTCGGGAAGACGAGCTTTTACTTTTTCTGCAATGGTAAAAGCACCTCCCGCTTCATCACCTTCGGCTACAATAATAATCTTTGATGATTTACTTTTCCTCCCATTAGCAAGTCGGTGAATCAAATCTTCCACATCAGTTTTAGTTTCTGGAATAATGATGCTCTCTGCACCCACTCCTATACCTGCACGCAACGCTATAAGTCCTGCATCGCGCCCCATTACTTCCACAAAGAATAAACGGTCATGACTTTCGGCTGTGTCTCTTATTTTATCCACAGCTTCCACCACCGTATTGATGGCTGTATCGTAACCAATGGTAAAGTCGGTTCCCACCAAATCGTTGTCGATAGTGCCCGGACAACCTACTAATGGAATGTCAGATATTTTACTGAACTCGAGGGCTCCTTTAAAAGTACCGTCACCACCAATTGCTACAAGACCATCTATATGATGGTTTTTTAAATTTGTCAACGCTGTTTGTCGTCCTTCAATGGTAAGAAAATCTTTGCTTCGCGCTGTTTTGAGTATGGTTCCGCCACGGTGAATAATGTTGGCCACCGATTTCGAATTCATGGTAATGAACTCGTTTTTAATCATGCCGTCATAGCCATGCATAATGCCAGCTATTTCCAGTTTGTGGTAAACTGCAGTGCGGACTACTGCTCTCAAGCAGGCATTCATGCCCGGTGAGTCGCCTCCTGATGTGAATACAGCTATTTTTTTCATTCTATTATAAATAAGATTGGATTCAATTTAATGATAGATAATAAATCAATCTTGCCTTTTCTTTTTCTGATATCCCTCTTCCAGTTTGTGTGTTTTCTTTGTTCCCTGGTACATTTCGAATTTCATAAAACGACATTCGAGAGGCCCATTAAACAATGCTATTTTACGAGAAGGACGCAAACCGACATTTTTGAACGCATCCATATTTGAACTCAATATCCAGCAATCGTAACCCGAGAAATTTTTCTTAAACGTATCTCCCATCATTTTGTACAACTCACCAATATTATCTTTATCCATTCGTTCGCCATAAGGCGGATTGATAACCACAACGCCTCTTCCGGGAGGAACTTCAAAATCTTTCATGTCGCAAATCTTAACAGATACCACATCATCAACTTTCGCTAGTTTGATATTTTCTTTTGCCTTCTTGGCCACATTAGGCGAAATTTCTCCTCCTAGAATAACCTGCTTGTGGTCGGTAATTTTATTTACAGCAGAATCGAAAATAAGGTTCCATAATTCTTCATCAAATGGTAAATATTTTTTCCATCGCTCGAATCCATAGTCTTCACGGAAGTATCCGGGAGGAATATTATTTGCAATCAATGCAGCTTCGATAAGAATGGTGCCTGAGCCACACATCGGGTCAATAAAATTAGTTCGTTTGTCCCATCCGGTTAATAACACCAGCCCGGCAGCGAGCACCTCGTTGATGGGAGCCAGATTGGTTTTGTCGCGGTAACCGCGTTTGTGCAGCGATTCGCCCGAACTGTCGAGAGCTACAGTACAAGTATCATTATATACATGCAGATTTATACGAAGCGTAGGCTTATCAAGATCTACCGAAGGGCGCTCACCATGTTTCGCTCTGAACTGATCCACGATTGCGTCTTTTGCTTTCTGTGAAAGATACTGAGAGTGGGTGAACAAATCGGAACTTAACACTGTGTCGATGGCAAGTGTATCGCCAACATCCATGTAATCTTCCCAGTTAATGGATTGCATGCCTTCGTAAAAAGATTTTTCATCAGTAACTGTGAATGTATGAAAGGGGACTAAAATCCTCAATGCAGTTCGAAGCGACAAATTAGCTTTATACATAAATCCTTTGTCACCCGAAAAACTAACAGCGCGATTGTGTTCTTCCACATCTTTGGCTCCAAGTCGTTGCAGTTCCTGAGCTAGTATTTCTTCCAAACCAAAAATAGTTTTGGCAATCATTTTAAAATCGTTTTCTTCTTTCACTTGTTAAGTATTGTGCAAACCGAATAGTGCGGATGCAGATTAGTATATTATCTACTGCAAACCATGTTGCGTAATCATCCAAATCAACGCTCCTAAAGCAGCATCTCCCAACTCGAGTTCGCGTTTGTTTACATATTCAAATTTGTCTATGGCTGTATGATGATGTACAAAATATCTTTGTGAATCCGGTCTCAATTCCAAACAGGGAACATTTTGCTCTTTCAACGGATTGATATCAGAGCCACTTCCGTCACGGTCGAATTCATACACTCCATAGGGCTCGAACAACGGTCTCCAGCTTTTAATTTTAGTTTTTACGGCAGGAGTAACATCGCTGCTGAAACCACGTGGAGTAAATCCTCCGGCATCCGATTCGATGGCTGCAATATGTTTTTCATTATTCTTCTTCGCAAGTTCGGCATATTTCTTTCCGCCTCTTCCTCCATTTTCTTCGTTCATAAAAGCTACTGCACGTATTGTGCATTTTGGTTTTATACCTAAAGCTTTATAGATACGAAGCACTTCGATGGACTGTACAATGCCCGCTCCATCGTCATGCGCACCGGTACCCAAGTCCCACGAATCAAGATGTCCGCCAACTACAACATATTCTTTTGGTCTTTCTGTGCCACGAATTTCACCTACTACATTATATGATTTTGCATCCGGTAATGTGTTGCAACTCATTTTCAGGAAAAATTTAAGGTCTTTATTTTTCTTCAATTGACTGCTTAACCAGTTCGCACCATTGGTACTTATGCAACAGCCGGGAATTTTAGAAATAGAATCAACATAACCCATCACTCCTGTATGAGGATAATCATCCTGAGTTAATGTACACGAACGAACCACTACAGCAAGTGCTCCCATTTTTGAAGCTTCCATAGCTCCGGCCCAGCGCTGCTGAACAGCTTTACCATAAGCATTAAATGTTTCGATAAAAGAAGGATCCATTGGTTCATTATAGAAAACGATTTTTCCTTTTATTTTTTCTTTGCCAAGTGCAGCCAGACCTTTAATGCCGATTACCTCCACAATATTGGCTGTGATACCTTCTTCTGGAGTAGGAACAGAACCACCTAATGCACATATGGGAAGTTCGCGAACATCTGAAGGCCCTGAACCAATAGCTTTACCAACCTCTTTGGCTCCTCTCACCCAATGAGGCACCATACATTCCTGAAGGAATACAGTATCTGCACCGGCTTCCTTCATTACTTTGAAAACCCACTCCACTGCCTGCTGAGCCTGAGGAGAACCACTTAACCGCGGCCCGATGGTATTGCACAAATATTCAAGATTGGAATAACTTTTTCCATTCGTTAAGGCTTCTGCATATATTTTCTTAATCATTGCCGAATCCGTTTGCGCAAGTGATGCTGTGGCTGAAAAGACAGTTAATGCAGCAATCAGTGATGTTTTTAGTTTATTCATAATTCTGTTTTAAATTTTAATTTACAATTCTAATATTTATTTAGCGCAATACCACATCAGTTATTACTTGCGAACCAGCATGGTCGTTCAGTATTTTTATAATCTTGGTTTTGGCAAGTGCAAGTTCATTGCGCAAAGCAGACGAATCTAGTGTTACAATCAGTTGTTTATTTCTGATTACGATGTCTTGGGTGTGCTTCGCAATCATTGCTCCCATTAAAGATTCCCAAGAAGCAATAAGTTTTTTTTCCGAAAGTTTATCATTCAGTTTATACACTTTCAATAAATTCTCAATTGCTTCCTTTATGCTATGTTCGTTGTGTTTGCTCAATTTATTATTAGTTAGTAATGGTTGGTTGTTGTATCGGCAAGGTAACATCTGTAACATGTCCTTGTGTTATTTTAAAAACTTTGAAATCGGCTGAACCCTGCTTAAACAAGTCAGCGAGGCGTGTTGGATGCGTATCGGTAATAAACAGTTGACCGAAATTATCGCTGCTCACAATGTCCATGAGTTGCTTTACCCTTAAATCATCCAGTTTATCATAAATATCATCCAGCAGAAGAATAGGTGTAACCTGTTTTATGTTTTTAATGAAATCGAATTGTGCAAGTTTGAGTGCAATCAGAAACGACTTTTGTTGTCCTTGCGATGCATATTTTTTTAAAGGAAAGGTATCGATGGTAAATTCCAAATCATCTTTATGAATACCCACGGTAGTGTATTGAAGTATACGGTCGCGATTCAAAGCGTTTTCGAGCACCTGTTCAAAATCGTTATTGTTTAAATGAGAAGTGTACTCAATGCCTACTTTTTCTCTTCCTCCCGAAATCAGTTCGTAGTACTTTTGAAAAATTGGAATGAAACTATTGATAAAACTATTGCGCTTTTCATAAATTCTCCTTCCGTAATCTGTTAATTGCATATCCCAAATTTCGAGCGAAGCTTTTTCAAACTTACCGCTATCGGCAATTTGTTTGAGTAATGCATTTCGATGCGATAACACTTTATTATATGCAATTAGATTTTCGAGATAATCGCGGTCGAACTGGGCAATGACACTATCAATAAATTTTCTTCTGCTTTCGCTGCCGTCTGTAATAAGTTCCGAATCGGCCGGAGAAACCATAACTAATGGATACAGCCCAATGTGTTCGGCTAACCGGGTATATTCCTTTTTATTTCGTTTAAAGTGTTTTTTTTGATTTCGTTTCAATCCGCAATACACTTCGTCTTCTTCATTATTATTGTCAAAAAAACCCTGAACTAAGAAAAAAGGAGCATCGTGCAGTATATTTTGACTGTCGATGGGATTAAAGAAGCTTTTGCAGAAGGAAAGGTAATGAATTGCATCCAGAATATTGGTTTTCCCCTCGCCATTGTTGCCTGTCAGGCAATTCAGGTGATGACTGAACTCCAATACCGCCTCCGGATAGTTTTTAAAATTAATTAAAGATATTTTTTTTAGATGCATTTTTAATTCCGGTAACACTTTTTAGCATTAAAAAGCCTGTTAATAAAGGTTTTTGTCATATACAGAGGCTTTTTTAAAGCGAGTAAAAATACCTAAAAAAACAGGATTGGGGTTCATAATTGCAAATTAAATTATGGTATATGCAAAAAAAACATATTTTTGCAATCCGTTAATTTAGAATTAAACCAAAAAATGGCAAAAAAATCAGAAGAAGAAACAATTGTTGATGTTGGAGAAGCGTTTTCGAAAACAGAACTTTTTATTGAACAGAACAAGAAAAACCTACTTACTATATTAGGTGTTATTATCGTTGTAGTAGGTGGATATTATGCTTACAAATACTGGTATGTGGCTGGCGAAGAAACCAAAGCCCGCACCGAAATGTTTAAAGCAGAACAATATTTCGAAAAAGATTCGATTAAAAAAGCAATCAATGGAGATGGCACTGCATCTGGCTTTTTGCAAATTGCAGATGATTATAGTGTAACTCCGTCAGGTAATTTAGCTGAGTATTATTTAGGATTGTGTTATTTAAAAACCGGAAAATTTGAAGATGCTATTGAGCACTTGAAAAAATTTGATGGTAATGATGTTATTGTTGGCCCATTGGCTACAGCAGCTATCGGTGATGCTAACATGGAACTTGGCAAAACTGACGAAGCAATTACTTATTATTTAAAGGCAGCTGAGCAAAAGAGTAACAATTTTGATACTCCGATGTGTTTGAAAAAAGCAGCTATGGCTAACGAAGAGAAAGGAAATTATGCTGATGCTGTTAAATTATACGAGCGTATCAAAAACGAATTCCCTGAAACTTCTGAAGGAAGAGATATGGAAAAATACATTGCTCGTGCTAAAACATTAGGCAATTTATAATTCAAACTATTGTTGATTTTACAAAGGTGATTTTGAAAAAAGTCACCTTTGTTGTTTCTGCTAATTAATTTTTACTTATCAAACCGTTTACAATTTTTTATTCATCATTTATAATTTCTACAAATGTCATCAGCAGATAAAAACTTATCCAAATTTGAAGGTAGTGCTATTCCTGACGGAACAGGAATGAAAATAGGTATACTTGTTTCGGAATGGAACATAGAAATAACCGATGCCCTTCGAAAAGGTGCTGTTCAAACTTTGCTCGAAAACAATGTAGCAAGCGTAAATATTATTGAGAAATATGTTCCCGGAAGTTATGAGCTCACATTAGGTGCTCAGATGATGTGTATGGATAGCTCCTACGATGCTGTTATTTGTCTGGGTTGTGTTATTCAGGGCGAAACGCGTCATTTCGATTTTATATGCAATGCTGTGGCCAATGGAATTACCAATGTTAATTTACAATTCAACAAACCTGTAATATTTGGTGTACTAACTACCGACACATTGCTGCAAGCACAAGAAAGAGCCGGAGGAAAACACGGTAACAAAGGCACAGAGGCAGCTGTAACAGCATTAAAAATGATTGCTCTTAAACGTAGTCTTTAGTCGGTAATATTCTTCTTTGTTTTGCCAAACAATCGTTTGGCATAAAACACAACCACACACATTATTCCTAACGAAAAAGGAATACCTGCAAAGTTTTTTATTTCTTCGTGTTTAAAAAACTCGCATATCATCCAGTAGGAGTTGGCCGAAATCCAGAAACAAATTGCCAGATTTATCCAAAATTCATCATCGCGTTCTCTCCATGTTTTGTAGGTAATGATGATGGCTACGGTAATGGTTGGAACAATCATGGTAATGCCCAAAACCCTCCACTGAAGCATCCAGCAGGTGTCTTTCATGAGCCATAGCGGTATATGCAAATTTTCGTAGTGTCGTATTTTACTCATCAGTATAAATTCAGAAACGATTATAAGTGTTCAAATATATCTTGATTTTTTTAATTGAGTGATAAATATATTTTATCCGCCTGGTGGGGGAGGGGATAGTAAGTATTGCCGACTGAGTGTTGCGGCAGCGAATGGTGATGTAGATTATGGAAAGAGTTTACAAACGTTAAGTAAACTCAGTATTAATAATTGTATTGGTGTGCTAAAAGTACTGGTGTTTATTTATGTTGATTATTTAACTACGTTGTACATTAAAAATAGTACCGAACCTAAAATAAACATGATTGTCATGATGTACATAAACTTTCTACCCTTCTCGTTTTTCTCTTGATAACTGTGCATATAGTGCTGTTTTTATTTTTACGGTACAAATGAAGAGATTTAATACCGATTAAACAATATTCAAAATCAAAATTGGGGTCAATTGAGATAAACAAGTAGTAATATGCGATAAATAAAACCCTTATTTTTTCAGCACCGAAATTTGAATGGATGAAGCATTAGTTGCATCATGAAAAATACGAATGTTAGACTTAATAAAGTCCTTTTCATCGCAGTGGTAAATGTCGATAAACTGCTGTGGATTCCTATCCACGAGCGGAAACCAGGTGCTTTGAATCTGTACCATCATGCGGTGTCCTTTCTTAAAAGTATGCGCCACATCGGGCATTTCAAATTTCACTTCTGTAATTTTGTTGGGCACAAATGCCTCCGGCTTTTCAAAACTATTTCTGAATTTACCTCTCATCACATCACCTCTTACCAGCATCTCGTAGCCGCCCATCGGATATTTATCATCCTTGCCGTACTTGAAATTGTCAGGGAATACATCAATTACTTTTACAATAAAATCGGCATCGGTGGTAGATAGCGCCACCATCAAATCGGCAATAACAGGGCCTGTAAGCGTTAGGTCTTCTGTCAATGTATCTGTTTTAAATTCGAGCACATCCGGCCTTCTGCCCGCAAACCGCTGGTCATCGGTCATGTATTCGCGTGTGCGATGCAGGTGTACATCTTCAGTATACGGCACCGGTTTGGCAGGGTCGCTGATGTATTCCGAAAAACTATTTACTGCTGTTGGTTTGCTGTTGCTCAGTTTTCCTTTTTCGTTCAGATAAATTAATTTTGTTTCTGCTTTTTTAGGAGGCCATTCGGCAAACTGATTCCAGGTGTTTTCGCCCGAAATAAATACGGTGGCTTCGGGCACATTATCTTTATTGCCTTCTCCTTTTAAATAATAATTAAAAAACGGAATCTCCACATTGCGATAATAAAAGTCGGAAACATCTGTTCCAAACTTAACATTGCCCAAACTGTTACCATCTGTTTTGGCCCACCCACCGTGAGCCCAAGGGCCAACACATAATTTATTCACGGTGCCTGTGCTTTGTTTTTCTATTGTTTTGTAGGTTTGATATGCACCCCAGCAATCTTCTGCATCATACAGCCCACCGGTGGTAAGCACTGCGGGCTTTATGTTTTTGAGATGATAAGTTACCGTATGCGCTTTCCAAAATTCATCATAATTAGGATGATTCATTTCATCGTTCCAAAATTTAAGGGAGTCGCCCATAAAGCGTTTGGTAAGGTTTTTAAGTGTGGCTTGCTCCAAAAAGAATTGATAATTATCCTGAGATTTAAAATCGAAACCTTTGTCGAATGCCGAAGTAGGCTTAGGGCGAGGTTTGCCAAACACATAATCAAAACCAAAATCATCCATCATAAAAAATGCACCGTTGTGATGCACATCATCTCCAATAAACCAGTTGGTAACCGGTGCCTGCGGCCCTACAGCTTTCAATGCAGGGTGGCCACACAAAGCTGCCATAGTAGAATAAAATCCCGGATACGAAATGCCGCTAACGCCCACATTGCCGTTGTTGCCCGGTATGTGTTTCACCATCCAGTCTATTGCATCATAGGTATCGCTTGCTTCGTCTACATCTTTTTTCGATTTCTTATTTTCTACATAAGGTCTTATGTCTTCGTACTCGCCTTCGCTCATGTATTTTCCTCTTACATCCTGCATCACCACTATGTATTTTTCGCTGAAATAATACCGGGTGTTGCGCGACCAGAAATTTCTGAATTTATCTTCTCCGTAAGGTGCACACGAGTAAGGCGTGCGTGTTAACATAATGGGGTGTTTTGCAATAGAATCTTTGGGAATATAAATAGAGGTAAACAGATTTGCCCCGTCACGCATGGCTATCATCCGCTCTATTTTGTAATAATTATTTACCATCCATGTGGAGTCGGCAAAGGGTTCTACTTTACTCATCGGGTGCATGCCGCCCTGAGCTAACACCGCACCTGCCATACATAGAGCTACCACCAGCAAATTTATTTTTCTCTTCATATTTCCTTTTTTTGAGTTCATAAAAGTAAGATAAAATATTGGGAAGGGGGGAGGAATTTCAGATTTCAGATTTCAGATTTCAAATTGAGTGGCGGGTAATTATTTTCTTTTTAACACAGAGGCCGCAGAGTAAAATGAGTTTCGAAGAGAATTAAAAAAAACTCCCAACATAGCTGAACGGAGGTTTATTGTTCTTAATTTATTTGAAAAGTGATGTGTGGTGGCGGGACGCCACCTAATAAAGGGCACGAGCGAAACACGCTCATATCTTTGCAAAATTATTAATTTTAACAAACAATAGACACAAAAATACAAACGTAAAAAGAAAACACGCTAGACAAGTTAATTAAC